>JAURER010000010.1 GCA_030827315.1 Gemmatimonadota bacterium | reverse complement strand
GGCCGCGACGGACGGGTGCTGAAGGGAGTCGACGGGCCCCAGGTCCAGCCCGAAGCCCGCGAGCCGCTCGGTCGCGCTCGCGAGGCCGAGGCCGCGAAGATCGGGGACCTCGAACAGATCTCCGGGGGGAGGGGGCGCGGGAAAGACCACGCGGGTGGAGATGACGTAGCCCACGAGCCACCCGGCCAAGGCCAGGCCGGCCAGGACGCCGACGAACCCGCGGCCGCGCATCCGGGCGGAGCGTCCGCTCCGGCCCTGAATCCGCTCGCTCGCGGCGCCGGCGCCCCGGGTAGCCCCAGGCTCATTGCCCGCCTTGCCTCGGCGACGACTGCGCCCGACCGAATCCCCGAGCTTCACCGGGCCCTCCTCATCCGGGCCGCGTAGGACCCGTCGAAGCCCTGAGCCTGTGGCGTCATCGACAGACATCCGTCCGCATCGAGCAGGTCGGGCGACACCGCGTCCGACGGCTCGAGCACGAAGTCCGGGCGGGACGCCAGGAAGGCGCGCACGCGTAAGCCGTTCTCCTCGGGCTCGAGAGAGCATGTCGAATAGACGAGCAGTCCTCCCGGCACGACGACGTCGGCCGCGGCCGCCAGCATGCGGTCCTGGAGGGCGGTCATCTGCGCGATCGAATCGGGGCGCAGCCGCCAGCGGGCGTCCGGATGCCGTGCGAGCGTGCCCGTCCCGGTGCACGGCACGTCGAGCATGACGACGTCCGCGGCCCGGATCGGCGGACGCGTGGCGTCCGCGACGGCGACGGCGACCGAGCGGCCCGTACGGCGGGCGTTGTCTCTGAGCAGGCGGATACGCGACTCCGAACGATCTGCGGCGAAGATCCTGAGGTCTGGGGCGGGCAGGGCGAGGGCCTTTCCGCCGGGTGCCGCACAAAGATCAGCAACGATCGTGCCCGATGGAACATCCGCGTACGTCGAGACGAGATTCGCGGCGGGATCCTGCACGATCGCCGGCCCCGCGACGTCGAGCGCGGCCCCGACCGCCACGCCCTCGTCCAGGCGCACGCAGCCCGTGCCGAGGCCCACGACCTCTGCGCCGATCCCCGCGCCGGCCAGGCGTATGACGGCTTCCCCGGCCGTCGAGCCGAGGGGCACGAGGAACACGGCGGGCCGGCGGTTGTCGACCTCGACGAGGCGCCGAACCTCCGAGGCGCTCCACCTCTGAAGCCAGCGATCGACGAGCCACCGGGGATGGGAACCCCAGCTGGCGAGAAATCCGGCCGGGTCGGACGACTCCGCGGGGAAGCGCTCGGTACCGTCTCCCGCCTCGGCGACGCGCCGGAGCACCGCGTTCACGAAGCCGGCCACCCGCGGGCCGGCGACGTCACGCGCCTGCTCGACGGACTCGGCCACCGCGGCATAGGCAGGCACGCCGCCCATGAGAAAGAGCTGGTACGTCCCGAGCCTCAGCACCTCGAGAATCGACGGATCGACGCTGTCCAGACCCCGCCGGACGTGCGGGCCCACGAGATGGTCGAGCCGCCCGCGCAGCCGCGTCACCCCGTACGCGAGCTCGTGCGCGAATGCCCGGTCACGTTCCGCGAGGGCGGACGCGGTGCCGGCGAAGGCGCGATCGAGACGTCGCCCCCGCTCCGCCTCGAGCCGGACCGCAAGCGCTGCCGAGCGGCCGGGACCGACCCGGCTCAGCCCAGCATCCCTGTGGTCGGCGAGGACGGGACCGCGATCTCGCGAGACGGCATGCGACCGGCGAGGAAGGCGAGCCTTCCGGCGACGACCGCATGCTTCATGGCGTGGGACATCCGGACCGGGTCATCCGCCGCGGCCAGCGCCGTGTTCATGAGCACCCCGTCCACGCCCTGCTCCATCGTCACGCATGCGTCGGACGCGGTGCCGACGCCCGCGTCGACGATGACGGGCACCTCGAGGCGCCGCTTGATCTCCCGGATGAAGTACGGGTTCACCACCCCGAGCCCGCTTCCGATGGGGCTGGCGAGTGGCATGACGGCGACGCATCCGGCGTCCTCGAGACGCAGCGCGGTGATCAGATCGTCGTTGGTGTAGGCCATCACCTTGAAGCCTTCGTCCGCCAGGGTCCTCGCGGCCTCGAGCGTGGCGTGCACGTCGGGCAGAAGCGTCCGTTCGTCACCGATGACCTCGAGCTTCACGAACTCGTTGAAGCCCGCGGCACGCGCCAGGCGGGCGTAGCGTACGGCATCCTCGGCGGTGTAGCAGCCCGCGGTGTTCGCGAGGAGGAAGAACTCATCGGGACTCAGGTGGTGCAGGATCCCCTCTTCACGGGTGCGGTCGAGGTCCACCCGCCGCACCGCGACCGTCACCATCTCGGCGCCCGAAGCCCGGATCGCGTCGATCATGACCTCGTTGGTCGTGTACTTCCCGGTACCCACGATCAGACGCGAGGTGAACGTCACGTCCCCGATGACGAGCGGCCCGTCGAGCTTCCTCGACTCCGCGATCGTCGCATCGCTCATGCCTCAACCTCCTCCGACGAAGTGTACGAGCTCGAGCGTGTCTCCTGGGGACACGTCCGTCTCGCCATAGCTGTCTCGTTCCAGGATTTCGCGGTTCAGCTCCACCACGACCATGCCGGGGTGCAGTTCAAGGCTCTCGAGGAGACCACGCACCGTCAGCCCGCGTGTGATCTCCCTGTCCTTGCCGTTCACCCGAACTCGAATCGTTGCCGTATCAGTCGCCACCGTGCGCCTCCTCGAATGCGCGCGTGATCGTCGCAATGTAGTGGGCCGCGGCCGCGGCGGGATCCGGCGATCCCCAGACGCCACCCATCACGGCCACCCCCGCGGCCCCGGCGGAGATCAGCGGGGCCACGGCGTCGGGCGTCACGCCCCCGATCGCGAAGACCGGAATCTTCCCCGCCTCCGCGACCATGCGGCCCAGCCAGGCCGTTCCCTTCGCCTCCAGCTCCGGATGCGAGGACGTGCGAAAGACGTTGCCCGCGAACGCGTAGTCCACGCGGCCGGTGCGTGCCCCGGCGAGATCGGCCGGCGCGTGACAGGAAAGCCCGATCCGCGCCTCCGCACCCAGCAGGCCCCGTGCGTCCGAAGGCGTCAGCGACCGCGCACCGAGATGCACCGCCCGCAGCCCCGCCGCGAGCGCCACGTCGGCACGGTCGTTGACCGTCAGCACCGCACCCGAGGCCGCCGCTCCGGGAGCGAGCATCCGTGCGAGGTCGAAGAGTCGCCGGCCCGAGGTCCCGGGGCCACGGACGTGCAGCATCAAACCGTCGGCGCCCGCGTCGAGGACCGCCCGTGCGCGGGTCACCCAGTCGTCCGCGGCGAGGATCCGGTCGTCGGTGACGACGTGCAACGGGGGGAGCACGCCGGCGGCGCGCGCCGTCACGCGAAGCGCTGTCCGGCTTCGACGCCGCGGCCGTTCACCCAGTCCGCGGCGCTCATCCGGCGCCCGCCAGGAGGCTGGACCTCCGCGAACGCGACCCCACCGACGCCCGTTGCGACCAGCACCCCGACGTCCGCGTTCGCCGCCAGGACCAGCCCCGGGCGTGGCGAGTCACCCCGCCTTCGCGGCCCACCGTTGGTCGGTGTCCCGTCCGCCTCGAGCGAGGCGACCTCCGCGGCCGACCAGGCAGAGGGACGGAAGAGCTTCACGGGATCCGCGCCAAGCTCCGCCCAGGCACCCGGGACGGGGTCCATGCCGCGCACCAGCGCCGCGACCTCCGGGGCCGGAAGGCTCCAGTCGATGCGGGCCGACGAACGATCCACCTTCGGCGCGAAGGTCGCCGCGGCGTGGTCCTGCTCGACCTCCTCGGCGACGCCGGCGTCGAGAAGCAGGAGCGTCTCGACGAGCGCCGCCGCCCCGACTTCGGAGAGGCGAAGCGAAAGTTCGCCGGCGGATTCGCCGGGGAGGATCGGCTCGCGAACGCGCAGGAGGACGGGGCCCGCGTCCATCGCCTCGACCATGCGCATGATCGTCACGCCGGTCTCGGTGTGGCCACGGGCGATCGCCCAGTTGATCGGCGCGGCCCCGCGGAGCGCCGGGAGGAGAGACGCATGGACGTTGATCGAGCCAAGTCGCGGGATCGCGAGCACCTCCGGCCGCAGAATGTGTCCGTAGGCGACGACCACCGACACGTCGGGCCGCAGGGCACGGATCGCCCCCGTGAACTCCTCGGTCCGGGGATGCTCCGGGGTGAGTACCGGAAGCCCGAGCTCCGTCGCCTCCTCCCGGACGGCGGACGGACGTAGACGCCGGCCGCGACCAGCGGGACGATCGGGCTGCGTGACGACACCCACGAGGTCGAAGCCTTCGGCGTCGAGCGCGCGGAGCGACGGAACCGCGAACTCCGGCGTGCCCCAGAAGAGGATCCTCATGGCGCCGTCACACCCGCTCGGGCTCGAGCTTCTTCCACTTCTTGAGCAGTATCTTCCGCTTCAGCGCGCTCACCCGATCCAGGAAGAGGATGCCGTCGAGGTGGTCGATCTCGTGCTGGAGCGCGCGTCCGAAGAGATCCTCGGCCTCCACGACGACCTCGTTGCCGTTCACGTCGCGCCCCTCGACGCGGATGGCGAACGGACGCTCGACGATCTCCTCGATTCCGGGGATGGAGAGGCACCCCTCCGACGCCCTGTACGTCTCGTCGCTCGACCAGACGATCTTCGGGTTGATCAGAGCAACCTTGGGCGGCTCGTCATCGTCCTCGTCGGCACGGCGCAGGTCGACCACGAGCACCCGCTTCGCGATGCCGATCTGCGGGGCGGCCAGGCCGATGCCGTCGGCGTGGTACATCGTCTCGTACATGTCGCGGACCAGCGCCCGGAGCGCGGCGTCGAAGACGGTGACGTCTTCGGCCTCCTGTCGCAGCACCGGATCGCCCATCAGGACGATGTCGCGAATCGCCACGCCCTACTCCGCCTTCTCGTCGCCCCGGGCGTCGAGGATGGAGGCGATCCGCGCGCGATCGACCGTCAGCCGGGTGTTCTCGCCGGTCTTGATGGTCAGTCGTTTCTCCTCGACATGCACCACCTTCCCGATGATTCCGCCGGTGGTCACGATCTCGTCGCCCTTCTTGATGCTCTTGAGCATCTCGTCGTGGCGCTGCCGTTCCTTGGCCTGCGGGCGCAGGAGCAGGAAGTAGAAGATCGCGAAGATCAGCATCATCTGAACGAAGAAGATCATCCCCGAGTTGCCGCCTTCGCGGGGCACGGAGAAGAGGAGTTGGAGAGAGGTCACGCGGCACTCCGTTCTTTGCGATAGCGTTCGAGCCAGTCCCGGCGCCACGGTTCGAAGGATCCGTCGCCGATACGGCGGCGGGCCTCCTCACCGATGCGGACGAGGAACCGGAGATTGTGGATGGAGAGCAGACGCATCGGGAGCCACTCGGCGGAAACCACCAGGTGGCGCAGATACGCCCGGTCATAGCGCGAGCACGTGTAGCAGTCGCAGGCGTCGTCGATCGGGCGCGTATCCTCCCGGAAGCGCGCAGCCTTCAAGTTCACCTGGCCTTCTTCGCTTGTCCACGCGGTTCCGTGACGCGCGTTCCGGGTCGGAGCGACGCAGTCGAAGAGGTCGCAACCGCGCGCGATCGCCTCGAGCAGGTCGTCGGGGTACCCGACCCCCATCAGGTAGCGCGGCCGATCGGTCGGAAGTACGTCGTCGAGCACCTCGAGCGTGCGCCACATGTCGTCCTTGGCCTCGCCGACGCTCAGACCGCCGATGCCGTAGCCGGCCCAGTCGCCCAGGTCCATGAACTGCCGCGCATGCGCACGGCGCAGATCATCATAGATGTTACCCTGGAGGACCGGCAGAAGCGCCTGCTCGGGGACCTCACGCTCCCCCGCGATGGCGTCGAAGCGGGTGCGGCATCGTTCCAGCCAGGCCAGGGTGCGCCGGTTCGCGTTCTCGGCGGTGTTCCGGTCACACCCGCCCGGCGGGCATTCGTCGAACGCCATCACGACGTCGGCCCCGAGCGTCCGCTGGATCTCCATCACCGACTCGGGCGTGAAGGTGTGCTTCGACCCGTCGATGTGGCTCTGGAAGTCGACCCCGTCGTCATGGATGCGCCGGATGTCGGTCAGGGAAAAGACCTGGAATCCCCCGGAATCGGTGAGGATCGGTCCGTCCCAGCGCATGAATCGATGAATCCCGCCGAGCCGGCGCACGACTTCGTGCCCCGGCCGCAGATAGAGGTGATAGGTGTTCGCGAGCACCATGCGCGCCCGAAGCGCCTCCACCTCCTCCATGACGAGGCCCTTCACCGTGCCGGCGGTCCCGACCGGCATGAACGCCGGCGTGGGCACGTCCCCGTGCGGGGTCGTGAACGTGCCAGCGCGGGCACGGCCGTCGGTAGCGGAGAGCGTGTAGTCGAACATGGAGCCGCAATGTAACCGGGTCAGGGGCGCTGCCGCGTGGGCAGCACTGCCATCGCGTCGCCGTACGAGTAGAAGCGGTACCGTTCGCCGATCGCCTCCCGGTAGGCGTCCATGGTGCGCTCGTATCCCGCGAGCGCGGCGACCAGCATCAGGAGCGTGGAGCGCGGCAGGTGAAAGTTGGTCACGAGCGCGTCCACCACGCGGAACCGGTACGGAGGCCGGATGAAGAGGCGGGTATCCCCGGAACCGGGCTCCAGCACGCCGGTCCGCGCCGCGGCCGCCTCCAGCGTGCGGACCGCCGTGGTCCCGACGGCCCAGACGCGCCCCCCCGCCGCGCGCGCGCGCTGGACCGCGGCGGCGGCCTCCGGCGACACCGAATACCATTCGGCGTGCATGTCGTGCGCTTCCGGATCATCGCCCTCGACCGGCCGGAACGTGCCGATGCCGACGTGCAGCGTGACGGCGGCGCGCTGCACGCCCTTCGCCGCGATCCGCTCCAGCAGCGCCGACGTGAAATGCAGTCCTGCCGTCGGTGCAGCGATGGATCCGGGGCGCCGGGCGTAGACCGTCTGGTAGCGCTCCCTGTCGGCGGCCTCATCGGATCGGTCGATGTAGGGCGGCAACGGCATGTGCCCGTGCCGCTCCAGCGCCTCCTCGACCGGAACGTCCGACTCGAGACGCACGACCCGGTTGCCGGAAGGGAGGGTTTCGAGAATCTCCACCTCCAGGCCGGCACCCACCACGACGCGCCGCCCGGGCCCGAGCTTGCCGCCCGGGCGGACGAGTGCCTCCCAGACCCGCGCACCTGACGACACGTCGGGGGGAACGCCCGGCGCGCCGGCAGTTTCGTCGACCAGCGGCCGTACGAGGAGCACCTCCGCCCGTGCACCGGTCGGCTTGCGACCGAGGAGCCTGGCGGGCACGACGCGGCTCTCGTTGACGACGAGCACATCCCCCTCCTGCAGGAGCTCCTCGAGATCGGGAAAGCGTCGATGCCGGAACGGGCCCTCGGGAGGCACGACCAGGAGACGGCTGTCGTCCCTGCGCTCCGTGGGGTGCTGGGCGATCCGCTCCGGAGGGAGGGCGTAGTCGTAGTCCGAGACGCGTGCCCCGGCGCCCGCCTCAGTGGCCACGGGTTGAGCGCTCCTCCACCCCGCCGCCCGTCACGACGAAACAGAGCACGGCCTCGTGGGTGGGGCAGCAGGAGAGGTCGCCCGGACCGTGCCGGGTCAGGTGGACCTCCACGATTTCGCGGTCCCCCGTGAGCGCCCGCACGCGCACCCGATCTCCCAGCGGAGCCGACGCGCGCCACCGCCACACGTCGTCGGACATCCACCCCCCGTGCTCCAGCGCGAAGAGCGCCAGCTCCATCGAGGTCACGCTCCCGCCGCCGGAACTCCACACGACGTCGATCGCCTCGCTGGCGCCATCCTGACCGAAGTCTCCCACGGCGCGCCAGTCGGTGAGGCCCGCTTCGACCACCCGCGTGCCCGAGGCATCGCGCACCGCACCGGTTCCGTCGAGGAGGAGGACCGTCGCCGAGTCCCGGGCGGGCAGCACCACCTCCGCGGACTCGAGTACCGGAAGTCGGCGATTCGCGTCCGCGCACGCCACGGCCAGCCGCAGGGAGTCGGCCGCCGATGCGTGCAGAGTCCGCCGCATCATTCCTCGACGAAGAGCGACGCCTGGGTGCCGGTACCCCCGTGGTCGTCGCCATGCTTCTTCGGCAGGGTGTAGCCGAAGCGACGGAAGGCCCGAGGCGTCGCGATCCGCCCCTGCGGCGTCCGCTGCAGGAAGCCCTCCATGATCAGGAAGGGCTCGTAGACCTCCTCGAGCGTGGTCGCGTCCTCCCCCATGGCGACGGCCAGCGAGTTCAGCCCCACGGGCCCTCCCTCGAACTTCTCGATGAGGGTTCTGAGCACGCGCACGTCCATCTCGTCGAGCCCGTACTCGTCTACGTCGAGGAGCTCGAGCGCGTCACGGGCCACGTGCCCGTCGATGTGTCCGTCCGCCCGAACCTGTGCGAAGTCACGCACGCGCCGCAGCAGCCGGTTCGCCACACGCGGTGTACCGCGCGACCGCTTCGCGATCTCGAGAGCGCCGTCCCCGCTCGTCTCCACGCCGAGGATGTCGGCCGAGCGACGCACGATGGTGACCAGCTCCTCCGGCGGGTAGTAGTGCATCCGCTGCACGATCCCGAATCGCGCGCGCATCGGGGCGGTGAGCGCGCCGAACCGGGTCGTCGCACCGACGAGGGTGAAGCGTTCGATCTTCATCGTCATCGTCTGGGCCTTGGGCCCGTCGGAGAGACGGATATCGACCTGCCAGTCCTCCATGGCCGGATACAGGAACTCCTCGATGATCGGCCGAAGACGATGGATCTCGTCGATGAAGAGGATGTCACCCTCCCGCTGGTTCGTGAGAATCCCGACGAGGTCCGCCGGCTTCTCGAGTACGGGGCCGGAGGTCGTCTTGATGTTCACGCCCATCTCCCGCGCGAGCAGGGAGGCGAGCGTGGTCTTGCCCAGGCCGGGGGGGCCATGGAAGAGGATGTGGTCGAGCGCCTCCCGGCGCTGGCGGGCGGCCTCGATCGCGATCGAGAGCGCCTCGCGCACCCTGGCCTGACCGATGAACTCGGCCAGCCGGCTGGGCCGGAGCGACGGCTCGGCCTGGGCGTCGTCGTCGATCGGGTCGGGTGTGGTGATGTGCGTGTGTTCCGTCATCGCTCCTCCCTACCCCGCCAGCGCCTTTCGGATCAGCTCGTCGGTGGTCTTGGGAGTGCCGGCCTCCAGCACCTCGCGCACCGCGCGATCGGCATCGGCGAACGAGTAGCCGAGGGCGACGAGCGCCTGGACCGCTTCCTGGGCCCCGCTGGACTGCCCCGGAGCGCGGGGCGTGACGATGGCCAGATCGGCCACCCGGTCGGCCAGCTCGAGGGCGATCTTCTCCGCCTTCTTGCGTCCGATGCCGCTGACCTGCTGCAGCGCCGTGAGGTCTTTTTCCACCAGGGCCCGTGCGAGACGCTCCGCCGAGAAGGTCGACATCATGGCGAGTGCCACCTTCGCACCCACACCCGACGCGGTGAGCAGCCGCTGGAAGAGCGTCCGCTCGTGCGCGTCGACGAAACCGTACAGCGCGACCGAGTTCTCCGTCACCACCTGCACCGTGCGGATCTCCACGGCTCCCCCGGGCGAGGGAAGGCGCTGCAGGACGGTGAGCGGGACCTCCACTTCGTAGACGACGCCGCCCGAAGTCTCGACCTCGACGCGCTCGGCATCGCGCGTCAGGACGGTGCCGCGGAGCCGGGAGATCACCGGGGGAAGCTTCCGATCATGCAGTGGCACAGCGCGGCGGCCACACCGTCCGCCGCGTCGGCGGGCGCCGGGGCCTGTCGCAGGCGAAGCTGCTGCATGACCATGAAGCCCACCTGATCCTTGGTTGCGTTTCCCGTGCCGACGACGGCCTTCTTGATCTGCCGCGGGGCGTACTCGGCAATCATAACGTCGTGGTGCGCGGCGGCCAGAAGGATGGCGCCCCGGGCGTGCCCCAGCTTGAGCGCGCTCTGCGCGTTCTTTCCGTGGAACACCTCCTCCACGGACACGGCGAACGGACGGTGGCGCTCGATGAGCCCGACGATCGAATCATAGATCTCGCGGATCCGCACCGGCAGCGGCTCAGCCGCCGAAGTGCGGATCACGCCGCACTCCACGAGTGCGACCCGAGCGACGCCCGAGCGCCGGACCACCCCGTACCCGGTCGTGGCGGTACCCGGGTCGATGCCGAGCACCAGCACCTCGTCGGGCCGGTCGGTGCCACCCGCCCTCTCTCCGTCGGCGCTCGCTCGCACGCCGGGTGCTACATCGCCTCGGCGAGAACCGCTTCGTCGATGTCGGCGTTCGAGTGGACCTTCTGGACGTCGTCGAGGTCGTCGAGCATTTCCATGAGCCTGAGGAGCTTCTCGGCTTCCTGCCCGCTCACCGAGACTTCGTTCTTGGCGACGCGGGTCAGCTCCGCGGAGGACACCTCGATGCCCGCCTCACGGAGTCCCTGCTGCACCGCCGCGAACGCGGACGGCTCCGTGGTAATCACGAACTCCTCCCCGTCGCCCGCGACATCCTCGGCGCCGGCGTCGATGGCGGCCTCGAAGACGGTGTCCTCGTCGTACCTCGTGGCGTCGATCACGAGCTGCCCCTTGCGATCGAACTGCCATGCGACCGAGCCGTCGGTCCCGAGGCTCCCGTCGTTCTTCGACAGAGCGAACCGGACGTCCGCAACGGTCCGGTTGGTGTTGTCCGTGAGGCACTCGATGAAGAGCGCGACGCCCCCGGGACCGTACCCCTCGTAGGTGGTCTCCTGGTAGTCGACGCCCTCCAGCTCGCCCGTGCCCTTCTTGATGGCCCGGTCAATGTTCTCCTGCGGCATCGAGGCGGCCTTGGCCGTGTCCACGGCCAGACGGAGCCGAGCGTTGAAGTCCACGCTGCCGCCACCCTCGCGGGCCGCGACGGTGATCTCTCGAATGAGCTTGGTGAAGAGCGCGCCGCGCCTGGCGTCGTTGACGCCCTTCTTGCGCTTGATCTTCGACCATTTGTTATGGCCAGCCACGAGTCCTCCGAGCGGTGCTGCGGGCGGGGGTCAGGCCGGAAAAGTAGGGCCGGCGGTAATCCCGTTCAATCGGTCCTGCCGGGCCTCGACGACCCGCTTGCTCCCGCGGGTCCACCAGCGTAGCGTGATTGTGATCCGTTGCCTTATGCCCGGCAACTTTCCGATGCGCCCGGTCCGGGCCATCGCTGGACATCGCGCACGCCAAGGACCTGCCATGATGCGCCCTGCCCGAGACGGGTTCACGCTGATCGAGCTCCTGATCGTCGTCGTCATCATCGGCATCCTCGCCGCGATCGCGATCCCGAAGTTCTCCGCGATGCGCGAGAAGTCATACGTCGCCGCCGTCACGTCCGACCTCAAGAACGTGGCGAGTCAGCAGGAGATCTACCTGAGCGACAACTTCACGTACGCGAGCGACGTCGACGACCTGACCATCACGATCACGGACCGGGTGACGATCGTCATCAACGAGGCCACCGGATCGGGCTGGGCGGCCACGGGCACGCACTCCGGACTGTCGGGGGCGGGACGCCAATGCGGCTTCTACTTCGGCGACGCGAACCCGAGTGGTGCCACCCCCGCGAACGCCCCCGGCGCCGTCACCTGCAACTGACGGGTATCGGGAAGGTCAGGCGGCTGTCTCCAGTCGACGCCTGAGCGGGCGCAGGACAAGCCTGCGCCAGGCCAGTGCGAGCCCGCTCCAGGCGAGGAGCACGGCCGCCAGGGAGGCCACGCCGGCAAGCGTCTGACCGGCGATCCCGAAGTACTCTCCCGTGTGCGCGAAGCGGAGGAAGGTGCGGAAACGCCGTCCGCGTGACTGATCTCCGAAGGATTCCCACGAGATCTCCCTTCCCGTCGCGGCATCGTACTGCCCCGTGAACCGCTTCGTCGGCTGGCCACCCCACCCCTGATCGACGCGGACCTGCACGGGCACTCCGGCATGCTCCGGAACGTTGATGGACAGCGTCCGCCACTCGGCGAGGCGCCTCGTGGCCGGCTCGACGACGGCATCGAGAAGTGTGATGTCGAAGGGTGCCAGTTCGACCGCCGGGACCGTAGCCGCGACCGGCGCGGTGGGCACGGCCCCGAGCAGCCCGCTCGCCCCGGGCAGACCCGGCGCGTGGGCAGGCGAAGCGCCGGGCGGGGGCAGACGCGAGGCGGATACCGTCCGACGGGCAGGGGGTTCGTCCCCGGCGAGGCGATAGGCGAGATCGCTCGCCCATGGGAATGAGATCACGGTGGCGGAGGCCACGACCACGGCCAGCGGGATCGCCGCCCAGAAGCCGAAGACGTGGTGCCAGTTGAAGTCGCGGGCTCGGCCGCGCGCCGTGCGATCGAGCAGCAGGATGGGGCGAAGATGCTGCCGGGTCCAGCGAGCCGGCGCCCACAGCACGAGGCCGCTGAGCACGAGGAAGAGGAAGGCGAGGTTACTCCACCCGGTCACCGCCCGGGCAGCCGTCCTGCCCTCGCCCGAAGCTCCGAACCAGCGGTGCATCGCCACGTTCCAGGACATGAAGCCACGAACCCGGCGACTCCCCTCCCCACGGACCTCGGCCGTGGACGGATCGAGAAAAAGGGTGCGTCCCCCGCCCAGCGCAGCCGCCACCGGCGCGTCCGGATCGGACCAGATCACGACCGAAGAAACCTCCGCGTCGGGAGCCCACGCGCGGGCAGTGCTGACGACGTCCGACAGGGGTGCGCGGTATCCTGCCAGGGCCGGAGCCACCCAAAACTCGCGATCGGCCCACTCGGTCACCTGCTTCTGATACGTCAGCATCACCCCCGTCACGGACATGACGAGGATCACGGCGCCACAGGTAACCCCGCAGGCGAGGTGGATCCAGAACAACAGCGTTCGCAAGGACGTCGAGCCCGGTGCACAGTTTGAGGGACCACAGACGAATGAGACTGATTCTCAATCTCGCGACCAGTGTACCTCTGCGCCCGACCCTCGTCAACCGCCCCGCGCCGACCCGTCAGAACCGGCGCCAATCTCCGAATCCACCGAAGCCCTGAGCGCGGTTGAACCGATTGTTCACCACGTTGTTGTAGATCGATCCGAACTGGACGGAAAATCCCACCCGGACTCCATACTGGAAGTCCGTCTGCTGCTGCTGCAGCCTGAGCAGGCGCTCCTCGTCGGAGACTCCGCCCGCGGACAGATAGATCTGATCCTGAACCCAGCCGATGTTGCCGTTGAGTTCCACGCTCAGCCCACGGATGATCCTGAACTGGATGTCACCGCTCAGGGAGATGTTGTACAGCCCGTCCGTGTAGAGATCGGTGTCCGGAAGGAAGAGGAAGTTGGACGCCGAGATCGATGCGCCGGCCTCGCCCCAGGTCTGCCGCTGGGAAAGGTCGACCTCGACCGACTGCTCCCAGCGCGTCTCCGCGGTCTGGGCGAAGAGGGTCTCCTCGATGTAGCGCCGGTACGCCGGTCCGATCCGGTAAGACATCGTCAGGGCCCGGCGTGTCGCCTCCTCGTACGGAAAGACGCTGTATTCGAGCGCCGGCGTGACCTCGAGGCGGAAGTCCTGATTGAATCGCGTCATCCGGGCCGCCTCACCACGCACGCCCACCGACCAGTGATCGGCGACCGCGTAGACCAGGTAGGGCCGTGCGCCCCAGTCGGTGCGCCGGTCGAAGAAGACGCCCCCGTCCTCCAGGTCGAACTGCCGCTCGTTGTAGTTCACGTTCGAACCGATGCTGAACTTCCACGTCGGCGTCACTCTCGAGGCATTGAAGCCGGCGTTCAGACGCTCCTCCCGGCTGTTCGACTCCCCCTCGAGGTTTCCGCCGACGTTGATGCGGAAGACCCAGAGGTCCCACGGGTCTTCGACCTCGTCCTGGGAAACCACGCGAGCGCGAGGGTTGAACCCCTCTTCTTCGACTCCCTCGATCCGGACCAGACCCCTGTACCCCGCACCCGACGCGAAACGGGCGAGGCCGATGGCGAGCGCGTCGGCGATGGCATCCAGCCGCTCGCGTTCGGTGTCCGTCGGAAGTGACTGGTACCGCATGGCATCGGAGTACCCGGCCTGCGCAGCACGGCCGAGCAGATCGATCTGGTACTCGTTGCCGCCGGCGCCCGTCGAGGTGCTCGTGAAGATCACGTGCACATCGGCGACCTCACGGTCGTTGACCCAGTTCACCCAGGCGATCTCGGTACGGAAATATTCAGAATTGCAGTCCCGACCGTTGCAGTCGAGAAACACCTTCGGTCGGCCCGTGGCCTCCTGTGCGTGTGCCTCGCCGGAAGATCCGGCGACCAGCACGAGGAGGAGTGCCAGGACACGGCCCGGACGAGCCGGAAAAGATCGGCGGGAGAAAATGGTGACGATCCTTTTTTTGTCGGTGAGCAGGAGCCGGAGGACCTGTGGTACCGGGGTCCGAGGCAACGACACGGTTCCGCGCCAATTGGTTGAGAGGCCTCCTGCCCGCGAACGGGCGCCGAATCCCGTGGCGCTGGGCTCGCGCGACGGTCAGTTGGTAGGAGGATCCGAAAGAGTCGGCGGACGACGCGCTCGCGTGGCCTGCTCGAACCGGTAGGCGTACCCGAGCAGCTCCGCCTCCGTCCACGAGTCACCCACGAACGCGACCACGAAGGGCGTACCGTCCTCGAACCACCCGGACGGGACGGTCACCGTGGGGATTCCCAGGTCGTTGATGATGTTGCTGGGGATCTCGGCCCAGTTGTTCGGCGCGTAGTCCGGCCGCTCGGGATCCTCGACGACCGGGCGGCTGGGTACGCCGGACTGCGGAAAGAAAAGACCATCGAGCCGGTGCTCCCGGAGCACGCCGCGGAAGAGGTTCCGGATGGCGTGGCGCCACGCCTGATATGCGTCGCCCTCTTCCGTCGCGCTCGGGCGGGCCGGCGCGGGTGGCGGCGCGTCGCCCCTGCCCTGCCCACGGGTGTAGGGACGCCCGCTGAGCATCTCCCACTCCTCGATGGAGTCGAACGGGGCGCCGGGGCCGAGGCCCTGCATGTAGACGAGCATGTCGTGCGCGCCCTGCGTCGGGACACGCGGCTGCTCGTCGTACAGGTCGACGAAGCCGGTTCCCGCGAAGGGATCCTCGACGACCTCCGCGCCGAGCCCCTTCAGCACATCGATCGCCCGCCGGTACTGCTCTTCGGTGTCCGGATCGAGCGGGACGAAGTCGTCCCGCCATCCCGTCCCGACGAGCCCGAAGCGCTTTCCCTCGAGCGTGGCGGCATCAAGTGCAGCGGCATACCCGCCGTCGGGCCGGTGTCCCTCCGACGCGAAGGTCGCGAGGTCCTCCACCGTGGGGCCGGCGAGCACGTCGAGCGTCGCCGCGGCGTCGTACACGGTCCTCGCGATCGGTCCGACCACGTCCACGTACGTTCCGCTGAGCGGGACCACCCCCTCCAGCGGCACCAGACCGTAGGTGGGCTTCAGGCCGACCAGCGCCTGCGCAGAGGACGGATTCTGGATCGAGCCGCCCGTCTCCGTGCCGAGCCCCAGCACCGCGAAGCTCGCGTTCACCGCGGTCGCGGTGCCACCGCTGGAGCCACCGGGCACCTTGTCGACGTTGTACGGGTTCAGCGTCATCCCCGCCACCGAACTGTTGGTGCGCGTGCCGTGACCCGCGAAGTCCGGGAGGTTCGTCTTGCCGAGGATGATCGCGCCGGCCTCGCGCAGCCGCGTCACGACCGCGGCGTCGTCCTGGGGCACCATGTCGACGCCACCCGTGGCGCTCGAGAAGCCCTCCCACCCCGCGGTGGTCACGAGCCCCCCGTAGTCGATGTTGTCCTTGATCACCACCGGCACGCCGTGGAGCGGCCCGCGGGGGCCCGACCCCGCGTACTCCAGGTCGAGCGCCGCCGCGGTCGCGAGGGCGTCCGGGTTCATCGATATGAATGCGTTGTAGTAGGGCTCGTATCGTGCGATCCGGTCGAGGAACGCGCGGGTCAGCTCCACCGCAGAGAAGCGTCCGGCCGCGTATCCGGCCAGCACATCCTCGGTCGTCAGCTCGACGACGTGGAGCTCCTGGGCTCGGGCCGGAGCGGCGGAGGGGGCCGACAGCGCGGCGACCAGCGCCGCGACTGCCGACCCCGCCACGATTCGGCTATGCGCCACCCGGGCCGCGCTCCGCGTCCGGGGTGAGCGCACCGTCCTGATCGTCCTGCTCCGACACCGGGCGGGTCCGGATGGTCGGGTACTCGATGCCGAGCTGCTCGAGGTACGTCTCGTACCTGGAGGCGTCGTAGTAGAAGGGGCGCATCTGCTCCCGCCACTGCGCCATAATCCCTTCGTTCAGCCAGATCGCCGGCTGATCGTATTCCGTGATGAAGGGGATGTATTCCTGCTCGGCCGTCTGCACGGTGTTGAAGTACTCCCAGGCCGCGTCGACCGTCTGACCGTCCAGGAAGAGGTCGAGAAGCGTCAGGGCCTGAACCTTGGCGCCCGCGACACCACCCTTGTGGGCGATGGGCGTCGCCATGGCGATGCCGTTGGCCCAGTTGTGGCCGGGCCCCCCACGCATGTTGGACGGAAAGCTCATGGTCACCGTCGGCATGTTCCACGACACGTCACCGATGTCGTCCGAACCGCCGCCGAGCGAGCGGGAAAGGTCGACCGGCCCGCCGAGCTCCCCGACCTCGGTTTCGAGCCCGCTGACCTCGACGCCCATCTCGGCCTGGAACGCCTCGGCGAAGCGGACGTCGTCCGCGCTCCACTCGGGCATGCCGACCCTCTGCATGTTGGCGTGGGTGACTTCCGCCACCGGCTTGCTGAAGTGGCGACCCCACGCCGAGCCGACCGTCATGATGGTATCGAGCGTGGTCCCGGTCATAAGCGCGGCGCCCTCCGCCATGAGAGCGGCCGCGTCGTACATCGCCTTCGTCTTCTCGTAATCGCGCTCGCGGAAGTAGAACCAAATCGTCGCACGCTGCGGGACGACGTTCGGCTGGTCACCTCCGTCGACGATGATGTAGTGCGAGCGCGCCGCGGGCTCGAGATGCTCACGCTTGAACTCCCACGCCTGGGCCATGAGCATGATCGCGTCGAGCGCGGAACGGCCGCGCCACGGGGATCCGGCGGAGTGCGCGGTCTCGCCGCTGAACTTGTACTGGACGGACCACAGCGCGTTGCCGCCGGCCTGACCCCAGCTGACGCCCAGCCCCGACCCGACGTGGGTGAAGAGGTTCACGTCTACGTCGTCGAAGACGCCGTCGCGCACGAAGTACGCCTTCGAGGCGACCTGCTCCTCGGCGACGCCCGGCCAGAGCATGAGCGTCCCATCGATGTTCTCGCGCTCCATGAGCTCCTTCACGGCGATCGCGGCGACGATGTTCACGGCCTGTCCCGAGTTGTGCCCTTCGCCGTGGCCGGGGGCGAGCCCGAGGATCGGATCCCGATAGGCGACGCCCGGCTTCTGATTGGACTGCGGGATGCCGTCGACGTCGGAACCGAGCGCGATAACCGGTTCGCCGGACCCGTTCGACCAGCGCGCGGTCCAGGCCGAAGGCATGCCGGCCACACCCAGCTCGATGTCGAAGCCCTCGTCCTCCAGGAGGCCCGTCAGATAGCGCTGGGTCTCGAACTCCTGCATTCCGAGCTCACCGAACGAGAAGAGGTGATCGATGATCTCCTGCACCAGCTTCGAACGTGCCTCGACCATCTGGAGGGCTTCCTCCTTGAGGGATTCGAGGCGGGCATCGGCCTGGGCCGCAGCCGTGCCGGGAAGGAAGGTGAGAGCCATGGCGGAAGCCACGGCACCCAAGATTGCACGCCGCATTGAGTTTCTCCGAGTCGGCGGTGAATGACTGGCGCCACAATAAGTCGAGGTGACCCGCCGGTCGAGCCACCGCGCCCGTGAGCCCCTCATGCCTCAGTCGAGCGAAGGTCGCCGCAGGTGCCAGTCCGTGCGCTTCTGGAAGGCGTGGGCCACCTCGAGGATCCGGTCATCCGCGAAGAGAGCACCCAGCAGCGTCGTCGTGAGCGGCATCGTGGTCGGAGCGTCCGCCTCCGGGTCCCGCACTCCGAAGCCGTACTGGACCACGGCCGCAGGGTGTCCCGTCTGATTGGTTAGCCCGACGTGGCCCGACCCCGACACGAACATGTCGAAGCCCTCCATCGCCTCCTGCATCTCCTTCATGACGAGGAGCCGACGACGCTGGCTCTGGACGTACTCGAGCGCCCGCGTGTCACGACCGCGCCGAAAGCGGGTCCGCCGCCGCTCCTCCGCCGGATCGAGGCCTTCCTGCACCGGCTCGGGCTCGACTCCGTCGGGGGCCACGTGGAAGTCGAAGGCGGCCGACGACTCGACTCCGAGGGAGTTCGACCCACCCTGAGGTACGGGGTTCATCTCCCGGAGCTCCACGCCCATGTCGGCGAGCTGGGTGAGGAACTCCTCGGGCGCGTCCTCGTCGTACCCGATCCGGTACGCGCCGATGTCCGCCTCAGGATCGAAGCGGAACGGAGCCGTGAGCGACGCGGGATCGTTGTCGCTCGCTCCGTGGATCTCGTTGAAGACGAGCGCGCAGTCGAGGATATTCCGGCACATGGGGCCGGTCTTGTCCATGCTCCACGACAGGACCATGCCCCCGTGGCGGCTGACGCGACCGAAGGTCGGACGCAGCGCGCTCAGCCCGTTGCGCCGGGCGGGAGAGACGATCGAGCCCTGGGTCTCGGTTCCGATGGCGAACGCCACGGTGGCGGCCGCGGTCGCGGAGCCCGGCCCGGCCGAGGAGCCGCTCGACCCCTCCTCCGTGTTCCAGGGGTTGCGGGTACGACCCCGGAACCAGCCGTCTCCGGATGCGAACTCGCCCGTCGCGAGCTTCGCGATGAGCACGGCACCGGCGTCACGCAGGCGCACGACGACGTCGGCGTCGACGTTGATGATCTGGTCCTGGAAGTCCGCCGAGCCCCACGTGGTCCTCGTCCCGTCGACGGAGAAAAGATCCTTCACGCCGTACGGGATCCCGTGCAGGGGGCCGCGCCAGGTACCCGCCCGTAGGTCGGCGTCGGCCTGCTGGGCCTCCTCCATCGCCCGCCCTTCCAGGATCGACACCGCGCACAGGAGCACCGGGTCGTAGCGTTTCATGCGCTCCAGATAGATCTCGGTCAGCTCGACCGACGTGATGCGCCGCTCCCGGATGAGTGCGGCCAGGCGGTGCACGGGAAGGAACGCGATCTCCGTCGGATCGCCGGGAACGGCGCCTTCCCACGGCGCGATCGGCACCGGGTGACGCACAAACGGATCGATCCCCTCGTCGTGCCACTTCCGGTAGAGCGAGCCCGTGCCGCCCGGGTACGCCTGGTACACGAGCGCCGGATGCTCCCCGTTGCCGAGCGGTACGGGCGGCGGCCCCTCCTGCGACTGGGGCAGGATCGTCCGGGCGAGCTCCTCACGCCGGACCGGGTCCGGCTCGGCGGCGAGCAGCACTGCGGGCGACGCCGCTCCCGAGGCGACCGCCGCGGCCGCCGCCCGCAGGAAGTCGCGCCGCTCGAGCCTCCCGAGCGCGCGCAGAAGTGGCGCTTCGTTTCCAGACGTTTCCATGGGCACTCCTCCGGTGCGGGTTCGGCCGCAGAGGATGCCGGACGAGGGCGGAGTCGGCAAGCGGGGTGAGGGTAATCGGGCGCGGAGGCGGATCGCGCCGGCGCAGCGCTCGACCGGTACGGAGAGATCGATCTCCGGGAACCTCAACCGGGCCGCGACCCGCGGAGCGGGCGCTACAGGAAGAGGGTGGCCTCCACGACGAGCCCCGGCCCGAACGCGAGGGCCACGCAGGGCGCGGGCGCACCCGCGCTGTGCATCCGGTCGAGAATGAAGAGGATGGTCGGCGAGGACATGTTGCCGCATTCCGCCAGCACGGCCCGGGCCGGGGCCGTCTCCTCCCGGGTCAGCCCCAGTGCCCGCTCCACCGCGCCCAGGATTCTCGGCCCTCCGGGGTGAACGGCCCACGAGGCCACGTCGTCGAGGCCCAGCCCCTGCCCCGCCAGCCACCCCTGGAGCCAGTCACGAAGGTGCGTCTCGATGAGCACCGGGACTTCGGCCGAGAGCGTCATGCGGAAACCGTGGTCGCCCACACGCCACGTCATCGCCTCGGCCGACCCGTCCATGAGCAGTGTCCCGGTGGCCGCGATGCGCCACGCGGGCGGTCCGGTGGCGACCCCGGAGGCACGCCCCACCAGCGCCGCCGCGCCGTCCGCGAAGAGCGCGTTGGCCACGAGCATCTCCGGGTCCCAGCCGTACGCAAAGTGCAGCGTGCAGAGCTCCACGGCGCATACGAGCGGAACGGCAGCAGCGTCGCCGTCCACGAACGACTTCGCGACCCGCAGTCCGTTGAGCGCCCCGTGGCAGCCCATGAAGCCGACGTTGGTGCGCTCGACCGAGCGCGGCAGCCCGAGCCCTTCGATGAGCGCCGCGTCCACGCCGGGCGAGACGAAGCCGGTGCAGGACACGGTCACCAGGTGCGTGACTTCGTTTCCGGAGATGCCCGCCCGCTCCAGCGCCCGGGCCGCCGCCGTCTGCGCCAGTGGAGGCGCGTGCCTCGCATACGCCCGCATCCGGGCCTCGGTGGCGGGGCCGCGATCCTCCTCGTGCGCGGCCGGTGGATAGAAGGACTGCCGAAGCTCCAGTGGTCCGTCGCAACGAGTGAGCAAGACGGACCGACGGGCTTCGATTCCCGAGCGCCGGTAGAGGGCACGCAGCGTTCGCGCACGGGCATCGTCGATGCGGCAAAAGCGCGCGTGCAGCTCGACCGCATCGGTCTGCGTGAGATGGTGCTCCGGCAGCGCCGTGCCGATTCCGGCGACGTGCATCGTCATGAGAAGCCGTGGGAGGGGACGGAGCCCGCCGCAACGAAGGGGGCGGCGAGCGACGGACGGCGGCGCAGCAGACGGACGGAGGTGTCCACGAGGGACGGACGCCGCAGTGCCCAGGAGACGGCCCGACAGAAGCGCTGGGCTGCAGCCGCCTGCGCCTCGTAAGCCCGGACCCAGGCCCGGCCGGCGTCGGCTCGCCCCACGAGCCACGACTCGACGAATGGGACGACGGCCAGACCGGATCCCATCGCCCACCCCATGCCCTCGCCGGTGAAGGGCTCTACGTATCCCGCGGCGTCTCCGACGCGGAAGATGCCCGGCCGCGCGGGAGGGGACCTCCGCCGGGTGAGCAGCGGCGTTCCCTTCCACCCGTGCAGAGGCGACGAAAGGTCGAAGGCCCCCGCCGCCGCGGCACCGCCGGACGCGCTCGACGCTCGAAGAATGTCCGTCACGACGTCGGCCGGGGAGCGACCGTGAAGCGCCGGCGCATCCACCGCGGCCGCCACCGTCAGTCGATCTCGCTCGTCACGGACGAATCCCGCGTACCCGGAGGGCGCCACCACCATGCGGAGGTCCCCCGCCCTGAGATCGGGAGGCGCGCCCTCGAAGACGGCGCCCAGTCCGACCCTCGACCGCACCGACACGTCGGGCGGCGGACCACACAGCCCGCCGGCCAGCCCCGTCGCGTCCACGAGCGCGCCCACGCGGACGCTCCCGTCCCACGCTCCCCGGAGCACCACCTCCAGGCCGCCTCCCCCGACGGGCTCGGCGAGCGACACCCGGCACCCCGCGCGGAACTCCACCCCCGCCGCCACCGCGGCCTCCACGAGCGCGGCGTCGAGCGACTCCCTCGAGAGCGCCCGATTGCCGCGGAGGGCCACCCTCGCCTGCCGTCCTCCGGAGACGAGCGTGAGGTGTGCGAGCGGAACGGCCTCAAGGATCCGGGGAATCGCGGAGAGGCCGGTGGCTTCGAGTGCCGCGCTCGCGCCGGGACCGAGACAGGCACCGCACACCTTCCACCGCGGGAAGGAGCTTCGGTCGGCGAGCAGGACCTTCGCCCCCCGACGGGCCAGTCCGCGCGCCGCGAGGCTACCCGCCGGGCCGGCGCCCGCGACCACCACGTCGAAGTCCAGGTCGCTCACGGACGCACCCACCGGAGCGCGAACCTCTGAGGCCAGACGGCCCGCACGGTGGCACCCCCAAGCCCTGCCTCGCGCACGATGGCCGTCATCTCCGGAATCGTGAAGGAAGCGCGCACGGAAAGGAGTCCGTCGTGGCGCGCGATCTCCGACGTCGTCAGCGTGTGGAGCCCCACCCACGCGAACACGTAACCGAGCCTCGTCCGACGCAGATCCTGCACGAGGATCCCGGACCCGGCGGCGGCGGCCGTGCGGCGCAGGAGCGAGACGACCTCGGCGCGGTCGAGATGATGCAGGAAGAGAGACGAAGTGACGAGGTCGTATCCTTCCGGGATGTCTTCGCGCAGGACGTCGAGCTCGAAGAAGCGCATGGACGAGCCCGCGGGCGCACGCCGCCGGGCCTCAGCGAGCGCCACCGGACTCACGTCGCATCCGTGGAGTTCGACCTGCGTGCGTGCCCCACGGGCGCGCCGGGCGACGTCGTGGAGGACGTCTCCGCCCCCGCACGCGAGGTCGAGTACGCGCACGGAACGCCCGAGCGTCTTTTCGAGGTTCGACACCTCGCGCCATACGCGTACCCCGGCCAGCGAGACCGCGTTGACGGCCCGCAGCGCGACCAGGGCATGGACGTGCCGGGCGGAGTCGAGTCCCGGATCGTCCATCAGCTCGGGGTGGCGGCGCCGCGCCTCGAGCCCCGAAGCGAACCTTCCGTCCCTCAGGAGCCGGCGACCTCGATGACCACGTGGTGGAGGAAGCGCACGAACTGCCCGACACCCTCCACCGAGACGCGCTCGTCGTTGCCGTGCGCGAGGGCTCCCTCGTCCCCCATCACCGAACCGATCCCGTACGTGAGCACCCCGGCCGCCCGCAGCTGGGCGGAGTCCGTCGCGCCGGTGAGCATGACGGGGACCGTGACACCACCCGGGAACACCGCCTTCTGGGCGTTCTCGAGCGCCCGGAACATCTCGGAGTCCATGGGCATGGGCGGGCTCACCGGCCGGCCGGGCCCGCTGGGCGGGATGACCTCGACGAGCGGATCGTCGATGACCCGCTCGATTTCGGAGACGAGCCAGGCGACATCCTCGTCGGGGAGCGCACGGATGTCGAGGCGCGCCGTCGCGTCGCCGGGGATCACGTTGCTGCGGAAACCTCCCTCGATGATGTTCGGGGAGATCGAGGTCCTGAGCGTCGAATTGGCGGTGAAGTCCGTAAGCCGCAGCTTCTCCTGGATCATCTCGGTGAGGTCGGGATCCTCGACGTTCCGGTAGAGAAAGGCGTGCTCGGGCGGAAGAACCTCGGCCATGCGCCGGAACCACTCGCGCGTCGTGTCGTTGAGCCGCATGGGCGGCTGCCAGGTACCGAGCTTGCCCACGGCCGCGCCGAGGTGGACGATCGGGTTGTCCGGCCTCGGCCGGGAGCCGTGCCCGGACGTTCCGCGCGCCACGAGCTGCATGCCGCGCCCCACCTTCTCGGTGGTGGCGACACCTACGACGTGCCGCCCGCCCTGGACCGTCGTGGAGCCCCCCTCGTTGAGCGCGAACTCGGCGTCGATCTCGTCGAAGTGCTCGCGGATCATGTACTCGATGCCGACGCGCGGACTGCCCTCCTCTCCCGCGTTCGCCATGTAGATGACGTCCCGGTCGAGCTCCACGCCGGAGCGCTTGATCATGATGAAGACCTGCAGCGCGACGGCGGACATCCCCTTGTCGTCCTGGGCGCCGCGCCCCCAGACGTAGCCGTCCTTGACGATTCCCTCGAAGGCGTCGACCGACCACAGGTCGGGCTCCACGCCCACGACGTCGATGTGCCCCATCAGAAGGATGGGCCTCTTCGAGCCGTTACCCCGGATCCGGGCCACGAGGTTGCCGCGCCCGGGCTCCATCTCGTAGATGCGCGACTCGATCCCTTCCGCGGCCAACAGGTCGCGGACGTACTCCACGACCTTCGTCTCTCCACCGTTGGCCGGATCGCTGGAGTCGATGCGGATCATGCTCCGCAGGATCTCGACCGCCTCGTCCCGCGCCCGGTCCCAGTTCTGGCCCGCCGCGGGAGCGGCCGTGAGGGCGAAGACGGCGACCGCGACCGCGGCCGCCCGGCGGCGGGAGGGTCTCACGCGCCACCACCCGGATGGGCGCCGCCGTCACGATCCTGCTCGCTGACCGGCCGCGTGCGCACGGTCGGATACTCGATGCCGAGCTGCTCGAGGTACGTGTCGTACCGGTCGGGATCGTAGTAGAACGGGCGCATCTGCTCGCGCCACTGCTGCATGATGTCGGCGTTGAGCCAGATGGCGGGCCTGTCGTCCGGCGTGATGAACGGCGTGTAGGTCGTCTCGGCCGTCTGGACGTCGTTGAAGTAGTCCCAGGCCGCGTCGACGGTCTCGCCGTCGAGGAAGAGGTCGAGGAGGGTCAGCGCCTGGACCTTGGCGCCAGCGAGCGAGCCCTTGTGGGCAATCGGCGTCGCCATGGCGATCCCGTTCGCCCAGTTGTGTCCCGGCCCACCCGGCATGTTGGCCGGAAAGCGCAGCGTGACGGTGGGCATGTTCCACGAGACGTCACCGATGTCGTCGGAGCCGCCGCCCAGCGACCGTGAGAGGTCGACCGGGCCCTCGAGCTCGTCGATTTCCGTGGGCATGCCCCGCTCCTCTTGCCCGAGCTCGCGCTGGAGCCCGTTGGCCAGAGTGTGGTCGTCCTCGGTCCAGTCGGGCAGCCCCACCCGCTGAACGTTGCCGTACGTCACCTCGGCGACCGGCTTGTTGAAGTGACGGCTCCACGCGGAGCCCACGGTCATGATCGTGTCGATCTGCGTCCCGGTCATGAGCGCCGCACCCTGCGCCATCAGCCTTGCCGCGTCGTACATCTCCACCACGTGCTCGTAGTCCACCTCGCGGAAGTAGAACCAGATGGTCGCCGTCTGCGGCACCACGTTCGGCTGGTCGCCCCCGTCGACGATGATGTAGTGCGAGCGCTGCGGCGGGCGCAGGTGCTCGCGCTTGAACTCCCAGGCCTGGGCCATGAGCATCACCGCGTCGAGCGCCGAGCGTCCCCGCCACGGCGAGCCCGCGGAGTGGGCCGTCTCCCCCGTGAAGCGGAACTGCGCGGAGACGAGCGCGTTTCCGCCGCCCTGTCCCCACGACACGTTGAAGTTGGAGCTCACGTGCGTGAACAGGTTCACGTCGACCCCGTCGAACACGCCGTCGCGCACGAAGAACGCCTTGGAGCCAAGCTGCTCCTCCGCGATGCCCGGCCAGATGAGCAGCGTGCCGTCGATGTTCTCGCGCTCCATCAGCTCCTTCACGTTGAGCGCGGCCACGATGTTCACGGCCTGCCCGGAGTTGTGGCCCTCCCCGTGGCCCGGAGCCATGGAGAGGATCGCCTCGCGATAGCCGACGCCCGGCTTCTGGTTGGACTGCGGGATGCCGTCGACGTCGGACCCGAGCGCGATGACCGGACGCCCGGTCCCGTTGGACCAGCGGGCGGTCCACGCGCTCGGCATGCCTGCCACACCGAGCTCGATCTCGAAGCCCGCGTCCTCGAGCAGGCCCGTCAGGTAGCGCTGCGTCTCGAACTCCTGGAAGCCGAGCTCGCCGAAGCTGAAGAGCATGTCGACGATCTCCTGAACCTGCTTCGCGTCGGCTTCGACCATCCGAAGGGCCTCGTCCTTGAGGGCGTCGAGGCGCGGGTCGGCCTGCGCGCGCGCAGGAACAGCGTGGGCGAGGCCCGCGGCGAGGGCCGCGAGGGCAAGGACGGTGCGTCGCATGATACGTCTCCGGGGCACGTGCGGGCTGCTGCGGGGTGGCGAGCGTGCGGCCACCCGATCGGGAGGCGTCAGGATGCGGGGACGCGGCGCGGCCGGCAAGGCGAAGACGTGCGTTGCGCCGGGAAGCGCCCGGTCACGGCGCGGTCACCCGCCCCGTCTTCGCTCCCGCTCGACCCAGCTCTCTCCCTCGGTGATCCAGGGCGCTGCGGGCTCACCCTTCAGCCAGTGCCCGAACCACTGGAGGATCCGCCGGTGGTAGTCGACCTGCTGCGTCCGTTCCGTGAGACCGTGATCGGCGTCGGGGTAGACGAGGAGCACGACCTCCTTTCCGGCCCGGCGCGCGTAGTTGTAGAACTCGAGCCCCTGGTAGAAGTCGACCACGCCGTCGGCGTCGCCGTGCATGAGCAGCATCGGCGTCTCCAGATCCGCGATGAAGTTTGCCGGCGAGCTCTCGAGATGTCCCTCCATGTCGTCCCAGTACGGCGCGGCCATCCGCGCCTGGCCGGTTTCCCAGTGGCCGGTCTCGGGGAGACCGCCGTTCCAGTGCACGGCGCCCATGAAGCTCAGGAAGTTCGTGATGGCCGCACCGGCCACGGACGCCGCGAAGCGGTCGGTCCGTGTCGGCAGGTAGGTGGCCTGGTATCCCCCCCAGGAGTGGCCGATCAGGCCCATGCGTTCCGGATCCACGTGCCCGGTGGCGACCGCGGCATCGAGGGCGTGGTCGACGGCGTCGAGGGCGGACGGCCCGGGTCGGCCCGGCTCGTAGACGATGTCGGGCATCAGCACGAAGTACCCCTGCTGCGACCAGACCTGGTAGCTGTAATAGTCCCTCTCGCTGGGCGGGTCATATGCGTGGAGCCCGTCGGAGAGCCGCTCGTACTGATAGAGGATCAGCGGGTAGCGGCGGCCCTCCTCGAAGCCAGCGGGATAGACGAGGATCGCCTGGAGATCGTGACCGGCGTCCGTCGTGTAGTCGAGGAGCTCGGTGCGCCCCCAGGCGAAGTCCGACTGGAAGGGGTTGGTCTCGGTCACCTGGTGGGGGTCGCGGAGCCCGTCGCCGGACACGAAGACGTCCGGCGAGTCGTCCCAGCGTTCCGACCGGAAGGCGTAACGATCGGCGTCGCGGGCCCGCGCGAGCCCGGCCACCCGCGCATCCTCCATCCGAAGAACCTCGACGCCACCGGCGCTCACGCCACGCGCGTAGCCCGAAGCCTTCGTGGTCAGGTCACGAACGGCGTACCAGACCGGCGCGTCCGGCCGGAGCGGATCCACGCCGGATCGGAAGCCGCCTTCGGCCTCCGGGTCGGTCACGCGGTACTCCCGCCCCGTTTCCGCCCCGTCGGTCAGCCGTGTCAGCGCTCCGGTCCGGACATCGGCACGCCAGACGTCGTTGCGGTCGTAGACGAGCGCCGCGGAGCCGTCGTCGAGCCACGCGCCGAAGCCCCACGACGGACGCGGACCGGGGTAGTCGTAGTCCTTCAGCGGCTGCGTGAAGCTTCGACCCTCGCCCACGACCGTTGCGTCGAGCGTCGCGAGATCGACGAACGACCAACGGTCTTCATGGTACAGCATCAGGACGGCGAGATCGGCGTGCGAGGTCAGACCGAAGTCGAGGCGCTCCCCGATCAGGGCGCGGGCACCGGTGGCGACGTCGACCCTGTACCAGTCGGCGGCGCGCGAACCGAAGCGCCGCTCGAACAGGTACGGGCCGTAGTCCGGGACGACGCCCCACGCGCCACCCGCGACCACCGTCACGGGCTCGTCCAGGTCGTCGCCCAGCAGGACGAAGCGGCCGTCGTCGGAATGCCAGGCCGCGAGCATCGTCTGCCGGGCGATGCGCCCCGCGCCGTATTCCTGGGCGCGCAGGACCTGGTCGTCGTTCCAGTGCCACACCTGGACGTCGGCGGGCTCAACGTCGTCCGAGGCCTCGGAATTCCCCGCGTCGTCCTCCTCGCCTGCCTCCAGCTCGTCCGTATCGTCCCCGTCTCCGGCTTCCGGGCGGGGCTCCCATGGCCGCACGCCAACGAAGAGCGTGCGCCCGTCCTGGGAGAACGAGATGCCGGAAAAGGGCGTGATGCGGACGTCCCGCCCCAGCGCCGGGTGCTCCAGCGCGGCAAGGACCGTGGGGCCACCCGCCCGCACGTCGTTCCACACGAGCACGTCGTGCGAGGCTTCACGCCGGTCCTCGTTCTCGAACGACCGCATCACGGCGAGCTGGGCCGAGTCGTCTCGCCACGCGAGCGCGACGTACTGCGCGTCGCCCGATTCCAGCGTGCGCAAAGTCCCCGCGTCGGGGTCGAACAGGACCACACCGTTGGACGTGCCCCACGCCGTGCGCAGCGTCGCCGCCAGCAGTGAGCCCTCGTCCTGCCAGGCGAAGGAGGAGACGTTGCCGATCACGGTCTGGGCTCCGGACGCCGGGTCCATGACGACCAGGTCGCCGCCGACCGAGTCGGAGGGCGCGACCGCGTGCGCAGCGAGCCACCGACCGTCGTCGCGGAAGGCGAAGCCGGTCACGTCGAAGAGCACCGTATCCCGCGAAGCCCCGAGCTCGACGAGCCCCAGCCGATCGGCCACTGGCTCGTCGGCCGCTTCGCGCGCCTCGGGGTGAACGCCTTTCCGGTACGCCATGAAGCGCCCGTCCGCGCCGAAGGCAGGTGCCGTACCGAACTCCATCACGAGCACGTCGCCGTCGCCGTCGGACCGTCGGAGGCGGAGCTCGGACGTGTCGTCCATGCGGGTGATCGCCGCGACGAGCCAGCGACCGGAGGGGTCGAGCTCGAAGGCGCCGAGGCGCTCCCATCGACCGTAATCCCCGGGGGTGAGCGTCGAGAGCTGCGCGCTCGCCGTCTGCGCAGCCAGGAGCCCGCCGGCCGCCAGCGCCGCCAGGGTGCCGAGCCGTCGAGACACCGGTCGCCGCGTGATCCTGTCCATCGTATTCCTCGTCTCCTCGTGTTTCCACCGAGCAACGCCTGAGGGTGCAAGGTACCCAACGGCGTTGCCGTCCGCCGCTGCCCCGCGACATGTTGCGCGGCTGACCCGAACCGGAGAAACCATGGATCGCCCCTGGAGCCTGCCCGTACTCGTGACGGCCGCCGTCGTGGCGGCAAGCTGCGGCCCGTCCTCTACCGACGACGGCGCCGACTGGCCCCACTACGCCCGGGACCTGGCCGCCACGAAGTACTCTCCCCTCGCGCAGATCGACGCGGGCAACGTGGGCGAACTCGAGATCGCCTGGACGTGGGAGTCGGCCGACTACCGGCTCACCGGCGAGCACGAGGGAGCGCCGGTGAACCCGAATTACCAGGCGACACCCGTCAAGATCGGCGACCGGCTCTACACGTCGACGAACCTCGGGCAGGCCGCGGCGCTCGACCCCTCGACGGGCCGGGAAATCTGGCGGTACGATCCGTACGCGTCCGGGCTGCGCGACACGCCGTCCGGCCGCGCGAACCGGGGCGTCGCCTACTGGTCGGACGGAAGCCGGGAGCGGATCCTTCTCGGCTCGGGACGATTTCTCGTCTCCATCGATGCCGGGACCGGACTCCCCGATCCCGCCTTCGGCGACGGGGGCGCCGTCGACCTGGCGGATGACCCCGACCCGCGGGTCCTGACGTACGAGTGGACGTCGGCGCCCCTCGTGGTGCGTGACGTGGTGATCGTCGGGACGACGGCGATGGTCCCCAACCGGAACTGGACGACGGCCCCTCCGGGGTACGTGCGCGCGTACGACGTCCGGACGGGCGAGCTCCGCTGGCGCTTCAACCCGATTCCGGAGCCGGGCGACCCGGCCGTCGCGACGTGGGCGGATTCGTCATGGGCCTACAGTGGCAACGGGAACGTCTGGACGCTGATGAGCGCCGACGAGGAGCTGGGTCACGTCTACCTGCCGACGAAGACCACGACCAACGACTGGTACGGCGGCGCGCGGCCGGGCGACAACCTCTACGGCGAGTCCGTGGTGGCCGTCGACGTCGAGACCGGCGAGCGCATCTGGCACTACCAGATGGTGCATCACGGCATCTGGGACTACGACCCGCCCGCGGCGCCGAACGTGATCGACGTCGTCGTCGACGGGCGCCCCGTCAAGGCGATCGCCCAGGTCACGAAGCAGGCCTTCGTCTTCGCGTTCGACCGGGAGACCGGAGCGCCCATCTGGCCCATCGAGGAGAGGCCGGTCCCGCCCTCACCGGTACCCGGCGAGGTGGCCGCGGAGACGCAGCCCTTCCCCACCTGGCCGCTGCCGTTCGACCACCAGGGGATCACGGAAGACGACCTCATCGACTTCACCCCCGGGCTCCGTGCGGAGGCGGAAGAGATCCTCGAGGACTTCGTGTACGGACCGATGTTCACGCCGCCCACGGTGAAGGGCGTGGACGGCAAGCAGGGCACGATCCTCATGCCCGGATGGGTCGGTGGAGCAAATTGGGGCGGGGCCGCGGCGGACCCGGAGACCGGCGTCCTGTACGTGCCTTCGGTCACGTCGCCCAACGTCACGGCGCTCGTCCCGCCGCCGCTGCCCGACAGCTCCGACCATCGCTACATCCGTGGCCTCCCCCGCGAGGTCCCGATGCCCGGCGGGCTTCCCCTGCTCAAGCCGCCGTACGGCCGCATCACCGCGATCGACATGAACACCGGCGAACATCTCTGGATGCGCCCCAACGGCCCCGGGCCCCGCGATCACCCGGCCATCGCGGATCTGCAGCTTCCGTGGCTCGGTCAGCGGGGCCGCCCGGCGCCGCTGCTCACCCGGACGCTCCTCTTCCTCGGGGAGGGCACGGAGGACGCACTGTCGATCCTTCCCCTCGCGGGAGGAAAGGCCTTCCGGGCGTGGGACAAGACCACCGGTGACGTCGTCTGGGAGACGAGGCTCGACGCCGGTACGAGCGGGGCGCCCATGACGTATCTCGCCGACGGCCGTCAGTTCATCGTGGTGGCCATCGGCGACCGGAACACCTCGGGGCGGCTCGTGGCGCTCGCGCTCCCCGCGGGCGCCCGCTAATGTGGCGCGCTCCCGACCGCGGCGCCGGCTCCGGCCCGCGGTCGGGCGAGATCATCGACACGGACCGACCCGTCCCGGTCCCAACGCGGAGACAACCGTGAAACGCCTGCACCGACACCTCGCAGCCGCCTTCTTCATCGCCTCCGGCTTCGCCGCCCTCGTCCCGACCGGCACGCACGCGCAGGACGCCTCGCCCGTCGTCGAGTACCGGAAGGGGCTCATGGACGCGCTACGCATCCACATGGGGGGCGTGACCGCGGCGACCGCGGGCACCGCGCCGATCGGGCACGCCGAATACCATGCCGTGGCCTTCGAGCGCATGGCGCAGGCCCTCGCCAACGTCTTTCCCGAAGGATCGGGCGGCCCCGGCTCCCGGGCCCTGCCGGCGATCTGGGAGAACCGGGGTGACTTCATGGACAAGGTGACCGCCATCCAGATGGCAGCCGCGCGCCTGGTCACGGCCTCGCGCACGGGAGACGCCGAGCAGATCGGCTCGGCGGCCCAGGCCGTCCGCGCCACCTGTGGCGCGTGTCACAACCCCTACCGCGCCCCGGCGAACTGACGCTTCAGCGCTTCCGCTCGCGGCTTCGTCCCGAGCTCCGGGCTCTCAGCGGCCCGGGGACGGGACGAAGCCGACGATGCGCAGGGGACCGCCACTGCCCCCCTCGATCTTCATGGGCAGCGCCACGACGAACGCGCCGCTCTCCGGCATGAGCTCGAGGTTCGCGACGTTCTCGAACCCGGAGATGTTGGCGGAGTACAGCGTGACGTGCGAACGGAAGTCTGCCGACTGCCCGTAGTCGATGCTGGGCGTGTCGATGCCGACCGCCACGATGCCCCGGCGGTCCACCAGCCACTCCGCCGCCTCGGGCGCGAGTCCCGGAAAGTGCAGCTGCGGGACCGCGTCGGGACCGGTCGCCTCCGTGCCCAGGTACGCCGTCCGATCGCCCCAGCGCGAGCCCCAGCCCGTGCGGAGTAGCAGGATGCCCCCGTCGGGAAGCTCGCCGTGCCGGGCCTCCCACCCCTCGAGGTCGACGACCGTGACGAGATAGTCCGGGTGTGCCCGCTCCTGGACATCCACCACCGCCGCGGGCCCGATGAGGCCCGCCAGAGGGATCTCGTCGGCGGGAAGGCCGCCCTCCGCGAAGTGGATCGGCGCATCGAGGTGTGTACCGCCGTGCTCGGCGGTTCCGAGCTCGTACGACGAGTAGAAGTAGCCGGCCTCGGTACGTCCGTAGGCCAGCTCCGCCAGTCGAAAGCCCAGCGTGTCCGTGGGCCAGTAGATGGTCGAGGGTCCGAACGACCAGGACAGGTCGATCCAGCGCCCGGCGGTGCCGTCGAACACGGCCGCGAAGTCCATCGGCGCCGGGCTCGAGCAGCCCGCTGCGACGAGGCAGCCGACCAAAGCCCACCCCCTCACGAGCGCGCCGAGGGGGCGCGAGCGCCCCGGCCTCATGCCCCCCAGATCTCTCCGAGGACGCGCTGGAAATTGCCGCCCAGGATCCCGCGGATGTGCTCGTCCGTGTACCCCCGCCGGATCAGCCCGTCGGTGACGTCGAAGACGCGCTTCGGGTGGGCGATCTCGTCGATGTCGATCTTGTCGCGGAACGCGTAGGAACCCTTATAGGCAGCCTTCAGACCGTCGTACTCCGCAGGCGGCATGTCGTCGTAGCCGTGCAGATCGATGTCCGACCCGATGCCGAGGTGTTCGACCCCGACCAGATCCCGGACGTGGTCGAAATGGTCGATGTAGTGTTCGACGGTGGTCGGCTCTTCCTTCGTCACGAAGTTCCGCACGCCGGTGATGCCCATGACGCCGCCGGTCCGGGCCATCTGGCGAATCGCCTCGTCCGTCTTGCAGCGAGGGTGCCCGGGGTTGAGCGCGCGCGCGTTGGAGTGCGTGTACAGGACGGGCGCCCTCGACACCTCGCATGCGTCGAGCGTGGTGCGGTCACCCGAGTGCGATACGTCGACCGCCATGCCGACGCGGTTCATCTCCTCGACCACTGCGACGCCGAAGTCGCTGATGCCGCCGTCCACCCGTTCCGTGGATCCGTTCCCGATCATGTTCCGGCTGTTGTAGGTGAGCTGGCTCACCCGCTGCCCGAGCGCGTGGAACGTCTCGACGTCGGCCGCGTCACGGAAATGCGCGGAGTTCTGGACGCCGACGAGGAGGCCCACGCGGTCGGACCCGTGCACGGAAGCCAGGTCGGCGGCCGAGTCGATGCGCACGAACAGATCCGGTCGGCCGGCGACGACGCCGTTCCACGAGGCACACCACGCCAGCACGTTCTGATACGCCTGCTCGCTCGTCCGGCCTCCGACGCCGCTGGCGATGTGGAAGACGTCGATGCCGGACATACGGAACTCGGTCGCGTCGGCTTCGGTGAGGCCGGCGTAGTCCGGACCCCACTTCTGCCGTCGCTCACCGGACAGCGTCGTGAGTCCGAGCATGTCGATGACGAGCGACCCCTCGACCAGGTCGATGCAGCGGCGCGTGTACTCCTGCTCGCTCCACGCGAAGAGGCGATGCCGCCCGAGGTTGAGGAACGGCGCGGCGAGGGCGGCGCCCGCGGCCGTGGCGGCACCGCGCACAAGCGTGCGCCGGGAGATGAAGTCGGTCATGCGAGTCCCTCCACGCGCCGATAGGCCTCCAGGACCGAGAGCACGTAGTCGATGTCGGATTCGGTGTGGTCGGCGTTCACCTGAGCGCGGATCTCCTCGTCGCCGCGCGGCACGACGGGGAAGGCCAGCCCGGTGACCAGCACGCCGTGCTCGAAGAGGTGCCGCACCAGGTCGTGCGTCTTCTTCGTATCGCGGATCATGAGCGGAACCACCGGATGTTCGCCCGGGATCGTCTCGATGCCGACCCGGCCGAGCCCTTCCTCGAAGCGCCGCGTGAGCCCGCGCAGCCGCTCGAGAAGAGCTTCGCCCTCGGGGCTCGCGACGATCCGGAGTGCAGCCCGCGCGGCCTCGGCTTCGCCGACCGTGATGGGGTTGGAGTAGATGTACATCGGCGACGACTCGCGCAGGAAGGCGATCGTCGCGGCATTGCCGACGACGTACCCACCGTTCACGCCGAACGCCTTGCCGAGGGTGCCGACCAGGATGTCGACCTTCGGGGCGCCGGTGTACTCCTCGACGCCGCGGCCCGTGCGGCCGAATGCTCCGACGCCGTGCGAGTCGTCGACGACGCAGACCGCGTTCTCCTCAAAGCCGGCGTCGTACTTCGCGCACAGCGCCATGACCTCGTCGAGCGGCGCGTGATCACCGCGCATCGAGAAGATCCCGTCGGTCACGACGAGCGCGCGCTTCGCCTTCCCGCTCCAATCCTTGAGGGCGGCCTCGAGCTGCGCCATGTCGTTGTGCGCATAGACCGCCTTGCCCTGCGGACGCGCGAGCCGCATCGCGTTGATGATGCAGTTGTGATTCAGCTCGTCGGAGATCAGCACCGTGTCCGGCGTCACCAGCGGGACGATGGTCGAGACGATCGTGGCGTACGCCGACGAAAAGATCATCCCCGCATCTCGTCCGTGGAACGCGGCGAGCTCGCGCTCGAGCGCGAGGTGGGGCGCGTAGCTGCCCGAGATGAAGCGGACCGCCCCGGGCCCGGCTCCGTACCTGGCCGTACCCTTCTCCTCCGCCTCCATCACCTCGGGGCGAAGCCCCATCCCCAGATAGGAGTTGGAGTTCATGCGGATGAACTCCTTGTCCCCCTGCCCTTCGAGGAGGAAACGGGGGCCGCGGCCCCCTCGGGCGGGGCGCACTTCGACGACGACCTTCTCGGCGCCCTTGGCGGTGCCTGCCTCCTGCAGCCCCGCGACATGGTGTTCGAGAACGGTGGTCAGGCGATCGACCGGCATGGGCTTCTCCGTGCTGTTCGTGCTGAGTTCAGGTGCGTGGGAGCGGGGCGGCTCAGCCCTCGCGGACGTGCTGGAGCATGTCGGCCGTCATCGACGCCATGTCGAAGGACGGGCTCCAGCCCCACTCGGCGCGCGCGGCCGAATCGTCGATGCGGTCGGGCCACGAGTTCGCGATGGCCTGCCGCACGGGATCGATGTCGTAGGCGATGGTGAAGTTCGGGAGGTGCTTGCGGATCTCGTCGGCCAGCACCGCCGGGGAGAGCTGCATGGCGGTGACGTTGAACGCGTTACGATGCACCAGCCTCGATGCGTCCGCCTCCATGACCTGCAGAAGCGCGTCGACGGCGTCGGGCATGTACATCATGTCGAGCTGGGAATCGGCCCCGAGAAAGCACGTGTAGCTCCCCTTCTCCACGGCCTGGTAGAAGATGTCTACGGCCCAGTCCGTCGTGCCGCCGCCGGGCGGCGAACCGTACGAGATGAGGCCCGGGAAGCGCACGCCGCGTGTGTCGACGCCCCAGCGCCTGTGGTAGTAGTCGCAGAGCAGCTCGCCGGCCACCTTGCTGATCCCGTAGATCGTCGACGGACGCATGATCGTGTCCTGGGGCGCGGGGTCCGGCACGCCGGCCCCGAAGGCCGCGATCGAGCTCGGCGTGAACACCGCACAGCCGCGCTCGCGGGCGACCTCGAGCACCGCCTCGAGACTGTCCATGTTGATCTTCCATGCGCGCAGCGGGTCACGCTCCCCCACCGCGGACAGGATCGCGGCGAGGTGGTACACCGTGTCGGCCCGGTGGGACGCGACCGCCTCGCCCACCGCGCTCCCGTCGGTGGCGTCCAGCACGCGGAAGGGTCCCGCCTCCAGGGCATCGGCGGGCGGTTGCCGCAGGTCCGTGGCCAGCACGGCCGAGGAGCCGTACACCTCGCGGAGGCGCGGCACGAGCCAGGAGCCGATCTGGCCTCCGGCTCCGGTCACGAGAATTCGCTTCACGGGCAGACGTTCTCCGGGGCCCGAAGGTTTGAAGGAGGTCGTCCGACGCGCGGTCGGAACGGCCTTTGGGGCGGCGGGAATGTACAAGGGATCGGGCGCGCGCGCCGGGGCTGCGGCACCGGGGGTCGCCATCGGTTCGCCCCGCCCCGGAGGTCGGCGAAGCGACCCCGCGGCGGAGGCAGCTTGTCGGCGCTCGGCGGGCGCCGTTACGGTTGCATTGGTCCGAGTCCATCCACACTCCCTCCGATACGCCCCATCATGCTGCGAATCATCCGCATCGGCGCCTTCACCGTCGCCTACGCCGTCGCTGCGTCCGCGCCCGCGTCCGCCCAGGACGCGTCGATCCTGCATGCCCAGCTCGACGAGCTGGCGGCCGCCATCAACGACGACGTGGTCGCCTGGCGCCGCGACGTCCACGCCAACCCGGAGCTGGGGATGCAGGAGTTCCGCACGGCCGGCCTCGTCGCGGAGCACCTGCGTTCGCTGGGGATCGACGTCGAGACGGGTGTGGGCGGCACCGGCGTCGTCGGCGTTCTGAGAGGCGGACGGCCCGGCCCCACGGTCGCGCTGCGCGCGGACATGGACGGCCTGCCGGTGACCGAGCTCGCAGACGTCCCGTTCGCGTCGAAGGTCAGGGCGGAGTGGCAGGGCCGTGAGGTCGGCGTGATGCATGCGTGCGGACACGACAACCACGTCGCCATCCTCATGGGCGTCGCATCGGTGCTCGCCGGCATGCGCGGCGACCTGCCCGGTACGGTGAAGTTCCTCTTCCAGCCGGCAGAGGAAGGCCCGGGCGGAGCGGCCCCCATGATCGCCGACGGCGCCATGGAGGGGGTCAACGCGGTGTTCGGCCTCCACGTCTTCCCGACGCCGGTGGGCACGATCGCGTACCGCACGGGCGGCATGCTCGCCGCCGCCGACGGGCTGCGGATCGTCGTCCGCGGTGTCCAGACGCACGGCGCCATGCCTTGGGGTGGTGTCGACCCGATCGTCACCTCGGCCCAGATCATCAACGGGCTGCAGACCGTCGTGAGCCGCCAGGTGGACCTCACGAACTCCGCAGCCATCGTCACCATCGGGCAGATCGAGGGCGGAAACCGGGGTAACATCATTCCGGACACCGTGCTCATGATCGGCACGATCCGCACGCTCGACCCCGACATTCGGGAGCGCGTGCACGAGCGTGTCCGCCGGCTCGCCGAAAGCATCGCCGCGGCCAACGGCGCGGAGGCGGAGGTCACGATCGACCGCGGCTACCCGGTGACGGTGAACGATCCGGCGCTGACGAACCGGATGGTGCCCACCCTGCGGCGCGTGGCCGGCGAGGGGGCGCAGGTTCTTCCCGCCTCCACCGGCGCCGAGGACTTCTCCTACTTCGCGGAGGAAGCCCCAGGGCTCTTCATCGGGCTCGGCGTGGGCGCGGACGACCCTTCGCTCGTCCACCCGAACCACTCGCCGTACTTCTACGCCGACGAGCGCGCACTGCCCATCGGCGTCCGGGCGCTGGCGAGCCTGGCCGTGGACTTCCTGACGGGCAACCCCATCTCGCAGGAGTGACGCCGGGGCGGCCACCGGGCGTGGGTGCCGGTCCGGGGATCGTCGCCCGGACGACGAGGCGGGCAGTCCTGCCTCGCGTGCCCCGCCGTAGATAGATTATGCACATGGTTCAGCGACGCGGCAGAGCCTTACCCCGCGCGCGCAACTCCAAGCAAAGGAGTCCCACCATGGTTCTTCGTCGCTCCCTCGGGCTCACGGCCGTGGCCTTCGCGGCCTGCGTCGCCGAGTCGGCCGCCCAGGCGTCCTTCACGCCCGCGTACAACGCTCCCTACCGGGCCTTCGAGAGCCACGAGTTCGGGGGGGTCGTCAGCTTTCCGGAAGGCGATACGGACTTCGCCGTGGAGGGCCAGTACCGGTTCGGCAAGGGCAGGTTCGACATCGGTGTGAAGGTCGGCATCGCCGACGGCGTCGATGACACCAGGGGCGTGGCGGGGGTGGAAGCCCGGTTCCGTGTGGTCGACCACACGGAAAGGAACTTTCCTCTCGATGGGGCGGTCGTGCTCGGCGTCGGGACGTACGGCCTCGACCGCTGGGTGCACCCGTCGGCCGGCATCTCCCTGGGCCGGCGCGTCGACCTCGACGGATTCGAGTTCGTCGCCTACGGTCAGCCCACGGTCTTCCTGACCACGGCGAGCGCGGACGCCTCAGGAAACGACGAGACTCGTCTCGACTTCGGTCTGGGACTCGGCCTGGACTTCGAGATCGCCGACGCGGTCGACCTGCGCACGAGCTTCGGCGTGGCCGACGGCCCGCGCGGCGTGTCGTTCGGCGTCGTCTGGGTGAGGTAGCCGCGCGGCTCGCCACCTCCGCGGAGTGAGAAAGGGAGCCCCCGGCCGCCACGAGGCGACCGGGGGCTTCTTCGTGTCCGGGTGGATCAGGCCGGCCGCGGCCCTGCGAATCCGGCCAGCCGGGCGCTGCTCAGTCCCCCGCCTCCACGTAGATCTCCCCGCCCTTCTCGCGGAATTCCTCCGCCATCTGCTCCATCCCGGCGTCGATGGCGGCCTCCTCGGCCATGCCCTGCTCGCGCGCGAACTGCCGGATGTCCTCCGTGATCTTCATGGAGCAGAACTTCGGCCCGCACATCGAGCAGAAGTGCGCGACCTTCGCCCCTTCGGCCGGGAGCGTCTCGTCGTGGTACTCCTCTGCGGTCACCGGATCGAGGGCCAGGTTGAACTGGTCGCGCCAGCGGAACTCGAAGCGCGCCTTGGAGAGCGCATCGTCCCACTCCTGCGCGTGGGGGTGGCCCTTGGCCAGGTCGGCGGCGTGGGCCGCGATCCTGTACGTGATCACGCCACGCTTCACGTCGTCGCGGTTCGGAAGCCCGAGGTGCTCCTTCGGCGTCACGTAGCAGAGCATCGCGGTGCCGTACCAGCCGATCTGCGCCGCACCGATGGCCGACGTGATGTGGTCGTAGGCCGGTGCGATATCCGTGGTGAGCGGCCCGAGCGTGTAGAACGGCGCTTCTTCGCACCACTCGAGCTGCTTCTCCATGTTTTCCCGAATGAGGTGCATGGGTACGTGACCGGGCCCCTCGTTCATGACCTGCACCCCGTGCTCCCACGCGATCTTCGTCAACTCGCCCTGGATCTTCAGCTCGGCGAACTGGGCCTCGTCGTTGGCGTCGCGGATCGATCCCGGCCGGAGCCCGTCCCCCAGCGAGAACGACACGTCGTACGCGGCCATGATCTCGCACAGCTCGGGGAAGTGCGTGTAGGTGAAGTTCTCCTTGTGATGCGCCATGCACCACTTCGCCAGGATCGATCCGCCACGCGAGACGATGCCCGTCAGCCGGTTCGCGGTCATCGGGATGAAGCGCAGGAGCACGCCGGCGTGCACCGTGAAGTAGTCCACGCCCTGCTCGCACTGCTCGATGATCGTGTCGCGGTAGATCTCCCAGGTGAGCTCCTCGGGGACCCCGTCGACCTTCTCGAGCGCCTGGTAGATGGGCACGGTGCCGATGGGCACCGGCGAGTTGCGCAGGATCCACTCGCGCGTCTCGTGGATGTGCTTTCCCGTCGAGAGGTCCATGACCGTGTCCGCACCCCACAGGGTCGCCCAGCGCAGCTTCTCGACCTCCTCCTCGATGGACGAGCTGACGGCCGAGTTCCCGATGTTCGCGTTGATCTTCACCTTGAAGTTCCGGCCGATGATCATCGGCTCGATCTCCGGGTGGTTGATGTTCGCCGGGATGATCGCGCGGCCCCGCGCGACCTCGTCGCGCACGAATTCGGGGGCCATGCGCTCGCGAAGGGCTACGTACTCCATCTCAGGGGTGATCTCGCCCCGCCGCGCATACGTCATCTGCGTCACCGAACCCGAGCCGCGAAGCGTGCGCCGCGCCAGGCCCGGTGGCATCTCCACCGCACCGGAAGGTGCACGGGAACGTGACGTCCCCGTCACGTCACCCCGCCCCACGATCCACGCTTCGCGAAGGGGGGGGAGTCCGAGGCGCACGTCGACGTCTCGAGGCCCACTCGTGTCGTAGACCCGCAGCGGGGCCTCCCCGCCCGACAGGTGGATCTCGCGCATCGGAACGCGGACCCCTCGGGAGCCCTCGACGTGGACCTTGCGGGAATTCGGGAAGGCGCCGGGGTAGTCGGTGCCCACATCCTCCGTCCGTGGAGCGACACGCGCGCGCCCGTCCGTGCGGTCGGATCCCTTCCCGTTGCCGTTCATCTCGCTCATGGCGCTCACCCTCTTCGACGTGGAGCGCGCGAGGCCGGCCGCCGTGGAATCTGCCTCGTAGTGCGCCGCGCTCCCTACGCCGGTGTCAACCGGATCAGGTTCCAAGGGTCGTTCTCAACCGCGCCCGACGCTGCCTGAACCTCCGGCGCGGTGCCCCTGGCGGCATGGGGAAGCTACCGGCGTGAGGTCGGATGGTGAAAGGGGTGTCCGCGCGATCGCACGTCTTGGAACCAGGTGGCGGGGGGGCGAAGTTGATCTGGGAGGTGTCGATCCCCGCGTCCGTTGGGGGCATGCGGCTCGCCCTCCCGATGCTCGTCTCGAGGAGCAAGCGTTGAGCAGACCTGTCGTCGTCGTCACGATCGACACCGAAGAGGACAACTGGGGCTCCTACACCTTTGAAGGGGCCACGGTGCGCAACATCGGGGAGCTGTCACGGGTGCAGGAGATCTTCGACCGGCATGGGGCGAAGCCCACATACCTGGTCAACTATGCTCCGCTCGTCGACGCCGAATCGGTCCGGATCCTCGGCGACCTGGCGGCGCGGGCCGACGTCGAGATCGGCGCACACTGCCACCCGTGGAAAACGCCGCCGCAGACCCCGGGAGGCGAGGAGAACTCGTGGATGCATCGCTTCCCCGAGGAGGTGAACCGGGCCAAGATCGAGGCGGTCCGCGACCGGTGCGTCTCTGAGCTCGGGGTTAGACCGACCTCCTTCCGGGCGGGCAGGTGGGGGACGGGGCCGACGGTCACGCGTGCCCTGCATGCGGCGGGTTTCACGGTTGACTGCTCGGTGAGTCCGTTCTTCGACTGGAGAAGCCAAGGAGGTCCCGACTACTGCGAGGTGCCGCACCTTCCCTACCGCTTTGACCCGGAACGGCCCTTCGTGGTGGACCCGGCCGGCTCGATGCTCGAGGTGCCGGTCACGATCGAACACATGCACGGCAACCCACGCCGTACCGCGCGTCTGCGACGGTACCTCGAGGCCAGCCCACTGGCTCGGTTCAAGGTCGTGGGCCTGCTGGACCGAAGCGGCTTGCTCTGGGAGCGATGGCTCTCGCCCGAGACGGCGACCCGCGACGACATGGTGCGGGTCGTCGACCGCCGCCTGAGTCGTTCCGCGAACGCCGTACTTCAGCTCTCGTTCCACTCCTGCACGATCCTGCCGGGCGCGACGCCGTTCGTGGCGGACGCGGGTGCGCGGGATCGCTTCCTCGCCTCGATCGACCAGGTGCTGAACCATCTGGTGTCGGTCGGGGCGGTCTTCGAACGGCTGAGCGACATGACCGCCGAGGCGTAGCGCAGGAGAGGGTGCCGGCCCCGGGCAGCCAGCCACACCCGCCCGCGCGTCAGCGCTTCTCCTTCTCTCCGTCCTTCAGGACGCCGCCCAGAACGATGGTGACGACGGAGATCACGATGCTGCCGAGCACCGCCGAGCCGAGACCGGACACGGCGAGGTGTTCGGTCAGACGCGCCGTCACCAGGAGCATGACCCCGTTGACCACCAGGGCGAAGAGGCCGAGGGTCAGCACGATGAACGGCAGGGAGAAGACGACGAGGATGGGCTTGAGGATCGCGTTCAGGATCCCGAACACGAGGGCCACGAGCAGCACCTGTCCGAAGCCGCCGCTGAGGGTGATGCCGCCGACGAGCCACGCCGCCGCGGAGAGGGCGAGAGCGTTGACGAAGAGTCGGATCAGAAAATTGCGCACGGGGTTCCTCCGGTCGGCCGTCGGTCGACCCCGAGTCGGCCCACCTGACAATAAGGCAAGACCCCGCCCGGGACGATGCCCGGGCGGGGTCTTGTGATTGCCGGCGAGGGCGTCAGACGCCCGCCAGTTCCTCCTTCAGGACGGCCTGGACCTGCAGGGTGATGGCGATGTCGTGTCCGACGAGCACGCCACCGGTTTCGAGCGCCTGGTTCCAGGTGAGCCCGAAGTCTCGACGGTCGACCTTCGTCGTTGCGCCGAACCCGGAACGCGTCCCGCCCCAGGGGTCCGTGCCCGTGCCGCCGAAGGTAGCCTCGAGCACCACGTCCCGGGTCACGTCGCGGATGGTCAGCTCACCGACCACCTCGAACGACTCGCCCTCGACGATCGGGCCGGACACGCGCGTGCTGCGGAAGGTGATCCGCGGAAAGTTCTCCACGTCGAAGAAGTCGCCGGACCGGAGATGCTCGTCACGATCGGTGACGCCGGTGGTGATACTCGCGGCGTCGATCTCGACCTGAACCGCGGAGTTCGAAGGATTCTCGAGGTCGAGCGACACCTCGCCGTCGAAGGCGCCGAAGCTCCCCCGGACGGTGGTGAACATCATGTGCTTCACGCCGAACTCCACCGCGGTGTGAGCCGGATCGATCTTCCAGGTCGTGTTGTCCATGTGGTACCTCCCAGATGGGTCACAGGCCGTCGCCTGCCATGTCATTGGTTGACCAGTAAACTATTTGTACGTCTCTCACCGTCAAGACTTCTTCGTGCCCGGACGCACGCTGGAGGACGAGCGATGCGGGGCGCGATCGAACCGCCCCCGCTCTGGCGGCGACCGGTTCGTCGGGTGAGCTTCCGGAGCCGGGGGATCGACACCCTCCGGAGCGGCCCACGTCCACCACCGACCCGAACCGACTTCGTGTCCGAAGTACCCCACGCTTCCGCCGGCCTCGCCGTCCGCGTCGCGCTGGGCGCGCTCGCGCTCCTCGCCGCGGGCCTCGGGCTCCGGGCATGGACCTCCGGCGACGCCCCGGACCCGTGGAAGGTCTCGGTGGCCGTGATGCCGTTCGAGAACCGGACGGGAGACCCGGCCTTCGACAACCTGGGGCGCTCGCTCGCCGAGGAAGTCATCAGTCGCCTGACCACCGTGTCGGAGGTGCGAGTCATCGACTCGTACACGGCCGCTTCGCTCATGAAGGACAGCCTGGGCACGCCGCGCCTTCTCGACACGCTCAACGTGGAGCACATCATCCACGGCTACATCGAGGCGCGCGGCGCGGACCTGGTCGTGAACGTGTCCGATTCGGACCGTGACGGATTCCTTTCGCTGCGCACCCGCCACCGCCTGGACCCGGCCCGGGTCGACGTCCAGCAGGTCGCGCTCGCGGGCACGGTCACACGCTCGTTCCTCGCGGACGTGGGCCTGGAGGACCGATTCGACCCGGGGGGCTCGGTCATCGGCCCGGGGCGAGACGCCTTCCTCGCGGGCAACGAGGCCCTGGGGCGGCGCACGCCGGAAGGGATGCGCGAGGCCGTGGGGCATTACCGTGACGCGATCGGCCTGGAGCCCACCTCGGCTGCCGCGCTCGCCGCACTCTCGTCGGCGTACGCCCTCGCGCTCTACTACAAGTACGACGTCGGGGTGCCCTCGTACGACCTCGCGGCCCGCTCGCTCGTCGCCGCCGACTCCGCCATCGCGCTCGACCCCGACGTGGCCAACGGGTACTCGGCTCGCGGCTACATCCGCGCCCTGATCGGGATCGAGCTCGACGAGGCCGAGCAGGACTTCGCCCGGGCCGACGAACTCGCCCCCAACGCGCCCAACGGACCGAGCTGGTCGGCGCGGATCCTGGCCGGCAAGGGGCTCGTCGATCAGGCGTACCGGGAGGCGCGCCGTGCCCGCGATCTGGACCCGCTGCAGGCGGGTCGCCGGACTGCCCTGGCGTCGCTGGGCTTCCAGCTCGGGGACTATGCCGTGACCATCGAGGAGTCCAGAGAGGCACACCGGCTGGAGGAGGAGCTGTCGCTGGCCCGGGCCTTCGAGGGACGGGCGCTCGCCATGACCGGCCGCGGGGAGGAGTGCCTGCGGCTCGATCTCGGCGTCTACGCTCTGGTCCGGGCCCTTTGCCTCCACGCGCTCGGGCGGAGCGGGGATGCGGACCGGCTGGCGGAAGAGGCGGCCGGCAGGATCACGGACGGTACGGCCGCGCTCGAGGACTACCTTCCCGAGGTCGTCATCCAGGATCTGGCGACCTACTACGGCCTGGTCGGCAACGCGTCCGAGACCATGCGCTGGATCCGGGCCGCGTTCGAGCGCTCTCCGTCCGGAGTCGACGACCGGCTGCTCGGCTCCGAGCTGTTCGCGCCGGTACGCACGGATCCCGCGTTCACGCCCACCGTGGACCGGATCCTCGACGAGGCCCGCGCCCGGGTAGTCGAGATGCGAAGTGCCGTCGCCTTACCCCTGTGACCGGCCGCGGACCCTCCGGAGGCGTTCGATCGTAGTAGGTGCTCAGACGGAGTCGTCCCGGAACGGTCGACTCCGCACCGTTCCACGCCCGGCTCCGACTCCAATGCGGCTCGTCCTCACCGCGCTCACCGTGCTCGTGCTCACGCTCCCCTCCCCCGCCCGGGGGCAGGCGATCGCCCAGGTCATGACCGGGATCCGCGACGGCGGCGGGTGGATCGCGATACCGATCGTGAAGGGTCACGGGACGTTCCGCACCGTCACCCTGCCCACCGCGGCCATGAGCCTTTCAGGATGCGTAAACGTCTGGTACGGACACAGCGGGGCGTGGGTCATCGAAGCCCGAGAACGCGTGCTCGGCTCCCGGCTCACGATCGAAGCCGAACCCGGGGTGGGCGTGCCCTTCGACCACGACTTCGGCATGACGGCCCAGGTCGACTTCGACTTCCGCTGGAGCGAGCCCCGGGACACGACGCTCATGCTCTGGGTGGGGCTGGACGGGCGAGGGCAGACGGAACGGGACCCCTGTGACCCGTGGTAGGATGCCGCGGGTCGTGACGGCCTATTGCGAGACCGGCCGCCCGTCCTTTCGGAGAACCCTTCCGTCCATGCTGCCGGTCGGCTCTCCCCCGTCAACTGCGAAGCTGCCGTTGACGAGAACGTAGCGCATCCCGGTCGCCAGCAGTGTCGGCTCGAGAAAGGTCGCCCGATCGCGGACGGTCGCGGGGTCGAAGACCGCCAGGTCGGCGTACGCCCCCACCGCGATCCGCCCCCGGTCCGTGAGCCCGAACACCTCGGCGGGCTGCGCGCTCGACGCCCGGACCATCCGGGCCATGGAGATCACGTCGCCGTCGAGCACGTACGTCCGGAGCTTTCTGGCGTAGGTCCCGTACTTGCGGGGGTGCCCGTCGGAGCCGTCCGACCCGGTCATGACGAACTCTGCCTGCATGAAGGTGCGGATGTCGCCTTCGTCCATGTTGAACGACCCGATGCCGGCTCCGCCGTCGCGGATGATCTCGATCGCGGCACGGATGGGATCGAGCCCGCGTGCCTCGGCCACCTCGGCGAGCGTCATCCCGCGGATCGACGCGTCCCGCCCCCCCGTGATGAGCATGGCGCCGGGGCCGTTGCGGCGTCGCATGTTGTCCCGCATGTCGGCCTCGAGCCGCTCCCGGGTCGCCGCGTCGTCGAAGCGAGCGAGCAGGGCGTCCTGTCCGCCCGCCTGCGCCCACCGGGGAAGCAGCGAAGCGCTCAGCGAAGACCCGCTCGCCTCATACGGGTACTGGTCGGCGGTCACGATCAGGCCGCGCATCCGGGCCTCGCGGATTCTCTCGACGACGTCGGCGCTCTGTCCCCAGACGTCGACGCCCAGCGCCTTGATGTGGGAGATGTTGGCCCGAATTCCGGCGCGCTCGGCGATTTCGATGACTTCGTCGACCGCACCCGTCAGGCCGACGGTGTAGGAACTCTCGTCGCGCATGTGCGAGTCGTAGACGCCGCCGCGGGCGGCCGCCACCTTCGCCATCTCGACGACCTCTTCGGTGGTCGAGAAGCTCTGCGGGGCGTAGAAGAGCCCGGTGGCGAGGCCGACGGCTCCGTCACGCATCGCCTGATCCACCAGGTCCTTCATTCGATCGAGCTCCCGGGGCGTCGGAGCCTCGTCACGCATGCCCATGACCTCGCCGCGCACCGAGCCGAAGCCAACGAGCAGCGCGGCGTTCGTCCCGATGCCCTGCCTCTCCATGGCGGTGCGCTCGGCGGCCACGTCCCAGGTGCCGTGACCGTCGTTGCCGACCACGACGGTGGTTACCCCCTGCATGAGGTAGTTGACGTTTTCGCGGCGCTCGCGCTCGGCCGACGTGAGGTCCTCCTGCGCGTGGGCGTGCGGATCGATGAAGCCGGGTGAGACGATCAGTCCGGCGGCGTCGACGACCCTGCGCCCGCTCACCCCGGCCGCGGCCGCGTCACCCACGAAGACGATGCGGTCGGCGCTGACGCCCACGTCGCGCACGGCGCCCTCGGAACCGGAGCCGTCATAGACCATGCCGCCACGGATGAGGACGTCGACCTCCGAGGGAATCTCGCCGAGAAGCGTCTTCGCGACCATCGCATGCACGCCGACGTTCTGGTCGACGAGCTCCGTGATCCGGAGGTCGACGGCCATCGAGACGACGGAGTACGCTTCCCCCTGAGAAATAGAGAGTCGCTCCTGAAGGAACTCGACGGTCTCGCGGATCGCGATTTCCGTCGCCTCCTCGAGATCCGGCGCGAAGCCCATGAGAATGTGGTGCGTATCGGTCTCCGCCCGTGGCCAGTCGAGTCCGCCCCGCTTGTGGAGCCGGAATTCGAGACGACCCTCGAGCGACGTCTCCAGCCCGGTCTGGTTGACCTCCCCGTCGCCCTGGGCCGCGTGCCCGTCGCCCACCTCGAAGAGCGCCCCCTCGACCCAGACCGGCACGAAGAGGCGCGTCCCCGCGACCAGATCCTTCAGGTCCATGTTGCCGGCGTGACGCCCCGGGGGCACCGAGCTGACGCGGCCCGAGTCCGGGGGAGGCGCCACCCCCATGCTCCCGAAGAACGGCCGCAGGGGCACGGTCACCCCGGGCGCGATCTGCGCCCGGTGATTCTTCGTGTCGATGCGGATCAGGCGCGAACGTCGATCCGCGTCACACAGATCGCGCACGAAGCCGCTGCACCCGTTGTAGCCATAGGGAATCGAGTAGTCCACCGACAGGATGCGCACCTCGAGCACGTCGCCCGGCTCGGCACCCTCCACGTGGATCGGCCCCGTCAGGATATGCCCGCCGGGTCCCCGGTCGGTCACCTGGTCGTAGATGGCGGCCAGGTTGGGCTGGACCTCTTCGGCCGGAAGGCCCATCTCGACCAGACGCGTCGGGCTGCTGGTGAGCATCGTGGTGACCTCGACGACGTCGCCGGGTCGAATACGCAGCACACCGGGCTTCGCGGGGTCGTAATGCCCGAAGGCGACCGTGGCGGGTCCGGCAACGAGGCGGTGCGTCGTCTGCGCGGCCGCCGGGGCCGGGTCGGACGCCATCGCGAAGCCGTGCAGGAGGACCAGGGCGGTCGGGAAGAGCCGGGAAGCTGAACTGGGCATCATCGTCTCATCGAGGGTGGAGGAGGCACTCAACGTGCAGGCGCGGAAAAGCCACCGCCAGCCGCCCCGAGGTCGCGGGCGGCCCGACGGCGGCTTCGGGTGGTTTCCGGGATCCGGGCGATCTCTGTCGCATCCGCGTCCCGGCGACCGGAATCAGGCGTCCTTGCCTGCCTCGACCGGCTTCGCTCTCAGCGTCGCCCGAATCAGATCGCGGTTGAGCTGCGCGATGTAATCGATGCTGATCCCTTTCGGGCAGGCTTCCTGGCACGCGCCGTGGTTGGTGCAGTTTCCGAAGCCCTCGGCGTCGTGCTGGTCCACCATCGCGAGGACGCGATCCCACCGTTCGGTCTGGCCCTGCGGCAGCAGACCGAGATGGGCCACCTTCGCCGAAGTGAACAGCATGGCCGACGCGTTCGGGCACGCCGCCACGCACGCCCCGCAGCCGATGCAGGTGGCCGCGTCGAACGCCGCGTCGGAATCGGCCTTCGGAATCGGGATGGCGTTGCCGTCCGGGGCGCTTCCGGTGCGGATCGAGATGTACCCGCCCGAGGCGATGATCCGGTCGAAGCCGGCCCGATCCACCACCAGGTCCTTGATGACCGGAAACGCGGTGGCGCGCCAAGGCTCGATCCAGATCTCCTGGCCGTCGTGGAAGGTGCGCATGTGGAGCTGGCACGCCGTGGTCAGCGACTTCGGACCGTGCGGTACGCCGTTGATCATCATGCCGCACGAGCCACAGATCCCCTCGCGGCAGTCGTGCTCGAAGGCGATAGGCTCCTTCCCCTGCTCCGTGAGCCGCTCGTTGACCACGTCGAGCATCTCGAGGAAGGACATGTGCTCGGAGACGTCGTCGGCTTCGTACCGCTCGTGGCGGCCCTTGTCGTTCGGACCGTCCTGGCGCCAGACATGGAGGGTCAGCTTCATGCTATTTGTAGCTCCGTGTGGAGAGCTGCACGTTCTCGAACTCGAGGTGCTCCCTGTGGAGCACGGGCGCCTCGCCGACGCCCTTGAATTCCCAGACCGACGCGAATGCGAAATTCTCGTCGTCGCGCTTCGCCTCACCGTCCTCGGTGGTGTGCTCGACGCGGTAGTGGGCTCCGCACGACTCGTCGCGCGTGAGCGCGTCGTGGCACATGACCTCGGCAAACTCCATGAAGTCCGCCACGCGGCCCGCCTTCTCGAGCGACTGGTTCAGGTTCGCGGCCGATCCGGGGACACGCACGTCGCTCCAGAACTCCTCGCGCAGCTCGGGGATCCGCTTCAGCGCGTCCCTCAGGCCCTGCGCGCTGCGTTCCATGCCGCACGCGTCCCACATCAGCTTGCCGAGCTCGATGTGGAAGGAGTCCACCGTCCGACGGCCGTCGACCGACATCAGGCGGTCCAGGCGCTCCTTCACCTCGCGCTCGGTGTCCTTCACGGCCGCATGATCGTCCCCGACACGCATCCTGGGCGCCCGCGCCAGGTAGTTCCCGATGGTGAGCGGAATCACGAAATAGCCGTCCGCGAGCCCCTGCATGAGCGCGCTGGCCCCGAGCCGGTTCGCGCCGTGATCGGAGAAGTTGGCCTCGCCGATGGCGAAGAGACCGGGCACCGTGGTGGCCAGGTTGTAGTCGACCCAGAGCCCCCCCATCGTGTAGTGCGGCGCCGGGTAGATGCGCATCGGTCGGTCGTACGGGCTCTCGCCGGTAATCTTCTCGTACATGGCGAAGAGGTTGCCGTACCGCTCGCTGATCGCGTCCCGCCCGAGCCGCGCGATGGCGTCCTCGAAATCGAGGAACACGCCGTTGCGCCGCTCGCCCACGCCATGCCCGGCGTCGACCATCTCCTTGGCGCGACGCGACGCGATGTCGCGCGGCGACAGGTTTCCGAAAGACGGGTAGATGCGCTCCAGGTAGTAATCGCGCTCGTCCTGGGGGATGTCGGTCGCTGCGCGATCGTCATCCTTCCCCTTCGGCACCCAGATACGTCCGTCGTTGCGCAGCGACTCGCTCATGAGCGTGAGTTTCGACTGATAGTCGCCCGACGGTGGGATGCACGTGGGGTGGATCTGCGTGTAGCAGGGGTTCGCGAAGCCCGCGCCGCGCCGGTGCGCGCGCCAGGTGGCGGTGACGTTGCAGTGTTTCGCGTTCGTCGACAGGAAGAAGACGTTGGAGTACCCGCCCGTGGCGAGCACCACGGCATCGGCCGTGAACGACTCGATGCCCCCGGAAACCATGTCGCGGCAGACGATGCCACGGGCCACGCCATCGACGACGATCACGTCCATCATCTCGTGGCGTGTGGAGATCTTCACGGTTCCGGCACCGATCTGTCGCTCGAGCGCCTGGTACGCGCCCAGCAGGAGCTGCTGACCGGTCTGACCGCGGGCGTAGAAGGTCCGGGACACCTGCGCGCCCCCGAACGACCGGTTGGCAAGCAGGCCGCCGTACTCCCGGGCGAACGGAACCCCCTGAGCGACCGCCTGGTCGATGATGTTGAGGCTGATCTGTGCCAGCCGGTAGACATTCGCCTCCCGCGAGCGGAAGTCCCCTCCCTTCACGGTGTCGTAGAAAAGCCGGAAGACGGAGTCACCGTCGTTCTGGTAGTTCTTGGCCGCGTTGATCCCACCCTGCGCCGCGATCGAGTGCGCGCGGCGCGGCGAATCGTGGTAGGTAAAGACCTGCACGTTGTACCCAAGCTCGCCCATCGTCGCCGCCGCGGAGGCACCGGCCAGGCCGGTGCCCACGATGATGACGTCGTATTTTCGCTTGTTCGCCGGGTTGACCAGCTTCATGTCGAAGCGGTGCTTGTCCCACTTCTCGGCGATCGGCCCGGAGGGGATGCTGTTCTTCAGTTCCACGGCTGAATGGACCTTTCCGCGACGCCGGGGGGCGCCGTCAGGAGATGACGCCGGCCAGGACCAGCGCCGGAGGCGTGAGGAATCCGACGAAGACGACCAGGGCGAAGCCCGCGGCGAACGGCCTGCGCAGGTGGTTGTACCTGGGGTGGCTCAGCCCGAGGGTCTGGAAGAAGCTCCACACGCCGTGGTAGAGGTGCAGGCAGAGCGCGGCCTGGGCCACGAAGTAGACCCCGAAGACCAGGGGGCTGCGAAAGGCGGCCACGTAATTCTGATGCACGGCCCCGGCCACGAACGTCGAATGGGCCTGGCCCGTGGTGAAGTGGAGGAGGTGGTAGACGATAAAGAGCAGGAGGATCACCCCGCCCCACCGCATGGTGCGCGAGGCGTACGAGAGGCTCAGGCTCTCCTCCTTCGCATAGCCGGCGGGGCGTGCCGCCCGGCTCAGCCGCGTCAGCTGGACCGCGGACACGACGTGCACGCCCACGGCCGCGAGCAGAACGAACCGCGCCAACCAGAGAACGCCTTCGTGCGGAAGGAGGGGATATCCGACTTCGCGCAGGAACTCCGCATATACGTCCATCGCGTAGTGCCCGTCCGCGGCCGGGAACAGCATCTTGAGGTTTCCCAGCATGTGGACGAAAACGAATCCAAACAGCACGACGCCCGAGACGGCCATCAGGACTTTTTTACCGACGGTCGTTCGGTAGAGTGTCGCCACGCGGCGCATTGCGGCTCCAGGCGGAATTGCAGGGTTCGAGCAACGATCCCGGCTGTCTCGACAGCCGGCATAATCTAGCCCGATCGGCTCAAACTGGAACGCTGACCGCGGAGGGGCCGGACGCCTGTCCGTGCCCCGGCGACTTCACTCCCTGTAAAGCCCCTCGGCGGCGCGTGCGCTCACGATCAGTCCCTTGATGAGCGCCGAGCTGAGTCCACGGTGTTCCATCTCATTGAGTCCCGCGATCGTGCAGCCCCGAGGCGTCGTCACGCGGTCGATCTCGCCTTCGGGGTGGGTATCCTCCTTGAGGGAGAGCGCAGCGGCGCCGCGGGCCGTCTGGCCTGCGAGTAGCAGGGCTTCCTCCGGATGGAATCCGATCTCAATACCACCCTGCGACGCCGCTCGGATGCAGCGCAGGAAGAACGCCACACCGCACGCGCAGAGGGCGGCCGCCGGGACCATCATCTCCTCGCGGATCACCAGGGTGCGCCCCACAGCATCGAATAGCGTCTGAGCCTCTTCGAGGGCCGACTCGGCGCCCTCCTCCGCGCTCAGACACGTCATGGACTCCCCAATGGACACGGCGGTGTTCGGCATCGCACGCACCACGGGCACGTCCGGCCCGAGTGCATCACGGAGTCGTGCGATGGACGCACCGGACACCACCGACACCACTCGGTGCCGCCCCGAATCCAGCGCGGGCGCTATCTCTCCGAGCAGGGCGTCTAACTGCTGGGGCTGAACAGCCAGTACCACGATCTCGCTCGACTCCACCGCGTCCCGGTTGTCAGCGCCAACGCCGAAGCCGGCGTCTGCGAGGTCCGAAAGCTTCGACACCTGGCGCCGGGTCAGTCGGATCGCCGACGGAGGCGCGAGCCCGGCCGCCACCCAGCCGAGTGCCAGAGCCCGGCCCAGGTTACCCCCGCCCAGTACGGCGATTGTCTTCATATGTCTTTTCGATCCATTCGCAAACGAGCTTCCTCGGCCTCGCGTTCCGCCCGTACCTTCTGCGCAACGTGGTCGGGCGCGGGCTCGTACCCCGCGAGCCTGCGAGTGTGATGTGCCCTGCCGTGCGTGAGCGAGCGCAGCGTCGCAGCGTACTTGTAGAGCTCGGACTCCGGCACGAGGGCGCGTACCGTCGTGCGTCCGTCGGTGGGCTCCATCCCCTGAACCCGCCCACGCCGGGACGTCAGGTCGCCCATGATGTCGCCGACGTACTCGTCCGGAGTAACCACTCCGACCTCGATCACCGGCTCGAGCAGGATCGGGCCGCACTTTTCGACCACGGCGCGGAAGGCGAGCGAGCCGGCCAGCTTGAATGCGATGTCCGACGAGTCGACCGAGTGGTAGGAGCCATCGAAGCACTCCGCCGCGAAGTCCACGAGCGGGAAGCCGGCCACGATGCCCCGCTCCGCCGCCTCGCGGATGCCCTTGTCCACGGACGGAACGTACTTGCCGGGAATGACGCCACCCTTGATGGCGTCGATGAACTCGTAGCCCGAACCGCGCGGCTGGGGCCGCAGCCGGATCCAGCAGTCGCCGAACTGCCCCCGCCCCCCGGACTGCTTCTTGTGCCGGCCCTGCCCTTCGGCCTGCTTCGTGAGCGTCTCGCGGTACGCGATCCTGGGCTGCTCGGTCTCGACCCTGACGCCGTACTTGCGCTCCATGCGCTCGAACTGGACGTCGAGGTGGAGCTCGCCGACGCCCCGCGCGATCGTCTGATGCAGCTCCGGGTTGAACGCGGCGGTGAAGGTGGGATCCTCCTCGTGCAGCTTCGGGATCACCTCGCCGAGCTTGTCTTCGTCCCCCCGGGTGACCCCCTTGATCGCGATCGAGATGTCCGCCCGGGGAAAGTCGATCTTGCCGAGCGCGACCGTGCGATCGCCGTCGTACAGCGTGTCGTTCGTGTGCGTGTGCTTGAGCTTGGCGACTACGCCGATGTCGCCCGCGTGCAGCGTGGAGACTTCGAAGCGCTCCTTTCCGAGCGGAATCGAGAGGTGATTCAGCTTCTCGGACTGGCGGTCGGATGCGTTCATGACCTCCGCGCCGTTGGAGACCTTCCCGGAGAAGATCCGGAAGTACGACAGCTCCCCGACGTGGGGCTCCGAAGCGGTCTTGAAGACGAGAGCGGCCAGCGGGCCGTCGTCACGCGCGGCGTACTCCTGACCGTCGACGGCCTCCGGCTGCGCCTCCGACGGACTCGGACAGAGCTCCACGAGCTTCTTGAGCAGCGCCCGCACGCCATAGGTCATCTGGGCGGCGCCGCAGAAGACGGGAAACACCTCGTTGCGCGCCATGCCGAGGGCCATCGCTTCGATGGCCTCTTCGCGCGAGATCGCTCCTCCCTCCAGGTACGACTCGAGGAGCTGCTCGTCCATGGTGGCCAGGGTTTCCTGGAGCTCGGTCTCCCACTGGGCTTCCTTGTCCTTGAGCTCGGCGGGGATGTCGGTTTCGTCGTACTCGCCCTTCTGCGTACCCGGCCTGTAGATGTGGGCCTTCTCGCTGAACAGGTTGATGATTCCGTGGAAGTCGGCGCCTTCCCCGACCGGAATCTCGACGGGCAGGGCGCGCTCGGTCAGCCGGTTCCTGATCTGGGACCACACGCCCTCGAAGTCGGCGTGCTCCTTGTCCATCATCGAGACGAAGAAGATCCGCGGGATCCCCCGCTCCTCGCAGTAGCGCCACACCCGCTCGGTTCCGACCTCGACGCCCGAGGTCGCGCTCACGACGATGATGGCGGCGTCCGCGACCCGCACCGCCGAGAGAGCCTCGCCCGTGAAGTCCAGATAGCCCGGGGTGTCGAGCAGGTTCACCTTGGTGTCCATGTGCTCGGCATACGCCGGGGTCAGCTGAATCGAGATTCCGTGCGCATGCTCTTCGGGAGCGTGCATGGTCAGCGCGGAGCCGTCGTCCACCTTCCCGAGCCGCTTCGAGGTACCCGACACGTAACAGAGCGCGTCGATGAGCGTGGTTTTCCCCGAGCCTCCATGGCCCAGAACCGCGACGTTACGGATGCGGTCCGTGGTGTACTCCTTGGCCGATGCCATGTCGCTCCTCCGATAGCCGATGAATGAGGGCCCGCCACCGGCTCGCCTTGGGCCGATGCCGGCCCATGCACATGGTCCCGGCAGACGGCTCGGTGACCGTCGCGTCCTGGGGATTCACCGATTGTAGGGAGCCCCCCTGGCCTCGGCAACCGCTTGAGCGACAGGCTCCTGGACGCCTCGTGCGGAGGGTTTCGGCGTCACTTCGGGCGAAATGCGTTCCCCATGATGGCAGGGTCGAAATAGCCCGTGTAACCGGTCATGGCATACCGGTACAGAGCAGCCCGACAGATCCCGCCGAGGGTCGATCCCACAAGCGCGAGGAAGAGGACATTGATGCTCGACGTCACCAGCGCGAAGCTGTTTCCGATGCTCCCGGCCACCTGTCCACCTCGGGCCATTCCGATCAGTTCGTGCGGTGCTTCCTGGAAACTTCGTCCAGGAGAGCGAGCTCCGCTTCCGTGAGCGACGCCATCCCTTCGGCAGAAATCTTGTCGAGCACCGCGTCGACGCGGTCGTAGAGCGCCGAATCCTCACGCACCACCGCTCCGCGCCGCTTCCGGGCCGCGCGTGGCGGCGCGTCCTGGTCGCCCTCACCCTGCACGGCGGCCATGTGCCGGCGGCGGCCGACCGAACGCCGGAGGCCCTCGAGCGCGCGACCGCGCCGGAAGTCCGCTTTCAAATAGATCCAGCCGGCAGCCAGTCCGCCCAGATGCGCGAGGTGGGCGACGCCGCCCCCGCCGGTCGTGCTGTCGGCGGCACTGAGCAGCGCGACCACACCGAGGAACGCAACGAGGTACCTGGCCTGGACCGGAAAGATGCCGAACACGTAGATCGGGGCCTCCGGCCAGTTCATGGCGAACGCGAGCATGACCCCGTACACGGCCGCCGACGCACCGATGATCGAATCCGGCATGAACGCGAAGCTCAGCAGCGCCCCGCCGAAGCCGCAGATCATGTAGTACTTCAGGAATTCCTGCGCGCCCCAGCGCGCCTCGAGGGGCGGGCCGAAGAAGAAGAGAAAGAGCATGTTCCCGAACAGGTGCCAGGCTCCCCCGTGCAGGAACGTGTAGGTGACAAAACCCCACGGCTTGAAAACGACTTCGCCCGGCTGGAAGGCGAACCAGTCGAATACGAACGCGGGCAGGATCAGTTGCACCGCGAAGACCACCACGTTCGCGATCAGCAGCCGCTTCACCATCAGCGTGAGGCTGAGCCCCATGCCGAAGGAGTCGAAGCCGTAGCTGGTCTGGTAGCGCATGGATGGCCGACGTCGTGGTGGTGGCGCGGGAGGACGGTATCCAACCCCCGCGCCCGGGGCAGGTTCCTGAGCCGCGGCGGCGCTGCGGACGCCCCGACTCGGGTCAGGTAGAATGGGCCGCGCGCCGCTCCGACGCGAGCCGGGCGATCCGGTCGCACAGCTCAGGAAAGGAGATACCGGCCGCCCGCGCGCCCTTCGGCAGAAGGCTGTTGGCCGTCATGCCTGGAAGGGCGTTGGCCTCCAGACACCACGGGCGCCCCGCGTCGTCGACGATGAAGTCGACGCGCGAATAGTCCCGCAGGCGCAGGGCCCGATGGACGTGAAGCGCGAGCGCCCGCAGCCGCTCGGAGAGAGCGTCGGGGATCTCCGCCGGGAAGATCTCGCTCGCGAGCCCGGGCTGGTACTTGCACGCGTAGTCGAAGATCTCGTGCTTCGGCACGATCTCTCCGACCGGGAGCGTCTCGTCGCCCACGACACCCACCGTGAACTCGCGCCCGGCGTGGTAGCGCTCGAAGAGAACGACGTCGTCCCACGTCGCGCTCTGCGCGATGGCGTCGTCGAGCTCCCTACGGTCGTGCGCCAGGACGAGGCGCAGCGACGACCCGCCCCCGGACGCCTTGACGATCACCGGAAGGCCCAGCGCAGCCTCGACCTGTTCGGCCGTCACCGGGCCCGTGAGCCAGTCGGGCGTGGGCACGTTCGCGTCCCGCAGCAGGCGTTTCGTCACTTCCTTGTCCATGGCGAGCGAGCAGCCGAGCCGGTCGCTCCCGGTGTAGGCCACGCCGGACACGTCGAGCAGCGCCTGGATGGTTCCGTCCTCTCCGCTCCCGCCGTGCAGCGCGAGGAAGAAGACGTCGACGTCCGCCAGCGTCGGCTCCCTGACCAGTGCCACCGTGTGCCCTTCGTCGAGTGACGCGAGTTCCGCCGACCCGGGAGGATCCAGGCGCACCGCGCCCGCGAGGAGCCGTGTCTCCTCGTCGCGTCCGAGGATGCCGCGCACCGTGTCCACCGCCACCACGTCGTGTCCGGCCTCCCGCAGCGCGACGACCACCTGCGCCCCGGACGCCAGCGAGACGTCGCGTTCGTCGGACGTCCCCCCGAGCAGGACCGCGATCCTCACGCGATCAGTGCCCGCACCACGTCGTACCGGGTGACGATGCCGACGAGCCGGTCACCGTCCCGCACCAGGCAGGCCGCGTTGTCGCGCGCCAGGAGCGGCCGGATCTCCTCGGCGTCGACGTGGCCGTCCAGGACCGGGAACGGCGGGCCCATCACGGAGTCCGTCGGTCGGTCGAGCAGCCCGGGATCCTCGATGATCTGCGTCAGCAGCTGGGTTTCGGTGACGGATCCTATGCAGGCTCCGTCCTTCACCACCGGAAGCTGACCGATGTCGTGGGCGGTGATCGCCGACAGCGCGAGCCGCACCGGCGTGGCGGGCTCGACGGTCACCAGACCGGACACCCGGCTTCGCTTGCGTTCGAGCGTGTCCAGCACCGTCGACCGCCGCGGCCGCTCCACGAAGCCGTTGTCCCGCATCCAGTCGTCGTCGTAGACCTTGCTCAGGTACCGTTCCCCCCAGTCGCACGCGAGCGTGACCACGAACGCGTCCGGATCGTCGAGCTCTTTGGCGAGCTGAACCGCGCCGTGCACCAGGAGCCCCGCGGACCCACCGGCGAAGATTCCCTCCTCGCGCGCCATCCGCCGGGCCATCCGGAACGCGTCGCGATCGTTGCACGACCGAAAGTCGTCCACGACGTCGAGGTCGAGCGTGCCGGGGATCTTGTCGTTGCCGATCCCCTCCACCTTGTACGGGTGCCCCTCGATCTTCTCGCCGGTATTGAAGTAGGTGGCGATCATCGAGCCGGAAGGGTCGATGCCGACGATCCGCACGTCGGGGTTCTGTTCTTTCAGGTAGCGACCCACGCCCGTGATCGTGCCACCGGTGCCCGCCGACGCGACGAAGTGCGTGACGCGACCTTCGCTCTGCTCCCAGATCTCGGGTCCCGTGGTGGCGTAGTGCGCGTCGGGGTTCGCTTCGTTGTAGAACTGGTTGGCCATGACCGCGCCCGGGATCTCCGCCGTGATCGAGCGCGCCTTGTTCAGGTAATGCTCGGGGTGATCCGGGGGGACCGCGGTCGGGGTGATCACGACCTCCGCACCGAAGGCGCGCAGGAGCTTGACCTTCTCGGTGCTCATCTTGTCGGGCATCGTACAGATGCACCGGTACCCCTTCACCGACGCCGCCATCGCGAGCGCGAGACCCGTGTTTCCCCCGGTGGCCTCGACGATCGTGCCCCCCGGCTGGAGCGAGCCGTCCGCCTCGGCCGCCGCGATCATGGCGACGCCGATACGGTCCTTGATCGAGGCACCGGGACCGGTGAACTCGCACTTGGCGTAGACCGGCGTCCGACAGCCGTCCGTGACACGGTTCAGCCGGACCATGGGCGTCCAGCCGATGAGGTCCAGGGCGCTGTCGTAGGGGCGGGGGTGGCGCTTGGCCATCAGGGCTCCGAAATCTGGAATTCTGACGGGACCCCGACGTCCGGGATCCGCGGGGGTCAGGGGGTGACGCCCAACGTGTCGGGCCGGGGCCGTTTCGAAAAGTGCACCGGCACCTCCGCCCATACCTCGATGCGCTTGCCTCCCTTCCGGGCAGGTTCGAAGCGAAGCCGCTGCGCGCCCTCGACGGCGGCGGAATCGAACGACGCGTACCCCGAAGATTCGACGACCTCGACGCTGTCGACGCCGCCCGTGTCGCCGACGCGGACACGGAGGAGCGTCTCGCCCTCCATGTCCTGGTCCCACATGTGGAGCGGGTATTCGATCGGAACTTCGGCGAACAGCGGCCGGGGCTGCTCGATGTCACCGTCGCCGGCGCACGCGATCACCGCGACACCGCCGCAGAGCACCGCGGCGAACCTAATGCGCTTCACTCGCTCTTCCTTGCCTGCGTCATCATGGCCAGCTCGTAGAGGACCCGGAGCGCATCCCGGGGCGTGAGCCCGTCGGGATCGAGGGCCCGAAGGCGCGCGACCACCGGGTGTTCGACCTGAAACATCGACAGCTGTTCGGGCGACCCTTCCGAACTCGGGCGGTGGGCCCCGTGCCTCCCGAGGCCCTCGCCGCCGCCGGTATGTGTTCCCTCCAGCTCCGCCAGAAGTTCCCGTGCCCGGAGCACGATGCCATCGGGAAGCCCGGCCAGCCGCGCGACCTGGATGCCGTAGGACCGGTCGGCACCGCCGGGCGCGAGCCGGCGAAGGAAGACGATCTCGTCTCCGACCTCCCGCACCGAGACGTTCATGTTCTTCACGCCGGTGAGCAGGTCGCCGAGCTGCGTAAGCTCGTGGTAGTGCGTGGCGAAGACGGTCTTTGCCCCGATGTGCTCGTGGATGTGCTCGGTCACCGACCACGCGATCGAAACGCCGTCGTAGGTGGAGGTGCCACGCCCGATCTCGTCCAGGAGGATCAGCGAGCGCTCCGTCGCTCCGTGGACGATCGCGGCCGTCTCGCTCATCTCGACCATGAACGTCGATTGACCGCGGGCCAGGTTGTCGGACGCGCCCACCCGGGTAAAGATCCGGTCCGCCACGGGGAGGCGGGCCGAGTCGGCCGGCACGAACGCGCCCATCTGAGCGAGGAGCTGGATGAGGCCGATCTGGCGGAGCACGGTGCTCTTGCCCGCCATGTTCGGGCCCGTGAGCACCACGATGCGACCCGCGTCGTCCAGCGTCAGGTCGTTGGGAATGAACTCCTCGCGGGGCATCATCGTCTCGACCACCGGGTGGCGACCCGCCTGGATCTCCAATTCGAAACCGGTATGCAGCTCGGGGCGCACGTAGCCGCGACGCACGGCGACGTGCGCCAGCCCGGAGAGCACGTCCAGCGTGGCCACCCGGGCACCCGTCCGCTGCAGGCGGGCGACGGCCTCGGCAACGCGCGCACGCACGTCCGAGAAGAGCTCGATCTCGAGCTGCGCGATGCGATCTTCGGCGCCGAAGACCTTCTCTTCCCACTCCTTCAGCTCCGGCGTGAAATACCGCTCGCCGTTGGTGAGGGTCTGCTTCCGGACGAAGTCGTCGGGTACCCGATCGAGGTTCGCCTTCGTCACCTCCAGGTAATACCCGAACACCTTGTTGAAACCGACCTTGAGCGAGCCGATGCCGGTGCGTTCGCGCTCCCGCACCTGGAGCTGCGCGATGAAGTCCCTCGCTCCGTCACGCACCGCGCGCAGGTCGTCCAGGGTGTCAGACCACCCGGCCCGGATCACGCCACCCTCCTGGAGCGTTGCGGGCGGATCGTCTGCGACCGCCCGGTCGAGGAGATCGCGCACGTCCTCGAGGCAGTCGAGCTCCGCCCCCATGGAGCGGACGAGCCCGGAAGAGGCGGAGGCCGCCGCTTCCCGCAACACGGGAAGCCGCCCGAGCGAGCGCCGAAGCCCCGACAGGTCGCGCGGCCCCACCCGGAGCGTTCCGATCTTGCCCGCCGTGCGCTCGAGGTCGCTGACCCCGCCCAGCGCCTCGCGGACGGCAGTTCTCAGCTCCGGACCCTCGACGAACTCCCTCACGGCCTCCTGACGCGACCAGATCTCCTCGGCCAACACGAGAGGCTCCAGCACCCAGCGACGGAGCATTCGACCGCCCATGGCGGTCACGCTCTCGTCGAGCACGTCGAGGAGCGTGCCACCCTCCTCGCCGCCGCGCAGCGGCTCGATGAGCTCGAGGTTGCGGCGTGTCATCTCGTCGAGGAGCATGACCCGACCCGGACGCCGGATGGCCACCGGCCTCAGGTGAGACACGCCGGCCGGGCGGATCTCCCGGAGATACTGGGTCAGCGCGCCGGCCGAACGCACGAGTTCTTCGTCGCCCCCGCGCTGGAAGCCGAAGCCGTCCAGCGACTGCAGCCCGTAGGCCTCGAGGAGCTCGGTCGAGGCGACGTCGAGCTCGAACATCCAGTCGTCGCGGACGGTGCGCGGCAACCCACCCGGCAGTGCGCCGACGACGGCGACGTCTTCGGCCAGAGCCCTCGGCAGCAGGATCTCCGACGGCTCGAGACGTCCCAGCTCGGCGCGCAGCTCGCCGGCAGGCACCGACTGGACGGTCAGCTCACCGGTGGTGACGTCCAGCGTCGCCACTCCGTATCGGTCCGGTGCGGCCGACTGCCGGGGCGCGACCAGCGCCACCAAGTAGTTGTTCCTCCGCTCCGTCAGCAGACTGTCCGCGAGTACCGTGCCGGGCGTGACCATCTCGGTCACCTCGCGCTTCACGATGCCCTTGGCGAGCGCCGGATCCTCTACCTGGTCACAGATCGCCACGCGCCTACCCATGCCGACCAGCCGGCCCAGATAATCGTCCAGCGCCTTGGCCGGCACACCGGCGAGCGGAACGCGTGCGGCGGCGCCGTTGTTGCGCGAGGTCAGGGTCAGCCCGAGCAGCCGCGCGCCCTCTTCCGCGTCGCCGTGGAACAGCTCGTAGAAGTCCCCGACACGGAAGAACAGCAGCGCGTCCCGATGGCGGGACTTGGCCTCCCGCCATTGCTGCATCAGGGGTGTGTCGTCGGAGGACATTGCGTGAAGTTAGAGAGGTCGGTACGCGGCTCAAGGCTCGTACCCGGCATCCAGCCAGGCTTTCCCGCTCCAGACGGACGGATCGGAATCAGAGGAGCTTCGACGAGATGAACGACACGCTCTCCTACGGATTCAGGAAGACGGTACGCGGCACCGTCGAGGAGGCCGAGACCCGAGTACGTGCGGCACTCAGGGAGGAGGGCTTCGGCGTGCTCACCGAGATCGACATACGCGGCGCGTTCAGGGAAAAGCTCGGTGTCGATTTCAGGCCGTACCGGATTCTCGGCGCGTGCAACCCGTCGCTCGCGCATCGGGCCCTGATCGAAGAGGTCGACATCGGCCTCCTGCTCCCGTGCAACGTGGTGGTCTACGAGGGGGACGAAGCCGGGACCGCGGTGGTGGCGGCCCTCGACCCGGTCCTGCAGCTCGGCGTCGCCGGACGCGATGACCTGGGGCCGCTAGCCGACGAAGTGAGGGCGCGACTCGAGAGGGTGATCGACGCGCTCTGACCTCGGCTCGTTGCCGATCGGCGTCTCGGGACGGTCGTCGCGCACGAGCGCCGCGCTGATGCCACGGGCGGTCAACGCCTCCAGGAGCTCGACGGCGGCGGCCCGATCGGCGAAGCGCCCCACCCGCACGTGGGTGAACCGACTCCCTTCGACCCGCACGACCCTGACCTCGACTCCCTGCTCGGCGGCTTCCCTCGCGAGTGCGAACGCGCGCTCGTCCCCCCCGAAGGCGCCGAGCTGCACGGAGTAGTTCATCGACGCACCCGCCGCCGCCTCGGGAGCGGCGGCCGGTGCCGCTTCCGCCCGGGTAGGCTCCGGGCGCGCCTGGCCGACGGCTGGCGCGGGTGTCGGCGTGTCGCCCGGAGGCGGCACGGGCCCGGGGTCGGCCATCCAGGCGTCGGCGTCCGCTCGAGCCGGCGTGGAGGGATAGTCCCGCTGCAGCATCGCCACGAAGTCCCTGGCCGCCCCCTCGTTGCCCTGGGCCCACGAGGCCTGCGCCAGGCGCAGGATGGCGTCGGGCGTGAACTGTCCGCTCGGGTAGAGGACCACAAGCCGCCGGAAGTCGAGCTCCGCCTGCACCGGATCGACGGTCAACCGCCCCCGGAGCCACAGGCCACGCTGCAGATCGCGACGGGGAGCGTCTTCCCGGTCTTCGTCCCACCATTCGACGAGAAGGGCGCGCGCCTCCTCCGTCCGGCCCATCCGTGTGAGCTCTTCCACCCGCTCGAGCGACGCCTGCGCCGAGACCTCGGTGGGAGCGCTGGGTGAGAACGCCCCGCAGACGGACGCCGCGACGAGCAGGGTCCGGGGCAGCCGCGCCCCGCGGGCACGGACGGTACGGCACGTCGGGAGATCGGTCATCAAGGGGGTCTCGTTCATGCGGCTTCCGCGCGCACGCGTAGCGCGAGGATCCAGGTTTCGAGGAAGTGTTCGGAGCTGTGCGAGCTGGCCTTGGACAGCCGGTCGACGTCGAGCAGTCCGTCGAGCGCGCGGTCGATCTCGGGCACGGTCCATCGACGTACCTGACCGGCCATCCGCCTGGCGACGAAACGCTGGTACGGAGGGAGCGACGCCTCGAGGCCCCCGATCCCTCTTTCCGCCGCGATGCCAAGCCGGAGAAAGTGGGTCGTGAGCCCGATGACCAGACCGACCGTCGACTCGCCCTGCGTGAGGAGGACGGGAATCGCCTCGCAGGCCTCGTCGAACCGGCGCTCCGCCACCAGGTCGAACCAGCGCCATCGGTCCTGCGACGGGAGCCGGGTGCCGGCAGCGTCCACGTCGGCGAGGGTGATCGTGCGCCGATCCCCCACGAAGTCCGCCAGCTTCGCGACCTCCTGAGACAGCACCCCGAGGTTGGGGCCGATGGCCGCGCCGAGCGCGCGCGCGGCGTCGACCTCGAAGTCGATGTCGTGCTCCTCGCGAGCACGATCGATGATCCAGCCGGGCACGTCCGCGTCCGTGATGGCCTTGAATTCCACGGAGCGGGCGATCCGCGCCAGATCCTTGTAAAACTTGGCCGTGGAGCCCGACGGTACCGTGCAACTCAGGATGAGCGCCAGGCCCGGAGGAGGATTCTCCGCAGCGCGCAGGAGGACGTCGCGCGCATGCCTGGACGCGGTTAGCCCCTCGACCTCTCGCACCACGACGACGCGCCACTCGGCCATCATCGGCGGCGTGGCGATCAGCGAAGCCAGCGTTTCGGCGTCTACGTCCGCGCCACGCACCGGATCGAAGTTGAAGTCCCGGGTGGCAGGATCGAGGTGGGCGTCGACGAGCGCGCGGAGCTGGTCGTCCTTTCGAAACTGGTCTTCCCCGTGCAGGTAGAAGACGCCCCCCAGCTCTCGCCCCGGAAGGGGGCCCGATGCGCGTGCGTTCACACCCCGAATCTGGTCACGGGGGGCGGGCGGCGAAACTCCCCGGTCAGCGGTCGAACAGACTCACGCGACGGACGCGTGCGCGCTGATCGTATCGCTGCGAGAGCGGAGAGTAGTCGTAGAGCAGCGTGTTCTCGAACAGCTCCTCTTCGAGTTCGGAATCGGACCTCGAGCCGAGCGCCCCCGGGCGTGCGCCGACCGGCACGAAGGGCGAGCGGGCCGGTGCTCGGTCGACGACGATGGGCGCGAGCTCCACCACCGGCACGCCCTGCAAGAGCATCGGGGACCACGCTACGACCGTCAGCAGCATCGCGATCCCGAGCACGGTCACGGCCGAGGCGCCGGAAGCCGCGTGCGCACGCAGCACGACCTCGTCGTCGACGTGGTAGAGCCGGTGGCGAAGGCGCGGTGCGAAGTCCTCGCCGAGCTCGGGCGCGGGGAGCTGGCGCAGCAGCGCGGCGCCGTGGATCAGCACGTCGCGATAGCGAACACACGCTTCGCACTGGCCCAGATGCCGATCGATTGCCGCGGATTCCGACTCCTGGGCGGTACCGTCGAGGTACTCGCTGAAGCGGGCAACGACATCGGAACAGTTCATCAACATCCGTCTCGCAGGCTCACTCCGGGCGCCAGCGGCCCGAAACTCTCGCCCATTTCATACTGCGGGTCGTGAACAGGGTTCCCGGGAGCCCCGACGCACGAGGCCCCCGCCGGATCACCGACGGGGGCCTCCACCACCCCACCCTTCCTCCCTTCGAGCCGGCCGCTTCCCCGGCGGTGGTCAGTCGATCATCGGCGCGATGATGTGAGCGAAGTTGTTGCGAGCCCGGTTCAGGCGGCTCTTCACCGTTCCGAGATTGCAGCCCGTGATGTCCGCGATCTCCTCGTAGGTCTTCCCTTCCATCTCGCGGAGGACGAAGACGATCCGGTGGTGCTCGGGGAGCTGGGCCACGGCCTCCTCGACCCGCTCGCGAAGGTGACGCTTCCGAAACAGGTCGTCCGGCTTGTACTGGGTGTCCTCCCACTCGAGGGGCCGGTGGTCGGCATCCCAGTTCTTCTTGAGCGTCTGAAAGAGCACCAGCGGGTTCCGAGACCGGTTACGCAGCTCGTTCTTCGCGAGATTGCTGGCGATGGTATAGATCCAGGTCGAGAACTTCTTCGACTGGTCGAACCGGTGCAGATGCCGGTAGACCCGCACGAAGGTCTCCTGGACCAGATCCTGCCCCCGCTCACGATCCCCGATGGTGCGGTACACGAAGTTGAGCAGGCGCTGGTCGTAACGCTGGACCAGCTCGCCGAAGGCCCGAGGGTCTCCGTCGAGGGAGGCCTGCACGACCTCCGAATCCGTCATGTCGTTGAGCCGAATGCGATGGTCGCGGGCTTCGCTCGGTACCACCTCCACCCGTCTCTTCTTCTTCAGTCGCGCACTGACCACGAGTTCCTCCCGGGTTGCGGCGATCCGCCGTATCGGCAGATGCACTCCTGACGCGCCTCGTCACAGTTGCATGGCGCGTGCCAGAGACGGAATGCCGCGGAATTTGAGCTCCTTCGTTCCGGCCGTCCTCTTCTTGTGACGCCTGAGCGCCGCCGATTTGGACACCGTGGCAGGACCGGACGAAATGGCCTTTCCTGATCTACGATACGAAGTGGACCGGATTCGGTTGCACGCCGTCAGACGCCGAGGATCTCGACCGTCCCCATCTCCAGCTTCCGGATCGGGTCTCCGATCACGTCCGCGTCGCCCACGACCACGATCTGGACCTCCTCCGGCCGGATGTGGCGCGCGGCCGCGGCGGCCGCCTCGGCAGTCGTGACCGAGCGCACCGCATCCCGGTATCGATCGAAGTGGTCGTCGGGCAGCCCGAAGACGACGAGCTGGCTCACGCGGGCGGCGATCTGCCCTGCGGTCTCGAGCTGAAGGCCGAAGACCCCGGCCGCGTAGTCACGCGCGGCCGCGACCTCCTCGCCGGTCGGGCCCTCGTCGGCCATCCGGACCAGCTCGTGCATGATCTCCCGCACCGCGGGCGCCGTGACTTCGTTCCCCGCCGCCGTGGACACCTGGAACGGACCGGGCCGGGACCGGAAGGTGAACCGCGACCGGACCCCGTACGTGAAGCCGTTTTCTTCCCGGAGGTTCAGGTTCAGCCGGCTGGTGAACATGCCGCCCAGCACCATGTTGGCGATGGACAGCGGGTAGTAGTCGGGTGTCGAGCGCGCCGTGCCGACATGGCCGACGCGGATTTCGGACTGCACCGCCCCGGGGCGGTGCACGATGCGAACCCGTCGCTCTCGCGTCGCGGGCTTCACGTCGAAATCCACTCGAGACGCGGGCGCCCCGAGCCAGCGGCCGAGGTGCGAGGTCACGAGCTGTTCGACCTCGGCGGGTTCCACGTCGCCCACGACGACGAGACCACCCTCTCCGGGCCGGTAGTTCGCTTCGACGTACCCGACCATGGACGCCCGGGACATCTCCCCGATGGACACCACCGTGCCGTCGACGGGGCGCCCATAGGGAACTCCCTCGGCGTAGTAGGAGGCCAGGGCGACGTCGCTGGCGAGTGAAGCCGGGTCCATGGCCCGCTGGCGGATCGACGCCAGCTGCTGCTCGCGGGCCCGGGTGACCTCCTCTTCCGGGAACGACGGCTCCAGCAGCATTTCCGACAGGAGCTCCATCGCCCGCGGCAACCGGTCGGCCAGGCACGACAGCGCGACGCTCGTCCCCTCCCATCCGCCGTCGGCCGACACCCGGGCGCCGATCCGCTCCAGCTCCTCCGCCAGCTCCGATCCGCTCCGCTTCCCGGTGCCCCCCTCGAGGGCGTCGGCGGTGAGCACGGCGAGGCCGGCCCGGTGCTCACCCAGCGCCGCCTCCCCGCCACGCATGAAGAGGTTCAGGCTGACCATGGGGAGACGGTTCATGAGCGCCACCCGCAGGTCCAGTCCGCTCGGCAGCTTCCTGCGCTCCACGGTGGGGAAATCGAAGCTGCGAAGCGTACCGCTCGAGGGGACGGCCCCGCGATCGACGCCGCTCATCGGTCCTTCTCCGGCTGGTAGATCACCACCGCCCGGTTGTCCTCGCCGAGACGATCGGTGGCGAAGCTCCGAACCCGGTCCAGCGCCACGGAGCGGAGCCGGTCGACCTCGTGGTTGAGCCGCCCGGGGTCGTCGAAGTAAAGGTCGAACATCGAAAGCAGGTCCGCGCGCTCCGCGACGCGCTCCAGCGAGCGCACGAGATCCGTCTCGATGAGCGCGATGGCACGGTCGATCTCATGCTGCTCGGCGCGGCCCAGGGCAGCGAGCTCCTCGGAGATGGCCTCCTCGAGGACCGCAGGGTCGCTCCCCGGATAGCCGGTGCCCCAGACGAGGAAGAGTCCCGCGCCCGAGAGGAGAGGGTATACGTACGTGACGACGCTCTTCGCGACGCGTCGCTCGCGGACCAGGCGCCGGTAGAGACGAGACGCCCGGCCCATCCCCAGGAGCGACCGGGCCACCTCCGCGACCGCGAATTCGTCCGACGCGTACGACGGCGTGCGGAAGCCCATGATCACGCGCGGCAGCGGGACGTCCGACACGACGTGGTCCCGCCGCGTCTCCCCGATGAGCGGCGGCAGTTCGGGATTGCCGGGAACGGGCGGGATCGGAGCGCCGGGCTCGATGTCGCCGAAGTACAGCTTCACCTGCTCGAGCGCCGCCACGGGATCGACGTCGCCGGCGATCGTGAGCACCGCGTTGTTCGGTCGGTAGAAGGTGCGAAAGAACGAGGCGACGTCGTCGAGCGTGGCCGCGTCGATGTCCGCCATCGAGCCGATCACCGTGTGGTGGTAAGGATGGTCCTCCGGGTACACCAGCCGCTGCAGCCGCTCGCTCCAGTCCCCGTAGGGCTGGTTGTCGTAGCGCTGGAGCTTCTCGTTCTTCACCACGTCGCGCTGGTTGTCGAGCTTCGCCTGGTCCATGGCCGGAAGCATCCACCCCATGCGGTCGGATTCGAGCCAGAGGGTGAGCTCGAGCTCGTGCGACGGCACCGTCTCGAAGTAGTTCGTGCGGTCGAACCACGTCGTCGCGTTGAGCGTGCCACCGACGCGCTCGATGAGCTCGAAGTGCCGGTTCTTCGGCACGTGCGCGGACCCCTGGAACATCATGTGCTCGAAGAGGTGCGCGAACCCCGTCCGACCGGCCGGCTCGTTCCGCGATCCGACGCCGTACCAGAGGTTGGTCGCCACCACGGGGACCGTGCGATCCGGCGCGAGGACCACCTTGAGGCCGTTGTCCAGCCGGTGCCGCTGGAAGTCGAGGGAGAGTCGGCTCACGTCAGGGTCGCTCGCTCATGCGGGATCGGAGCAGGTCGGGCCCAAGCTCCTCGGTCAGCATCTCCTGGGCCGCCTCGTGGCCCGCGTCGAGCCGGTCCTCCACGCCCGTGACCAGCACCATGTCGGCGTCGAGGGCGTTCAGCCGGGCCCGCTCCAGCATCTCCCAGGCCGTGTCCTCCAGGCCGGTGGCGGAGGCCGCGAGAGAGGCCACGAGCTGTGCCTCCACATCGTCCTCCAGAATGCGGGCGCCGGAAACGAGCTCCCCGGTCGCCTCCTCCAGCCGGTCGCCCTCGAGCAGGACCAGGCCGAGCACCACGCGGTTCCACCCCTCCTCCGGATCGAGCCGGACCGCGTCGGAGAGCGCGTCTGCGGCCCCGTCCCAGTCCTGCGAGTAGGCGCACGCGATCCCGAGCTCGTAGGCGATCTGCGGGTCGTCGGGGTCGATGTCGCGCGCCGCGCGCAACTCGACCAGGGCGTCGCCGGCCAAACCCTCGCGCGCGAGGTACGCACCGTAGAGGAGCCGGGTGACGGCGACGCCGGGCGCGAGGAGGGCGGCGGTGCGCAGTGCCTGCTCCGCGTCGGGGTCGTCGAAGGCGGCGATCCCGTTACCCGCGGTCGAAAGCACGTACGGGTCTTCCGGCCCCAGCGCGAGTGCCCGGCGGAAGCGCTCGTAGGCGACCCCTTCCATACCCAACTCACGCTCGGCTACGCCCAGCCAGCAGTGGACGGCCGGATCTTCATCGAACTCCTCGAGATGATCCCGGAGCAGCTCGGCGGCGGCATCCCACGCGCCCTCGGCCCCGAGGGACCAGGCACGCTCGAGCATCTCGTCGCGGTCAGCCAACCGTCGCCCCCTGATGATCCTCGCCCGGCTCCTGCGCCTCGTCGTCCTCGCCGATCTCCTCGGCCTCGGGCGGGAGCACCAGATTCTCGCCCGTCATCTCCGGCGGCGGATCGATACCCATGAACCCCAGGACCGTCGGCGCCACGTCGGCGAGCCGGCCGGTACGCCACAGTGCGAGTCCGCACCGCCGCGCGGGATCGGATGCGCCGGTGTCGTCGACCTGCAGCGGATCGTAGATGATGAAGTCCACGGGCTCCTTCGTGTGCGCCGTGTGCACATTGCCCTCCGCGTCGATCATCTTCTCGCAGTTTCCGTGGTCCGCGGTCACGAGGGCGACCCACTCCGGAAAGTCGTCGATCGTCCTCAGGATGTCGGCCATGCATCCGTCCACCGCCTCGACGGCCTTCACGGCCGCCGGGATCGACCCCGTGTGCCCGACCATGTCGGGGTTGGCGAAGTTCACGAGGATGAAGTCGTGGCCTCCGAGGACGCCGTCCACGACCGCGTCGGCCACCGGCCGCGCGCTCATCTCGGGCTGGAGGTCGTACGTCGCGACCCGGGGCGAGGGAACGAGCGATCGCGTTTCCCCCTCCCACGCCGTCTCCTCACCTCCGTTGAAGAAGTACGTCACGTGCGCGTACTTCTCGGTCTCGGCGACCTTGAGCTGTCTGCATCCGCGGGTCGCGAGGAACTCCGACAGTCCCGAGCGGACGTGGTCGGGAGGGAACGCCGCGGAGACAGGCAGCCCCTCCTGGTACTCGGTCATCGTGACGATCTTCGCCGGCAGGGCACCCCCTCGTTCGAAGCCGTCGAAGTCCGGAAGGGAGAGCGCGGCCGTGAGCTGGCGCATGCGGTCGGCCCGGAAGTTCATCAGGATCACCACGTCGTCCCGACCCAGGCCGGGCTCGGCGACGCCGCGGATCCCCGTCGGCTCGACGAACTCGTCGGTCGTGCCCGCGGCGTAGCAATCCGAGAGGACGGTGTAGTCGTCGGCCCAGACCGGCGCCTCGCCCCGTACGATCAGATCGAACGCCCGCTTCGTCCGGTCCCACCGCCGGTCCCGGTCCATGGCCCAGTACCGTCCGCACACCGAAGCGATCGACCAGCGATCGTTCCCCGCGCAGCGCTCGTCCAGGGTTCGCAGGTACCCGAGACCACCCGTGGGGGACGTGTCCCTTCCGTCGGTGATGCAGTGGAGTCGCACGCGGACGTCCGCGGGCAGCAGATCCAGGAGCGCGGTGAAGTGCCGCAGGTGGCTGTGCACACCGCCGTCGGAGACGAGGCCCACGACGTGCATGGCCGCACCCGTGGCGCGGACATGGGCGACGAGCCGCTCCAGATCCAGTCGCTTCGTCAGCGCTCCGTCCTCGATGGCCTGGTCGATCCGCGCGATGTCCTGATAGACGACCCGGCCCGCGCCCAGGTTCAGGTGCCCGACCTCCGAGTTGCCCATCTGCCCGGCGGGCAGGCCCACGTCCGCTCCGGAGCAGGCCAGGCGGTTGCGCGGACGCCCGTCGTACAGCCGCCGGAACGTAGGCACGTTCGCGAGTTCCACCGCGTTGCCGGCGTCGGGCTCACCCGCGAAGTCGGAGTGACCCCATCCGTCGAGAATGACGAGGAGGACCTTGCGCATGAACGGGGCGGGTTCGTGTGGGGTCGTCACGGGGGCGACGGCGGGCCTCGGGGCGGCCGCGTCCGCTCCCTCGCGGCGACGATGCCGGGAGGAGCCGGAATCTAACCGGCCACCGGGGCTCCTCAACGGAGCGGCCTACTCGGCGGGGCGTTTACACGCGTTCCCGGCTCCGGTAGCATGCGCCTGCGGGGTCGTCGCGAGGTGATGCGGCCCTCTGCATATCCTCCTCTCCACCACCCCGGAGTCACACCGTGCGCTTCATACCCTTCCGCATGGAGCGGTGGCAGTCCACCTACGAGCATCGCGTCGAGATCAACCTCTCGGAGAGCGGCGTACACCCGCTCACCGTCGACGAGCTGATCGAGCTGTCGGGAACGGACACCGACGTCGGCTCGACCCTCCTCGGATACGGACAGTCGAATGGGTCGGACCGGCTGCGCGCCCTGATCGCGGACCAGTACGAGGGTGCCACGGACGCGTCGGTGCTCGTCACCACCGGTGGAGCGGAGGCGAACTTCGCCTGCTTCTGGCACCTCTTCGAGGGCGATGCCAGGGCGGCGATCGTGCTCCCCACCTACGGGCAGGTCCCCGGCCTGCTGGAATCGTTCGGCAGCCGCCTGAGTCCCGTGCACCTGAAGGAAGAAGAGGGGTGGCAGCCGGACCTCGCCGCGCTCGAGGCCGCGCTGAAGGACGGGGCCTCGTTCGTCCTGATCACGAATCCCAACAACCCCACGGGCGCCGCCCTCACCCGGGCGTCCATGGACGCGATCTCGGAGCTGACGGAGAAGCACGGGGCGTGGATCCTGTCGGACGAGGTGTACTCCGGCGCTGAGGCCCACGACGGGCCGCGGACGCCGTCGTTCTGGGGCGCCCACGACAGGGTTCTCGTCACGAACTCGCTGTCGAAGGCGTACGGACTGCCCGGACTCCGCCTCGGCTGGGTGATGGGGCCCGACGCCCTCGTCCACGAGCTCTGGGGGCGGACCGACTACATCACCATCGCGCCCTCGTCCGTCTCGGACCGGCTCGCCTGCGTCGCGCTCCAGCCCGGCACGCGGGAGAAGATCTGGGAGCGCACCCGCGGCATCGTGCGCACGAACCTCGGGGTGCTCGAGCAGTGGATGGACGCGCAGGAGGGCCGCTTCCGTTACCGGCGCCCCGACGCCGGCGCCATCTGCTACACGCACTACGACGACCCCATCAACTCGAGCGCCTTCGCCGAGAAGCTGCGGGTCGAGAAGTCGGTGCTCGTCGTTCCGGGAGACCACTTCGGCATGGACCACTACCTGCGCCTCGGCTTCGGCAATCCCGAAAAGGAGCTGCTCGAGGGTCTGGACCGGATCCGTCAGGCGTTCGACGAGGTGAGCGGGGGCTGAAGCGACCCGGGGACCCCCGGACGACGATCAGGCCAGCCGCGCGGAATCGACCACGGCCTCCACGGCCGCGGTGCGCTCCGGCGAACTTTCGGGCCACCTCGATTGGATGGCGAGCTGCCGGAGTTCGTCGTGCAGCACGGTCGTCCTGAACGGCGTGGAGACCCGACCTGGCGGTTCGGATTTTCGGCCGGTACGATCCCCGGCCGCGCCCTCATCCCCGCAGCCGCACGCCATCCCATGCATCGCCGTTCAAGAAGAATCGTCCCGACCGCCCTCGCCTCGCTCCTGCTCGTGCTCGCGCCCTCGCTCGCCGGTGCCCAGGACAACGGACCGTTCGACCTCCTCGTCCGTGGCGGACGCATCCTCGACGGCACCGGCAACCCCTGGTTCCGCGCGGACATCGGCGTCCGGGACGGAAGGATCGTCGCGGTCGGAATGCTCCCCGGCGCCACGGCCCGGCGGGTGGTCGACGCGACCGGCCGCTACGTCTCGCCGGGGTTCATCGACATCCACTCGCACGCCGACGACGGAAGCGCCCGCATCGGTGAGGCCACGATCCGCACCGACGCGCTCGACCGAAAGGCGGCCCCCAACGTGGTGTCCCAGGGCGTCACAACCGTCGTGGTAAACCACGATGGCCGCTCACCCTGGCCCATCCGGGACCAGCGCGCGCTTCTGGAGCGTCAGGGCGTGGGACCGAACGTGATGATGATGGTCGGGCACGGGACGGTGCGCCGCGAGGTGATGGGCGACGACTTCCGGCGGCCCGCCACGGACGAGGAAGTGGAACGGATGAGGGCGCTCGTCCGGCAGGGGCTCGAAGAGGGCGCCGTGGGCATATCCGCGGGGCTCGAGTACGTCCCGGGCCGGTGGAGCACCACCGAAGAGGTCGCGCGCATGGCCGAGGAGCTCCTGCCCTTCGACGGCGTCTACATTTCGCACGAGCGCTCGGAGGGCGCAGACCCGATGTGGTTCTGGCCGAGCCAGGACGCCCCCGGGCCGCCCACGCTGCAGGACGCGGTCATGGAAACGATCGAGATCGGCCGGCACTCCGGAGCGCGCGTCGTCGCCTCGCACATCAAGGCCAAGGGGGCCCACTACTGGGGCTCGAGCGGAAGCGCCATCCAGCTCATCCAGCGCGCCCGCGACGAGGGCGTACGGGTGTGGGCGGACCAGTACCCGTACCCCACCAGCGGCTCGGACGGAGGCACCGTGCTGATCCCTTCCTGGGCACTCGCCTCCGGGTCGGGACGAGGCGGCCCTCCCCCCGCCGAGGTGCTGCGGCGCAACCTCACCGACCCCGGCACGGCGGCGAAGATCCGGCAGGACGTCGCGCACGAGATCCGCCGGCGCGGCGGCGCGGACCGGGTCGTCATCTTCGAGTATCCGAGGGAGGACTGGGTCGGCAGGAACCTCCAGGAGCTCGCCGACGAGCGCGGCGTCGACCCCGTGCAGATGGCTCTCGATCTGCAGCTCGAGGGTGATCCGGAGCGCCCGGGCGGTGGTCGGCTCCGAGGCTTCTCCATGTCGGAAATCGACGTCGAGAACTACGCGGCGCAGCCGTGGGTGGCGACCGCGTCCGATGGTGGCATCGCGATCCCCGAGGACGGCTCGGTCCACCCGCGCTACTACGGCACCTTCCCGCGAAAGATCCGGCATTACGCGCTGACCGCCGGAGTCCTCTCGGTGGAGGACGCGATCCGTTCACAGACGTCGCTCCCGGCACGAATCATGGGCCTCGAGGACCGGGGCGAGATCCGGGAAGGGTACTGGGCAGACCTGGTGGTCTTCGACCTGGAGACGATCGCCGACCAGTCGACGTTCTTCGAACCGCACCAGCACGCCACCGGCATCGACCACGTCATCGTCAACGGCGATTTCGTGGTCGAGAACGGGGAAATTCTCTACACCCTGCCCGGCCGCGTAATCGCGTCGCAGAGGGGGGGCTCGCCGGGCATTTCCAACGACGGTGGCGCGTAGGCCGCCGGGCCGAGCCCGCAGCCGCGACCGTCTCGCCCCGCACCCTCACGTCGCCGTCGGATCCAGCGGCTCGATCAGCGACGGATCGTCCTCGGCGGTTCGATTCACGCGCCGTGACACCGGGTGGCTGTCGAGGCTGCCTGCTGGGGGAGCGTGGAGGATGGCCGCGAGCCGGTCGGGCGATGAGGCGCGATCAAGCCAGGCAGCGCGGTCGGAGTCCTGCACGAGCACCGGCATGCGGTCGTGCACGTGTGCGACGTCGGCCGAGGCCTGCGCCGTGATGATCGTGAAGGTGTGACGAGGCTCGGCTCCTTCCCTCGACCAGCTTTCCCAGAGCCCCGCGAAAGCGAGGACGCCACCACCCGCGGAATGAAACCACCACGGGGTCCTGACGTCGCCCTCGCGCTTCCACTCGAAGAAACCGTCGGCCGGAACGAGGCAGCGTCGACGGCGGAACGCCTCGCGAAACGAGGGCCGGGTGGCCACGGACTCGGCGCGTGCGTTCACGATACCCGATCGCGGCTCGTCCATCCAGGCGGGGGCGAGCCCCCAGGTCAGGAGCCCCATGCGCCGTCCGCGCCGGTCCTCGGCCACCACCGGCGCCTGCTGACCCGGAGCGATGTTGTAGCGCTCTGACCAGTCGAAGGTGAGCGCACCCGCGTCGAACATCTCCACCAGCTCCTGGCCGGATGTCGCCAGTGTGTAGCGGCCGCACATGGCCCCGCCCTCGCCGTCAGTCCTGGCCGAGCCGGCGCGGTCGCGGAAGGCCGCGCCGGTAACGTCCCTCGTCGAAGCGGCGTCGGCGCATGACGAGCTGGTGGCCCGCGTCCTCCAGCTGCCTGAAGCCGAGCAGGTGGAAGAGCTGGCGTGCAAAGAAGCGGGCGATCCGCTTGTCGACCACGACCTCGTTCTCCGTGCCGGGAACCCTGCGGACACCCGGAAGCAGGTACGCCAGCCCCGAGGCCCCGGACTGTCGGAGGAACCTCGACACACCCATCCAGAAGGTGCTGAACTCCCGGACCAGGAAGAAGCCGTCCTCGCCCTGCTCCTGGTAGAGCGGCATCAGCAGCCTGCCCGACTCCCTCATGAGTATTTCTCCCGCTCGATCGGTCGCCACGGCTTCCCCACGGGCCACCGGCTGGAAATTCCGATACCCCGGCTTCATCAGGAAGGCGTCCTCGGGACGCAGGTCCCACTTGTAGCGCATCTCCAGCGCCCGGGGCACGTGGGCCGAATCACGCGCAAGCCGCTCGCGCGCCGCGGCCACCTCGGGGACCCTGTCCTCGGGCAGGAGCCCCGCGCTCACGATCGCGATCCAGATCGCAGCCTCGGCCCGGTCGATCGCCTCCGGCTCGCCGTGCTGGCCCGCCTCGAGGGTGAGTGAGACGATACCGTGCGTGCTCAAGAGGTTGAGGAGCGTGCCGTCGACGAGCTCCTCGAGGCCGAAGATCATCGGCACGGGGAAGGTCGCCGCGAAGTCACGCTGCGGAAGCGAATCGGTGAAGACCGAGAAGACGCCCCCGGGCCCGGACGTCGTGTGGAGATCGAGCGCGTACACCGCCCCCGTAGTCGTCCCGAGGAGCTCCTCGATCGCGCCGAGGAGCTCGAGTTGCTCGCGGTCCTCGGCCACCGATTCCGACAGAGGGCGCAACCGGAGCGAGGACAGGCGGGCCCCGGTCCAGGCGCGGTTCAAGTCTCGGTCCACGTACCTGCGGCCCACCTCCAGCGCACCGAGGTTTCCGGCGAGAGCCACGAGCCTGCCGGTCATTTCCGGTTCACGCTCCCGGAGCGCCGGAAGAACGCGACGGATGGCGTGTACGCCCGCGGGCTCGTTTCCGTGTACGCCCGCGACGCACATCAGCGTCGGGCCCGGGCGCGCTCCACCCAGGGCTCCGAGAACCCTGTCCTCCACCGTCGTCCCTCGCCCCGCGTCGATGACTCCGCTCCCCGGCATCAGCCCCTGCGTCCCAGTCGTTCGCCCAGCAGATCATAGGCGAGCGGAATGAAGTCCGACTCGCTCACGATCCCGACGAGCTTTCCCTCGTTCACCACGGGAAGGGCGGAGACCTGGTGCTGCCTCATGATGTCGATGGCTTCGAGCGTTGGCGTCTCGGGAGTCACGGTGACCGGGTTGCGCTCCATGATGTCCCGGACGGGGGGCGCCTCCTGCCGCGCGGGGTCGAACCCTTCCGCCATGAGCCGCAGCACCGACCGGTACGACACGATCCCCACGAGTCCGTGCTGCTCGTCCTCCACGAGGACGTGGCGGATCCGCTGCCTGGCCATGAGGAAGGCCACCATGTCGACGAGCTCCTCCTCGTGGACCGTGAAGAGCGACGTCGTCATCACCTGCTCGATGCTCTCGTACGGCAGACGCCAGCCTCCTGCTTCCCTGAGTTCCGCATCCGTCCACTCGTGGCACGGGGCGCCCGACTGCTCGCGGGCGACCGCGCCGGCGGTCACCGCCGCGAGCCGCTCCGAACGCGTACCCTTGCCCTTCATGCCCTGGAGCGAGCGGACCATCCACCGGGACCCCGTCGTGCCCGACTCCACACGCCCCTGAACGACGCCGAGATACCGGTCGATGTCGACGGCGTCCACCCCGGCCTGCTTCAGTCCGGCGCGCGCCAGGGGCAGGGTCTCTGTCAGAATGAGCTGCCGGGCGCTCATCACTTCACCATCGAGCCACCGGAACCCCGCCCTGAGGCCGTTCCGCGCCGCAGCGAGGAAATTCGACTTGGCGTCGGCGAAGTCAATCCTGCTCCGAATGTCGCCGTATTCCGCCGCCGCTCCCAGGACGAGTCCGATCCAGAAGGCGGCGTTGGCGACCTCGTCAAGCACGGTCGGGCCGGAAGGTATGACGCGGCACTCGATCCGCAGGTGTGGCTTTCCTCCACCCACGCCGTAGCAGGGGCGGTTCCACCGGTAGACCGTCCCATTGTGGAGGCAGAACGCCTGAAGCGCCGGGACCTCACCGCGATCGAGCATCGCGATGGGGTCCTCGGTGACCTCCCTCGTGAGCATCACGCCGAATCGGGAGATGTCTTCCTCCACCAGGTCCGTGACGCCGTGTGCGATCCACGCCTCCCCGAATCGGACGCGTGGTGACATGTCACGCATGTGCACCGAGCCGCGCCGTGTGTCGATCGACTGCTGGAAGAGCGCGATCCGCGTTTCGTCCCAGAGATGGCGCCCGAAGAGCACCGGAGAGTTGACCGCCGCCGCCATCACGGGTGCGGTGACGAGCTGCGCGATGTTGTACACGAGCGCGAATTCGTCGGGGTCCACCTGGAGGTGGACCTGGAAGCTGGTGTTGCAGGACTCGAGCATGACGGACACGTGCTCGGTGTACAGCTCGTCGCTTCCCTGGATACGAACCTTGTAGGGCTCGCCCCCGCGCGCATGCGCGAACGCCTCGTTGAGCGCGAAGTACCGGGCTCGCGGCGTGATGTTCGCGAGTGTGACATCAGACTTCGACAGCGTCGGGAGGATCCCGGTCAGGACGATCTCCGAGCCGATCCCACGTGCCACCTCACGAGCTCCGAGGACGAGCTCGGACACGCGCTGTTCGAGATCCGAGAAGCAGCTTCCCGACAGAACGCGCGGCTCGACGTTGGCCTCGAGGTTGTAGAGCGCGAGCTCGGTGGTGTAGGGCCCCTGGAGTCGCTCCAGCACGTCGAGCGCGGACGATGCCGGTCTCCACGCCTCGTTGACCAGGAACATCTCCTGCTCTGCCCCGATACGCCGGATTCCGGTCTCGAAGGCGCCCTCCGAGAGCATCCGCTCGAGTGCCATGAGGTCACGCAGCAGCGCTTTCGTGAAGCTCCGCGTCTGGGCGGGCGTCCGTGCTTCTCCCGATACGTCCTGGCCCAAGTGCCTCCTGCTCTTCCGAGCTGCGTGCTACGGACGTCCGCGCTCGCTACTCGACGAAAAGTGCGATCCCGTCGATGGGTTTCTTGGTGATCTTCGGCACGGTCGCGCCCTCTTCCGGGTACCCGGTCACGAGGATCAGGAAGGGACGCTCATTGTCCGGTCGGCCCAGCAATGTGTTGAGGAACTTCATGGGCGAAGGCGTGTGCGTGAGCGTGACCAACCCCGCGTGATGCAGCGCGGTGATGAGCATCCCGGTCGCGATGCCCACCGACTCGGTGACGTAGTAGTTCTTGGCCTTCGAGCCGTCCGCGCCGACTTCGTAGCTCTCCGCGAAGATCACGATGAGCCACGGCGCTCGCTCCAGGAACGGCTTCTGCTCGTCCGTGCCGAGGTGGGCGAGCGCATCGAGCCACTCCTGGGGCGCTTTACCCGCGTAGAACGCGCGCTCCTCGATCTCGGCTTCCTCGCGAAGCCTGCGCTTCACATCGGGATCGCCGACCACCACGAACCGCCATGGCTGACGGTTCGCGCCGTTCGGCGCGGTGCCTGCCGCGAGCAAGCAGCTCTCGATGATGTCCCGCGGCACGGCACGGTCGGAAAAGTCACGCACCGTCCTGCGGCCCCGCATCGTCTCGAGAAAGGCACGCGCCGCGGCGCGCATCTCGTCGACGGGCTTTTCCTCCCAGGAGAGGGAAGTGAACTCGGCTCGCGGCAACGACGGGAAAGGACGGGGCACGGGGTCTCCGCTCACCTGCGTAGGCGAGCGTAGAGCTCGACGTACGTGGCCGTGGAGCCCGTAGCCGCGGCGACCTGCTCGGCGGAGAGCCGAAGCACCTGGGAGAGGATGCGGACGTTGACCAGACCGATGATCTCCGCGTCCGAGAGCGCCAGCCCGTCCCACTGCGCCACGGGTATGGACCGGTACTGGTCGTACGCCCCCGCCAGCCCACCGGCCGGGGCGTCGTCACGGATGGGAACGTGGAGGGCGGCAGGCGTGATCCGGTACCTGCGGGTCAGAGCCGCCCAGCTCTGTCCTGATTCGCGGAGCGCGACGACCGCTTCCGGGGACACCCCGGACCTGCGTGCGATGAAGAGGACGACCGGGATCTCGTCGGCCGGCAGTGGCCACTCCCCGAGGATCGTCACCTCGTGCGCCGGCATGTTGAAGTGCCCGGCGACGGCACGAAAATAGTCCGCTCGCTCGGAATCTTGTGCCGACAGGGCCGGGACGCAGACGCACCCCGCAGCGAGCATCACGACCGCACGCAGCATCGAGCTTTTCGGCCTCCTCCTTGAATTCTTCCCCACAGTATCGCCCTCCCGCATGCGGCACACCAGATCGCTACGATCGCAGCATCGCGCGAGTCGCACATGGCATGACTCTTGAAGTATTAATAGGTTGGCCTCGAAAGGAAGTGACCGAGAACCAAAAGGGCGGCAGCCATGCGACACGACGACGGGAAGTACCAGGAAAAGACCCACGTGGTCTTCGACTTCACCGGAGTGGAGCAGGCCAACCTCGGTATCCTCGCGCTGATTCTCACGGCGCGTCTCCACACGAACCCCGACGACCTCGTCTGGGGGCGCTCCATCCCGCTTCGGACGGCGCGAATCCTCCGGTACCTGAACCTCGAGCACCTCTTCCCGGAGGTGCCGGTGGACGACGGCCCGCCAAACTGAGACGTCCGTCCTCGCGATCCGACGGCCGCACGCCCTGGCCCGCCCCCGGGGGGCGTCGCTGATCAGCGCGGCCGGGGTCCGCGCTGGAGTACCCGGGCGACGTGCGCCTGGGCCCCCACGACGGGAGAGGCGCCCCGCTCTGCAGCTTCGGCGAAGATCGTGTCGAGGCTCTCTCCGATGGAGCGCACCCGCCGCTCGACCTCGGCCAGATCGTCCGCGCCCATATAGATCGAGGTGAACGCCATGGCACCGCCACCGTTGATGACGTAGTCGGGCGCGTAGAGAATGCCCCGCTCCAGAAGCCGGGTGGCATCCTCGGGAGCCGCCAGCTGGTTGTTCGCGGCTCCGGCCACGATCGCACAACGAAGCTCGGGAATCGTTTCGGCATTGAGCGTCGCGCCCACCGCGCAGGGTGCGTAGACGTCGCACTCCGTCGACGGCACGTCGGCCAGGCGCACGGACATACCTCCCAGGGCCCGGGCCACCGACGCCGCACGCTCGGTGTCGATGTCCGCCACGAGCAGTGTCGCGCCCGCTCCCGCCAGGCGCTCGGCGAGCGGACCACCGACCGCCCCGACACCCTCGACCAGCACGGAGCGCCCGGCGAAATCGCCACTTCCGAACCGGTGCCGCAGCGCCGAGCGGATCCCTTCGAAGACGCCGAGTGCGGTGAACGGGCTCGGATCCATGGGCCCTTCCGTCCTCCCGTGCACGCCGATGACGTACTCCGACACCTCGGCGATCGTCTGCATGTCCTCGACCGTGGTGCCGAGGTCCGCTCCGGTGCCGTATCGACCGCCGAGCGAGTTCATGAGCTCGCCGAAACGGTGCAGCAACCCGCGCCGCTCGGCACCCTCGAGCGCGTGAGGGATGGCGAGGACAGACTTACCCCCACCGAACGGGAAGTCCATCGCAGCCCACTTGTGCGTCATCCCCTCCGACAGGCGGAGCGCATCGGCGAGGCCGTCCTCGGGCCGGTCGTACACCTTCATTCTGCATCCGCCCGTGGCCGGCCCGAGCGTGTCGTCGTGAAGCGCGATGAAGATCCAGGTGCCCGTCGGCTGGTCGTGACGCACCACCACCCCCACACCGTCCCACCCTTCCAGAACTTCGAAGAAGCCCGGCGCGCTCATCGTTCGGACACGATCCGGGCGTAGGACTCCGGATTCCACTTCGGGCGCTCGGGGGCGTTCGCGATCTCGATTCCCAGCCAGTACAGAAGCTGCGCGATGCGCGCCGCCTTCTCCCCGTCGATCCGGTCGGGCTCGTCACTCGGCCGATGATAGTCTTCGTGGGTCCCGTTGAAGAAGAAGAGGATCGGAACGCCCTTTCGCGCGAAGTTGAAGTGGTCCGAACGGAAGTAGAAACGCTCTTCGGGCCAGAGGTCGTCGATGGCCGTCATGCCCACCTCCGGATGCGCGGCGTTGACCCGTTCGAGCGTCGCCCCCAGGTCGGAGTGCTCCTTTCCGATGGCCACGATCGTGTCCGGCCAGTTCCTGCCGACCATGTCGGCGTTCAGGTTCGCGACCATCGCCGAGAGCGGCAGCGTAGGATTCTCGGAGAACCACTCACTCCCCCACAGCCCCTGCTCCTCGCCGCTCACGATGACGAAAAGCATCGACCGGCGCGGCGCGGCATCGAGCGAGGCCAGGGCCTCCGCCACCTCGATGACGGCGGCGGTGCCCGACGCGTCGTCGTCGGCGCCGTTGTAGATGGAGTCGCCCGACTCATCGGGCGCTCCCACGCCCACATGGTCCATGTGGCCGGAGTAGACGACGTACTCGTTCCTCAGATCGGGGTCGCTTCCGTCCAGGATCCCGATGACGTTCGGCGCCGTCGCCGAACCCTTCCGGGCACGCTGGATCAGCGTCGCAGGGAGGTCGGTGACCGCGAGCACCTCGATGCCTTCGCGAGCGCGGGCCACGAGCGCGCGGATGTCCACACCCCTCCCGGCAAGCGCACGCTCCAGGGACGCCGTCCGGATCTGAAGCATGGGCCGGAAGTCCGCACTGCGGCCCGAGTCGCGCGCGCCATCCGCTCCCCATCCCTTTGTGACCGAGGGACGGAGGGCGCGGGCGGCGTCCGCATTCCATGCCTCCTCGTCGGCGTCACTCGTGACGAGCACCGAGAGCGCGCCCGCCGATCGGAGCTCGCCGGCGAGCCGGTACGTCGCGCGGTCCATTTCGTTCGTGCCGGCCGCACGGACCAGCACGGCGTGGCGTCCGCGCACGGAACGCCGCGCCGCTCGACCCAGGCCGCCCGACCCCGATACGAGGGCGATCTCACCTGCGGCCACCCCCTCCTCGACGCTGCCGAAGAGCGGGAGCAGGTCGGCCCCGAAGGCGAGTCGCGCGGCACCCGCCGCGAACGCCGACCGGTCGGTGTCCAACTCGCGGGTCTCGAGCGGATACCGCTGAACGAAGCCTCCGCCTTCGGCCCCTCCTCGCAGCCCGAGGCGCCGGAACTCGGACGCGATCCACTCCGCAGTCATGTCGAGTCCGGTGCTCGGCGTGCCGCGGCCCTGCATCGAGTCGTGCGCCATGACACCGACCCGCCACGCGAAGTCCGCCTGTGAGATGGTGCGCGCACCCGCCTCGAGCGCTTCGTGCTGCGCGGTGGCCACCGAGGGCAGCAGCGCGAGGACGAGCGCCGCGAGTCCCGATCTCTTCATGTTCGCTCCTGGCGAGGAAGGGGCCCCCATCCACCTCACGCGGGAGCCCGGGCCTCCAAGTTCGAATGAAGCGTGCGCTTCGTCAGCCCTCGGACCTCCTGCGGCCGCCCGGACTCACCTTCCGGCCGAGCGCAGGGAGGCCAGAAGCCCGGAAAGCTCGTCTGCCGTCGTCGCCCCGCGGATCACGATCCACCCTGCCTCGGTCCGCTCCGCCACCTCCTCCACGCCGCCGGGCCGGGCGGGCAGCACGTCGCGGTCGACCTCCGGCTCCAGGTGCCAGATCTCCACCAGAACGCCGGTCGCGAGGCGCTGCACAACATGAACTCCACTGGCCGTCGTGCCGAGTCCGAGGTTGGTTACCGACACGACCTCGAGGCCCGCTACGACGAGCGAGGGGACCGAGCGATCGATTGCATCGTCCTCGGTCACCGGCCGGCGCACCGTGGCCTCCGCGCGTTCCATCGCCGAGGTCATCGCCACCGGCGAGGCCGAGCGCGCGCGCGAGGGCTCCTCGCGGCTCGCGGTGACCGCCGCATCCGCGAGCGTCACCTCGCCGGCTGCCGCAGCGCCCGCCCCAGCCCCGGCGACCGGCGCTACAGGGAGCGCGACCACTTCGGCCGACGCCACGACATCCAGCGACTGAGTGGCCATGCGATCGGCCGGTGCAGGGAGCACGACGTCGGTCGTGGCCATCACCGCCGGGGCGGGCCCGGGCGCCGCCGTCGCGACCGTGCTGGCAGTGGCATCGTTCTCCGCGACCCCAGGGCCGGATGCCTTCGCCGGGAGCGCCTGCACCACGCGGGATTCCGCCGGGCCACGGACGGCGGGCTCGGTCGGGGCGTCGGCCCCGAGGCCCGCCGGCGCCTCGACGCCGGCGGCCGGCTCGGCGACATCCGGCGCCGTGCCACCCAGCTCCACGAAGGCCGAGGCCTCCGGGAGCGGTGCCGTCATCCGGGCGCCCGGACCCGTCTGCCCTCGCACGAGCCACCCCGTGCCCAGCGCGAGGACCACCGAGGCGGCCCAGCCGATCCGCCAGAGACGCGCCGCGGCTGGAGAACGGACGCGGCGGGTCCGCTCGACGTACGCCCGGAGCTCCTCGAGTCCGGGCAGGTCGACCTCCGGCGCCGCGAGCGCCAGGATCGCGTGTGCGTCGCCGCGCACCCGTCGCTCCTCCTCGAGTCGTCCGGCACATTCGAAGCACGTGTCGAGGTGCGCACGGATGCGATCGGCTTCCGTGGCAGGATATTCGTCCAGCGCCCCGTCCAGGTACGCGTGCAGCGCACCTTCATCGACGTGCGACATTCGTCTTCTCCCCCTCTGAATAGGCTTTCGCCAGCCGCTTGCGGGCCCGCGCCAGGGTGGTGCCCACGGCGCCGACCGCGAGGTCGAGCTGGTTCGCGATTTCCGTGTAATTTTGTCCCGCGTCCCAGAGCAGGAGCGCCTCCCGATCCTTTTCCGAGAGCGTGTCGAGCGCCCGGCGTACCCGAGCCCAGCGCTCCTGCTCGGCGAGCTCGCCCGACGGGTCCGACGACGCGGCCTCCTGCGACTCCGCCTCGGTCTTGAGCAGTACGAGGTGCTTCTTGCGTCGGATGACGGTGCGCGCCTCGTCGCGCGCGAGATTCGCCGCCACCTGAAAGAGCCACGCCCGCGGACGTCTCGGCTCGTGCTGAAGCGCTCGGACGAACGCTTCCTGGGCGAGGTCCCGGGCCCGCTCCGCATCCCACACTTTTCGGTGAAGGAAGCGGACGAGCTCCGGGAAGGTGGTCCGGTACAGGTCGTTCCAGTCGATACCGCTCATCCTGGCTCCCGTCGCAGGGTCGGCACGCGCGTCACTGAAGGGGGCCACGACGGATGGCCGCCACCGTCTCGTCAATTTCCCCGCGGCTCACTCGCTCGACCCCCGTGTCTCCGATTTCCAGACTAAGGTGGCGGCCCGCGATCACAAGGCGCTCCTGCTTTTCTAAGACCTCGGAGAGCTCGGGCAGCGCAGTCACGATGCCGAGCGCGGCCCGTGCCACAGCGATGGCGCCGTTCGATCGCCCCGTACGTTTCATCGCACCGGCCTCCCTGAAGCATAGGGGTCTCACCCACTCCAACCTTATGACGGACAGCCTCGCCCCCCTTGCACAGCCGCCCGAGTCTGGACTGATTTTTTCCGACGTCGTGAGTCATCGGACGGAGGACGGATCCTGAACATCGTGGTGCTGGGTGGGGGCCGGGTCGGAAGCGCGATCGTGCGCGACCTCGCCGCTGAAGACGACTTCGAGGTACTGGTGGTCGACATCGACCCCGTGGCCGTGGACCGGATGACGGAGTTCGGAGCCGACGGCGTCGTCGCGGACCTCTCCAAGGGGGAGACGGTGGCCCGGGCCGTGCAGGACGCCCACCTGGTCGTCGGAGCCGTCCCCGGATTCATGGGTTACCGCACCGTGGAGCAGGTGCTGCAGGCCGGAAAGCCGATCGTCGACATCTCGTTCTTTCCCGAGGACGCGTTCGGGCTCCAGGAGCTGGCGGCCGAGGCTGGCGTACCCTGTCTGTTCGACTGTGGTGTCGCACCGGGGCTCACGAATCTGACGCTCGGACATCTGGAGGAGCATCTCGACGAGACGCTCTCCTTCGAGGCGTACGTCGGCGGCCTGCCCGTGGAGCGCACCTGGCCCTGGGAGTACAAGGCCCCGTTCTCTCCGGGTGACGTGATTCAGGAATACGTCCGCCCGGCGCGCATGCGACGCAACGGCGTCGACGTGACCATGCCGGCGCTCTCCGACATCGAGCTGGTGAACTTTCCCGGCCTGGGGTCGCTCGAGGCGTTCAACACCGACGGGCTGAGATCCCTGCTGCGCACGAGTTCCACGCCCACGATGGTCGAAAAGACGATGCGGTATCCGGGTCACGCGATGCACATGAAGCTTCTCCGTGACTCCGGCTTCTTCTCGACCACGGAAATCCAGGCGGCTTCCGGGGCGGTTCGCCCCCGGGACGTGGCCGAGGCCTTGCTCTTCGACGCCTGGAGCTTCGAGGAGGGAGAGCCCGATATCACCGTCATTCGCATCGTCGTCGAAGGGGTCAAGGACGGAAAGAGGCTCCGCTTCACGTACAACCTTCTCGACCACTACAACCCCGACACCGAGACCATGTCCATGGCGCGCACGACCGGGTATACGTGCACGGCGATGGCCAACCTCGTGGCCCGGGGCCTGTGGTCGAAGCCCGGCCTGGCCCCACCGGAGATCGTCGGACGCGATCGGGCGTGCTTCGAGGCGGTTCAGCGACACCTGCAGGACCGCGGCGTGCACATCTTCGAACGTGTCGACGAGCTCTAGAACCGAGGCGCCGCTTGTCCAGAAAACTCCCCGTGCTGTACGACTGCCTGAAGTGTCCGTCGTACTGCTGCACCTACCCGCGCATTCCGATCACGCGGCGTGACGTGCAGAGACTCGCGCGTCACTTCGACATTCCGGAAGAGGAGGCGCGACGCCGCTTCACGAAGCCGGGCATGAGCCGCAGGGAGCGCGTCATGCGGCACCAGCGCGACGAAATCTTCGGCAGCGCATGCACGCTCCTCGACCCGAAGACGCGGCTCTGTACCGTGCATCGGGCGAGGCCGTCGGTATGCCGCGGCCACCCGGACGGCCCCCGGTGTGGCTACTACGAGTTCCTCACGTTCGAGCGTCGCGATCAGGAAGACCCGGAGTTCGTGGCGAGGGCGTACAATCTGCCCAACGAGTTTCCGGAGCTGGCCGAGCCCTGGGAACGGGAGACGTCGAAGGTCGACTCGGCCTGACGGGAAACGTCGCGGGCCCGATCCCGGCGACGCCGAAGCGGCGGGATCGAGCCGTGCGCTACGTCACCGGTGGGTGTTGCCTGACGACGGTCACCGCGGCCCCTACAGCGCTTCCAGGTAGGCGTCTCCGCGTGCCGTGACCACGTCGGCCGCGTCTGCGAGAAGCGCCAGCCCCTCCAGGGCCCGACGTCGATCCTCGGGTCGCAGCGCATCGAGGAGATCGGCGATTCGTACGGGCTCGAGCGCCTCCGCGCGCTCGAGCACTCGCGCCCCCTGGCCCGTAAGGAGCACGTTCATCACCCGGCGATCCGCGGGGTCGCGGGCCCGGCTCACAAAACCGTCCGCTTCGAGGCGCCCCAGGTTCAGGGACATCGTGGACGCGGTCACCCCGAGGTATTCCGCGAGCTCGGTCACCATCACCGGGTCTACGAGGTCGAGTTGCCGGAGCGTCCGAAGCTGTTTGTCCGTGAGCCGCACACCACTCCCGGCGTCGGCCAGGCCCGGCACGCGGCACGCGTGCTGCAACCGGCTGAGGGCCGACGAGAGGAGTGCGACATCGGACATGGCTGAATAGATAAATCATTTTGATTTGTCAAAGCAATATTTTTATTCCGCACCAAGCAGGCGCGGGACGCATCCCACGGGTTCGGCGCGAAGCCGTGGGGCCGACGAAACGATCGCGATCCCCGTCGCCGACGCGGAGCCACCTCCCCGTTTTCCGACGGCGGATCCTCGCGTCCCTGCTCGTGCGCCCCACTCCGGGGCCCGTCTTCGGACATCCTCCCGGACCACCCGGGCCTCGACGAGGCTTGGGGTTGGGGCCGGAGGGGCCGTACCTTTCTCGCGCACGAACCGCGCGCGACGTCTCCCTTAACCCCACAAGCCGATGCTCGAGTGGACCAGCAGCCCCGAAGCGTGGGTCGCCCTGCTCACGCTCACCATCCTCGAGATCGTCCTCGGGATCGACAACATCATCTTCGTGGCCATCCTGGCCGACCGCGTGCGGGAGGACCTCCGAGCGCGGGCGCGTCGCCTCGGACTGACCATCGCGATCTCGACGCGGATCCTCCTGCTCTTCTCGATCGTGTGGATCATGCGGCTCACCGCGCCGCTGTTCACCGTTCTGGGTCACGAGATCTCGGGCCGGGACCTGATCCTGATCACGGGCGGAGTCTTCCTCCTGTTCAAGTCGACCCGGGAGATCCACCACAAGCTGGAGGGTGCCGAGGCGGGTCGCGCCGTTTCGCAGCACGCGTCCTTCATGGCCGTGATCATCCAGATCGCCGTGCTCGACATCGTGTTTTCCCTCGACTCCGTCATCACGGCGGTCGGCGTCGCGAACCACCTTCCCGTGATGGTGATCGCGGTTCTGGTCGCGGGAGCCTTCATGATCCTCGCCGCGGAGCGCGTGAGCGCGTTCGTGAGCGCGCACCCGACCGTGAAGGTCCTGGCGCTCTCCTTCCTCCTCCTCATCGGCATGTCGCTCGTGGCCGACGGAATGGGGCAGCACATCCCGAAGGGCTACATCTATTTCGCCATGGGATTCTCGATGTTCGTGGAGATGATCAACCTCCGCGCGCATCCTCGGGGAGCGCCCGTCCACCTGCACGGGCCCACCCTGCCGGATGCCACCTCGAGCGGGCAGGGGTAAGCGAGCCCGCTCCACGCACCCCCTGACAGAACCGGGCACCGGCGACGTATCTTCAAGCTGGGCGCTTCGCCCATCCTCGTCCCCCTGGAGCCAGCCTCGAGTGGCCACCTCCGTCTCCCTAAGGCTTGCGCACCTCGCCTTCGTCACGTTTTTCGGGCTGATGCTCCCGGCTCTCGCGTCCGGGCAGGCGCGGAACCTTCCCGGGGTCGTTCTCGACTTCCCGAGCGAACGAGGTATCGAAGGCGTGACCGTCATGGTGGTCGGCACCGACGTCACCGCCGTGACGGACGCGGAGGGTCGATTCACGCTTCGGGGCCTGGAAGCCGGCACGTGGACGCTCCGGGTGGGCCACCTCGCGTACGGGCAGCAGGAGTACGAATTCACGCTCGACCCGTCGCTCGATCTCTCGCTCCAATTACGGCTGGCGCCCGAGGCGATCGAACTGGCTCCGGTCGAGGTCCGCTCGCTCTCCATGGAGGACTGGCGGGTGCGCGCCCGGGGCTCGAGCCGCAACGAGGTGACGCGGGCCCAGATCGAGAGCGCCCTCGGCTCGAGCCGGCACATCGGCGACCTCATCGTCGCGACAGTGCCGGGGGTTCGCATGCGGCAGAACAACAACCTCGCGGGCTCGGACATCTGCCTGGAGTTCCGCGGTGCGGGGGACATCTCGCTCATGGAGCGCGGGCCCTGCAACCACCCACTCCTCGTCCTGGACGGCGTCCCTGTATCGAATCCGAACTTTGCGTACGGGACGATGGCCCTGAACACGATCCAGCGAATCGAGTTCCTGGCACCAGGGGAGGCAGGCGCCCGCTACGGAACGGGATCGCTCTACGGTGTGTTGCTCATCGAGACGCAAGATCCGCGGCCCGGGGCAGATCGGCTCGGAGTCGGGCGGCCGGACGGCCGGACCCTCGGACGCCGGACGTTCGACTGGTCACAGGATCCGCGGGGACACCCGGCCGTGCGCACCGCTGCGGCAGCTTTCGTGGGCTCGACGCTCGGCCTGGCCGCGGGCGTAGGGCTCGGACGCGAGTGCATCACGATCGACCCCATGCAGGAGATCGTGACGGCCTGCAGTGCGCTGGGTACCACAGTCGCGGCGTTGACGGCACTCGCCCTGCCTGCGATGGGCGCGGCCCTCGGCGCGCGCTTCGGGGGGCGGACCGAGCGCTCCATAGGACGGCCCGGGCCGGCTCTGGCCGGAGCCGCCATGGCCCTGATTCCGGGATACGTCTACTCGCTCTCCACCGTCGGGCGCGGATCAGGCGCGGCCAACGCGGCCGGATTCGTGCTCCTCGTCGTGGGCACGCCAGTGGTCGTCACCGTGGCGGACCGACTGTTCCGGAAGCCCCGCTGAGCGACGCATGGCGTCTGAACACCCACCGCGTGGCGGCCAGGACTCAGCGCGACGGCCCGTACCAGGCCCGGTAGTAGATGAGTTGCGCTCCATCCGACATCGTCGCCGCTTGTTCGAACCGCTCGCCAGTGTCCAGCTCGACCTG
>JAURER010000061.1 GCA_030827315.1 Gemmatimonadota bacterium | reverse complement strand
CCATCTGCGGCCGCTGTTACGAAGTGGGCGCCGAGGTCTTCGACGCGCTCGGCGAGGCGGCACCACCGCGCCCCACGCCGATCGACGTCCGCGCGGTCCTGGCCCGCAGGGCGGTAGCGGACGGCGTCACCCCCAGGCACGTGACGGTCTCCGAGCACTGCACGCGCTGCACGGGCAGTGCGCTGTTCTCGCACCGCGGGGGCGACGCGCAGCGGCAGGTCGGGTACGTCGGCATGCGCGTCGACGAGGTGGCCCCGTGACCGGCGCGCCCCGACCCCCCTCGTACCCGGCGGGGCTGTGCAGCCTGTGCAGGCACCACCGGGTGACCGGAAATCGCCGAGGCTCGCGGTTCTGGCTGTGCGGCCGCTCGCGCGACGACGCTCGATTCCGCCGCTACCCTGCGCTTCCCGTGTTCGCCTGCATCGGCTTCGAACCGGGACCGCCCGATCCGTGGTCCGGATTGGCCGACGGGACCGACGAAGGCTTAGACTAGCGAACCCGTCCCCGGCTGACATCGCACCCCTTTCGCCGACCGCGCACCGATGGCCGAAACCCGACCTGCACGCGACCCTGGAGTCGATGAGGCAGATGGTGGACCCTGGCGCGCCGCTGGTGGTGAGCATGGGACGTGCGCTCGCAGAGCTCGCGCTGGCCGTGCGTCGTCAGTACGGGATGCGGCGGTGAAGGGGTCAGGGAGCGCAGACGGCGCTCCGGCCAGTTCGCACGTCATCGAACCGAGGAGTGAGCAGGTCATGGCTGAACCGATCTACATCGCCCGCGCGTCCGTCGAGAAGTTCGACGGGCTGCACAGGCGCGCAACGCTGGAAGAGGGCACGGTCGTCGACTTCGGCGTGCACGGGCCCATCAAGGCCCACTACGGACTGGATTCGCAGCCCAACCTCCCGCTGCCCGTGGACTACCTCGTGGCCGCGGCCGCCGGCTGACTACTCGGAACGCTCAACGGCGCACTGGAGGTGCGCGGGATCAAGGTTGCCGACGGTGACCTCAACTGCACGGTGGAGGGCACCAACGAGGTGGTGGACCGCATCATCGTCCTGACGCGGATCGACGTGCACTACACCCTTCGCCTTCCGGCGGGCGCGGATCGCGGGGTGGTCGACCGGGCTCTGGCGTCCCACGTGAGCAAGTGTCCCACCGCCCGCTCGCTCGACGGGGCGGTGGAGATCGGTTGGACCGCCGAGATCACGGAAGACCCCCGCGCCGCCCCCGCCGTGCCGACGAGACCGGCAGGCGGGGGGTGACCGTCAGCTCGCCCGGCGCGGCCCGTGGAGGACCGCGTCCTTCACGTGCGCCACGATGAGGTCGACCTCCTCGGACGTCACGTTGAAGTGCGGAGTGAAACGGAGCGAGTTCTCGCCGCCGTGGATCACCCCGACACCCTTCGTGCGCATGTACTCCTCGGCGCTGCCCGAGCCGTAAGCCTTGTAGGACGGGTCGAGCTCGCACGAGAACAGGAGGCCCGTTCCTTCCACCTTCGTGATCTTCCCGTCGAGCTCCTCGGCCAGGGCCTCGAGCTTGGCGACGAATTCCTCGCCCCGCTCGACGATGTTGCGGCGCACTTCCGGCGTCACCATCTGCAGCACCGCCGTGCCGATATCCATGGCGCGCGGGTTCGCGGTCATCGTGTTGCCGTAGATGCCCTTCTTGTAGAGGTGCGCGGCACGCTCGTTCAGAGCGAGCACGGAGAGCGGGTACTGGCCAGCGTTGAGCGCCTTCGAGTACGTCTCCATGTCGGGCGCCTCGAGGTCCTGGAACCCGGGAGAGTCCACGACGGACAGGTAGCCCGTGGTGCGCAGGCCGGCCTGGATCGAGTCGACGAGGAAGAGGGAGCCATGCTCCCTGGTGAGCTCACGTGCGACGGCGTAGAACTCGGGCGTGATGGCCACGCCGGGGTTCCCTTCGCCCATGACCGGCTCCATGAAGAAGGCCTCGATGAAGTACCCCTCGTCTTCGGCCTTCCGGAAGTGGGCTTTCAGGTCTTCGACGTCGTTCGGCACGACGGTGAGCAGGTGCTCGTTACGGAAGGTCGCGAGATACCTGTGGTACGTGCCGCCGCTGGAGTCGGAGAACTGCGCGGCTCGTCCCGTGCGGCCGTGGAAGCCTCCGTCGAGTGACATCTTCTTCACCGGACGCCCCTCGTAACGGCCGCCGCCGTCGGTGAGCATCTTGGCGTTCACGTCGGAGATGCGGCTCGCTACCTCGACGGATTCCGACCCGGAGTTCATGGCGACGAAGTGCGTGAAGGGGCAGCCGTCCTTCCGCGTCTGGCCGATCTCGGCCTCGAGGGCCTTCGCCAGGCGAAGCTGGGCGAAGCTGGGCGTCATGACGTTGGCCATGACCTGGTCCCGGGACATGGCCTCGGTGATGGGCTCCGGGGTGTGCCCGAAGCCGAGCATCCCGTATCCGCCGTTGTCGTGAAGCACCGCTCCCTTCGTCGTGACGATCCAGGGCCCGGCGGCCGCGAGCGACACGTACGGGTTCACCGTGTCGTCCGCGTAGAAGTTGATCAGGTGCTTCTCGATCTCGGCGATCTGCTCGAGTTCCGGCAGGTGGATGAGCTCGGGAAACTCCCGCGACAGGGTATCGAACTGCTCCGTGGCCGAGTCGACGGCCTGCCGCAGTGAGGGGTCGTGCGACACGAAATGGCAGATGGTGTTGTCGTCGAGCCCGGTCGTGCGGATCTCGCCGCCGGACTTCTCACGGATCGTCTTCAGCTGCTCAAGAACACCGGCCACGGGGGACTCCTCGTGCGAGCGTGATCGAATGGGAAACGGGAAATCTTACGAGATTGCGTGTCGGAGGGGAGAGGTGATGAAGGTCGTCCGCAGCGCTCGGGGGGTGGGACCTGGCTCACCCTCCGGCGAGCGACGCGACGAAGTCGACGACGGCGGGATCGTCCGGCGCCACGGCGAGCAGCCGCTCCGCGTACGCGCGGGCCGAAACGACGTCTCCCCGGTCCCGGCTCATGGACGCCAGCATAAACAGCAGTTCGCGATGTCCGGGATGTCCGGCGAGAGCGGTTTCCAGCACGGCCCGCGCTCCATCGGAGTCCCCGCGGGAGTCGAGGGCGACGCCGAGGACGTAGGCGTATCGGGGGTCTTCCGGGGCCTGCTGCGCGGCCGCCTGGAGGGCGACGAGGGCGTCGTCGAGCCGACCGAGGCGCACGAGCTGGAGGCCGCGGGCGTGAAGGAGGGCCGGGTCGTCGGGCGACATCTCGAGCGCCCGCTCGAGCAGGGCCTCGCCGTCCCGTTCGCGGCCGGTTGCGCGGTACAGGTCGACGAGGTTCACGTACGCCGGGGCGAACGTCGGATCGAGGGCGAGGGCCTCCCGATACGCCGACTCCGCCTCCGAGGCCAGGCCGCGCTCGGCGCGAAAGACGCCCAGGTTCATGCGCTGGGCGGGGTCGTCGGCGTGAACCGCGAGCGCGGCCTCGTATTCGTCGGACGCCGCGCGCAGGAGCCGTCGCTGGCTCTCGGTCAGACCGGCAGCGGGCACCGGCGAGAGCACGCGTGCCGCTTCCAGGCGTACGGCCCGGATCGAGTCCTCCAGGAGCGGGAGGGCCACCCCGGGCCGGGCCTGGGGAGGCATCCCCGCGAGTCCGGCGACGGCGCCGAGGCGAACCATCGGGTCCGGGTCGCCCGCCGCCTTCCGGAGCGCGTCCAGGGTCGCCCGGGAAGGCTGGGCGCCCGCGAGCACCAGGGCGGTGGCGCGCACGATGCCCGGTTCCTCGGGGTCGGCGGCCACGTTCCGGAGCAGGTCGGCCGCGCCGGGCAGCGCTCGCCGGCCCGCGTGGAGGGCGCGCGCGACGTCCATGCGCGCCTCGTCCGCGCTATCCGGGACGCCGTACCACCGCTCCACCGCGGCCACGGTCCACTCAACGCCTTCGCCGGAGTGGCACTCCGTGCACGCGTCGGGCGTGCCGATCTCGGCGCCGAGGTGAGGTCGGGGAACGCGCATGGAGTGATCGCGCCGCGGGTCGATCTCCATGTACGTCGTGACCGGCATGTGGCACGTCACGCACCGGGCGGCCGGGGACTCCGCCGGGTGGAAGTGATGGTCCGGCACGTCGTAGGCCGACGGTAGATGACACCCGGCGCAGAGCGCGTTGCCGGGCCGTCGGAGCTCGAGGGTGTGTGGGTCGTGGCAGTCCGAGCAGCGCACCCCGGCCGCGTACATGCGGCTCTGGACGAACGATCCGTAGACGTAGACCTCGTCGAGAATCTGGCCGTCCGCGTGGTACAGGAGCGGATCGAGACGGCTCACCATGTCCGAGTCGAGGAGTGGTCGGCCGGCCACGCGACCTTGCCTGATGGTGGTGCGTCGCGCGTGGCAGTGGGCGCACGTCTCCACCTGGTCGTCTGCGGCAACGGGGATCGTTCGACGGGCGATGGATGCTCCGGGCTCGAACAGCCAGCCGCCTTCGGCGTCGGCCATCGCCGCGGACAGGCCCACCGCTTCGCTCCTGGCGGCAGGATCCGCGGTCTCCACCCCAACGCCGCCTCGGGTCCAACCCTCCGCGAGCTCGACGTGGAGCGAGCCGGGTCCATGGCAGGCCTCGCACGAGACGTCGATGTCCGACCACGTCGTGGCGTAGGAGCGGGACCGGGGGTCGTAACCCTTCACGAGGTTGGTGGAGTGACACTCGGCGCACATGGCGTTCCAGTTCATGGCGCGGCCGGTCCAGTGCAGGGCGTCGCCCGCCGTCGGCGGGTCGGGCGCCAGGAGGTGGAACCAGCGCTGACCGCCCTCCGACGCCGGACGGCTGTCCCAGGCGATGCTGAGCGCCTGATATCGCCCGCCCGGGAAGGCCACCAGGTACTGCTGTAGCGGGACGACGCCGAACGTGTACCGGATCTCGAAATCGGCCAGGGTGCCGTCGGGCCCCTCGGTGCGCACCATGAAGGCACCGTCGCGACGGAAGAATCGTGACGCCACGCCGTCGAGGACGAAGTCGACGTTGTCGAAGTCGCCCAGGACGGTCTCGTCGGTGGCCAGCTGCATGGCGCGATCGTGGTGCGATCCGCGCCAGGCGGCGGTCTCGGCCTCATGGCAGCCCGCGCACGTGTCGGCGCCGACGTACTCGGCTGCGGGTGCGGCTTCGTCGCTTCGCGCCCCGCAGCCGGCGAAGGCGGTGACCGCCGCGAGCGCAACCACCATGACGAGGCGTCGCGCGCCTCTCACGGCGTTTCCTGCAGGAAGATGGCCAGGGGCAGGAACGACGCCTCGGGGGACTCCTCGGGCGGGATGTGTCCGCAACGTTCGATGATCACCAGGCGTGCCCGGGGGAGATCGAGGCTCAGACGCTGTCCCACGCGCAGAGGAACGACCGGATCCTGGTCGCCCCAGAGGAGGAGCGTGGGAAGATCGAGCTCCGGATAACGGGAGGCGGTGGCGTCCAGATCGTCGGGCACGATGCTGCGGCCGACCGCCATCGCGCTGCGCACCCCTTCCGGCGTCTCGAGCGGACGCGCGTAGGCCTCCACCTGCTCGTCCGAGACGGTGGCCGCGTCGAACACGATCTGCCGCAGCACCATGCGCACCGCGCGTTTCGCGCCCACGGCCCTGATCAGGAGGCGACCCAGCCTCGGAGCCTTCGAGAGCGGCACGAGAGGCGGAAGCCTCTGCCGATAGGCCGGAGAGCCGATGAGGACGAGCCGGCCGATGCGCTCCTCGCCTGCATCCTTCAGGCGGAGCGCGACCAGCAGCGAGATACCGCCCCCCAGCGAGTGTCCCACGAGGGTCACGCGCCAGAGCCCCAGCTCACGAACGAGCGCGACGACGAGGTCCGCCAGGTCGCCCGGGGCGTAGAGGTCGTCGTCGGGCTTCGGGGCGTCACCGAATCCCTTGAGGTCCACCGTGAGCACGCGGCCCCGGCGCGTGAGCTCCGGGAGCCATTTCCTCCAGGTGAACGACGAGCCCGCGTAGCCGTGGACGAGGACGAAGGTCTCCGCCGCAACCTCGCCGCCATGCTCCGTGACGCGCAGGGGGAGGGCCGTGTTGATGACGCGGCCGGACGTACTCACCCGTCGAGCCGCAGGACCCGGGCGCCTCGGGACTCCAGCCGTGCAGCCATCTCGGGGTGACATGTGAAGGCGAAGACCTGGCGCGTCTCGGACAGTGTCGACAGCAGCGCCAGCCCCTGGTCGCGGCGGGTCGCGTCCCAGTTGACCAGGGCTTCGTCGACGAAGAGCGGGAGTCGATCGTCTCCCGCATCGAGGTGATCCACCATCGCGAGGCGCAGGCTCAGGTACGCCTGCTCCAGTGTGCCCGTCGAGATGGGGCGGGCCAGGGGGATGGGTTTGGGCAGGCCGGGACCGACCACCTGGAAGAGGTCACCTTCGGGGTGTTCGTCGACGAGGAGCCGGTCGTAGCGACCGTCCGTGAGCTGGGCGAGGTTCCGCGACGCCTTCCGCAGCAGATCCGGCTGATGCTCCTCCCGGAATCGCCGGTCGGCCTCGCGGACGAGCTGCGCCAGAAGCCACTTCCTGTCGCGCTCCTCGACAAGCCGCCGCTCCTCCTCCTTGAGGCTGAGGGCTTCGCCGTCGACGGCGTCGACCGTCTCCATGTCGCGGAGGTGCGTTACGTTCACCTCGAGCTCCTTCCCGGCGGCGACGAGTCTCTCGATGACCTCGCCCGCCTCGTCGACCCGGGTCAGCCGGGTGGCGAGGTCGGCATCGCCCAGCGTCCACGAGGCGCCCTCCGCCTCCGCTTCAGCGATTCGCGCGCGGAGCTCGTCGAGGTTCGAATGCGACCGTGCGAGTTCGTCTTCGAGCCGGTCCGCACGCGCGTGCGCCTCGCATCGTCGATGGATTTCGGCCGGAGCGTCCGTGGCGCCCGGTCCGGCCGCGTCCGACAGTCGGCGCCGCAGCTCGGCCTCCCGAGCCTCGGATTCCGCGATTTCGGCCCCGAGTCGTGCCCGGGCCCGCTCCAGACGGTGCAGCTCGCCCCCGGCCGTCTCGGCGGCGTTGGAGGCGCGCTCGGCGTCGCGCAGAAGCCCTTCGAGACGGCGTGCGAAGGTGTCCGCGGCGCCCGCCGCGGTCGTGCCGAGCGATTCGGCGAGTCGCGACGCGTCCTCCCCGAAGGCGTCATGGCTCCGGTTCAGCTCCTCGATCCTCCGACGGGCTTCGGCCCGACGGACCACGACGGATCGCAGGCGCTCGAGGGCGCCTGCGAGGGACGAGGTCGGCGGCTCCAGGTAGCCGTCGCGCAGGGGGAGCGCGGCGAGCATCTGTCGGATCTCGAGGTCCAGCTCGTCGAGCAGGCGCCTCTCCTCCCCGCCGGGGTCGGCCGGCGTGACTCGGGGCCCGCGCCTCGATACGAGCAGCAGGGTAAGCGCCCCGGCCACCAGAGCGCCGCCCACCGGTCCGGCCAGGCCCGGTCCGCCGGATGCGCTCCACACCACGAGGGCGGTACCCGCCGCGGCGAGGACGGCGACCGCGGCGGTGCCGGGCAGCCGGTCCGAGGCCGGCGACGTGCCCGGGTACTGCGGCGAGCTATCCCTTCGCTCCGTCCGCTCCGCGACGGCCCGCCTCAGCGCCTCTGCCCGACCGATCCGGTCCCTGAGCAGGTCCAGCGAGAGGCTCCGCAGGGGTGCGTCCAGCGCATCCGACCATTCTGCGGTCAGGAGGGGTTCTACCGTCGTTCGCAGCTGCACCTCCAGCTCGCGGAGCTCGGTGGCGAGAGACGCCGCCTCGGCTTCCAACGCGGCGGCCGCCGGAGCCCGGGCGAGTAGAGAGGAGATCTCCTCGCGGTGGTCGAGTACACGCCGCGCGCCCTCGTCGAAGCGGCCCACCACGGCCGTCGGCTCCGCCTCCGCCTCTTCGATCTCTCGCAGGCTTCGCGCGAGCCGGGTGCGATCTTCGGACAGCCCACGAAGTGCTTCCACGGGGTCCGCCGGCAGCCCAGCCAGCTCCTCGGCCGCTCCACCTTCCGCGCGAAGCGCCCGGATGCGGTCGAGATGGCGACGGACGGGGAGGAGCTCCTGGGCTCTTCGAAGAACGATCTGATCCCGCTCCCGCTGCTCGCGCTGCTCGCGCAGCCGGTGCCGGACCTCCTCGCGTTCTTCCACCAGCGTGCGGATCGTTCGGTCCCGTTCGAGGGCCTCGAGGCGTCGGGAACGGAGCGCTCGGATCCGGTCGTGCACGTCCCTCAGGCGCTGGTTGCCTCGTCGGCTGGGTCGCCAGATCTCACCGGCTTCCTTCTCCAGCGCGTCGGCGACCGAGCGGGGCGGCCGTAGGTCGGTCGCGCCCATCGAGCCGAGGACGCGGTCCTGGATATGGGCCCAGGTCTCTTCGTCCAGGACGGCGAGCTCGGCCAGCGTGATCGCGAAGACCTGACGGAAGACGGTGCGCGGCACGTGCTCCACCCAGGGGAGCGGCTGGTTTCGAAGCTCACGCGTCGCGCCTCCGACTTCGAGCTTCCCGCTCGGCGTCGAGCGGAGTCGTCGGGACACCGTCACGCACCCGCCGTCGGCGAGCCGCATCCGGATCTCCCCGCCCGCCCCGTCGGCGCCCCAAGGAACGTGGGGGTTGGTGTCGCGCGATGCCGGCTGGAAGCCGTAGAGCGCAGTGGTGAGGAACGAGAAGAGGGTCGACTTTCCGGCCTCGTTGGGTCCGAGCACGACCACCAGGGGTCCGAGGGGATCCGGGCCCGAGTCCCAGCCGACGAGCCTGCCGAACCCTTCGACGGCGAGGTGCTCGATTCTCACGAGCCGGCTCCATCCAGCAGCCGGGCGGCGATCTCGCCGTCGATGTCGGACAGCAGGCGGCGGACGTACGCCCCTACCACGGCGGGGTCGTCTGATCCGACGCCCGCCAGCGAGCCCGGCACGTGTCCGAGGGTGCGGGTGCCCCCGCGGATCTCCTCCGCGAGCCTCAGCGCTTCGCCGAGGACGTCCGTGCGCTGGCGGTGCTCCTCCACGGGCAGGACGGGGTACACGGCCTCTACAAGAACAACGACGTCGAGCGCGCCCAGAATCCGGGTCAGCTCCGTTCCGAGCATTTCCAGATCTTCCTTGCGGCGCAGTTCCGCCCAGAGCGGACATGGACCCGAAAGCACGACGCGGACCATCCACTCCACGCCGGGGGTGCCGGGGTCCTCTTCCCGGCGCGCACGCCATGCCCCGTCGATGTGCCGCTCCAGCTCGTCGAGGGTCGAGACGCCGTCCAGGCGACCGACGTCCAGGGTCTCCCAGCGCACCGGCGCGAGCGGGCGGAACGCGACCGCCGGATGGTTCCGGTCGGACAGATCCACCAGCAACGCGCCGCGCTCGCCCTGGTCTGCGTGACTCGTCCCCTGCGGGCTTCCCGCGTACCAGATCGGCGGGTCCTCACTCAGCTGCTGGCGCGCGTGCACGTGACCGAGCGCCCAGTAGTCGTATCCGGCCCGCCGCAGCCAGCCAAGGTCGGACGGGGCATACGCGTGATGCTGGTCGGCCCCGGCGGACGAGTGGACCTGGGTATGCAGAAGCGCCACTTCCGGGAGGTCTCCCGAGGGCATCGGCAGGAGCCGGGAAAGGTCGTCGGCGACGGCCGCCGTCTCGTGGCCGATCGAGGTGACGTACCCCACCGGCTCGCCGCCGTGATCGTGAATCAGGAATCGGCGAGGCACGGCATCGGCTGCCACACGGACCGAGCCGGGCCAGGGTATCCGCCGGGGACCGGTTTCCGACGAAGCCGGATCGTGGTTTCCGGTCGCGTAGACGACCGTGATGCGGTGGTCTCCGAGGCGCTCGGCCTGCTCCAGGAGGAAACGCTCGGTCTGGAACGAGAGGCGCTCGCCGTCGAACAGGTCTCCGGCGACGAGGAGGGCGTGCACGTCCTCGCGGATCGCGACGTCGACCGCGTTGCGAAAGGCTTCGCGGGAGGCCTCGCGCAGGCGGGCGCGCACCTCGGCGGATCGACCCGCGAACGAGGTGTCGAGGTGTACGTCGGCGACGTGCAGGAAGCGCATGGGCCAAGTTAGGTGAAAGCGGGGGGTCGGGGAATTTCCGGGGGGGCGGTGACGGCATCGCCACCGGTTCCCCGCTCTGGACTTCTCCGGTAACATTGGGGGCTGGACCCATCGACCGTTCCCAGCGCAGTCATTTCGGCGCTTTTCCCCGCCCGATCCACGCCATGAGCGACCCCACGAGCGCGGCCGACCGCCGCGTCCGAGAAGACTCTCCCGCGATCGTCGCCGTTCTCGACCTCCTTCGCGATCGCCCGGACTCGTCCGACCTCCTCCTGGACTTCGCTCGACTCTTCCTGCGCCGCGCCCGGGAAGAGATTCTGCGCCAGCGCACCGCGGCCGATCTGGCCGCCATGGTGGTCAGCACCTTCCGGTTCCTGGAAACGTCCCGGCACCTCCGGGTGGACGTGTCGGTCACGAATCCCGACCCGGCGGCGGAAGGGTGGGGCGGCGCGGTGACCGTGATCCGCACCAACGTGAGCGAGCGGCCGTTCATCATCGACTCGATGCGTGAGTTCCTCAGCAAGGAGGGCCTCACGATCATCCGGATGATCTACCCGATCCTCGACGTGGAAAGAGACGAGGCCGGCCAGATCACGGCGGTGCGTCCGCCCAGTGACGGGGGCACGAAGGAGTCCATCGCCCACGTCGAGGTGGTCCGCGTCGAGGACGAGCAACTCGAGGGGCTCGACAAGGAGCTTCGGCGGCGCCTGCAGGACGTCGTGCGGGCCACCGACGACTTCCGGCCCATGCTCCAGGCCGTCGAGAGCGTCATCGAGCGCCTCGGCCGCAGCGCGGAAGAGTTTCCGGATCGCAAGGCGGAGTTCGACGAGATCGGGGAATTCCTGGCCTGGCTCCGCGACGGGGGCTTCGTCTTCCTGGGTTACCGCGGCTACGACCTCCTGGGCGGCGACGACGGAAGCGAGCAGGCGATCGTGGTCGAGCCCGGGTCCGGCCTCGGCCTCCTCCGGAACGACGGGGAGTCGCGGTTCGCCGAGCCGGTACCGCTCTCCGCCTTGGACGAGGGGATCGCGCAGCTCGCGCTGCACGGGCCGGTCCTCATCATCAACAAGACGAACTCCGAGTCCACCGTGCACCGCCGTGCGCGCATGGACTACGTCGGCGTCAAGAAGCTCGACGCCAGGGGACGCGTCGTCGGGGAACACCGCTTCGTCGGCCTCTTCACGTCCAAGGCCTATGGCGAGTCCGCCGCGACGATTCCGATCCTGCGTCACAAGCTCGCCGTGATCCTCGAGGCGGCGGGCGTACGCGATGGCTCGCACGACTATAAGGAGATCATCGCGACCTTCGACTCGCTGCCGAAGGAGCAGCTCTTTCTGTCGTCGGCCAACGAGATCGGAGAGGACATTCGGGCGGTGGTCGGGGCGTACGGTGCGCGGACCGTGCGGATCACGCTGCGCGAGGACCCGCTCCACCGCGGCCTCTCGGTCATGGTGATGATTCCCCGCGACCGCATG
>JAURER010000031.1 GCA_030827315.1 Gemmatimonadota bacterium | reverse complement strand
TCGACGTTGGTCGCGGCGTGGCTTCCCCTCAGCCCTGTGAGGATCTCCTTCAACCACCCAGCTCCGGTCCGAGCGCGAAGCGGATCGTGACCCGCGCGGTGACGGTCTGGTCCCCCGCCTCGATGGGCGTATCGGCCGCGCCGGCCATCATCGCCATCTCCGCCTGGTACACCATGGGCGTCGGGCGGTCGGCGCCGCCGTTCACCTGGAGCGGCGGGCCCAGCCGATGACCGAGGGACTCGGCCATAACCTCGGCCTCGGCTCTCGCGACGCGCACGGCCCTCGCGAGGGCCTGGCGACGTGCCGCCTCCGTCTCGGAAGCGACGAAGTAAATCCCGCCTACCCGGTTCGCTCCCGCGCCGATCGCGGCATCGACGAGGCGGCCGACGGCGTCCACGTCCGTGATCGTGGCGCCCACGTTGTTGAGCACGGTGTAGGCGACGATCTCCCGGGTGCGCTGGTCGCTCGATATGGCGTACTCGGGGCGCACCGAGTACCCGAACGTCTCGACCTCGAGGCCGGGCAGTCCCGCGGACCGGACCGCGGCGAGCACGGCGGCCATCGCGTCGGCGTTGGCTCCGGCTGCCGCGTCGGCCGCCGTCGCGCGCGTTTCCATGGCGAACGTCGCGCGGGCGCGATCGGGCTGCACGTCCACGGTGCCGGTGCCGCTCACCTCGATCCACCCCGGCTCCTGGGTCTGCATCGTGACCAGGCGGGGGTCATCGTCGGAGATCTCGTAGACGTGGAGCCTTCCCAGCGATCCCGGATCTGCGGGCGGGGTCTGGCCGCCGGCGGACAGCCCGGCACACGCGCTGAGGAACGTCGCCAGGACGATGACATGGCCCGATTTCTTCATGGTTCGATCCGTGCCGGAAATTCGGTTATCCTGTGCCGCCGAAGGGGTTGAGGGCGTTATAGTGTGGCGACCTCGCCGCACGCTCGCCACAACCTCGTGATCGCCGATGAAAGCCATCATCCCACTCGCCGGGAAGGGGACGCGCCTGCGCCCCCACACGCACCATACCCCCAAGCCGCTCCTCAAGGTCGCGGGCAAGCCGGTGCTTGCCTACATCCTCGACGATCTCGTGGCACTCGGCGTCGAGGAAATGGTGTTCATCGTCGGGCACCTGCGCGAGACGATGCAGGACTGGATCGCGTCGGAGTACCCGGACCTCAAGGCGCATTACGTGCTCCAGGAGGTCCAGGACGGGACCGCGGGTGCCATCGCGCTGGCGGAGCCCTTCGTGGACGAGGACGTGCTCATCGTCTTCGCCGACGCCGTGCTGGAGGTGGACTACGACCTGACGCGCACGCTCGGGTCGGAGTACGGCGCGGTCATCTGGGCGAAAGAGGTCGAGGATTACCAGCGGTTCGGCGTCATCGTGACGAACGACGACGGCACCATGAGGACCATCGTCGAGAAGCCGTCCGAGCCCGTCTCGAAGCTCGCGAACATCGGCCTGTACTACATCCGGGATCACGACCTCCTCTTCGAGGGCGTGCGGCACACGCTCGCGAGAGGCCCCGGGCCATCGGGCGAGTACTACCTGACCGACGCCTTCCAGTACATGGTGGACCACGGCAGCCGTCTGATCACCGCACCGGTCGAGGGGTGGTGGGACGCGGGCAAGCCGGAGACGCTGCTCGAGACGAACGAGCACCTCGTCTCGGGCGAACGTGGAGGCGTCGATCCCGGCGCCGATATCGAGGGTGCGGAGATCGTCGGTCCGGTGCGCATCGAAGCCGGTGTCACGGTCCGGGGAGGGCGCATCGGGCCCAACGTGACGCTGGAGTCCGGTACGCACGTGGAGGACTCGCAACTCGAGCACACGGTCGTGGGCCCGGGCGCACGGATCCGGGCTTCCCGGCTCCGCGACTCGATCGTCGGGGGACACGCCGACATCTCGAACGTCACGGGCATGCTGCTGGTGACCGACCACTCGGTCGTGGCCGGATCCGGCTGAGGCCGGTCCGCTCCGGTCACTCCGCGTCCGTGACCCCCGCGGTCAGCACGACGGTGTAGAGGGCCCGGAGGACGCCGTTCGCCCCCCCGGTATTGCGATACCACTCGTCGGTGGTGTGGGCCAGGCCCGCCTCCCCGCCGCAGCCTATGGTGAGCGCGGGAATGCCGAGCGCCATGGGTACGTTCGCGTCCGTGGAGCTGAGGGCGGGCTTGGGGTGCCCACCCACGGCCCGCGTCGCGTCGAACGCGGCACGCACGAGCGGGGCGTCCCTCGACGTCGCTCCGCAGGGGCGGTCGCCGATGACCGTGATCGCGACGTCCAGACCGTCCCAGGCGCGCCGTGCGGCCTCGACCTGGGCCCGGATATCGACTTCGAGCATGTCGAGCCGGTGGCCCGCCGCGCTCCGCGTGTCGATCTCGACCCAGGCGTGCTGAGGAATCGCGTTGACGCTCGTGCCACCGCCAATGCGGCCGATCGTGAGCGTCGACACCGGGTCGAGGCCGAGTTCGATCTTCGTGAGACCCCGGCCCAATTCGACCAGCGCGTGGATGGGATTCGGCATGCCCCAGTCGGCCCAGGAGTGTCCGCCGGGGCCGGCGACCTCCACACGGTAGCGCCTCGATCCGAGTCCTTCGATCACGACACCATCGAGCCCGGCGCCGTCGAGGGAGAGGAAACCGGCGGCCCCGTGACCGGCGCCGCCGGGAGCGAAGAGGTGCTTCACGCCCCGGAGGTCCCCGATGCCCTCCTCTCCGACCGTCGCCACGAAGAGGACCGGGGCCCGGGTGACGATTCCGGCACCGTTCATTGCCCGGGCTACGGAGAGCAGCGTCGCCAGACCGCGCGCATCGTCGGAGATCCCGGGTCCCCGAAGGGTGTCTCCCTCGCGATGCACGCTCACGTCCGTTCCAGGCGGAAACACGGTGTCGAGATGGGCCGACACTACGAGCGGCGGGCCGCCCTCCGATCCGGGTCGTACGGCGACGACGTTGCCGACGTCGTCGACTCCGGGCTCGGGAAGTCCTGCTGCGGCGAGGAGCGCCTGCATGCGCAGGCCGCGGGCACCCTCGTCGAAGGCGGGCGCGGGAATCTCGGACAGCTCCATCTGAGTGCGGAGCGTGGCTTCGTCGCTGGTCAGCACCAGGTCTGCCGCGTGCCGGACCCCGGGAAGCAGTAGCGGCCCCGCTCTCACGGGCGGGTCCCGACCCGGCGACGGGCTCGCACTTGCGCCGTCCGACGACCTGCTCTGCTGTGACCCATGCGGCATCCCGGAATTTCGGTTCGGCTCGAATCCATCGCGCGACCGCCCTATCTTCGAACGCGGTCAGGGCGCCCACGGGCCCCGTTCCCTCGGTTCCTTCCTTATGTTACTCGACGAAGGCGAGGGAATCGACGAAAGGTTGGGAGTGAATGGAAGAGCAGTCGCTGATCCACGACTGGAATCGATCCGAGGGGTCGTTCGACTGGGCCGCCATCGGGGAGGTCCAGCTCGACGACGAAACGCTCCGCGACGGACTGCAGAATCCATCGGTCGTCGACCCCTCGATTGAGGACAAAATCCGGCTTCTCCACTTCATGGACCGGCTCGGAATCCACACGGCCAACATCGGGTTGCCCGGTGCCGGCCCACGGGCGGTGGAGGCCGTCACGGCACTTGCCAGGGAGATCGTCGACGCGGGACTCTCGATCAAGGCGAACTGCGCCGCGCGCACGGTCGTCGCCGACGTCCGTCCGATTGCGGAGGTCAGTCAGAAGTTCGGGATTCCCATCGAGGCCTGCACCTTCATCGGCAGCTCCCCGATCCGGCAGTATGCCGAAGGCTGGACGCTCGAGCGCATGCTCAGGGTGACCGAGGAGGCCGTGACGTTCGCGGTCCGGGAGGGGTTGCCCGTCATGATGGTGACGGAGGATACCACGCGCGCCCAGCCCGACGTCCTGAAGGAGCTCTACGGCAAGGCGATCGAGTGGGGTGCCAGAAGGGTCTGCATCGCCGACACCGTGGGCCATGCGACGCCGGCCGGGACCCACGCGCTGGTCCGCTTCGTGATCGAGGAGATCGTCGAGCCGTCCGGCGAGGAGGTGGGCGTCGACTGGCACGGACATCGCGACCGGGGCTTCGGGCTCGCGAATTCCTTCGCCGCCATCGAGGCGGGAGCGACGCGCGTGCATGGCACCGCGCTCGGCATCGGAGAGCGTTCGGGAAACACCGAGATGGACCTGCTGCTGGTGAACCTGAAGCTGCTGGGGGTTCACGACGCCGATCTGACCATGCTGCCCCAGTACTGCGAGCTCGTCGCGGAGGCCTGCCAGATCCCGCTCGTGCACTCGTATCCCGTACTCGGGCACGACGCCTTCAGGACGGGGACGGGCGTGCACGCGGCCGCCATCGTGAAGGCTCACGCCAAGGGGGATGCGTGGCTCGCGGACCGGATCTATTCGGCGGTACCAGCGTCGATGGTGGGGCGCCGTCAGCTCATCGAGATCGGACCGATGTCGGGCGTCTCGAACGTGAAGTTCTGGCTTCGGGAACAGGGCCGCGATCCGCAGGACGAAGATCTCGTCCAGCGGATCTTCCGGGCCGCCAAGCGAACGGATCACACGCTCACACAGGGTGAGCTGGAAGCGCTCTGCAACGCCGATTGACTGTCGCGGATGCCCCGACGAAATGACCATGAAAGCCAAGCCGAAAGGGACTCCGGCGGTGCCCCGGGTCCTCGTGGTCGAGGACGAGTCCGATATCGCGGCGCTCGTCGCCTACCAGCTGACCCGTGACGGCTTCCGGGTGGAGACGGCGCGGACCGGGCCGGAGGCGCTCGAGGCGGTCGGGCGAGAGATCCCGGACCTCGTGGTGCTCGACCGCATGCTCCCGGGTCTGAGCGGGGACGAGGTGCTCGCCCGCCTCAGGCGGGAACCGGCAACCGCGAGACTGCCCGTGCTGATGCTCACGGCCAAACGTGAGCAGGAAGACCGGATCGAGGGCTTCGAGTTGGGCGCCGACGACTACCTGACGAAGCCCTTCAGCCCACGAGAGCTCGTGCTCCGTGCGCGAGCGATCCTGCGCCGCATGCACGAGGGTGCCGGGATCTCCGGCGGACGCGTTCTGCGGGCGGGCCCCCTCCGTCTCGACGTGGATTTCCACCGTTCGTCGATCAACGACGAAGACCTCGATCTGACACCGACGGAGTTTCGACTCCTGCAGGCGCTCATGGAACGGCGCGGCCGAACGCAGAGCCGGCGGCAGCTTCTGGAAAAGGCCTGGTCGGTGGAGGCCGACGTCTCCGATCGGATCCAGACGCGCACGGTCGACATGCACGTGCGGCGCCTGCGCGCGAAGCTCGGCGACATCGGGGCGTGGGTTCAGACGGTGCGCGGCTTCGGCTACCGCCTGAAGGTCCCCGAGGGCGTGGAGTAGTCCGACCTCAGCCGTATCTGCCCTCGATATAGTCCGCCGTCTCGGGGAGCCTGGGCGCGAGGAAGAGCCCGTCGGTCGGGCCGACTTCCATCATCTTGCCCATCAGCATGAACGCACACTCCTCACTGGCCCGGCGGGCCTGGGCCATGTTGTGCGTTACGATGAGGATCGTGTAGGCGCCCCGCAGGCCCCAGATGAGCTCCTCCAGGGCCTTCGTAGCTTTCGGGTCCAGCGCCGAAGTCGGCTCGTCCATGAGCAGGACGGTGGGCTTCACGGGGAGAAGCCGCGCGATGCAGAGTTTCTGCTGCTCCTCCAGAGACAGGCGCGTAGCCTTCCGGTCGAGGCGATCCTTCACGTCGTCCCAGAGAAGCACCTGGCGGAGCGCGTCCTCGACGAGGTCCTCCTCGTCGGCCTTGGTCACGCTCGTGTCCCCGCGGTGCAGGCGATGGCTGAAGAGCACGTTGTCGCGCACCGAGAGCGGGAGCGGGTTCGGCCGCTGGAAGACCATGCCGACCTCCTTCCGGAGACGGGCGAGCTCCACGTGCTCGCCGAGGATGTCCTCGCCCATGACTTCCACCGTACCGCGGGTGCGCACGTATCCGAGTCGCTCGTTGACCCGGTTGATCGTCCGCAGCAGGGTCGACTTGCCGCATCCGGACGGGCCGATCAGCGACGTGATCATCCCCTTCTTTACGCGGAAGTCGACATCGAAGAGCGCCTGGAACGTTCCGTACCAGAGGCTCAGCTTGCGGGTCTCTACGGCGATCTCAGCCAAAGCGTCCCTCCACGTAGTCCCGCGTGCGCTGGTCCACGACGGGACCGGTGAAGAGATCCTCGGTCACGCCGACTTCCACGAGCTCGCTTTCGAGGAAGAAGGCGGTACGGTCGGCAAGGCGTCTCGCCTGCTGCACGAGGTTGGTTACCAGGATGATCGTAACCTCGTCCTTCAGCTCCCTCAGCACGTCCTCGATGCGCATGGTCGTCACCGGATCAACCGCGATCGAGAACTCGTCGAGGAGCAGGAGCTCGGGATCCTGTGACAACGCCCGCGCGATGGTCAGGCGCTGCTGCTGGCCACCCGAGAGCAGGCTTCCGAGGGCATTCAGGCGGTCCTTTACCTCGTCCCACAGGGCCGCGCGCCGCAGGCAGCGTTCCACGATTTCGTCCAGCTCCGAGCGCTTCCTGACCCCCGCGAGCCTCGGCCCGAATGCCACGTTCTCGTAGATGCTCATCGGGAGCCCGACCGGTAGCGGGAAGACCACCCCGACCTTCTGGCGGAGCCGGTACACGTTCCGGACGGCGGTGATGTCCTGCCCGTTGAAGTAGATTTTGCCCTCCACCTTCATCGACGGCTGGAACTCCTCCATCCGGTTCAGGGCCCGCAGGAAGGATGTTTTCCCGCTGTTGGCCGGGCCGATGATGCCGAAGATCTCGTTCGGGAGGACGTCGAGGCTGATGCGGTCGAGCGCGGTGAAGTCTCCGTACCGCACCGTGAGGTCGCGCACGGACAGCTTCGGGGCTGCGTCTACCATTTGCGCTTGCCCCGGAGATAGACGCGAAAGGCGATGGACGTCGCGTTCATGGTGAGGACCATGAGGATGAGGACCAGGGCGACGCCGTACGGCAGCGCCTCCGGAACGTTCGGTACCTGGGTCGAGACCACGTACAGGTGCAGCGACATCGCCATCGTCTGGTCGAAGACGCTCTGGGGCAGGAACGGGAGGAAGAACGCCGCGCCGGTGAACATGATGGGCGCGGTCTCTCCCGCGGTGCGGGACACCTCGAGGATAACCCCGGTCAGGATGCCGCTGATCGAGTTCGGGAGCACCACGCGGCGGATGGTCTGCCACTTCGTCGCCCCCATGTTCCAGCAGGCTTCGCGGAAGGCGTGGGGTACCGACTGCAGCGACTCGCGCGTCGACACGATGACGACGGGAAGCGTCATCACGGCGAGCGTCAGAGACGCCGCGAGAATGCTCGTTCCGAAGCCCGCGAAGGTCACGAACGCGCCCAGCCCGAACAACGCGTGCACGATGGACGGTACGCCAGCGAGGTTGATGATGGCGAGGTTGATGACCCGCGTGAGCCAGTTGTCGGGCGCGTACTCCGACAGGTAGATGGCCGCGGCCACGCCGATCGGCACGGAGGCGATCAGCGCGACGAGCACGATCCAGATGGTCCCGACCAGAGCCGGCATGATGCCACCGGCCGTCATTCCTTCCCTGGGAACCGCGGTCAGGAATTCCCAGGACAGGGCCGGAGCCCCCTTCGTGACGAGCACGCCCAGAATCAGTGCTACCGGAACGATCAGGATGATCGTCATCATCAGGAAGGTGGCCCTGACCAGCCACTCGACCCGCCGGTTGCGCTGATTGAGGCTGGTTTCGGCGAACATGCTCATTGTTCGCGCACCCCGCGGACCACCAGGTCCGCCGTGAGGTTGATCACGAACGTCACGAGGAAGAGAAAGATCCCGAGCGTGAAGAGCACGCCGTAGTGGTCCGACCCGACGGCCGTGTCCCCGAGCTCGGCAGCGATCGTTGCCGTAAGCGCTCGCACCGAATCGAACGGGCTCGTGGGGATGTTGATCGAGTGTCCGCTCGCCATGAGCACCGCCATCGTTTCTCCGAACCCGCGCCCGACACCGAGCAGGATCGCCGCCATGAGTCCGTTCTTGGCGGCCGGGAGAACGACCTGGAAAACGACCTGCCAACGGGTCGCGCCCATGGCCTCCGCCGCCTCACGGTACGAGTCGGGTACGGCCTTGAGCGCGTCCTCCGCGATCGTGGTCATGATCGGCGCCGCCATCAGGCCCAGGATCACGCCGGCGTTGAGCACGGTCAGGCCGATGGGGACGTCGAACAGGTCAATGATGAGGGGGTTCATGATCGACAGGCCGATGAAGCCCCACACGACGGAAGGGATCGCGGCGAGGAGCTCGACCAGAACCTTGAGCGCCTCACGCGTGCGCCCGGTGGCGAATTCCGCGATGTAGATCGCGGCTCCGAGGGAGAAGGGCACCGCCACGAGCATGGCGAGCCCGGTCACGCTGGCCGTGCCCGCCATCAGCGCGAGGATCCCGTAGGTGGGATTGCGGATCGACGTAGGCCGCCAGGCGATCGAGCCGAAGAACTCCTTCAGATCCATCGGTCCGATCACGAACGAGAGGCCTTCCCGGGTGACGAACAGGAAGATCCCGATGATGAAGACGATCGCCGAGATGCCGCCCACGAAGACGCCGACCGCGACAGCGCGATCCATGTACCAGTCGAACCCTCGAGCGTCGAGGTCCGTCTGCATGGCGCGCGAAGCGACCTCAGCGCTCGCGTCAGCTGGCATCGGGTCCCCGCAGCGTGAGCATGAGATCACGCACGGCGAGCTTGACGCTCTTGAATGCTTCGTCCATCTGCGATTCGGTGAGGTCTGCGGGGTGACCGTCCACCGAGACGATGTCCGTCCAGTCCAGGAACAGCGTCCTGAACGGGAGACGCGGGATGTGGTTCCGCGCGTCGGGATGCAGACCCACCACGATGTGCCAGTGACGGGCTTCCTCGTGCACCGGCCGCATCATGGTGGGCTTCTTGCCCCGCATGTCGATGCTGTTGTGGTCCATGAAGTCCACGAGCCCGGGGTCCAGCGCGTCTACGGGATCCCAACCTGCGCTGTCGTAGAATCCGCTTTCCGGGAAGGCCTTCTGCGCGTAGGCCTCGGCCATCTGGGAGACGCCGTCGTTCCGCTCGTCGAGGAAGAGGATCCGGAAGATCTTTTGGTCCTTGGTCTGGCCGGCGACTGAAAAGAGCGTCTGCTCGCAGACGTTCTCCGCCTGCTCCGCCACTCGTTTCAGAAGATTCACGATGCGCAGCAGCGCGAAGACGTCCCGGAGCGGAATGTCTCGTCCCTCTCCGGCCGCCAGAAGCTCCTCGAAGACCGTCTCGAGCGTTGAATCGGTCTGGCCGGCCATGCCGTACGTTTCGTTCGCCAGTTCGGTGTCGCCGGTCTCGAACGCGGTGAGCGCCTGATGCAGCGTCCTTCGAGCCTGCTGACTGATCAGCTCGACGTCCCGGACGATCCGGTCCGGCGGCCGGCCGGTCAGCTGAATGATTTCGCGTCCGATCGTGCTCGCGTAGTCGCCGGTCCGCTCGAGGGCGACGTCGAGGCGGAGCACCGCCGACACGTATCGGAGGTGCCCCGCACTCGGGGCGTGCCGCACGATGAAGCCGTGGCACATGCGGTCGATGTCACGGATCTGGCGATTCACGCGCCGGTCACCGAGCACCACGTCGTTGGCGAGGTTGCGGTCGGATTCGAGGAAGGAATGCACCGCATCGGCGACCTGGCGCTCGATGAGCTCGGCCACGCGGCGCACCGCATCACGGATCTTGTCGAGATCCGCCTGCATCCTCTGCTCGTAATGTGCTCTTGCGGACTTTTCCACGGAGGCTCCTCGCCGGGTTGGATCGAGCCGGAGTCGTCAGGCGCAGGTCAGGTTTCGAACGGGCGCGTAGCCCATATCGAAGATGATGCACTGCCCCTCGTTGCTCAGGATCCAGTCCATGTAGGTCCTGATGCCACCGACGGGCTGGCCCGACGTGTACATGAACAGGGGCCGGGCGATAGGGTAGGTGCGGTCGATGGCGGTTTCAACCGAGGGCGTCACGCAGGGGCCGTCTTCGAACTGCACGCAGGGCATGTTCACGTGCTCGTTCGCGTACGCCAGACCGCTGTAGCCGATGGCGCAGGGCGTGTTCTCGACCAGGTCGACGACGTCCTTCGATCCGTGCATGTCGCGGGTACCGAGCTTGAATTCGTCTTCACCCAGCACCGCCTCCTGGAAGTAGGCGTACGTGCCGGAGTTGTTCTGTCGACTCACCAGAATGATCTCGCCGCTCTCGCACCCGGGCACGGTGACACCGAGCTGCGCCCAGCGGGTGAGTTCTCCCCGCTCACCGTAGATCGAGGCGAGCTGGGCGACCCGGAGCTCGCTCAGCGGATTGTCATGGTGCAGAAAGATGGCGAGGGCGTCGTATCCGACGATGAACTCGATGGGGTCTTGGCCCTGCGCCCGAGCGGCCTCGATCTCCTCGGGCCTCATCGCTCGGCTGGAGTTCGCGATGTCGACCGTCCCGTTGATCATGGACGAAATGCCGGTGCCCGAACCGCCTCCGCTGACGGCGACGGCCAGGGACGGGTCGATGGCGCCGTACGCCTCGGCCCAAGCCTGCGCGACGTTGACAAGCGTGTCGGAACCCTTGTTCTGGATGACAGTGCGCTGCGTGCCGTCGCGGCCGCCACAGGCGAGGAGGACCACCGGTACCGTGAGGATGGTCAGAAAGCGATTCAAGAAAGTCACCTCCAGTTGGGTCTGCTCCCTCAGGCAGCCGCGCCGTCCGCGGCTCCGGGAGGCAGAGTGGAAGACCGCTCCTGCGAAAACGCGGGAGCATGCCCGCTGTCGTGGTGCATGTCCGGACTCGTTCCGGACGTCGGAAGGGCATGCGCTTCGGTGGGAAGCACAAGCCGGATGGTGGTGCCGGAACCGAGTTCGCTCTCGGCCTCGACGCGACCGCCCATGTCTTCGACCAGGTGTCGCACGATGGCGAGCCCGAGCCCCGTGCCCCCCGCCTCCCGCGCCCGTCCCGTGTCGGCGCGGTAGAAGCGCTCAAAGATCCGGGGGAGTGCCTTGGCGGAGATCCCCTCGCCCTCGTCCGCGATCTCGACGATTGCGAAGCCGTGCCCGACCACCCGGGCGCGGACCCGGATGATGTCCCCGGCTTCGCTGTGCCGTACCGCGTTCTCGAAGAGGTTGCGGAAGACCCGATGCAGCCCTTTCCGGTCCGCAAAAGCCTCGGTGTCGGCGTCGACCGAGAGCGTGATGCCGCGCGCGCATGCGTCCTCGGAGCACCAGCTCCACGCCTCGCTGGCCACCACCGCGATCGAGACCGGCTCGGGTCGGGCGACCCAGCCACCCGATTCGAGGCGGGACAGGTCGAGGAGGTCGTCCACCACATCCTGCAGCCTCAGCGCGTTGTTGCGGATGGACGCGACGAACCCTTCGCGCAGGTGCTCGGGGATGTCGCCTTCCATGAGCGTCTCGGCGTACCCGCGAATCGACGTCAACGGGGTCTTGATCTCGTGGGACGCGTTGGCCACGAAGTCTCGCCGTACCTTCTCGAGCCTGCGGATCTCCGAAACATCCAGGAGCGTGGTCACCGCGCCGCCAGTATCGAGCGTACGTGACGACACGATCAGGTGCGAGGAGCCGAAGTGGACCTCTCGCTGGCTGATCGGCCGGATCGCGGATTCGGCGAGCACGCGACGCAGTTCGGTGTGACGCACCAGCTCCTGCACCGGGGTGTCGGGCGTGACGTGGTCGAGGCCGAGGAGCGTGCGCGCCGCGCGGTTGACGCGCGAGACGCGCGCGTCTTCCGTCATGGCGATGACGCCCTCGGCCATGCAGTCGATCAGCGCCTGCATTCCGTCCCGCTCGACGCTCAGCTCGTCCACGCGCTGCTGCAGCTCGTCGGTCAGGCGGTTGAAGGCCCGTCCGAGCTCGTCGAGCTCCATCACGCCCAGGGATTCCGGGGCGCGCTCGTCGAAGGCGCCGCCGCTGAGCTTTCTGGACAGGGCGGCGAGGCGCAACAGAGGGTCGCTGACCGCACCTGCGAAGATCCAGGCGACGAGGAGCGCGACGCCCATGGCCATGAAACCGCTGAAGATCACGGCGAACTGCGCTCGATCCACGGCGCGTTCGACTGCGTCGAGTGGGGCCGCCACGCGAAGGACGACCGGCTCGCCGCCGAGCTGTGCGGCCATCGCGCCGTAGACCAACGGGGTCCCGACGGTCGCCGACGTCCGCTGAGCGAATGTCAGTGAGCCCGCCAGCGCGCCGCGGACCTCGGGTCGGTCGAGGTGGTTCTCGACTTCGGGGATCCGACCGTGCTCGACGTAGGAATCCCCCAGCACGACGCCGTCGGGCGACATCAGCGTGACGCGGTACCCGATCCTGTCGGTGATCTGCCGAGTGAGCGCATCGGCGTCCGCGTCGCCGGATCCCGCCAGGATCCACTCGCCCAGGGCGAGCTGTCGGGCCAGTTCGTCCTGGAAGGTCTCGACGAGGCCCCTGCGGACTCCGAAACCGATGAACACGACGGCGACGACGGTCATCAGCGCGACCACGCCGGCGAATGCCGCGAAGAGGCGGTGATGGATCCGGAGTCGCCTCCACGGAGCGACGGCCATCGTCATCAGACCTGCGGGACCGATCGATTCTGGAACACGGTGCTAACTTGCTCCCTGCTCGGGGCCGGGGCGGACAACCCAACGTGCCGCAAATCTACCCCCCCGGGGGCTGCTCTCAACCGATGCGGGCGCGTGTTACGACAGCGTTACATCCCGGCAGGCCGGGAACCAGGTCCGGAAGAGCGGGGCACGCTCGGCCGCTCGGGGTGGGATTCGGAGTGCCGAGCCGCGAGAGGACGGGAAGACGCGGTTGCGCCGGGCCCCGTCGAACGGGTAGCCTGTCGCCCCATGGACGCCGACATGCACGACGCGGTGGAGGCTCTCCTCGACGAAGTCGGGGTCGAGACACAGCCGCAGCCGCTCTTCGACTCGACGAGGCTCCGTGGCCAGGTGGCGCTCGTCACAGGTGGCTCCAGCGGGATCGGTCGCGCGGTCGCCCTCGAGCTGGCCCGCTGTGGCGTGCACATCGCGTTCTGCTTCCTCGATTCGGGGGCGCAGTCTCGCCTCGATGCTCAGGAGGTCGCCCAGCGGCTTCGTGCCATGGAAGTCCGCGTCTTCTTCCGCTCGTGCGACGTCCGCGACAGCCGGGAAGTCCGGGATTTCGTGAGGGAAGTGCAGGAAGAGCTCGGCGGTATCCAGATTCTGGTCAACAACGCCGGCATCGGTCGCGACAGCGCGCTCTGGCGGATGGAAGACCACGAGTGGGAGGGTGTCGTCCGGACGAATCTCGACGGGGCCTTCTTCTTCACGCGGGCGGTGGCCCCGCTCATGCGCGCTCAGGAATACGGCAAGATCGTCAACGTGACGTCGGTCCATGGCCTGCGGAGCGAGTTCGGCATCGCCAACTATTCGGCTTCCAAGGCGGGCCTCATAGGACTCACCCGAAGCGCCGCGGTGGAGCTCGGACCCCGGAACGTGAACGTGAACGCGGTCGCGCCGGGATACATCCGAACCACCCGGCTCACCGACGGGGTTCCGTCGGAGGTTCTGGACCGGGCGCGGGAGCGTGCCGTGCTCGGGCGCCTCGGCGACCCCCAGGACGTGGCGGGCGTGGTTCTTTTCCTGTGCTCGGAGGCGGCACGCCACATCACCGGCGTAGTCATTCCGGTGGACGGCGGCTACCTGCTCTGAATCACCGGGCCGTTGCCGGATTCGCGCCGCGCCCGCAAACTGGGCGGATGCGAATCCTCAGAAAGATCTCCAGCCTCATCGACGCGCTGAACGACCGTATCGGCGTGGCGATCCGCTGGATGGCCCTGTTCATGGTCGTGATCGGAGCCGTCAGTGCGGTGGTCCGATACTTCGCGCGCTCTCAGGGATGGACGCTGAATCTCACGCCGGCGACCGAGATCCAGTGGTACCTGTTCAGCATCATCTTCCTCCTGGGTGCGGCGTACGGGCTCAACCACGACGTGCACGTCCGCGTGGACGTGATGTACGAGCGCATGACGCCGAAGGTGCAGGCGTGGATCGACCTCTGCGGAACGGTCCTCTTCCTGCTTCCGTTCAGCATCATGATGCTCTACGTGTCGTACCCGGCCGTCCGCTCGTCGTGGGACATCAAGGAGACTTCGCCCGATCCCGGGGGGTTGGCACGGTGGCCCATCAAGATGCTGATCCTCGTCTCCTTCGCGCTGCTCGTCCTTCAGGGTCTGAGCCAGCTCGTCAAGCAGATCGAGGTCATCCGGGGCGCGGTTTCCGAGCTCGATCATCACGAGGGTGAGCCGGAGGCGCACGTATGAGCCTCTGGGGACCGGCCATGTTCTTGGTCGTGCTGGCGATGATCTTCAGCGGGTATCCGGTCGCGTTCGCGCTCGGCGGCGTGGCGTTCATCTTCGCCATCATCGGATCGCTCGCGGGGGTGTTCGACCTGCCGCTCCTGTTCGCGTTGCCCGAACGCACGTTCGGCACCATGTCGAACTTTACGCTGCTCGCGGTGCCCTTCTTCATCTTCATGGGCACGGTTCTCGAGAAGTCCAAGCTCGCCGAGCAGCTGCTCGAGACCATCGGCGTCCTCTTTGGCCGCTTCCGGGGCGGTCTCGCCTTCGGCGTCATCTTCGTCGGTGCGCTCCTCGCGGCGGCGACGGGGGTGGTCGGGGCGAGCGTGACGGCCATGGGGCTCATTTCGCTGCCCGTGATGCTGCGCAACGGGTACCGACCGGAGATCAGCCTCGGGACGATCGCGGCCTCCGGCACCCTGGGTCAGATCATTCCGCCTTCGATCGTGCTGATCGTCCTGAGCGACCAGATGGGCGAGGGCGTGACGGTCGGGGAGCTCTTTCGGGAGGCGCTGGTGCCGGGTCTGGTCCTCACCGGATGCTACGCCCTCTTCGTGGCCTTCATCGCCATCGCGAAGCCCGCGGCCGCTCCGGCGCTCCCGGCGGAGATGCGTCTGTCGGGCATGGAACTGGTGAAGCGGGTGGTGGTTTCGCTCATCCCGCCCCTCGCGCTCATCGTCGTCGTGCTCGGCAGCATCTTCGCCGGGGTGGCGACCCCGACCGAGGCGGGAGCCTTGGGCTCGATCGGCGCCATGGCGCTGGCGATGATGAACCGGTCGCTGACCCTCGATGCGCTCCGAAAGTCGATGGAGGAGACGAGCCGGCTCACGATCATGGTCGTGTTCCTGCTGATCGGCTCCACCGCCTTCGCGCTCGTGTTCAGGGGCTTCGACGGCGATATCTGGATCGAGTCGATGCTCACGGGGATCCCGGGCGGGGCGCTCGGGTTCCTGCTCGTGGTCAACCTGGTCGTCTTCCTTCTGGGATTCTTCATCGACTTCTTCGAAATCGCCTTCATCATCGTGCCGCTCATCGTGCCCGCAGCCGGCATCCTCGGGATCGATCTCAGCGCGCTCGCGATCGTGCTCGCGGTGAACCTGCAGACGTCGTTCCTGACCCCGCCGTTCGGGTTCAGTCTCTTCTACCTGCGGGGTGTGACACCGCACTCAATCCCGACGACGACGATCTACCGGGGGGTGATCCCCTTCATCGTGATCCAGCTGGCCGTTCTCGCCGCGCTGATCTGGATGGCCGTGCCGAAGTAGGGATCCGGAATACGCGTGGCCACGTACGCCTCCGAGGACCCGAAATGGACGGCCGCCTGGACCGGCGGCCGGCGCAAGCTCGGTCGCGATCCCGTCTTCGGACCTTGGGTCAGGGAAATCGGCACCGTGTACCTCGCGGAGACGACCGAGGAACCGTTCTTCTATCTCGCACGCACCATCTGCTACCAGCAACTGGCCGGTGCCGCGGCGGCCACGATTCACGGGCGCTTCGTCGAGGCACTGAAGGGCGAGGTCACTCCGGACAGCGTGCTGCGCGTCCGGGAGACGACGCTGCGCGGTGCCGGTCTCTCCGCGAACAAGCTCGCGGCCATCCGGGATCTCGCCTCCAAGGTCCGATCCGGAGCGGTTCAGGTCCACGACCTGCACGACCAGCCCGACGACGAAGTCGTCCGCCGGCTGGTTCAGGTTCGGGGCATCGGAGCCTGGACGGCGCAGATGTATCTCATGTTCCGCCTCCGCCGTCCCGACGTCTGGCCCACCGGCGACTTGGGCGTTCGGGCCGGCTACGCGCGGGCGCATGGGCTCGCCGAGGCACCCACCGCGAAGGCGCTCGAGCCTCTCGGGGACCGCTACCGGCCTTGGCGCAGTGCCGCGGCCTGGTACTGCTGGCGCATCCTGGAAACCGAGCTGGCATGACCCGGGGCACGACGCCCCTGACCGACGATCTCGACCCGCACGCGACGAGGCCCGCCCCCCGACCGGGGAGCGGGCCTCGTGCGCGACGGGGGTGAGCGCTGCTCAGACGCGGTTGAACGCCGAGTTCTGATACGAGAGCTCGTTGCCCCCGGCGTACGACCACTGCACGTCCCGGAACGCCTTGTACGACTCGTACACGCGCCGGAACGTCTCGTCGGCGGCTGACTGCTCCTCGAGGTACGCGTTCGACTCGCGCCACGCCGCGTCCATGATGTCGCGCGAATACTCCCGGACGGTCACGCCGTGGTCGCGCACCAGGCGCTGCAGCGCGAGGGGGTTCGCGTTGTCGTACGCCGCGAGCCGGTCGGCGAAGGTCTCGCCGCACACCGACTGCAGGATCTGCTGGTAGGCGGGCGGGAGCTCGTTGTAGGCCTCCATGCTGATGAGCAGACCCATCGTGACGCCGGGCTCCCACCACCCCGGGTAGTAGTAGTTCTTCGCCACCTGATAGAGTCCGAGCTTCTCGTCGTCGTACGGCCCGACCCACTCCGTCGCGTCGATCGCGCCGCGTTCGAGGGCCGGATAGATCTCGGAGGCCTGGAGGTTCTGCACGGTGACGCCGAGACGTGCCATGATCTCGCCGCCGATGCCCGGAATCCGGAACCGGAGGCCGGCCAGCTCCGAGAGGCTATTCACCGGCTCGCGGAACCAGCCGCCCATCTGGCCTCCCGTCGAGTTGCACGGGAAGGAGATCACGCCGAAGTCGGCGTAGATCGCGTTGAGCAGCTCGAGGCCACCGCCGTGCATCATCCACGAGTACTGCTGGCGCGTGCTGAGGCCGAAGGGGATCGCCGTGTCGAAGGCGAGCGCCGGGTTCTTGCCGATGTAATAGTAGCCGGGCGACACACCGCACTGGACCGTGCCCTGCATGACCGCGTCCATGACCTGGAGGCCCGGCACGATCTCTCCGGCCGCGTAGACGCGCATGGTAAAGAGACCGCCGGTGAGCTCCTCGACGCGCTGCGCCACCCGGACGCCAGCGCCGTGGAGCAGGTCAAGGGAAGGAGGGAAGCTGGTGGCGAGCCGCCAGTTGACCCGCGGGCCGCTGAGGCCACCGCCCTGGGTCGCGGCGACTTCCGCACCCTCGCCCCCGCCGCAGGCGCCAAGCGCGGCCACGCCGGCGGCGCCGGTGCCGGCCTTCCTGAGAAAGTCTCTCCGCTTGATCGTCATGTAGAGCCCCGTTGTCCGAGATCTTGAGCATTCGCGAATCGTCACCCCCGGACCACCACGGGTTCCGGGCGTAGGAACGCAATGAAGTAACGCGCCCGCGCGGATCGGGCAATCACTTCGACGCGTCTCCGGGCCGCCGGGTGCTGTGGGGTCCGCAGCCGGGTGTCTGGCGCGATCCGCGCCACGGCCGAATGTTGCCGTCCCAGACCCGCTCTCCCGCTCACCGCACTCGAGGTCCGCCGATGCGTTCCGCACGATCCCGCGCCCCGTCGCTCGCGCTCCTGTTCACCGCGCTGGCCGCGCTCACCGCCCCGGCGGTCCCCGTACTCGGACAGTCCGTCGAGCCGATTCGCTCCACCGGGGGCATGGTCGCGTCGCAGCAGTGGATCGCGAGTCAGGTCGGGGCCGACGTCCTGGCCGCGGGAGGCAACGCGGTGGACGCCGCCATCGCAACGGGCTTCGCGCTCGCGGTGACGCACCCGACCGCGGGCAACATCGGGGGCGGGGGGTTCATGGTGATCCGCTTCCCCAACGGGCAGACCACCGCCATCGACTTCCGCGAAAAGGCGCCGCTCGCGGCGCATCCCGAGATGTGGCTCGACGAGAACGGCGCGTACTCGGCGACGATGCACCACCGTGGCCACCTCGCGGTCGGCGTTCCCGGAACCGTGGCCGGCTTCGACAAGGCGCACCGGCTCTACGGACGGGCGGACTGGAACGACCTCGTCGACCCGTCCGTCGACCTCGCCGCAGACGGCTTCGAGCTGAGCGAGGCGCTGGCCCGGTCCATCGGGGGGTTCGCGAGACGAATCGAGTACGAAGCGTCGAAGGCCGCGTTCACGCGGAACGGAACCGCCTACGAGCCCGGCGACACGTGGAAGCAGCCCGACCTCGCGCGCACCCTGCAGCGGATCCGGGATGCACGCAGCGACGGATTCTACCGGGGGGAGACCGCGCGTCTGCTCGCACAGGAGATGCAGCGGGGCGGGGGGATCATCACGGAGGAGGATCTCGACCGGTATGAGGCACGCGAGCGCTCGCCGGTCACCGGCACGTACCGCGGATACGAGGTGATCTCCATGCCGCCCCCCAGCTCGGGCGGAGTCGCGATCATCAGCATGCTCAACATGCTCGAGGCCTATGACCTCCGTGCGATGGGGCACAACAGCCCGGAGTACATCCACCACCTCGCCGAGGCGATGCGACGTGCGTTCCGGGACCGAGCCGCGTACCTCGCCGACGCCGACTTCGCGGACGTTCCGGTGCAGAAGCTGACCAGCAAGGAGCACGCCGAGTGGCTGCGCCGCAGCATCGATCCCGAGCGCGCCTCCGTGTCGCATCCCTCGGACGTGGACTCCGGATACGAGAGCCCGGAGACCACGCACTACTCGGTGGTCGACGCCGACGGGATGGCGGTGTCCGTCACCTACACGCTGGAGTCGGGGTACGGCTCCGGCATCGTGGTGCCCGGCGCGGGCTTCCTGCTCAACAACGAGATGGGCGATTTCAACGCCGGCCCCGGTCTGACGAACGCCACCGGACTCATCGGCACCAAGCCGAACCTGGCGCGGCCCGGGCAACGCATGCTCTCGTCGATGTCGCCGAGCATCCTCGCCCGGGACGGCAAGCTCTTCGCGGTGGTCGGCACGCCCGGCGGGCGCACCATCATCAACACGACGCTCCAGGTGATTCTGAACCTCATCGACTTCGACATGAACGTGCAGGAGGCGGTGAACGCGCCGCGTATCCACCATCAGTGGCTGCCCGACCGGATCTCGATCGAGGAGGGCGGTGCGACCGACGAGACGGTTCGCCGGCTGGAAGAAATGGGTCACCGTGTCGGCGTTGGCGGTACACAGGGGTCCGCGAACTCGATCGCCGTCGACCCCGCGACCGGTGAGCGGCTCGGCGCACCCGATCCACGCAGCCCGGACGCGGGCGCGCGGGGGAGGTAGGCGGCGGAGGCCGGGGGAACGCGGGCCGCGGCGACGTGGTATGCGTGGAGGTGGCCGGTGCGCGCCGGCCGATGGATGCAGGACACGATTCGACGATTTCGAGCTGACGGGGAGCACATCGGATGACGTACCGCGCGAAGACCGTGCCCATGCTGGTGGGGGCGCTTCTCCTGGCCTTCGCTCAGGCGGGTCAGGCGCAGTCCACCGGCCCCGATCACGCCGGCTACGACCCGAGCGCCCAGACAGGCGGACATTTTCACGACGGTGAGCTCGGCGAGAAGCTGATGGTCCTCGAGACCGCGCTGAAGTGTCAGTGCGGGTGCGGACTCGACGTCCACTCCTGCCAGTTCCAGATGCAGTGCGGCACCTCGCCGGTTTGGTCCCAGCGGATCCGCGACTCGCTGCAGCGCGGCGAGTCCGTGGAGGCCGTGCAGGCCGGCTTCGTCGCCGAATTCGGCACGGAAGTGCTGATGATGCCGCCTGCCGAGGGGTTCAACCTGCTCGGCTACCTGCTTCCCGCGCTCGCCATCGTGACGGCCGGGATGTTCGTGGGCGTCATCGCGCGGGGCAACGCGACCCGGGGTGCGCTCGCCCCGATCGGGCCGCTGTCCGACGACGAGGCCGAACGGCTTCGTGCCGCGATGGCGAAGCTCGACGAGGAAGAGAGCCCCGACTGGTAGCCTCTTACTCCAGGAAGTCCACGACGCCGGTCTCGAGCGAGTATTCGGCGCCGATGATCACGAGGCCGTCGTCGCGGAGCATGCGCGCGAGCAGCTCGGACTCGGAGCCGAGCTCCCGCACTGCGACGTGAACGTTCTCGCGCATCGCCTGGTCGAGCACGCGACGACGCTCGGACCCATCGAGGATGCCTCCCGCGGGTGAATCCGCGCGCGCGTGCTCGACCGCCGGTCGGATGCGATCGATGAGCGACCGTAGAGCCGGCGTGAGCGAGTCCGAGGGTCGCTCGACTTCGTCCAGGGTCGCGGCGATGGCACCGCACCCGGTATGTCCGATGACCACGACCAGCCGCGTTCCGAGCTGGGAAACGGCGAACTCGATGCTGCCCACGACCTCGAGCGGGGTCACGTTGCCTGCGACGCGGACGGTGAACAGGTCTCCGAGCCTCTGATCGAAGACGACGGAAGGGGCCACGCGGGAGTCTGAGCACGACACCACGACCGCGAGGGGTGACTGCCCTGCACTGAGTTCCTTACGCACGGCGTCGTCGTGGTCCGTGATCCGGGCGAGCGTTCCCTCGACGAAGCGCCGGTTTCCGTCCTTCAGAGCCTGAAGGGCCACGGCTGCTCGACGGTCGGTCATGGCCTGTCTCCCTGCGGGTCCAAAGCGCTGTGATCGTTCACCCGGTCATCCGCTCCGCAATCTCGAGCCCCGAGACGAAGGCTCCCTCGACACGTCCCCCCACGCACCAGTCTCCGCAGACACCAAGGTGCAGAACCGAGTCGTGGAGGGTGCCCATCGGCTCGGCTGCCGGCTGGGCGTACCCCCATCGGTGGGCTCGCGAGAATATAATCTCCGGCATCGTCCCGAAGCGTCGCTCGAGCGCTCGTACCAGCGCTGCCGGTACTTCGCCCCGGTCCATGCTCCAGTGCTCGCGGGTCCATTGCGACGTCGCGTGAACCACCCAGCTCTCGTGGGCGGGGCGGCCGGGCTTGCTGGACTCGCGTGCAACCCACGCGAGCGCCGAATCGTCGAAGAAAGCCCCGTCGAACGGCAGGGGCGGAGGCGATGCGAAGACGAGCATGCCCGCCCAGCACGGGTCCATGATCACACCCTCTGCCACGGCGCGGATTCGGGGGGCCGCGGAGAGCAGCGGGACGGTCTGGGGCGCGGGCAAGGCGAGAACGAGCCGGTCGTAGGCACCCTGATCCTGCCCGTCGGCGTCGCGCAGGTGCCAGGAAGCCCCGTCGTGGCTCGCGCTCTCGATACGTACGCCGGTTTGGACGCCGAGGCCTTCCGAAAGATGCAGGGCCAGGTTCACCATTCCGGGGACTGCGACGTAGCGAGTCGTGGCTTCCGCGGGGCGTGAGCCGTCGTCGTCCACGTGCACGAGCGTTCCGGTCCACTCGGCCACCCACCCCCGCCCGAGCCACGAATCGAGAAGTGGACGGATCCGTGGGTCGCGCACGGTGAAGAACTGCGCCCCGTGATCGAACCGGTAGTCGTCGTGCTCCCGTGTGTTGACACGGCCGCCCGGGCGACGGCCCTTGTCGAAGATCGTCACTGAGGCCCCCGCAGCGCGCATCGCGTGGGCGGCCATGAGCCCGGCCGGGCCGGCGCCCACGACCGCTACGTGCACGGTGTCCGTCACCGAGCGGCGAGCACCGCTTCCGCGGCCCGCCGCCCGGAGAGCAGGGCGCCCTGGATCGCGCCGAACTCCAGGTAGTCGCCCGCGACTACGAGGCCGTCGGCGCGCCGACTGCCGCCCCGGGTCGCGAGGCTGCCCGCGGCGTGACGCGGAAGCGCATGGGGAATCCGGTACGTGCGCAGGTGCTCCCAGCGATCGACCGAAGCGCCGAACCATCGGCGCAGCTGCACGGGTGCCGCGGCGGCGAACGCGTCCGCGTCCTCGGCGGCCTCGTCGACGCCCGAGGCGGAAACGAGGTGCATGCCCGCGGGGGCGTAGGCGGGTGCCACGTGACTCATGACGGCCAGGTGGTTCACCGGACCGGTCCCTTCACCGTCCAGGACGAGAAGCGGTTCCTCGACCGGTGCGTGCGGGGCGGCGAAGTAGGAGGTCACGGTGGCCTTGAAGTCCGGCGCCGCTCCTCCGAGGAGCCGGGCCGCCGCGCCGCCGTCGACCGCCACGATGACATCGGCGGCCTCGACCTTCGTGCCGTCGCCGAACACGACCGCGCCGGTGCGGACCTCGGCCGCCCTCGCGTCGAGCGTGATGCGGCCGGCCAGCGGAAGGGCCATGAGCTCGGGCAGACGCTGCATCCCCCGGGCGGGTACGACTGCGTCGCCCGCGGCGAAGCAGCGGAAGTAGTAGCGGAACAGGCTCGACGACGTCTCGAGCCGACGCTCCAGGAAGACGCCACCCAGGAAGGGTCGAAAGAAGGTGTCGATGAACGGGGTCGAGAACCCGAGCGCCTCGAGCTCCTCCTGCGTGGAGCGCTCGGGACCCTCGAAGCATGCCTCGACCGGGCCCGCGAGGAGGTCTCTGCGCAGCGAAGCCACCTTGAGCTTGTCACCGAACGATCCGACGCGGGCGCGCATGGACGCCACGGCGCTGCCGGGATCTCGAAAGGGGTCGCCCATGGTCTGAAGCGCTTCACCGTTCCAGACCTTGCTGCCCGGCCGGAACGCGCGCACGTCGAGGCCGGCCAGATCCACCTGCGACTGGACCTCCCCGTACGCGGTGAGCATGACCTGGAAGCCCCGATCGAGGAGGAAGCCCTGGACCTCGTCGGTTCGCACGCGTCCGCCCACCGTATCGGCGGCATCGACCACGTGGACATCGACCCCGGCGCGTGCCAGCAGGCTGGCGCAGGCCAGACCGGAGAGCCCCGCCCCGATGACGAGGGCCTCGGTTCGGGCGGGGAGGGCGGCGGATTCGATCATGGGGCTACGTTCCCCCGTTCGCTCATGGGATGTGCAGACGCGACGGAAAACTAACCGGTCGATTTGAGATGCGTCCAGCTATTGTATAGGTTTTGTTCAAATCATATTTAGCCGCGCGCTCGGATGACCATGGCCTCGTTCGGCATCAATGAACTGCACCTCGTCAGCACGGTCTTCATGGTCGGGCTCATCGTCTTCGTGCAGGTCGTCCACTATCCGCTGATGGCCGGCGTGGGCGAGGAGCGGTTCGTCGCGTATGAGCGTGCGCACACCGTTCGGACCGGGTGGGTGGTCGTTCCGCCCATGGTGGCCGAACTGGCTTCTTCCGTCTGGCTCGCCGCCGCACCGCCCTCGCCGGAGCTGCGCGCGGTCGCCCTGGCCGGACTGGGGTTGGTCGGGGTGGTCTGGATCTCCACTGGGCTGCTCCAGGCCCCGGCGCACGGCCGGCTGGTGCACGGCTTCGACGCCGTGGTGCATCGCCGGCTGGTCGTGACGAACTGGATTCGCACCGTTGCCTGGCTCGCGCGGGTGCCCGTGGCTCTGGCGCTCGCGTAGCCATGAGGTCGAGTCGCCTGGGGCCGGTGCTGGCCGCCCTGCTTGTCGCCTCCGGGGCGAACGGCGCGGCCGCGCAGACTGCGACCCTGCGAGGCCTCGTGCTGGACGCGGGGGATCTCCGACCGATCCCGTCCGCGACCGTCACGGTGCTCGACGTCGGCGCACGGTCGCTGACCGGGCCCGAAGGACGCTTCGTGATCGACCGGCTCGCTCCGGGCGTGGTGTCCGTGCAGGTCGAGGTGCTCGGGTACGAAACCACGGTCGAGACCGCGGTGGTTCTTCAGACGAGCCGATCCACGTACGTCGAGTTCCGGCTGGCGCGGCAGGCCCTGGAGCTCGAGGGGATCGTCGTCGGCGCGCCTGCGTTCCGAGTCCCGGATGCGGCTCCGACGTCGGTGCGGATCCTGTCCGCCGAGGAGCTGCGGCGCACCCCCGGTGGGCTTTCCGACGTTTCGCGCACGCTCCTGTCCCTCCCCGGCGTGCTCGGCGGGGTGGACAACCGCAACGACCTGCTCGTGCGCGGGGGAGGACCCGGGGAGAACGCCTACTATCTCGACGGGATCCGGATCCCGCAGATCAACCACTTCTCCACCCAGGGCGCGTCCGGCGGCGCGCTCGGGCTGGTCAACGTCGACTTCATCCGTGAGACGGAGTTCTTCACCGGTGCCTTCCCGGTCCGGTACGGCGACGCCCTGAGCTCGGTGCTCACCATCGAGAATCGCCCGGGCACCCCCGAAGGCGTGAGAGGAGATTTCACGCTCGGCGCGACCGAGGCGGCCCTCACGCTCGACGGGCCCGTCGGCGGGAACGGCAACTGGCTCTTCAGCGTGAGGCGCTCGTACCTGCAGTTCCTCTTCGCGGCGCTGGGTCTCCCGATCCGGCCCGACTACTGGGACAGCCAGCTCCGATACGAGGTGGAGCTCACGCCCGTCGATCGCCTTCTCGTCGTGGGCATCGGCGCCGTCGACAACTTCGATATCGTGCCACCCGGGCCGGGAGACGACTTCGAGAACCGGGAGATCGCGTCCCGGGTCATCGACAACGACCAGAGGAGCTACACCGTAGGCGCCAGCTGGCGGCGGCTCGTCCGGGGGGGCTACCTCACGACCACGGTCAGTCGTTCGTCCAGCGACTTCGCCTTCGAGGATCCCGGTCAGGACAGCCTGCCGGTGCTGACCAACGAGAGTCTCGAGGAGGAGACGCGCGTTTCGGTACAGGGCGACTTTGCGCCCTCTGACGGGGCGACGCTGGCCGTCGGCGTCGAGGCCAGCCGCGCGCGCATCGACGCACGCCTCTACCAGCGGGCGATTCCGGGAGGCACGCTTCCAGACGACCTCGCCTGGGACGAGGGGATCGCGCTCTGGAAGCTCGGCGCGTTCGCGCAGGCCTCGGTCGCCATCGCCCGCCGCATCGACCTCTCCGCGGGAGTCCGGGCCGATCACGTCACCGAGCTCGCGGATGGAGGCAGCGTATCCCCGAGACTTTCGGCCCGGGTCGATCTGGGCCGCGGGGTCTCGGCTCAGGTAGGTGCCGGCCTCTTCCACCAGACCCCCAGCCTCCTCGCGCTGTCCGTGCGCGACGACGGTCGCAGGGTGAACCTCGGCCTGAAGCAGCAGCGCAACCGGCAGATCGCCGGAGGCTTCGCGTGGACGGCTACGCCCGGGCTGCGTCTCTCGCTCGAGGGATTCCTCAAGCGGTACACGCGCGTTCCACTACTCGAGGGCGACCGCCGGATCTCGGTCTCCAACCTCGGTGGCGACTACGGCTTCGTCGGTGCCGAGCCGCTCGTCGACGATGGGACCGGTCGGGCCCGGGGCGTCGAGTTCTTCGCGCAACAGAAGTTGCTCGGCAGCGTCTACCTTCTCGGTGCCTACACACTCTCGTGGAGCGAGTTCGCGGGCGTCGACGGCGTGCTCCGCCCTTCGGCGTGGGACCGCAGGCATGCGGTCGACCTCACCACGGGGTACCGGCTGGGCTCGGCATGGGAGTTCGGGGCCAAGCTGCGCGTGCTCTCCGGGCTCGCGACCACCCCCTGGGACTTCGCGGCGTCGGAGCGGTCGTACGCGATCACCGGCCGCGGGGTGCCGGACTGGAGCCGGATCGGCGACGTCCGCACGCCGGCCTACGCGCGGCTCGACGTGCGTGCCGAGCGCCGGTTCAGCTTCCCCGGGTGGAACGGGGTCGTCTACGTGGATCTGCAGAACGTGCTGAATCGAGCGAACCTGGTCGGCTACGGCTACACCGAGGATCCCGTCTTCCCGGATCGGATTCGCCCCATCGACGGCTCCGGACTCCTTCCCACCTTCGGCTTCAGCATCGAGTTCTGACCGGCACCCCCATGAGAACCCCGGTGTAGGAGTCTTCCCGATCGATGCGCACCGCGGGGTCGCCCCGTTCCTGCCCCACCCTTTGAGCCCATGACGTTGCAGACTCCCCACCTCTCCGGCCGCACCCGCCTCCGCCCGACAGCCGCCGCGTTCGCGCTCGCTTTCGCGACGTTCGCGTGCAGCTCGAACACGACGGAGGTGGAGGAGGAGCCGACGCAGACCACCATCACGCTGTCCCGTTCGACGGTGACGCTCATCTACCTCGGTGCGACCGAAACCATCGTCGCGACGGTGCGTGACCAGAACGGTGACGCCGTGGTCGCCAACGTGTCCTGGTCGACCGCGGACGCGTCCGTCGCCACCGTGGACGGCTCGGGCACCGTGGTCGCAACCGGCAAGGGAACCACGACCGTCACGGCGTCCGTGGGCTCCGTCTCGGCGACGGCCACGGTCGTGGTGAACCAGATCGCGACGAAGCTCTCGGTGGTCGAGGGGAATGCCCAGCGCGGTGTGGCAGGCACGACGTTGCCCGACACGATCGTGGTGCTCGTCGCCGACGAGGGGGGCGCGCCCGTGGAGGGGGTGGATGTGACGTTCCTTCCCTCCTCGACGGCGGGATCCCTCAACGTGGCCACGGCCCGGTCCGATGCGCTGGGTCGCGTGCGCGTGGTGTGGACGCTGGGGTCCGGGTACGGACCGCAGGAGATCGTGGCGACGGTCACGCCGTTCCAGGTGCGCATTTCGGCGTTCTCCTGGAGTGATACGCCTTCCCCCGATCTCGTATTCGCCTCGGCCGTGACGCTGTCGCGCTCGACTCCCTCCACGCTCGAGCCGGTCGGCCTGCTGGCCACCGTCAAGAACCAGGGCGATCTGGCAACCGGGGCGCCCTGGCGTGTGCAAGTGCTGGCGGGCGACACGGAGCTCTTTTCCGAAGAGCGCGCGGCGCTCGGTCCCGGGGAGGAGGTCTCGCTCGAGCTCGAGATCGGCCCGCTCCCCGAGGGGCGGACCGCGCTGCAGGTGGTTCTCGACCCCCTCGACGCCGTGGCCGAGCTCATCGAGACGAACAATCTGGCGGCTCGCAACGTCAGCGTCGTGGCGCAGACGTCCGTCGATCCGGACGGGGTCGTCTCCGGGCTGTCGGCGCTCGAGGGAGAGCAGTTGCTCTTCCGGGTGGACGTGCCGCCGGGAAGCCCGAGGGCGCTTACCATCCGCATCGGCGCCACCAGCGAAAATCAGGATGTGGACCTGTTCGTGGAGGCAGGGGAGCGCCCGACCACCAAGGAGGGCTACGACGATTGCGTTAGTGCGAAGACGCCGGGCAGCCCGGAGTCGTGCCAGCTCGTCTATCCGGAGGGTACGTATCACATCCTGCTCGACGCCTTCTACGCCTTCAGCGGCGTGACCATGACGCTCGAGACCGGCGACGACGTCGTCCCGTTCGACATCTCCTTGAGCTTCGTCGGCACGCTGCCGGCGTCCGTTCAGAACGCGGCCGCCGCCGCCGCGTCCCGATGGGAGGAGCTCATTATCGGGGATGTGACCGACGTGGAGATCGGCACGCCGCAGAACATCAACAATTGCGTCGAGGGTGAATCCGTGTCGGGGACCATAGACGACATCCAGATCTTCGTTCAGGTCACCTCTTTCACGAGCCCGACGACGCTTGCCTCGGCGGGGCCGTGTGCCTACCGGACCTTCGGCGAGCTCCCGGTGTGGGGCGTGATCAAGGTGAACCAGGACAAGATTTCACAGCTCGAAGCAGAGGGTGGCCTCGTGGATGTGATGGTGCACGAGATGGGACACGTGCTGGGGCTTGGGACGATGTGGGAGCAAAAGGAGCTCCTCCGTAATCCATCGGTAGGAAACCCCGGAGCCGATACGCACTTCATCGGAGCGCGGGCGCGCGCGGCCTTCGACGCCGCGGGAGGCACATCGTACGTGGGTGCCAAGGTCCCCGTCGAGAACAGCACCGGAAACGAGGGGTCCGACGACGGACACTGGCGCGAGTCGGTTTTCCGCACCGAGCTGATGTCGCCGAGCTACGAGTCCGGCGCGGTCAAGCCTGTCAGCGCCATTACCGCGGAGTCGTTCAGGGACCTCGGCTACGGCGTCGACGTTTCAGCGGCGGATGCGTACACGCTGCCGGCGTTCGCTCCCGCTACTGCGCCTGCGGTCGCGCCCGCGGGCACGGGCCTCACCGGGTTCCGGGGCGACGTCCGCCGGGGCCCGGTGGTGTTCGTCGGAAAGGGTGGCAGGACCAGCACGGTGCGTTGGTGAGCCGGCGGGCGGGTACCGTGGCGGTCGCGTGCGCTACGGTGCTCTGCGCGTGCGCCGCGGCCCTGGAGTCCACGCCCGGTGCGGCACCCTCCGACGTCGCCTGCGCACCGGTGGCCGGTCCGCTCGGCGAAGGCTCCACGCTCGAAGGCCGCGCCGGGGTCTACCGGCTGGAGATGCTGGACGAAGACGGCGGGCGGCGAACCGCCGGGACGCTCACCCTCGTGGCGCAGCCGGACTCGATGCGGAGCGTCGCCGAGGCAACGTCCACCCTCTTCGGATCCACCACCGCACGCCCGGCCGACGTGGGCGCTCCGACCGTCGGTGGACTGGAGTCGATCGATCCCTCGGCGCCGGGCGTCCTCGTCCTCGAACGGGAACGGGATCAAGGCCGAAGCATCGTCCTGAGTCTCGGGTCTGCGCTCAACCGACGGGACATGACGTACTTCGACGCCGCGTCCGTGGTGCTGGAAGTCCTGCGCATCGACGCCGACGGCTTCGCCGGCGACTGGCGCGGCGAAGTCGGCGCGCGGACGAGTCGCGGATACTTCTGTGCGGCGCGCCCGACGAGCTGAGCGCAAGCCGGACCCGCCGGTGGCCCGCTAACGCTCCCCGGATGGAATCAGCACCCACTCCTCCTGGGGCGGGATCAGCCACTCGGCCCCGCTCTCCGTGACCACGACCATCTCCTCGACGGAGATCGTCTTCGTCGTGCCGTCGTCCTGCGGCCATCCGAAGAAGCCGTCGAAGGCGAAGGTGTGACCGGGGCGGAGTTCTCGGGCCGCGTCTCCTGAAGGCGGCGCGCCCCCCGCGGCCCCACCCAGGCGCGGACCCACGTCGTGGGCCCAGTAGCCCACGGGATGCCCCGTGCTCCAGATGATGGGGATGGAGCCGTGCCGTTCGAGCACCTCCCGCTGCGCCAGATCCACGGCCCAGCCCGTGACCCCCGGCCGCATGGCTCCGAACGCCGCCCTGCTGCCCTCGCGGGCGTGTTCCCAGCGCGCCTGCATCTCCCGGGACGCTTCGGTCTCGCCCGGGCGCAGCACGTACGCGAAACGCTGGATGTCGGTGACCCACATCCCGTGAACGCGGATCCCGAAGTCCGTCTGGATGACGTCTCCCGGCTGGATGACCTTGTCCGTGGCGTGGGAGTGACCGCGGTCGGGGCCGGAATTCACGTTGGGGTTCTGGTCCGGCGCCCACCCGTCCACGACGCCGAGCTCCGCCATGCGGCGCTTGAGGAAGCGCGCGACGTCCGCGTCGGTGGTCACGCCGGGCACGACCTGGGCGTACGCCTCGAGCTCGAGCTGCTCGGTGAGCAGCGCGGCGCGCCGCATGATGTCGATCTCGCGGGGGAGCTTCACCGAGAGCCACTCGATCACGACTTCATCCGAAGATACGAGTCGTGCGGACAGGGAGGGCCCCAGAGCACGCTCGAGCTCCATGCGCTGGGTCCACGAAAGCCCGTCCGCGATGTTGCGCGACGAGCTGTTCACGGCGATGCGCCGAGGATCCCTGGCGCGGACTTCATCC
>JAURER010000030.1 GCA_030827315.1 Gemmatimonadota bacterium | reverse complement strand
CTTCCGAGGAAGTAGTCGGTTCCGCTCTGCTGACCACGGCCCAGCCATGCACCCCACGCGGTAACGCCTGCGAGGTAGGCGACGAGGACGAGGACGTCGAGGGAAGTGAAGGCACTCACCTGATTACGCCTCTCGGACGACCATGACGAAACTGGGCATATCCCGTCTCGCTACGCGCGCTTGGGATCATGTCGTAACCGAGAGATGCGCGGTCGGAACGTTCGCGGTCGCCAAAGGGTGTCCGTCTACCAATACCTGATAGGCCTCCATTGCGTAGTAGGCCGGCAGGCCAAGGCGACGGAGACAATCGGCAGTTTCCCGGTTGCGCGTCTCGACGCGCTGCCAGAACTCACGCGGGTCGGGCCCGGGAAAGGGCGCGACATCCTTCTGAGACTGGTGCCGAAAGATGGCCAGGATCTTCCGGCGCAGTTCGTACTCCGACAGGGGCACGAGAACCGTCGCCTCCGCTACCGACCACTCCTGCCATGCGCCCCGGTACAGCCACAGCTGCGGGGGTGGCCCCGAAAAACGCTCGAGGGCCTGTTCAACAGCCCTCAGACACATGCGGTGGGTTCCGTGGGGATCCGAGAGGTCTCCGGCGGCAAATACGATCGTGGGCCTCAATTCCTCAAGTAACGCGGAAACGACGTCGACGTCGTCTTCCGACAGAGGAGCCTTCTCGACCGAGCCGGTTCGATAGAAGGGCATGTCGAGGAATCGAGCGTCGGCGATTCCGAGCCCAGTCGCCTCGAGCGCGGCGACCGCTTCGGTTTCTCGTATCAGCTTCTTTAGCACCTGCACTTCCTGCGCGTCGACATCTCCCGGCTTCTTACGGTCGAACGCGGCCTGGACCCTCTCGGCAAGAGCCCGGAACGTTGCCCCCTCATCGAGGCCGAGTGCTTCCGCAGTCCGCATCGTGAACGACAAGTAACGTCGGACTTCGTCGTCGAAAACCGCGATGTTCCCCGACGTCTGATAGGCGACCGTGACCCGATTGCCATTCTCGACGAGCTTTCGAAGCGCTCCTCCCATCGAGATCACATCGTCGTCAGGATGGGGCGAAAACACGAGAATACGCTCGCCCCGAGGCAACTTGCTCTTGCCGCGGATCTTGGCGATCAGCGTATTGAACGCCCGACCATTGAGCGGTCCGGCCGAGCCGTGTTTGGCCACGAGACCACCCAGATGATGGTCGCGGTAGTCAGCAGTGCTGAGATGAAGGATAGGCTTATCCGTGCGCTCGCTGAGCCAGAGGACCGCGTCCAGCTCGCGCTCAGACGTCCACTCCAGTGCACCAAGGACCCACGGTGTACGTACACGCGTCAATTCCGCGGCTGCCGATGGATCCAGATAGACCGTGACGCCCGCATGCTCCTGCAGGAAGGTGGCCGCGACATCCGGATGGATCTCGCCCTCTACCGCCCGCCGCACGACCTTCGCCTTGTGCTCGCCGGTAGCGATGAGAGCGATCTCGCGCGCCGCCAAAATCGTGGCCACCCCCGTGGTAATCGCTTCGAGCGGCACATTCTCTTCACCAAAGAAGTCGCTTGCCGCGTCAGCCCTCGTGACCGGGTCCAGATGAAGGAGGCGGGTCCGGGACATACGCGATGAGCCGGGCTCGTTGAATCCGACGTGGCCGCTGCGCCCGATCCCCAGAATCTGGAGGTCGATGCCTCCGGCCCGTTGAATCGCCTCCTCGTACTCGGCGCAGTACCGCTCCACGTCCTCGCGTGGCACATCACCTCGAGGGATGTGGATCTGGCTCGGCGGGACGTTCACGTGATCGAAGAGGTGCGTTCGCATGAAGTGCGAATACGACTGGACACGGCCCGGATCCATGGGGAAGTATTCGTCGAGGTTGAACGTCACAACGTTCGAGAAGTCGAGACCTTCCTCACGGTGCATGCGCACCAGCTCACGATAGACGCCAAGCGGTGTCGAGCCGGTTGCCAGACCGAGCACAGCGCCGCGCCCTTCGTGCGCCCTTTTGCGCACCAGATCAGCAATCCGGCCCGCTATCGCCAGCGACACTGCGTCATGGTCCTTCATTATGACTACGGGAATTTTCTCAGGCCCCATCTTCGCTCCTTTGGGGGACGAGTTTGACGATGACATGGCGGCAGAGGAGGTGCCCTCCGTCACCGCCCCCTCGGGGCGACCGTCCGGTCGGAGATGGCCCTTACGGCCGCATCGTGAACCGCCCGACGGAGCGGCACGTGCTTCTGGTTTTCCCTCGTGGGGTGCACGCGGTTGGTGAGGAAGACCACCCAGAGGTCGAGGTCGGGATCCATCCAGATGGAGGTGCCGGTGTACCCGGTGTGGCCGAACGCCTCGTCGGTGACGTAGTCGCCTCCGGACGACTCCCCGGACGGCGTGTCCCAGCCGAGGGCGCGACTCGAGGTCGCATCGTAGCGGGTGGTGAACTCGTCGAGTACGTCGGCTTCGACGATGCGTCGGTCCTCCGTCCGGCGTACCGGGCAGGGTTCACCCGGCTCGCCGTCGGGTGCGCACGTCGGTGAGACACCGCCGTTGAGCATCATGCGCGCGAACACCGACAGATCCACCGCGGTGCTGAAGAGGCCCGCGTGGCCCGCGACGCCCCCCATGGCGTCGGCGTTCTCGTCGTGCACCGTGCCCCACACCATCTCGTTGCGCCAGACCGTGTCGATCTCGGTGGCGGCGATGCGCGGCCGGAGCGTCGAGGGCGGGTTGTAACGCGTCTCGAGCATGCCGAGGCGGTCCCAGAGTCGGTCCTGCAGAAAGTCGTCGAGCGACTGACCCGCGATCTCCTCGATGACCCAGGCGAGGGTCATGATGCCAATGTCGGAGTATGCCGTGCGCGTCCCCGGATCGACCTCGAGTGGCTCGTTGGCGGCCGCCTCCCTGTAGGCGTCCATTCCCTCGATCTCGAAGTACCAGGTCCGGAAAGGGATCAGCCCCGTGCGGTGCAGAAGAAGCTGTCGGACGGTGACGCGGTTCTTTCTCGCGTCGCCGGCGGACCACCAGGGGAGGTAGTCCACCACGGGCGCGTCGAGATCGAGGGCACCCTCCCCGACGAGGATCATGGCCGCGGTGGTGGTGCCGACCACCTTCGATACGGACGCGAGGTCGAAAATCGACGTCGGAGTGACCGCGCGCCGAGTACCGTACTGGAGCTCACCGAAGCCCCGGAGCGACACCAGGCGACCGTGGCGCCCGATGGCGATCGCGGCGCCCGACGCGGCAGAATCGGCGATGCCAGCCAGAATGATCGAGTCGACGCGGGCCAGCCCTTCCGCGGACATGCCCACACTGGCCGGCTCGGCCACGGTCTGCGCGCTGCCCCGGGGCGCGCCGCCCCGCCGGGCCAGGATGCCGGCCGCGACGACCGGGTCCTCGAGCTCGAGCGTCGCGAGGCGGTCGGCGACCTTGGCGCGATCGAGCCCCTCCCCTACCGCATGAAAGGGCGGCAGCGGAATCGGAAGGCGGCCGGAGATCGGCTCCTCGCCGAAGAGCGCGGCGACGGCCGCACGCTGCGAGACGTCGCGATCGCCCCACGCCAGGACGTACGTGCCGATGTCGGGGAGGGCCGAGAGGAGATAAGGGTTGCCGAAGGAGATGAGCACGGTGGCGCGCGCGGAGGCGCTCTCGGCGACCAGCGCGCGCAACGGCTCCGGCACCGCGTCTTCCCTCGAACCGGCGGATGCCGACACATAGGCGCTGACGATCACCCTGTCGGCGCCCGCGACCGCTTTCGCGGCGGCGGCATACGCGGCAGAGTCGCTCCGCTCGTCGAGTGAGATCTCCGTCAGGTCGAAGACGCGCTCGGCCAGCCCGGAGCCGAAGGCGCGGTTCGCCCACAGACGCGTCGACGGGGCGTAACGGACGTGCACCGTCGGCTGCATCGACAGCCCGTCCATGGGCAACAGCCCCTGCTCGTCTCGAGCCAGCGTGATGGACCGGCTCGCCGCGGTGTCGGCGAAGGCCACATGGGCGCCCGTGCCGACGACCTGGGTCACGCGCTCGAGCGACGTGGTCCGGCTCCTGTGCAACCCGACGCGTGCCTTGATCTCGAGAATGCGGCGCGCCGAAGCTTCGAGTCGCTCGCGGGTCAGCCGACCCTCGTCGACGGCCTCGACGATGGCCGAAAGCACCTCGGGTACGGCCTTGGGCGACAGCACGACGTCGGAACCGGCCTCGATCGCCCGGACGGATGCCTCGCCGATCCCGTACATGTCGGTGATGCCCCGCATGGTCATGGCGTCCGTGAACAGGAGGCCGTCGAAGCCGAGGTCCTCACGCAGGATCCGCGTCATCACCTCCGGCGAGAGGGTCGCCGGAGGGGCTGCGGGGCCGAGCACCCCGGGGAGCTGGACGTGCGCAGTCATGATGGCGTCCACCCCCGCGTCGATGGCCGCGGCGAAGGGCGCGAGCTCTAGGGCATCAAGCCGGGCGCGATCCGCCTCGACGACCGGAATGCCGATGTGGGAGTCGGTCGACGTGTCCCCGTGCCCCGGAAAATGCTTGCCCGTCGTCAGGGCGCCCCCGGCGTGAGCCCCGCGCACGAATGCCGCGCCCATGCGCGCGACGAGCTCCGGATCACCGCCGAAGGCGCGCGTGGCGATCACGGGGTTGTCGGGGTTGGAATTGACGTCCAGGACGGGCGAGAACAGGAAGTGGACCCCGCTCGCCCGGGCCTCGACCGCCGTGATCCTCCCGTACTCGTAGGCGAACCGCTCGTCGCCGATGGCTCCGAAGGCCATGGTGGGCGGAAAATCCGTCCCCCCTCCCTGCGGGAGCATCGAAGGAAGAGCGAACGAGCCGTTGATGCGCATGCCCGGCCCGCCGTTCTCGAAGTCGGCAGTCACGAGGAGCGGCACGTCCGCGAGGGCCTGAAGTGCGTTGAGCTTCGCGACGTAGGCGTGCGGGCTTCCGATGGAGGGCGAGACGCCGCCGATCTCGTCGTCCTGAACCCAGGCGCGGAGCGGCTCGAAGTCCGGGCTCGTCGGCGTGACGTAGCCGCCCGGAATCCACTCGATGACCAGCTGGGCAGCCAGCTCGCGGAGCGTGAAGCTCTCCAGTGTCTGCTGAACCCAGGCGTGCGCTGCGGCGTCGAGTTCCCCGGTTACGGGCGCGACGGGCAGGGGCGAAGCGTCCGTGGGAAACGGCGTCGCGGCCGGCGCCGTGCCAGAGCACGCGGCGACGCCCATGAGGTTCGCCAGGGAGAGGGCTGCGATCGTTCCCGTGCGCACGGCACGCGGTCCGACCGTCGAGGGACGTTGGCGGCCCCGTGCGGGACGCCCCGGTTCTTCAGTTGGCACCAGCCGTCCTGTCCTTGCTCGGAATCGTGAGCCCGTCTCCGATCTGGAAGAGGGGCGGAATGCGCGTGGGTACACGCCCCGCGATGTCGGACTCACCGAGAATCGCACGCGCTGCCGCCCGCTGGCTGGCTTCGGATCCACTCCAGGCGAGCAGGTACGACTGGACGTCGGGAAAGTCCATGATCAGATACGGGTTGCCGAACGAGACGACCACATGGGGCACTCCTGTGCGGTCGAGGTGCCGGATGAAGTCCACGAGCTCGGCCGGAAGAGTGAAGCTCCCGGAGACGTTGACCGAGGTCACGTACGTGCCGACGACGACGAGCGCCTGCTCCCCCGCGCGCCGCTTCAGCCCGTCGTAGACCGCGTCGGGCGTGTCGGCGTCGACGTCCGCCGTGACGAGCCGCGGGTAGGTCTCCCGCAGGGCACGGTTGAAGAAGCGCCCGGCCAGCACGTCCGACGGGCGCCGGTAGCTCACCGACATCACGCGCGCCGTCCGGGTACCGGCCAGTGGCAGGAGGCCCCGCCGATTCTGCAGCAGGGTGATCGACTCCTGCGCGATCTGCTCCGCGAGGCGTGTGTGCTCGGGGACGCCGACGGTGTTCGGGATCTCCTCGATGGCCACGGTACGGCGCTCGGGGAGCCCGAGGCGCTCCTTCGTCTCGAGGATACGAAGGACCGACCGGTCCAGACGCTCCACGGTAATGCGGCCCTCCTCGACTGCCTCGACGATCCCCTTCACCGCGTCGCCGACCGAGGCCGGCATCAGGATCACGTCGGCCCCGGCCTCCAGGGCACGCACCGCCGCCTCGCCGGAGCGGTGCTGTCGGGAGATCGCGCTCATGTCCATGGCGTCGGTGAAGACGATCCCCTCGAAGCCCATCTCGTCGCGCAGCACGTGGGTGAGCACGAGCGGAGAAAGCGTCGAAGGCTCGCGGACGCCTCCGTTGAGCGACGGTACCGAAATGTGCGCGCTCATGATCGCGGCCATTCCGGCGTCGATCGCCTCCTGGAAGGGACGCAGTTCGACGGAGTCCATGCGCGCGCGGTCGTGATGGATGACGGGGAGGGCGACGTGGGAGTCGACCTCCGTGTCACCGTGCCCGGGAAAGTGCTTGCCCGTGGCGATCGCGCCGTTCTCCTGAACCCCGCGGATGAACGCGATCCCCATCTTCGCCACCTTTTCCGGGTCTTCCCCGAAGGACCGGACGTTGATGATGGGATTGTCGGGGTTGTTGTTGACGTCGAGCACCGGCGCGAACGGGACGTGGACGCCGACCGCGCGGGCTTCGACCGCGGTGATGCGCCCCATCTCGTACGCGAGTTCCTCGCGCCCGGTCGCCCCGACGGCCATGAGCGACGGAAAGTTCGTGGCGCCACCCAGGTCGATGCTTCCGGGCATGTGGATCGCCCCGCGCATCCGGAAGCCGGCGCCGGTTTCGAGGTCCGCGGCGACGAGCAGGGGAATCTCGGCGTGGTTCTGCAGGTCGTTGAGCTTGGCCGCGACCTCGAAGGGCGTACCCACCGACATGATCACGCCGCCCACTCGGCTCTTCTCGATCATCGAGAAGATGCGCTCGTGGCTCTCGGACCCCTCCGGGGCGAAGTCGCCCAGGACCCACGGCATGATCAACTGACCGGCCTTCTCTTCGAGCGAGAGCCCGGCGAGCGTGCGCGCCGCCCACGGTTCCTGCTCGACCGGCGCCGCGGCCGTATCGACGTCTTCCAGAGCGGCAGGGGTTTCGTCCGACGGTGTCCCGGTCGGTGCCCCCCCCTCGGTGGCCGCGAGACTGTCGATCACCGCCTCGAGGTCGGGCGCGTCGGCCCCCTCGGCCAGCGGAGTGGGCGCCCCGCCGCCACCGGAGCCCGGGAGCCCCCCGCACGACCCTAAGGAGGCCAGCACGAGCACCGCCAGCACGCGTCGTGCCCATCGGTCGAGCGTGGTGCCGGGGTGACGGGTCATGCGTGGATCTATGCGCCGGTGGAAGTGATCGCGTTGACGGAGTGCAATCTGTGTAGGATGCTTGCCGGATGTCACGACCATCCCGCGGGCTCCCCGAGCCCCGTCAGCCGACAGAGGCGCAAGGTATGGGATACGTCTTACCCCGACAATCCACCGTGTTCACAATGCTTTGCGCCGTTTCCACCGCGCTCTGCGCCGCGTGCGGCGCGGGCGAGGCGGAGCGCACCGCCGCGGCGGCAAACCCGGAAACATCTGGCGTCAGGCCGGGGATCGAGGTCCTGCTGACCGATTCGCTCCATCTCGTGGAGGGGCGACGGGTCGGACTCATCACGAACCACACCGGCATGGACCGGCAGCGGCGATCCACGATCGATCTGCTGGCCGACCACCCGTCCGTGGAGCTCGTTGCGCTGTTCGCGCCCGAGCACGGTCTCCGTGGCGAAGCCAACGAGGGTGCCATGATCGAGAGTGGGGTCGACGAGGGCACGGGGGTGCCGATCCACTCGCTGTACGGCGACACCCGAAAGCCGACCCCCGAGATGCTCGAGGGCGTCGAAGTCCTGCTCTTCGACATCCAGGACGTGGGAGCACGCTACTACACGTACCCGTCGACGATGGCGCTCGGCATGGAAGCCGGCGGCGAAATGGGGATCCCCTTCGTCGTTCTCGACCGGCCGAACCCCATCCGGGGCGACGTGGTTCAGGGCAACGTGCTGGATCCCGCGTACAGCACCTTCGTGGGGCGGTATCCGGTCCCGATGCGACACGGAATGACCCACGGCGAGCTCGCTCGGCTCATCGCCGGAGCGTTCGGGGTCTCCGTGGACCTCACCGTGGTCCCCGTCGACGGCCTCACGCGGTCCATGACCTTCGACGACACGGCACTCCCGTGGATCGCCCCGTCCACGAACATGCCCTCCCTCGAGAGTGCGCTGGCCTACCCCGGCACGTGCCTCTTCGAGGGAACACCGATCTCCATCGGGCGCGGAACCGATCGCGCCTTCCAGTGGGTCGGGGCTCCGTGGCTCGACGCCGACGCGCTCGCCGCGGCGATGAACGCCCATGGTTTCGAGGGCGTGCGCTTCGAGCCGGTCCGCTTCACGCCGACGAACCCCAGCGACGGGAAGTTCGGGGGTGAGGAACTCCCCGGCGTGCGCATCGTGGCGGAGTCGAGCGACTACGACGCACCCCGCGTGGGCATCGCGCTCGTCGTCGAGACGTTTCGGATGACGCCGGCGGAACGCTGGGAATGGCGCGTCACACACTTCGACCGTCTCTCCGGCACGGACGCCGTACGCCAGGGGATCGAGGCCGGCCTGGGGGTCGACGACATCACCGCTTCGTGGGACGGGGGCATCGCCGCCTTCGAGTCCCTTCGGGCGCCATACCTGATCTACCGTTGATGCGCACCCTGCGCACGTCCTCCCGACTTCGACCCGAGGCCGTCATGAGCCCGCAGTCCACCTCGAAGCCCTCCCTGCCCCGAGCCGCTGCACCGCTGGCGATCCTCGGCCTCCTGGCGTGTGGTGGCGCGGGCACGTACGGACCGACCACACCTCCCCCCACCTCACCCGCCGAACTGGAGACGCTGCACGATGCAGTCCGCGTGGCCGGGCTCGAAGATCGCACCTTCGACCACGCGACCTACTGGGGCGTGGTCGACCCGTACCTCGGACGCTCGGTGACGGCACGCGTGGCAGGCGAGAGCTCCGAGGGGCGCGACATCCGGCACCTGACCTTTGGCAGCGGGCCGACGACGATCCTGCTCTGGTCCCAGATGCACGGGGATGAGAGCACCGCGTCGATGTCGCTGGCCGACATCATCCGCTTCTTCGACGAATCCCCGGACCACCCTCTGGCCCGCCGCGTCGCCGAAGGTGCCACGGTGCACATGATCCCGATGCTCAACCCGGACGGGGCGGAACGCTTTCGCCGGCGCAATGCGCAGGGCATCGACGTGAACCGCGACGCACGACGCCTGCAGACCCCCGAAGGAAGGACGCTCAAGGCCGTCCGCGACGCGCTGGAGCCGGACTTCGGCTTCAACCTGCACGACCAGGGCGCGGCCATCCGCGTCGGAGACTCGAACCGGGGCGTGGCGATCGCGCTGCTCGCGCCCGCCTTCAACGAGGCACGCGACGTCGACGACAAGCGCCGACGTGCGATGCAGGTGGCGTCGGTCCTGGTCGAGGCGATGGATCCGCTCGTCGGCGATCACATCGCCAAATACGACGACACGTTCAACCCGCGCGCCTTCGGAGACCTCATGGGCGCGTGGGGCGCGAGCACCGTCCTCATCGAGTCCGGAGGCTGGGAGGACGATCCGCAGAAGCAGCACCTGCGCCGAACGAACTTCGTCGGCATCCTGACGGCGCTCGACGCCATCGCGACCGGGCGCTACGCCGAGTACGATCCGGCCGTCTACGAGAACCTCGCGTACAACGGGCGGCGCGTGCCGGACCTGCTCATCATGGGCGGGACGATCGCCATCCCCGGCATCCCGCCGCTCCAGGCCGACCTCCTGGTGAACTACGGCGAGCCGCTGCTGAAGGAGGCGGGAGTGATCAGCGACATCGGTGACATGGGAGGATTCGAGGCACAGGATACGCTTCGCGTCGACGGCCTCTACCTCGTCCCGATGACCGGAATGCGCGACGCGATGGGCGGCATCAACACCGGCTCGCGGGCGCACTTCGTGGTGGCCGAGGATGCGGAAGGCCAAACGGTGCGCTTCGTGTTCGAGGGGAAGATGCCCGGGAACGGGCGCTGACCCACGCGGCGGCCGGCGGCCGGGACGTTCAGCGCCCGAACGCGAACTCCGCGCCGATGGCCGGCCGCCACCACTCGCCATCGAACACGCGCCGCAGTCGCGCCTCGAAGTGCTCGATGTCCGACAGCCTGATGGAGCGGCGCTCCTCGTCGTAGGGCACGAAGAAGTCCTCCCAGTGCCCGAGCAGGACCCGACGGGGCCGAAGGTTTTCCACGAATGCCTCCGGATGCCACGCCACCTGGTCGAAGGTGGCGGGCACGAAGACCGCCACGTCGACCGGGTGCTCGTCCATGAGCGCCTCGGGCGCGAATCCGGACGGCGGTTCGGTGACCGCATCCTGGTAGTAGATGCGGAAGGCGATCGCGCCGTCGTGGTCGAGGAAATCGACGAGGAAGGCGAACGTGTGCCCATCCTTCCACTCCCGGGCGAGCCGCGGCTCCCCGGAGAGAGGCGCGTCGACCGTTCCACGGTAGAGCGTCATGCCCTCGAAGTGCGGAGCATGATGTGAGCGGAGCGGCATGACGCGGAGGCCCGGCCCGTACCACATCCACCTGCCCACGGTCTGGGCGTCCCCGGCGTGTTCCTCCACGAGGTCGACGCGGTCCATGAGCCCGGACCAGGTGCCAAGCGTGTTGCGCACGGTCGTACTGCCCACGATGCGGGCGCCGGTCGCAAAGCGCCGAGCCACCCTCGGTACGTCCATGAGATGGTCGTAGTGGGCGTGACCCACGAGAATCGCACGGGTGCGACTCACGTCGTAGCGGCCCATGTGGGCGTCGACGACGGAGGTGTCGGAGCGTATGGACGCGAGGCCGACGCGCATGAACGACGGGTTCGTGTACAGGGGGCCGGTCATGAGCATGTCCGCCCCGCGCTCGATGATCCATCCGCCGGTGCCGAGATACGTGAAGCGGATCGTATCGGCGGCAGAACGGTCCCTCAGCACACTTCCGAAGGTGTCCGCTTCGACGCGCCGCACGCACGCCTGGGTCGCCAGCGTCGCACCGATCAGGGCGACGAGGGCGCAACTCCGGCCGGACGGGAGAGGCACCTCGAGACCGTCAGTGGGTGTCGAGGAGCCGCTGCAACTCCCGCGGCGTGCGCGGCTGGGCGAGAGCGATCATGAGCAGGACACGCACCCGGTGCGGCGGAAGGTCTCCCGCCGAGAGCAGACCTTCATCCACGGTCGCCACGGATTCCATAACGCGCCCCTCGGGGACGCGCGACGCGTAGACGACGGGAGTCCCCGCGCCGGCGATCTCCGCCGCTGCCCGACGGGTCTCCGGGCTCGCGCGCCCACCCCCGAACGCCTGGACGACGATCGCGACCGCTCCGTCGTGGGCCGCTGCGCGCATCGACGCCCCGTCGCTTCCCGCGTAGTCCGCAACGATCGGGACCCGCGGCAGCTCCGCGACCAGGGGATCGAGGTGCAGCTCGGACTGCGTCGTGTGCCGGGTCGCGACGGCGCGCCGGAAGACGATGCGGTCGGCATCGACCACGCCGAGCGCGCCCCACTCGGTCGACACGAAGGTGTCCACGCGGTTGTTGTCCATCTTGCGGACGTCTCGCGCCGAGTGGATCTCGTCGTTGAGCACCACGAGGACGCCCCGTCCCGCCGACTCCGTCGCCGCGGCCACGCGTACGCCGGAAAGGAGATTGGCCGGACCGTCGGCCGACACCGCGCTCGCGTTGCGCATGGAGCCGACCATGACGACGGGACGATCGTGCTCCACCGTCAGGTGGAGGAAGTAGGCGGTCTCCTCCATGGTGTCAGTGCCGTGCGTCACGACGACCCCGGCCAATCCCGCGTCGGATGCGAAGAGCTCATTGATGCGACGGGACAGCCGGAGCCAGTGATCCGGCGTCATCGCCGACGACCCGACCCGGCTGAACTCCTCGACCCCGAGGTTCGCCGCATCCGCGAGCCCGGGCACCGCCGCCACGAGCTGCGCGCCCGTGAGCTGTCCGCCCTCGCTTCGACCGGCGATCGTGCCGCCGGTGGCGATGACGTGGACGCGGGGAAGCTCCTGCGCCGAGACGACCGCGGCCGATGCCGCGCAGCCGACGACGAGCGAGGTGACGAGCCGTGTGACCGTCACACGCCGGCGCCCGCCGCCCGCTTCACCGCCTCCACGCGGGCCAGGAAAAGGTCGGAGAGGCGACGCGTCACGTCACCGACGACGCCCCTGCCGACCGGGCGACCATCGATGGTCACCACCGGCCGCACCTCGCCCGTAGTACCCGTGAAGAACGCCTCGTCGGCGTGCGCCAGATCCTCGACCTGGATCGGCCGCTCCTCGACCTTCATTCCGGCCTTGCGCGCTTCCTCGAGCAGGATGGCGCGCGTGATGCCCGGCAGGATGTTGTTCGTGGTCGGGTGCGTGACCGCGGTGTCCCCGAAGACCGCCCAGAAGTTCTGGTGCGCGCCCTCGATCGCGACGCCGTCCCGTACCAGGATCGCGTCGTCGGCCCCCTTCTCCTTCGCGTCCTGGAAGGCGATCGCGTTGGGAAGCAGGCAAATGGTCTTGATGTCCACGCGGCTCCAGCGGCGGTCGGGCACCGTGGCCGCCGAGAAGCCACGGTTCCAGCGCTCGTCGTCGGGCCGCGACCACGCCTTGGCGAACGCGTAGACGGTCGGCTGGACGTCACCTTCGGGAAAATAGTGGGTTCGCGGCGCGGCCCCGCGCGTGATCTGCAGGTAGACCATGGAGCGGTCGGCCGTGTCGAGTCCGTTCTTCGCGATGAGCGTGCGATGCATCTCCTCGAGCATGGAAACGTCGAAGGTGATGCGCATGAAGCAGAGGCCCCGCAGGAGCCTGGCGATGTGTCCGTCGAGCCCGAACGGGACTCCCTCGTAGAATGGGGTGACCTCGTAGAGGCCATCGCCCAGAAGGAAGCCCCGGTCGTCCGGCGAGATCTTCGCCTCTTCCTTGGGGAGGTACTCGCCGTTGAGATAGACGATGCTCATCGCGTCGCGTCCTTGGTTTTCCGTGTCACGGGCGCACCCCACCCGGCCCGACCGCGAAAGATGCCGACCCGAACGGAAAAGGGGGAGATCCGCCCTCGCGGATCTCCCCCCCGGCTACGCCGGCGGCCGACGCCCCATAGGGTCTTCGCCGCGGTCAGTTCCCCTGCTTTTCCTCGAGCTTGTCGAACTCGGAAATCAGCTCGGCCTCGGGGATCTGCTCCGCATCCTCCTCGGAAACGTCGTCCACCTGGGCGTCCTCCACCCGGCCGTCTCCCTTCTCGAGCTGACGGGGCGCACTCGACGCCGAGGGTGGGGCGATGAGCCCCATCTCGGCCTTGAGCGCCAGGAGCTGGTCTTCGACGTCGCGCCCCCCGGAGCCCGCCTCGAGGCGCAGGAACTCCGTCTCCAGCGTGTCGCCGGCCAGGGCCTCGGTGACTTCGGCGTGCGCCAGGCTCTGACGCTCCTCCTCCTCGATCTTGTCGGCCATGCGGTTGAACGCCTCGAAGGCGGACGTGTCGGAGAGACCGGACATCGTCTCGTGAATCCGCCGCTGCGCCTGGGCACGCTTCTGCTTGGCGACGAGCAGATTACGCTTTCGCTTGGCCTCCTCGATCTTGTCGTTGAGCTGCCGCAGGGAGCCCTTGAGCTTCTCCGTCTCGGCGGCCTGCGCTTCCCACGTCTGCTGGAGGACCTGGGCGCGCTCCGCGTGCTCCTGCTGACGGAGGAGCGCCTGCTTGGCGAGGTCGTCGCGACCTTCCTTGACGGCCAGCATCGCCCGGTGCTGCCAGTCGCGCTGCTGCTTGACCTCGGCGTCCACCTGCGCCTTGAGCTTGCGCTCGTCGGCGATCGCGGCAGCGACCTCCCGCTTCGCCTTTGCGAGCTGGTCGCGCATGTCGAGGATGATCTGATTCAGCATCTTCTCCGGGTTTTCGGCCTTGGAGATCAGATCGTTGATGTTCGACTTGATGACGGTCGAAAGCTTCGTGAAGATGCCCATGGTCAGCTCCCACCCTCCCCGGCACCGACGCCCGCGAGGTCGCGGATCGTGTCCATGTGGGTGGCGGCCGCGAGCGTGATCGACTCCATCGACGCCTGCAGCTCGAGGAAGTCGAGCGTCTCGAGCTCGAGGGTGTCGCTGATGATGAGATCACCGTCCTCGATGCCGTAGGCCCCGTGGACCAGGCCCGTCGCGTTGAGCTCGAGGAGCGTTCTGTACAGGTCGAGCGACTGTTCGTTCTGCTCCGGCATGTCCATGACCTTCATGCGGATGAGGAGGAGAGCGTCGGCGTAATGCACGACGACCGGAGCAGCGCCGCTGTCGGTCCGAGTGAGGTACATCCCGTCGGCGACCTCCTCGTACTCGAGGCCCATGCGAATCAGGAAGCTCTCGAGATCTTCTCGGCTTACCATGACGGTCTCCGTATGTGAGGCTGCATCGCAGCGAACTACAGGCTTCGTCGGGGGCCCTACGCAAGCGGCCCCGCGAGGGTTTCTCTCAGGCCCGGGCGTCGCTGTGCCGGCCAGCGTGGCCTTCGCCACACGTTCCGGGCCGTGGCCGATGTCTAAAGTATAGGCCTCGGCGATCGGCTCAACAGCGGCGCAAGGTGCACGCCCGTGTGCGACGCCTCGTTTGCCGCCACGGTTTCAGGCGTCCCCTCCACCACGACGACCCCTCCGCCGGCCCCACCTTCCGGGCCCAGATCGATGATCCAGTCGGCGGTCTTGACCACCTGCAGGTTGTGCTCGATGACCACGACGGTGTTGCCCAGGTCCACGAGCTGGTGAAGTACGTCGAGCAATACGCGGACGTCCTCGAAGTGCAGTCCCGTCGTCGGCTCGTCGAGGATGTAGAGGGTGTTGCCGGTGGCGCGCCTGGAGAGTTCGGTCGCGAGCTTCACACGCTGCGCCTCGCCGCCGGAGAGCGTCGTCGCCGACTGACCCAGGTGGATATAGCCGAGGCCGACGTCATTGAGCGTCGCGAGCTTCTGCTTGATGCGCGGCACCGCGTCGAAGAAATCCAGCGCATCCGCGACGGTGAGATCGAGGACGTCGGCGATGTTCTTGCCCTTGTAGTAGACGTCGAGCGTCTCGCGGTTGTAGCGACGGCCACGGCAGACGTCGCACGGAACGTAGACGTCGGGCAGGAAGTGCATCTCGATCTTGACGAGCCCGTCACCCTGGCACGACTCGCACCGGCCACCCTTCACGTTGAAGGAGAACCGGCCGGGTCCGTATCCGCGCATCTGCGACTCGGGGAGGTTCGCGAAGAGGTCGCGGATGGGCGTGAACAGCCCGGTGTACGTAGCCGGGTTCGAACGCGGGGTCCGCCCGATGGGCGACTGGTCGACATCGATGACCTTGTCCACATGCTCGAGACCCTCGATGCCGTCGTGCGAAGCCGGCACCACCTTGCTGCGGTAGAAGTGCCTGGCCAGCGCATGGTAGAGTGTCTCGTTGACCAGCGTCGACTTTCCCGAACCGCTCACACCGGTCACGCAGAGGAAGGTCCCGAGCGGGAAGCTCGCATCGATGCCGCGGAGGTTGTTGCCGCGCGCGCCTCGTACGACCAGCGCACGCGCCGGGTCGACCGGCCTGCGCCGCTGGGGCGACGCGATCTCCCGATCGCCACGCAGGTAGGCGCCCGTGAGGGAGCGCTCCGACGCGAGGACGTCATCGAGGGTCCCGGCCGCCACGACCTCGCCGCCGTGCCGTCCCGCACCTGGACCCAGGTCGACGATGTAGTCGGCCATGCGAATGGTGTCCTCGTCGTGCTCGACCACCAGCACCGTGTTGCCGAGGTCCCGAAGCTTTTCGAGGGTGCCAAGGAGCCGCGCGTTGTCGCGCTGGTGCAGCCCGATGGATGGCTCGTCGAGGATGTACAGAACGCCAACCAGACGCGATCCGATCTGTGTCGCGAGGCGAATCCTCTGCGCCTCTCCACCGGAGAGCGTGCCGGCGGCGCGGCCGAGCGTCAGGTATTCGAGCCCCACGTCCCGCAGGAAGCGCAGCCGCTCGCCGACTTCCTTGAGGATGGGGCCGGCGATCTCAGCAGACAGCATCGGCTGATCCGCCCTGGCGGGTCTCCCGCTCCCCTCCACCGGCAGGCCCTCGAAGAACGCCGCGGCCTCCGAGATCGACATGTCGACGACATCGCCCAGCGACCGCGCCCCGATGGTCACCGCCCGGGACGACCCCCTGAGCCTGCTCCCCGCGCACGCGGTGCACGGCAGCGTCGACATGTACTCCTCGAGTTGCGACCGCACTCCCTCGGACTGCGTCTCCCGGTACCGCCGCTCCACGTTGGCGACGACGCCCTCCCAGTGGTCCTCGTAGTATCCATCGAAGCGGCCGGAACCGGACTTGTAGGGAAAGCGGATCTTCATTCCGCCCGAGCCGTGGATGATGGCCTGACAGACCTCGTCGTCGAGATCGCGCCAGGGCGTGTTCGGGTCGAACTCGTAGGCCTCGGCGAGACCGGCGATCACCGATCGGCGCAGATGCCCCGAAGGGTCGCCCCACGGAAGGATCACCCCCTCGAGGATGGTCAGGCTGGGATCGGCCGTGAGCAGCTCCGGATTGACCTCCTTGCGCGTCCCCAGGCCGTCGCACTCCTCGCACGCGCCGAAGGGTGAGTTGAAGGAGAACTGTCGGGGCTCCAGCTCCGCCAGGCTCGTGCCGCAGCTGCCGCACGCATAGTGCTCGCTGTAGACGTGCACTACGAGTTCGTCGCCCCGTCCGTGCTCGAGAACCTCGATGACCCCCTCGCCCGCGCGCAGCGCGGTCTCGACCGAGTCCGCGATCCGGTCGCGATCACGTGCCCGGATCACGAGCCGGTCGACCACCACCGCGATATCGTGGTTCTCGTAGCGGTTGAGCTTCGGCGGATCGGTGAGGTCGTACGTCTCGCCGTCGACCCGTGCGCGCACGAATCCGTCCTTCCGCGCCTTCTCGAACAGGTCCCGAAACTCTCCCTTTCGCCCGCGCACCAGCGGAGCGGTCACCTCGACCCGGGTCTCCTCGCCGATGGTGAGGAGCCTCTCGACGATCTGACTCGCCGACTGCCGGATGACCGGCTCCCCGCAGTTGGGACAGTGCGGGGTCCCGGCGCGGGCCCAAAGCAGCCGGAGGTAGTCGTAGATCTCGGTGACCGTGCCGACCGTGGAGCGAGGGTTGCGACTGACCGTCTTCTGCTCGATGGAGATCGCCGGCGACAGGCCCTCGATCGAGTCGACGTCGGGCTTCTCCATCAGCCCGAGGAACTGACGTGCGTAGGCGGAGAGGGACTCCACGTACCGGCGCTGCCCCTCGGCGTAGATCGTGTCGAAGGCGAGTGAAGACTTCCCGGACCCCGAGAGCCCGGTGATCACGACGAGTCGCTCGCGAGGCAGCTCGACGTCGAGATTCTTCAGGTTGTGCTCGCGCGCACCACGCACGACGAGACGTTCCCCGACTCGCCCGCTCGGGGAAGGCCCCGACCGGGGGGCCGCTTCACTCGTCGACGTGGATCTCGGCATAGCCCGCAATACTAATCAGGACGGAGCACCGGGCTCAAATCCGGACCCCCGGGCAGGCCGATCGCCAGCCCGGTCGAAGCCCGGCGCACGACGACGCCCAGGCGCGGCAACGGCGTGAACGCCGGCCGTTCGGGTCAGAGCTCTACCTGATCGAGCGCCGCGATGCGGTCGGCCGTCGGAGGGTGGGTGCTCGTCAGTCGCTCGAGCGCATTGAGCGCGCCGCCGGCGAACGGATTGATGATCGCCATGTGCGCGGCGGCCGGATTCACGTGCATGGGAATGCGCTCGGCACCCGCCTGGATGCGGCGAAGCGCGCTCTGCAGCCCCCGGCGGTCTCCCACGATGCGCGCCGCCGTGGCGTCCGCCTGGAACTCGTTCTGCCGGCTGATGGCCGTCTGGATGATGACCGCGACGATCGGTGCGATGACCGCCATGATCAGGAGGAGGAAGGGATTGCCACGCTCGTTGTCGCGGCCCGTGCCGAGGATGACCCCCCACTTGGCAATGCTGGCCAGCATGGCAACGGTGCCCGCGAGGCCTGCGGCGAGCGTACCGACAAGCATGTGACGGTGCTTGATGTGCGCGAGCTCGTGGGCGATGACGCCCTCGAGCTCCTTCTCGTTCAGCAGATTCATGAGGCCGATGGTGACGCACACGACCGCGTGGTCCTTGTTTCGCCCGGTCGCGAAGGCGTTGGGCTGTGCCTGGGGCGCGATCGCCACCGTGGGCATGGGCAGCCCCGCATTCTGCCGGAGCTGGTCGACCATCCGGAAGAGCTCCGGCGCGTCATTCGGGCCGATGACCTTGGCCTTGTACATCCGAAGGACGGCTTTGTCGCTGAACCAGTACGTCCCGAAGTTCATCGCCATCGCCAGAATGAAGAAGAACACAGCCCCCTGCGAACCGCCGATGTACTGGCCGACGAACACGAGGAAGAGCGTGAGGGCCGTCATGAGGCCGAAGACTTTCGCGATCTGCATATCCGTCCTGATTCTCTAGGGTTCGGGCGGTGAACCGCCACCGAGGCGGTATCCCCATTCACGGAAGAGGAATAGACCGAGGACGCGCTCGTCCTGCGCAAGCCCGGACGACGTGCCCAGCAGACTGCTGGTACTCCGCAGGAACCGGTCCTCGAAGAACATTTCCAGGTTGTAGTCGTCCGTCAGCGCGACTTCTACCCGGATACCCGCCACGGTGTTCTGCGTCTGCGCCGACGTGTCGAACGGGCGGATGACCATGATGACGAACAGGTCGTCGCCGATGTAGCGGCCGAGTTCGAGCTGTGCGTCCCCGAGGAGGTTTCCGCCCAGCGACTGGACCCCCCCCTGCTGCACCGAGACGTAGTCCAGACTCAGCGCGCCCAGCTCCTGGGCGAAGGCCGTACCGAACTGGTTCGCCCACGCGCCACCGACGAAGGTGACCGCACCCTGCGCCAGCGGGCTCAGGGCGCCCGCGCCCTGCAGGCGCCCGAGCTGAGCCGTGCTCCGGCCCCCGAGCGCGCTGCTCGGCTGGCCGAACACCAGGTACGACACGAGGTCCTCCTCGGCCAGACCGGTCTCCTCCGTGGTCAGCGTGACGACGGGCTGCACGAGCGTTCCGCTCACCTGGGCCTGCACCCGGAAGGGAGTGTCGTCCGGGCGCCGTATGCGCGTCGAGGCCTGGATGTCCAGGTCCGGGTTCAGACCGGGGCGCCCGATGAAGAGGACGCGTCCACCGTCGAGCTCGAACGAACGCCCCAGAACTCGATGCGACCCCCGGAGCGCCTGCAGCTCGCCAATGAGCACGAAGTCGCCCGCCGACCGGTCGTAGCGAACGAGCAGTTCCCCGCTGAGCTCCGCGTTCGTGTCGATGGAACGCAGCCAGCTTCCGCGGGGCACGGCCAGATCGACGTCCACGCGGAGGTTGTCGAAGAACGGATTGCTCAGCCCCTCGAACAGAGGCTGGCTGACCAGCGCCATCGTGTCGACGGCGAAGTCCTGCGCGAAGAGGAACGAAGCGTTGAGGTCGACGACACCCGCAGCGCGCTGGAGCTCGTCCACGTAGATCGTCCCGACGTCCACGGTCAGTGCCCCCGTCGCGACCGGCCGTCGATAGGTGCCCGCGAGGCGGAACCCTCCGCTCACGAGGCCTTCGATGTCCGGGCGCGCCACGGCCTGGAAGCGCTGGAACGCGAAGTCGAGGTCGAGCACGGGATCGTCGAAGGGCTCCAGCGTGATGGTCCCCGTGACCTCCGACCGCCCGGGCCCCGCCGCACCGATGTCGACGGCGACGGTCCGGTCGGGCCTGAGCGTGAGCACGCCGTTGACTCCGGAGTGCCGGACGCCGATCGACTCGATAGACCAGGCAGCGTCTCGCAGCGTGATGGTACCCTCGGGCTCGGGCGAACGCGGCGTCCCCCGGATGGTCACGTCGCCCGTCACCTGTCCGACGACCGCCTCCAGGGCGCTCACGTAGCTTAGCGCGATGGCGGCGTCGAGCGTGTCCATGACGACGTGCACGTCCATGGGCTCGTCCACCAGCCGACTCTCGGGGCCCGTCAGGGACAGGTCGACGGGGACGACTCCGGACGAACGCACCACCGAATTCGTACGATCCCATCCCTCGAAGTCGAAGGTCGCACGGCGGGCAGCGTAGTCGAGGGTCCCCTGAACACGAGTCAGTTCGACACCCCCCCATCGTGCCCCTAGGACCCCGAACGTCCCATCGATAAGGGGTGCCTCGGCGGCTCCCCGAACCCGCAGGTCCACGTCGAGGTGCCCCGCGAGCTCGACGTCATCCGCCTGCAGAAGGTGCGCCACCTGCTCCACGTGCAGCCCCCGCAGGACGAAGCGGAAGTCGCTTTGCCCGCCGCGGGCGAGGGTCCCGTCGACGAACATGTACATGGGATCGGGCCCGGCCCTGTTCACTTCGATGCTGTCGACGGCCACGCCCGCGCTGTCCCATCGAACGCGGGTGTCGTGTGCCAGGAGATAGCGCTGCTCATCGACCTGTACCGAAGCGTCCGTGACGTCGATCTGCCCGCCGATGGAGTCGAGTGCGAACGACCCGACGACCCGATACTGCTCTCCCGGGCGCCGCACGACCTCCACACCCCCGTCGCCCGAGAGCTCGAACATGTCGGCCTCGAAGCTGCCGCTCTCGAACGTCCTTCCGTCCCAGACGATTCCGCGGGCGGTGGCGCCGATCTGCCACGCACCGAGCGTGGAGGGCAGATCGGTCGCGCTCAGAGCGACGCGGAGCGTGTCGACCTCGTTGTCCCGGTAGCGTCCGTCCACGATGTCCAGGATCATGCTCACGTCGACATCACCGACGCGTCCGCTGACGCTCGCCTCTCCTTCGACTCGACCTTCCACCCTCACGTCCAGCGCCGAGGGGAGTGTGTCGGGATCGACGCCCTGCAGTCGCAGGAACTCCTGATCGAGCTCGGTGAGTCCGTCCCGGACCATCACGGTATCACCGACATTCATGAAGAGCGGCCGAAGGCCGACGAGCGACTCCCCGCCGAAGTCGACGTGCGCGCTGCCCCAGCGTCCCTCGAGGAGGCCGAGCCGCCCGCGCCCCGTGACGTCCAGCCCGCCGACCCGGGCATCGAGCGAATCCGCGATCAGCATACCTCCGGAAAGTCGGATCGCGACGACGCCAGTGTCCACTCGAAGGGGCCCGATGCGCGACCGAGCGGCGCGGAACCGGGCCACGGCCTCGACCGCGTCCCCCCGAAGTCCCGAGCCCTCGAGCGCGAGCCGGCCACTCCAGGACGTCGGGGGCGGGAGCGCGCTCACGAGGTTCGACAGGACGAGGGACTCGGCCTCCGCATCCAGACGGTAGGAGGCAGCCGGATCCGTCGCGTCGATGGTTCCGTCCACGCGAAGCCCTCCGCCCCCGCCCGACAGCAGATCCGCCTGCACGCGCAGCGCGGACAGCGGCCCTTCCACCATGACGGGACCGGACACGGACCCCGTCAGCTCGAGTTGGGGCGCGAGGCCGCCCAGAATTCCGACGGAAAGAGGCAGGAAGTCCAGGTCCAGATCGGAGGACCACGAGCCGCCCTCGGCGTCCCGGACAAGCGTGCCGCGGGCGTCGACCCGGGATGAGAGTCCGTCGTTCGACAAGTGGTCGAACGACGCCTCGACGCTCATGCCGGCCGCGATCGTGCCATCCAGATGCAGTGTCCCGTCCCCGCTCCCCGCCCAGGGGAGCTGCGGCCAGAGCGCGGCCAGAACCTGATAGTCGAATGGTTCGAGGACCGCATGGAAGTTCCGGGCGCCCGCGTCGGCGCCCCGTAGAATTCGCCCGGAGAAGTCGGCCGTCGTCGGTCGGCCTCCGTAGCCGGTCGGCACCAGCGTCACGTGACCCCGGGCGCCGAGATCGTCCAGCGTACCGTTGAACGTGGCGTCGCCGCTCAACCAGCCGTCGAGCGGCAGCGCCCGTCCGAGCCACGGCTCGAGCTGGCTCACGGCGAGGGGGTTGGCCGAGAGGCGCATCTCGCTGAGCGTCATCAGATCGTCGAACCGCGCCTGACCGTCGAAGACGACGTCGCTCGCCTCGAGGTCGAGGCGGATCGCGTCGGCATCGAGCACGACGCCGTCCCGCCCCGCGAGAATCGTCGCGGCTCCGCGATACCGGCCGTCGGGAATCCTCTCTTCGATCCAGCGAAGGTCCTCGAGGGCGGCCCAGTCGTCGGTGGCGAGCTTCGAGCGGAACGACCAGGGCTCGCCCGGGCGCTCCGGACCTACCGTCAGGTCACCCCGCAGCAGCGAATCCCCGAGCCGGAACGCGCCCTCGACCACCCGTATGCCGAGCCCGCCGAACGTCACGGCGCCGAAGGCCTCGCGAAGCACGAACGCGTTCTCGATCAACGAGACCTCGGCGGCGAACGACGCGAGCCGGGCCTCGAACTGGATCGCGTTCCGCGGTGCGATCATCGCGTCCTCGACGTCGAGGCTCAGCCGGTCGAAGCCGATGCGACGAAGTCGTTCACCGTTCGGTCCCCCGACGACCCTCGCGCGTCCTCCCCCCGGCCCTGCCGGCGACAGGATCGCCACGGTGCCGTCGCGGATCGCGACGTGACCCAGCCTGAAGGGCCGCGCCGCAGGCCGTCGGACGCTGTCCGGCAAAGGAGCGCCCTGGGCAACGAGCAGGGTGAGATTGAGCGGCTGACCCTCCTCGTAGCTGGAGATCTCCAGGTCCAGCCCGTGGATCACGGTGGACCGGAAGGAAGAGCCCCCGAAGAGGACCGATGCAATCGAGTACCGGAGAACCACCGAGTCGGCGGTCAGGAACCTCCGCCCGTCCGACGCGCCGAGCGTGACGTCGGTGAGGGTCGCTCCCGTGAGAAGCGTGCCACTACGAATACCGCCGATGGTGAGCTCTCCGGCGAGCGCCCCCCGGAGCCGATCGACGGCGGCGTGGAGCACGGCCGCCTGGCCCCGGTCCGACTGCGCCAGGAACACGATCCCTCCCATCGCCACGAAGACCAGGGCCCCCAGCACGCCACCGAATCTCCGGAGCCAGCGACGCACGAGCACCATGGCCCGGAGTCGGCGCCGGTGGAAGTCGGAGCGCCATGCGATTCGCTCGACCGGGGTCAGGTTCATCAGAACGCCTGCCCGATGGAGATGTGGAACTGGAAGCCCCGCTCGTTGCGGCCGAACAGGAACGGGTCGCGGAGCAGCACGAGATCACCCGTGCTCATCCAGTCGATGACGTCCGCACCCACGCGAAGCCGGTCATCGGGATCGTCGGACCCGGGCTCGAACGGTCGAATCCGCTCGGTGGCCACCGGGAGCGACTCCTCCCCCCGGAAGCGGTAGGCCACGTCCAGCCGGATCGGGCCCACCGGGCTCGGCACACGAATACCCACCCCGGGGCTGAACTCCATGCTCGAAAGCCGGATGGATTGGTCGGTGCCCCAGACCTGTCCCACGTCCGTGAAGACGACCCCCTCCAGCAACCTGGCCACGGGAAAGCGAAACTCGGCGTTGGCCTCGATGAGGCGCGTCCCCCCGGTGGGTCGGGGGTCGAGGGGAGCTTCGGACAACGGCTTGCAGGTCAGGTCCTGCAGGTCCGCGGGCGCGCATCCACCGCCGAGCTCGGGGTCCGGCGAAAGGAGCGCCTCCGGTTGCGAGAAGAGGACCCTCGGACCGAGTCGACTCTGGGCAAAGCCGCGCACCGAGTTGGCACCCCCCGAATAGAACCGTTTCTGCGGGTGCACGATCTCCAGCGACGATCCGAGGTTCACGGCCTGGGCAAAGCCGCCGGCTCCGACCCAGCCACCCCGTACGCGCGTCGCGAAGACGGCACGCCCGACGGGTGCGTACCGGGATCCCTCGGCCACCACGCGATCGTAGCGGAAGTCGGAGCTCGTCCACGGAGCCGCGTGCTCGACATCGAGCAGGACGCGGTACCCCTGCCGCGGATTGAGTAGGTCGTCCGAGCGGTCGCGGGTGATGGTCATGCCCACGGGGGCGAGCCAGTTCGAACCCTCGAGAAGCTCCACGTCGTCGGGCGTGCAGACCAGAAAGCCCGTGCAGAAGAGCACCCGGTCCGCGTCCAGCTGTGAGATCTCGGGCCGGTAGAAGCCCGTGAGCACGGCCTGCGGCCCCAGGCTCCTCGAAAGGGCCAGCTGCGCGCCGACCGCCCTTCGCACGTAGATGTCGGGAAGCGACTGCCGTTCGACGAAGACCGACGCCGACAGGGCGTTTCGGGTCGAGAAGATCCACGGCTGGACGAAGTCGACCGAGACGAGTCCGGTCGGTTCCGCGTAAATGGAGTCTCCGCTCTGCGCGCACAGGACGTCTCGATAGTTCTTCGCCAGGAGGTTACCGACACGGGCGCGCACCTGCAGTAGACGCCCCCCCCCCATGAAGTTCCGGGCCGACCAACGCCCTTCCACGGTGAGGCACTCCGCGTTGCTCCACCCCGCACCCGCACGGACCCTGTACGGGTCCCCCTCCTGCAGCGTGATCGCGACGTCGACCGAAGGATCGCGCTGCTCGGAGAGCGTATCGGGCAGGACGCTCGCGTTGCGTATGATGTCCAGCCCGTACAGCCGGGACCGCGCATCCTCAACCTCGCTGGCACGGTACTGCTCTCCGGTGCGCAACTGAACCGTCCGCAGCACCGTGCCGACGCCGAGCTCCTGCGTACCGCTGACCGTGATGTCGCCGTAGGTCGTTGGGGGCCCCGGCACGACGTCGAAGGTGACGATGGCGCGGTGCGGATCGCCGGCGGGCCGGAAGGCGTTGCGCAGCACCTGAGCGTAGGCGTAGCCGCTGTTGCTGAGGCGCCGCGTGAGCGTGTCACGGGTCGCATCGAGGGTGATCGTGCTCAGCCGCTGCCCGGGCCGGATGGGGAGGTTCTCGAGCAGGCCCGGCACGCCGATGGCGTCGACCCCGACGAACACGACCGAGTCCGCCACCACGGGCTGACCTTCCCGGATGCGGAAGAGAACCCGCGCCGTGGCGGCCGTGCCGGTAACCACGGCGCTGTCCACCTGCACGTCCCGGAAGCCGCGCTGACGATACCAGACGACGAGGCGAGCGCGGTCGCGGGGAAGGTCCCGCACACGCAGCTGGGAGCGGCGCAGGGCGAAGTCGATCCCGAGCGGGCAGAGGGGGAGGGGGAAGTAGAACGCCCACGACCTGCACTCGGTCTCGCGCGTGGCGATGGCCCGGGAGAGCGAGTCGGACGGGAACGTCTCATTTCCCTCGAAGCGGACCGAAGTCACCTCCGGGCCAGGCAGCTGGGCCGTCAGGCCGGTCGCCTCGGCCCAGACGAGGACCAGGGCGAGGACGCTCATGCCGAACGGGCCGAGCGCCCGGCCTCGACCCGACCCCTGGCCGCCTCGACGCCGGGGGCGTGGATTAGTGACGGCCACCTGCGCCCCCTCCCGTACGGGGCCTCTTCGAAGGGTCGGGCAACGATCGTCCCGCCCCGGGGCCACCCCTCGGGGAAGCTTCACCCGGCGAGAGCGCCGGACCGTCCAGGGGCTCCCGCGCGAGGAAGAGCCGCACCACGTAGAAGGCGGTCGCCGCGGCCGCCGCGCCGATGGCGAGGGAGACCGCCGCGGACGTCACGGTCTCCGAGGGGCGCGGGCGCCGTCGCCGGTAGCGAGTCATCGCGCGACGCTCCCCTCGCCGGCACCCCGGGCACCGAGCTCGAAACCCACAGTGTCCATCGGCTCGAAGTCGGCCGCGTGCGGCGCACGCCGATAGGGGGTGACCTCGACATGTCCCGCGGCGAACCGGTGGACGCAGAAGCTGTTCCACCCGGCCTCGACACCGCGGCCCCGACGGGACGTGGCCGTGCCCGTGGAAAGGAACGGGAGTCCGCGAAAGATACGCAGGTGCAGCTGGTGCACGTGCCCGCCGAGGACGACGTCCACGCCCATCTCCCGGAAGGAGTCCGCGAGTCCCGCAGCGCCGGGAAGGGGATCCCCGCCCTCGGCGGTCGGAACGGGCGCGAAGTGATGATGGACCACCAGGATCCGGAGATCGTCGTGTGCCGCGTCGGCGAACGCGTGACGCGCGAAATCCACCTGCGACGGGTGAAGGCGTCCGTTGACCACCGCCCGGAGCGGCGCGGCCGAAGAGAGCGCCACGACCGTGGCGCCGTGCACGCGCGTCACCGTGTCCAGTTCATCTCGGCCGGTGAAGTTGCGCCAGTTGCGGAACGGCTGGCCCAAGCGCTCCCATACCCGATAGAGGGGCACGTCGTGGTTGCCCGGCGTCACGACCACGGGCAGCTCGCCGAAGCGATCCAGGACGCGCCGCGCCGTCTCGTACTCGCGGACCTTGGCCCGCTGCGTGAGGTCGCCCGCGACCACCACGAGGTCGGGGGACACCGCGTGGGCGACCCGCAGCAGGGCATCCGCGGCCTCCGGCAGGAACGGCTTGCCGCACTGCAAGTCCGACGCGTGAAGCACGGTGAGCCCGGGAGCCATCTACGCCGCCTCGGCTGTCGCCTCTGTGCCCCGGATCCGTAAAAGTCCCGCGAGTCCGAACGCCACGATGCCGAGACTGATGATCTGCGCGACCGTCAGGACACCGAAGAATCGGTCGTCCTTGGCGCGGAGAAATTCGACGGCGAAGCGCTCCAGTCCCGCCAGGACGAGCCAGAGCAGGAAGAGCCATCCCTTTCGATGGCCGTGGTCCCGAATCCGCCACAGCAGGAAGAAGATCAGCGTGCTGATGCCGACTTCGTAAAGCTGTGTCGGGTGGACTGGCACGACCTGTCCGTACTTCTCGACGAGCGCCGGATCGACGGTGACACCGAACATCTGCTCGATGTTCTGAACCGACGACGACGGCGTGCCCCGCGGGAAGCGGACCCCCAACGCCGAATCGGTGGGAAGCCCCCAGTCGTCGCCGACGAGGAAGCAGCCCATCCGGCCGACGCCGTAGGCCAGCGCGAGCGCGGGCGCCATCAGGTCCGCAACGGCGGGCACGGGCAGCTTCTGCCGTCGTATCTCCCAGATCACGAGGGCGGTGGCGAGCAGAAAGCCGCCGTACCAGACCAGACCGCCCCGCGAGAACACGAGACCCGCCGGGTCATCCAGCAGACGCGGCCAGTTGAGCAGGATGTAATACCCCTTGGCGCCCAGGATCCCGCCCACGACAGCCATGAAGACGAAGTCCCACGCCTTTTCGGGATCCTCGCCGACACGTCGCAGTTCCGCGCGCAGCACGTACCCCGCCGTCAGGAAGGCGAGGAGCATGAACACGCCGAACGACGTGATCGGCTGCCCCCCGAGGAAGGGGAACCAGTTCGGGACTTCGAAGAAGACTGGGTACATGGTCCCTTAAGCTCGTGGGATGACCCGCAGGTCGGAACCGCCCAGCCCCGGAAAGGGGAGGGAGGCGGATGCGGAGGCGTCGAGGTCGGCAACGTCGCCGCGCTCGAACCGGAAGCGGGCCGCCCTCGCGACCATGGCGCCGTTGTCGAGCGACAGCCGCGGAGACGCGTGGAAGACCTTCCCCGAGGGATCGGCGGCGTGCAGACGGCGCGCCATCTCGCGACGGAGCAGCGCGTTGGCGCTCACGCCGCCCCCGAGGACGACGCGCGAGCACCCCGTCTGCTCGACGGCCCGCAGCGTCTTCGTGACGAGCACGTCGACCGCCGCCGCCTGGAACGCCGCGGCGATATTCGGCGTCTCGCGCTGCAGCCCCTGCGGCCCGGCCCCCTTTTCGACGGCACGGACGAGTTCCACGACGGCGGTCTTCAGCCCGCTGAACGAGAAGTCGTAGAAGTCGTCGCCCGCGGGCGTCTGGTTCCGGCGCAGCATCGGGCGGGGAAGCCGATGACGGCCGGCGTCGCCCGCCTCGGCCACGCGCTGGATGGAAGGGCCGCCAGGGTACGGAAGCCCGAGCAGCTTGGCGACCTTGTCGAATGCCTCACCGGCGGCGTCGTCGCGCGTCTGGCCGAGCAGCCGATAGCTCCCCCACTCCTCCGCGTGCAGCAGAAGCGTGTGCCCCCCGGAGACCAGGAGCGACACGAAGGGCGGAACGGCGTCGGGTTGCTCGAGCGAGGGTGCGAAGAGGTGGGCCTCCATGTGGTGAACCGGCACGAGCGGCCGGCCGAGTCCGTAGGCGACCGCCTTGGCCCAGCACACGCCGACGAGGAGTGCGCCGATGAGCCCCGGGCCGGCCGTGACGCCGATCACGTCGATATCGGCCAATCGTACCCCGGCACGGCGCAGTGCCTCGTCGACCACCGCGTCGATCTTCTGCAGGTGTGCGCGCGCGGCGAGTTCGGGCACGACCCCGCCGTACACCTCGTGCACGTCCTGGGAGAGGATCACGTGCCCGAGGATCGTGTCGTCCCCCGCCAGGACCGCGACCGAGGTCTCGTCGCACGAGGTCTCGAGACCCAGCACGAGCGGCCGGGCGAGGTCGCGGCTCACCGGAAACCCGGACCGTCGCGGTCCTGGCCCGGCCCGCCTGCGGCCACGTCGACCCCCCTGCGAACCGCGATGCGGTCCGTGTCAGGCGTCGCGGTGACCAGCGGGGGCGCGCCGACGACCTGCACACGCACAAGGCGCTCCTCCCCAGGAGTCATTCCCTGGAGCAGCTCCGCGGGTACATGTACGGTGAGTCGAGCAGGGTCGAGCGAAGTCACCAGGGAGCGTGCGCCCGAAAGCCGGACCTGGATCTCCGACGGATCCGCGACGAGCTCGTCCGCTCCGGGTCCCGCGTCCACCTGCACCGCGACGCCGGCGAGGACCCGCTCGACGAGATCCTCGACCCGAAGCTCCAGCGTGGCGCTCGAGGGCACGACCGAGGCGCCGCGCAGCCCGACGGTGTCGACCCTCACGGTAAACGCGCCCGATCGTTCGACCTCGGAGAGATCAAAGGGGACCAGCGAGAGGGAGTCGAGCCCCTCGATCCGGCTCGACGGGCCCCGCACGCGGACGAGCCGCGGATTCAGGTCCGCGGGAGCCGCGAGCGCCAGATGGTCCTGGACCCGCCCCGTGAGTCTCATGGCCACCGGCACGAGGCGTGTCTGCGCACGCTCGAACGAGAGCCGCACGCTCGCAGGAGACATCGACTCCACGCTGAGGCCCGAGCGCTGACCCAGCTCGACCCACTCTCGCCGAAGCGTCACCAGCGTATCCTGCGATCCGACCGAGGCCACGGGAATGCGGATGCTCGTTCCCTCACGCGCCACGCGGAGAATGTCCCGTGCCGGTCCACCGAGGCGGAGCTCGACGGCCGAGGGCGCGGGGGCTCCCGACGTCGTCCACCCGGTGTCGGCCATCTGTACGATCACGGGTACCGACGTGAGCGTCTCCTGATTCGACGGCTCGGTCTGGACCAGTGCCCAGAGGAAGAGGGACAACCCCAGCGCCGACAGCTTCAAGCGCCAGTTGTGCACGAGCGCCTGCGTGCGGCTCGCCATCGTCGGACTAGTTGGACGAGACCAGGCGGCGCACGAGCTGCTCGTTCTCGCTCGCGTCCCACTCCGTGGGTCCCGCCACCTTCTTGTAGATCACTCCGTCCTTGCCGACGATGAAGCTCTCCGGCACACCGGTCGTCTGGTAGAGCTGCTGGATGCCACCTGCGGGATCGTGGAGGATCGTGAAGGTGAGCCCGTGCTCGTCGGCGAACGCGCCCAGGTCGCCCCCGGGTCGCCCGGCCACGTCGACCTGGCCGGCAGGCGCATCCACGCTCACGGCCAGAATCTCGAAATCCTGCCCGGCGAGTGAGTCATAGAGCCGCTGCATGGACGGCATCTCGACCACGCAGGGTGGGCACCACGTGGCCCAGACGTTCACCAGCACGACCTTCTCGCCCTCGAAGTCCGACAGGCTCACGGGACTGCCGTCCAGGGCTGCGAAGGTGAAGTCCGGCGCGTCGGCGCCCGTGATGACCGGTCGATAGCTCTCTCGCCCCAGCCACGCCGCCGCCACGACGGCGCCGACTGCGACGATGGCCCAGAGATAGGGAGAGCGGATGAACGAGCGCTTCATCTGGTGGGGTCGCCGGGGCTGAAAGTGCTTGGTATGCTACGACTTCGACCGCTCATTGTTCCGTTCCGGCCCCGCGCCTGCCGACCTTCAGGCGCACGGGGCTCCCGCGCTGGAGCTCGATGTCCGCCGCCGGTTCCTGCTCGACGACGATGCCCTGGTCGCGCCCGAAGCGGAACACGTCCTCGATTTCCGAGATGACAAGGCCGAGGGAGTCGAGCAGCGCCTCGGCCTCGCCCTGCTCGAGACCCAGCACGAGCGGCATCGGCACGACCGGAGGACCGACGCTCACGAGCAGGCGCACCTGAGCAGGGAGCGGGACGACGGTTTCGGGAGGCGGAGCCACCCCGACGACGCGACCACGCGGCTCTTCGGACTCCGCGGTGTCGACGCTGACGACGAAGCCGCTGGTCTCGAGCACCACGCGAGCGCGCTCCTGCTCGAGCGACAGGACGTCCGGCACGGCCCTCAGCTGCGGGCCGGTGCTGATGGTGACCCGGATGGGCGTGTCGGGCGAGGCAAGCTGGCCCGCGATCGGAGACTGGCCCAGCACGAGGCCGGCCGCGACGGACGGGTGCTGAAGGGAGTCGACGGGCCCCAGGTCCAGCCCGAAGCCCGCGAGCCGCTCGGTCGCGCTCGCGAGGCCGAGGCCGCGAAGATCGGGGACCTCGAACAGATCTCCGGGGGGAGGGGGCGCGGG
>JAURER010000005.1 GCA_030827315.1 Gemmatimonadota bacterium | reverse complement strand
CGCGCGCCTGCTTCACGGTGAGTTCGCCATGCCTGCCCAGCGTGGTCATCCGCTGCCGTCCTCGGCCTGTCCGATAGCGAAGGGCATAGACCTTCAGACCGTTGCCGTAGACCTTCAGGCCGAAGCCTCGCACCTCCCCGTCACCGACCCATCGCCACCGCTTCGCGTACTCGGCGTCCGACTCTTCCGCGCGACGATCTGGTGGCCCGGCACGACCCACGTCGGTTTTCGTAAGCGCCTTTCTCCCCGCCATGGGCCACCTTCCAAGCTGAGATTCGTCCCTCGGCGCGGGACCGATTCTCCCGTGCACGGACCGTGCACGGAATGGAATTATTTCGGGTGCGCTTCGGGTTACAAAAGGTTACGCAGGATTTGACTGAAGTCAAACGACTACAATGCTTTACCTGGTATTCAGTGACGGTGACGCATAGTACCGCCCTATGCCTTACAAGCAGGGGGTCGCAGGTTCGAGTCCTGCAGCGCCCACTCGGTAAAAGGAAGCCTCACAAGATCGTACGGTCCTGAGGGGCTTTTGCTATGCGGCGCGCTTTTGGCGTGAGTCATCAAGAAGTCAGCAGCCGGGGGTGAATCTCAGGGGAAGTCCACCGACCATCTCGGGGGGCTGCGGTGGTGCGACCCGACCCATATCGACGGCAACGCCGTTTTCCGTTACCCCGACCCCCACTACTCCGGAAGGCCCCCTCTGTCGAGGCAACGGCCTCCGCTCGCCAGTACACGGTTTCGCTGGGCAAAGGGGGTAAGGGTGTCTCCCTGCGCGTGGCCTGTCGGCTAGGTATCGGCCTTCGTCAGAGCAAGAACAGGTGCGGGAATGGGAAACCGGAACGTGCGCGAGGGCCACCTTGACGCCCGATCACTGAGTCCTGACGGTTTCTTGACCCCCCAGTGCCATCCGCTGCCTGTCGACTAGGTAGAGGATGGAAAGTCGATGACCTGGAGTTCCTCGAACCCGTGCCCAGGCTGTCGCCAGGGCCGTGGGCAGCAGGCCGTGCAGTGCGTTCGGTGCCTCGCGATGGGATGTGAGGACGAACGCTGTGTCCACGGGGGCGCCGAAGGCGCGTGCGCCGTGTGCTATGGGCGCAACACCAAAGTCAGGTTGCGAACGAGGGCGCTTGGGCACGGGAGCTCGACGTTCCGCGCGCAGACCTAGCCTCAGCGGTGAGAGGGGTAGACCCCGTCCGATACGTATCGGCTGCTCTGCGAGTGGACAGAGCTGGGAGCCTGACTTCCTAACTACATCGCTGAATCAGCGCAGCGAGCCGGAGCGGGCCTGACGTCGACGATCACGCGCCCGGCGGTGTGCCGCCAGTGTGCGTAAACGCCTTGTTGACGATTTTCCAGTCGCCATCGAAGCACGCGAGGGAGAACACGTCTATGAACGAGACCGTGCCCCAGAAGTTCTCCTCGGCGACCGTGGCTACCGCCACGTCTGAGTGAACCTCCAGGGATTGGATCGTCGCGTCGAATGAACCGTCGACATCTGCAGGCTGCTGGGCGATCATCGCGATCATGTCGGCAGCCGGGACGTCCACGCGCTGGCCACCAAAGGCGCCGAACACGCGTGCGTCGGCGTGGAAGGCGGCCTCGAGGGTAGCGGCGTCGCCTTTGGCGACCCCTTGGATGTACAGCTGAATCGCCGCTTCCGCGGTGGATGACTTCTTCATCGAAATGCGTCTTGTTTGGGGGCAGCGGCCGACGAGCCTTGCCCCGTCAGGAGGATGGTCTGAAGGAGCGCATGATCAGCATGAGCCATTGGACCTTGTTCGACAGGCACCGCGTAACGAGCTCACGCCGTCTTTGTTGCCGTAACGGTAACCCTCGATAGCGGTCTCGAAAACCAGTTCAAGTCGTTCCAACTCGCCGACCTCGCTCTCTCATCTGGCGTCAGCGCGGTCTGCTCCGCGAAGCTCGTCTGAAGCCCGACGGTTACCTGCGACCTGCAAGGCGAGGCGCGTGCGGGTGCGCCAACATGCGCGCTTGGGCGCTTTCGAGAGTGGGCGCACCCGTTTGATCCGGCCCGCCGGGTCTCCGCAGGTCATCGCCCGCCGCCGAGCAAGGGCATATCATTCATGCTGACCTCCGCCCCGTCTCGAACCACCTCGTTCCTTGCCCGCACCCGACAGTAAAGTCACTGAGCCGTTCCCGCGACACTTCGCCGCACCCTGGGGTACGCACGTCCGATTGGTCACCGCGGGTGCGGTCGTCCTCCTGCTCGTCGTAGTGCGGAGTCTCGACGGTGGCATGACCTGGCTGCCCGTGGCGCTCCTCATCGGGGCGTCGCTTCTCTCCGTCCGGGGTTATTCGATCCGCGCCGGCTCGGTACTTGTGCACCGGCTCGGATGGTCCACGACGATCTCGCTTGAGGGGCTTCAGGACGTGCGGGTGGAACCCGGGGTGACCCGGGGCTCGATTCGAACGTTCGGCAATGGTGGACTGTTCGGCTTCGTGGGGCACTTTCGAAACGGTGTGCTGGGCGCGTACCGCGCATACTTCACCGATCCGGAACTGGCCGTCGTCCTGGACCTCGGCTCCCAGCGCGTAGTGGTCTCGCCCGAGCGGCCGAACCTGTTTGCCGAGGAAGTGCGCCGCGCAGCGGCTCCGTGATGACCGGCGGGGGTGGTTCCTCGTGTGGGTTGGGAACTCCTCCCTGGCGAGCTGAAGGCCGGACCGGGCCCGTCACTCAGGGCTCGGACAGGCTCCCCGCCTGACACTCGTTGTCGCCATTCGCGCAGTCACGCGGAACGCGCTCCCTTCCGCCGTGAGAGGGCCCATTCCGCCATCCGATCCATTGCCACCCTCAGTTCGTCCATGTCGACGCACGGGTAGACCATGCGGAATAGGCCGCGCTTGGTGTGCCCGAAGCCGACGCCGGGCGTGAGCAGAACGCCCGACCCCCGAAAAAGCTCGCGCCACAGATCGAGTTCGGCCTCCTCGGTCTCGGTGGCGAGGAACTCCGACAGGTCGATCCAGGCGAAAAGGCTCCCCCGGCTGGGCACGTAGGGAATCCCCGCACGGCGCAGGCCGTCCACTACCACCGCGTAGGACTCCGTGAGGCGCGCCTGGTTCAGCGCGACGTACCGGGTGACGAAGTCGGTGTCGGAAAGCATGTGCTGCATGACCCACTGCGTGTGGTTCGACGCGGTGTGGGTGAGGTTGAGGTTCTCGTAGGCCTGAAGGAGCGCGCGGTTGTGGGAGTGGAGGAGCCCGATGCGGAAGCCCGAGAGGCCGAAGTCCTTCGACACGGCGTACCATAGATGCAGCCAGTCGCTCTTCCGGTCGGCCATGATGCGGCCGAACGACGTGAAGGGGACGGGGTCGTCGTAATCGCCGCGAATGGCCGGGTGCGAGGTGTCGATGAGCGAAAGTCCGTAGAGCTCGTTGACGACCATGTGAACTTCGCGCTCGATGCACCAGTCGGCCATTTCGGCCAGCAGCTCGCCCGGGTAGATCGCGCCGGTCGGGTTGTCGGGGGCGGTGAGCACCAGCATTCGGAAGCGTCGTCCGGAGGCTTTGACTTCGTGAGCGGCCCGCTCGAGGTCGGCCACCCCGAGCCGGGGTCCGCCGGCGATCTCCGTGATCTGGTGGTGGGTCACCAGGTCGTGGCGCTCGACGCAGGCCATGTTGCCCAGGTCCTTGCGGTACACGGGGTAGCACGGTGCCGGGATCACCGCGACATCGCCCGGCTCGGCGAGAATGAACGCGGTCATCTCGATGACGCTGGTCGCGCCGGCCGACACGCCCAGCGTGTCCCCGTCGACCGGCACGCCCACCAGGTGCTCGGACAGGAACGACGCGGCGGCGGCACGGAAGGGTGCCGCGCCCCGGTGTGACGCGTACTTCGGAACCCATTCGGGGATGGGGTGGCTGCGGGTGATCTCCTCCACCTTCGCCTTCAGCTCCGGCCAGACGAGCCGGTTCTCCGCGACGTTGAGGGGAAGCGCTCCCGCGGGGTTGTCGACGGCGTGGTATCGGTCGGCCATGGCGGCGCGAAAGGCGTCGTGGTCGATGCGCAGCGGGCTGACGGCGGCGTGTGCGCCACGGGCGGAGAGGGAGTCGGCGTTCATGGGCCAAGAGGAGGGGGACGGCGGTCGGTACCCCGGGACGTTGGTCGTCCTCGACCGTACCCGCAACGATGGGCTGCTTCGCGGCTCGGTGTCGAGGTCCGGCGGCAGCGGAGGGGCTCGCTGGCGGCCGACGACGACGGTGCACTGCCGGGCTTCCGGCTCGACACGTATTGTTCCGCCATGCAACACGCCCGGCTCGACCACGACACCGACTTCCTCGTCATCGGCTCCGGCTTCGGTGGCGCGGTGTCCGCGCTGCGTCTCGCGGAGAAGGGATACCGGGTGGTCGTGCTCGAGCAGGGCCGACGATGGGGCCCCGAGGACTTCCCGCGCACGAACCGGTCGATCCGGAGGTACCTGTGGGCCCCGGCGCTCGGGTTTCGCGGAATCCAGGCGCTGACGTTCCTTCGCCACGTGCTCGTGCTCCACGGTACCGGCGTGGGCGGAGGCTCGCTCGTGTATGCGAACACCCTCGTGCATCCTCCGCCGGAAGCATTCGGAGAAGACGAGTGGGGCGGGGCGGGGTGGGAGGAGCGCCTCCGGCCGCACTACGCCGAGGCGCGTCGCATGCTGGGTGCGACGCCGTGCCCGGACGTCGGCCGAACGGACGAACTGCTCCGCGAACTCGCCGAAGAGCTTCCGGGCGCGGGCGCGCTCGAGGTCAACGACGTGGGGGTCTTCTTCGGAGAGGCGGGTGTCGAGGTGCCCGATCCCTTCTTCGGCGGCGAAGGTCCGCGGCGTGTCGGGTGCACCCGCTGCGGCGCCTGCATGATCGGATGTCGCGTCGGTGCCAAGAACACGCTCGACCGGAACTACCTCTGGCTGGCCGAGCGACGGGGTGCCCGCATCGTGGCGGACACGCGCGCCCTCTCGATCACGGATACGGGGGACGGGTTCATCGTGGAGACCAGGCAGGGCGCGTGGTTCGGGAGGAAAGCCGGCGAGTGGCGTGCGAAGAACGTGATCGTCTCGGGCGGCGTCGTCGGAAGCGTGCGTCTGCTCGGTGCGTCGAGGCTGCGCGGTGGGCTGCCCCGCATCTCCGAGCGTCTCGGTGACGTCGTTCGCACGAATTCCGAAGCGATCCTCGTCGCTGACTCAGCCGACGGGTCGGTGGACTTCGGAGACCATGTGGCGATCACGTCGAAGCTGCGGGCCGACGCGGACACCTTCGTCGAGATGGTGCGGCTCAACCGTGGCTCGGACGCGCTCTTCCCGCTGGCGGTACCCCTCGCAGGGCCATCACGACTTCCTCGACCGCTGGCGCTCCTGGCCACGATGATCCGCGCCCTCCCATGGTCTCTGCGCGCCGTTTGGCCGTTCGGCCGGGCGGCACGCTCAGCCATCGTGCTCGCCATGCAGCCCACGGCGGGGCATCTGAGCCTGCGTGTCCGGCGCGGGCTCTTCGGAGCCTCCAGCCTCTGCTCCGAAGTCCCGGAGGGGGAGACTCCACCCGTGGGCGAAATCCCCGTCGCGGAGGAAGTCACGCGGCGGCTGGCGGCGCGCATGGGCGGGCGGGCCTGGCAGAGCGTGTGGACGGCGCTGTTCGGATCGCCCACGACGGCGCACATCCTCGGCGGGTGCCGCATCGGGGCAACCCCCGCCCAGGGCGTGGTGGACGAGCGGGGCCGCGTCCATGGCCATCCGGGGCTGCGTGTCGTGGACGGCTCCGTGATTCCCGCGAATCTGGGCGTGAACCCGAGCCTGACGATCACCGCGCTGGCGGAGTACTTCATGGCCGGCGTGCCACCTCGCCGGCCGGAGACAGGACCTCCGGCGTGACGTCGAGGGAGCACGCCCCGCTCGACTGAAGGGTCACGCGGCCGTGAGAGGAAGACCGGTCAGCGGCCCGTCCCTGGTGGCCGCAGCTGGTTCCACCGCTCGATGAAGGCGACCGCGGCGTCGACCATGGCCTCCGTCTCCGCGCGGCCACGCTCGGCCGTCGCGTCGGCCGGGTCCCGCACACCCCAGACCCCCGTAGTCGACATCTCCGCGGCCGACGTGCCCTTGCCGGTGGCCTGGTCCTTGAGCCCTTCCGCGAGGAAGACGGCGAGGGCGGTCGGGTCACCGGCCACGACCGCGGGCAGCATGGCGTCCATGTGCGGTGGCAGCGTGAGCAAGGCGGGCACCGCAGCCTCGAGGTCGACCAGCTCCGGCGTCAGATAGAGCGAGCTCGCCGTCTCCCCGGTTCCCCCGTGCCGGTCGAAGAGGGCAGGCTCGTCCGAAGCCGGCTCCGCGCCGGACCTCGGCATGAAGGGTCCGAGCACGCCGCCGAGGTCGACGGCGATGCCCTCCGTCTCCTGGTTGATGCGATCCACGATGAAGCGCGTGGTGGCCGCGTTGCCCCCGTGCGCGTTCAGGACGAGGAAGCGGCGAAAGCCGTGGCGCATGAGGCTTTTCGCCGCCTCGACGTAGACCTCCTGGATGAGCGTGGAGGGCAGGGTGATCGTACCGGCGAACTCCATGTGGTACGGCGACTGTCCGGGCAGCAGGATCGGCGCCACAAGCACGTCGGCCCGCTGGGCGATGAGCTTCGCGCGCTCCACCCCGTTGAGATAGTCCGTGCCGATGGGGAGGTGCAGCCCGTGCTGTTCCAGTGACGCCACGGGAATGATCACCATGTCGCTGCGGCCGAGCAGCTCCTGCACCTCCGGCACCGTCATGTGCGGGAGGTAGTTGCGCACCTTCTCCACCCTCGGCAGCGGACTCTGCTGCGCGGCCGACGAAGACGGTGTGCCCGAAGCCGCGGCGATCCAGAGCAGGCCGAAGATCGTGAAACGCCCGGGGCGGGCGAGGCCGGAGCGGACGGGCGCGAAGGACCCGCGCAGTCGGGACACCGTCATGCAACCTCCCATGTTGTCGTGTGAGGCGGAAGGACTACCTGCGAAACGCGTACTGCAGCTTCAGCAGCAGCTGGCTCGACTCGGTGCGCCACCCCGCGAGATCCGCGTCGAGGGCCATCGGGTCTTTCGGCGTCGACGGAACCCTTCGGCTCTCCCGATGCCGTCCGGGGGGGTGGGGAAGCTGCCCGGGACGGTAGGGACAGGGCGCGGCTGCCGCCATGGGCGGGCGAACGGCGGTCGTGCGCCCGTGTACGGGTTGGTGTCCGGCAGGGCCCGCGCGCATCTTCCCGACCGTAACGGCGGGCGGCCCGAGGGCGCTCGCGCACGACGCCCCGAGAGTCCGGACCCATGCACCTCGAGCCTCCAACTTTTCCCGGCCCCGCAGCACGTCGGACGCTGACGTTCCTGGTGCTGTTCCTGATCGGCGGGTGTGAGCCCCAACCGCCGGCTCGGCCCCCGAACATCGTCTACATGCTCGCCGACGACCTCGGTTGGGGCGAGCTCGGCTCCTACGGCCAGACGAAGATCCGGACGCCCAACCTCGACGCACTCGCGGCGGAGGGGATGCGCTTCACGCAGCATTACGCGGGCAGCCCGGTATGTGCGCCGTCGCGCGGAACGCTCCTGACCGGGCTGCATACCGGGCACGCGCAGATCCGCGACAACTTCGAGGTCGGAGGCTACCCCGACCCCGACGAGCTCGGACAGATGCCGCTCGATTCGGGGACGTACACCGTCGCGACCATGCTGCGCGAGGCCGGGTACGTGACCGGCGCCATCGGGAAGTGGGGCCTCGGCGGCCGAGGGACCCTGGGTGAGCCGCATCACCAGGGCTTCGACTACTTCTTCGGCTATCTCGACCAGCAACTGGCGCACAACTTCTGGCCCACCCACCTGTGGCGGAACGGTGAGCGCGTGCCGCTCGACAACCCCTACTTCCACCCGCACCAGCGCTTCGAGGGGGACGATCCGTCCGATCCCCGCGCGTACGTGCGCTATCGGGGCAACGAGTATTCGCTCGACGTCATGGCCGACGACGCCCTCGCCTTCCTGGATCGGCACGCCGGCGAGCCGTTCTTCCTCTATCTGCCGTTCACCGTGCCGCACCTCGCGCTTCAGGTGCCGGACTCGTCGCTCGTTGAATACGAGGGCGCCTTCGACGAAGAGCCGTACCTGGGAGACCGTGGCTATCTCCCGCACTGGCGACCGTTCTCCGCGTACGCCGGCATGATCACCCGCATGGACGCGCACATCGGCCGCATCCTGGCGAGGCTCCACGAGCTCGGGCTCGCCGAGAACACCCTCGTCATGTTCTCCAGTGACAACGGCACGACCTACACGGGCGGCGTCGACGCGGAGTACTTCGAGAGCAGCGGCGGACTCCGTGGACTCAAGGGTTCGGTCTACGAAGGCGGCGTGCGGGTGCCGCTCATCGCGCGCTGGCCGGGACGGATCGAGGCAGGCGCCGTGAGCGACCACGTCTCGGCCTTCTGGGACATGATGCCGACGTTTGCAGAGGCGGCCGGCGTCGAGGCGCCGCCGGGGATCGACGGCGTGTCCCTGCTTCCCGTGCTCCTCGGCGCGCAACCCGGGTCCGAGCATCCGCCGCTGTACTGGGAATATCACGGGCTCTGGAATGGAGCCCAGGCGGTGCGGATCGGGCGTTGGAAGGGGGTCCGGCTCGGAGGGCACGACGACCCGGACGCCCCCATCGAGCTGTACGATCTGGACCTAGATCCCGGCGAAACGACGGACCTCGCGGCGGCTCACCCCGACGTCGTGGCGCGGATCCGCACCGTGATGGAGTCGCGGACCGAGGCCCGGCTCCCGGAGTGGAGCTTCGCGAGGTGAGGACGTGGCCCCGTCTCGTTAGCGTGGCGAGGAGCTCCCGCCGTCAGGGCGCGTCGTGCCGGGCACGAGTCGCAGCTCCAGCGGGCCGGCCAGCTGCCGCAGCACCGGCGCCAGCGTGCTCTGCTCCTCGCGCAGCTGGGCCAGGCCGTCGCCGAACGCGCTGATCGACTCGGACAGCCGGCGCACGGCCTGCTCGACCGACTCCTGCGAAGCCGTGCCCGCGGCCAGCGCTTCGGAGACACCTTCGAGGTTTCTGCCGAGCTCGTCGACGGTCTGCTTCATGGACGACATCGATTCGTGGAGTCCCGTGCTCATCCTGGCCGACGTCTCGCTGAGCCCCAGCATCACCTGACGCGTGCGGTCGACCAGCGCGCCGATCTCCTCGAGCCGGTGCTGCATGAGCGACTCGAATCTGGGGTCGACGGCGGTCGGTGCCGCGGCGCGCGGGGACTCGTCGCGCGCGGCCGCCGGACGGCTGTTTGCGACCATGCTGAGCCCCAGCTCCTCCAGCTTGGTGAAGAAGCGTTCGTCACGCTTCTGGATGGCTGAGAGCAGGACGTTCGCCACCAGACCACCGAGAAGACCCAGCAGGGTGGTGTCGAAGGCGAACGACAGTCCCGACGCGACGTTGCCCAGCTCCGCTGTGACCTGGCTGACGTCATCGATGGCAAGGTCGCTGGTCAGAAAGCTCGAGAAGCCCCCGACAGCGAGGCTGATGCCGAGAACCGTTCCGACGAAGCCGAGAATCGGCATGGCCCAGATGAAGAGCTTGACCGTCCTGTACCCGGCCGCGGCCGTGTCGGCGTCCAGGTCCGACTGGTGACGGAGGAGTTCGTGTGTGCGCTGCGCGTCCGCGTTGTGTTCCAGGTAGTACAGGAGCCAGAGCAGCCTGCGCGCGACGGGGCGGTCGGGCGTGTCGAGGGCGAGAATGCGGCGCTGGATGGACGGCACGGACTCCTGGGCCACCAGGCTCGGCAGCTGGCGGATCTCGCGCCGGTCGAGGTCGAGCTCGTTGGCCCGGCCCTCGCCGTTCTTGAGGGCGAGATCGACCATCGTCCAGACGAAGAAGAAGAGGATGATACCCGGCACCAGAGACATCACCCATCCGCCCGGCGGCCGGAAGAGCCGGAAGATGTATGCCTCCGGAGGCACCGCCGCGTCCAGAACGACCTGCAGGAGAACCGTCAGTACCAGCGCCGTAGAAACCGGGAGCGCGGCCTTCATGGCCCGGCTCTGGAACACGGAGCGCTTCGACGTTGCGCGGGCGCTGGCACCCCGGGCGGCGGTTTGCGCCGCGAGCGCCGCAGCGGCTTCGTCGGAGGCGCCCGGTCCGAGCGGCTCGTCTGTCCGAGCGTCGTTTGGACCTTCGCTGGGCGGTGGGGGAGTGGTCACCGGCTCACTACCTCATCGTTGGGAGAGGGATCTGCGCGGGCCCGGGCCCTGCGCGTCGTCGTCCAGGGAGAAGCTTACGGGGAAATCGAGCGAAAGCGGACCCCATCGGGTGGCGAAGCCTCGGGCCTCGGCCAGGTCGCGTGCACGGCGGAACGCGTCAAGCGTGAACGCGTCGACGCCGAACTCGATCCACACGTCGTTCGGGTCCAGGCCGCCGAGCAGGCTCGCGTAGCGAGATCCCGAGTCCAGTTCCTGCAGCGTCTCGCCGGGCTCACCCGGGATCTCGTCGACGGCGATCTGGAATGACCGGTCGCGTCCCGCGACCGCAGCCATCTCGGCGTCGTAGCCCAGGGTGTAGCTGAAGTAGGCGTCGGTTGGAGCGCTCAGATTCACCTGGCGCACGAACTCGGGCATCGCATCCACGGGAACCTGGTCGATGCCCGTCGAGAGGTCCCGGATCGGACGCGCGGCGTCCAGAACCCGGACGGTGCCTCCGTTGGCGAGAACCAGGACCCGGCGACTGCCCGCGGGCGGGTCCAGCGGCACCGGGACTGCCACCTGGAAGGAGGTCGCGCCGAGTTCGAGCACCGTGTAGATGACGAGGAAGAGCATGACGCCGACCAGACAGGACAGGATGTCCATCAGCGAGTCGAGGTTCAGGATCGACTGCGAGCCGCCTCCGCGTGGCTTGCGGTACACGTCAATTCACCCGCACACGCTGCCACTGCTGGTTGATCGGCTCGTGGGCCACGTCGATCCCGAGGAACTCGAAGTAGCTTCCGATTTCCAGCAGATTGTCGAACCCGCTGGGCCGTACGAGCAGCACCACGTAGCGGAGCTCCGGCTCGAGTCCGACCTGAGCGACCGAGGCGCCGACACGCGTTCCCGTGAGCCGTTCGGAGATGTAGGCGTACGTCTCGTCCCAGCTGTCGAAGGAGCGGAGGTCGCGATCGAACCCGACGGTCTCCATGGACGGGTAGATCGTGAGCTGGACGCCGTCCCACTCGATCCAGACGGGGCGGCGGCGCTCCGCCGCGCCCCTCGCCGCGTCCTCTACCGTCATCTCGGACGAGTCGGGCAGCTCGATCGGCGCCTCGACGATCTCGATCGCCTTGTCGGCGCCGAGCGAGACTGTCGCCACCGTGGCCAGAATGAACACCATCACGCCCAGCGTGCAGGCGAGGATATTGAACATCGGAAAGAGGGAGATCCCCTCTTCGTCGTCGTTGCTGAGATTGGCCATCGCGCTCGGTCCTCGCTCAGTCCGCGGCCACGTCCCCTCCGATTGGGGCCGGCCGGATCCGTACCGGGCAGACCTTCAGCTCGGCCGTATCGGTGACCGGGTCGTAGCCCGAGCCCGTGAGGATGTTCACGGGCACGTCGTTGAAGGAGAACGAGCTGAAGACGGTGCCTCGCGGGGAGCGCGTGGTCGAGCTGACGCGGATGCGGACCGAACCGCGCCGGCTCGCCATGTCCACCCAGTCACCGTCCTGGAAACCCCATGCAGCGAGGTCGTCCGGGTGCACCTCGAGCGACTCCTCCGGGAGGAGGTAGTCGATGCCCGACGACCGACCGGTCTGCGTTCGCGAGTGATACGAAGCAAGCCGCCGTCCGGTGGTCAGCCAGACCGGGTACTCGTCGTCGACCGTCTCGGCCGGATCCCGATAGTTGATGAGCTTGAAGATGCCGCGTCCGTTGATGAAGCCGTCTTCGTGAAGGCGCGGCGTACCGGGGTGTCCCTCGTGCGGGACGGGCCACTGGTATTCCCCGAACTCGATCCTGTCCCAGTCGAGGCCGGCGTACGTCTTGGAGAGCGAGCAGAGTTCGTTGAAGACGTCCTTCGCGCTCTCGTAATCGAAACCCTGGAAGCCCATGCGCCGGGCGATCTGCGAGATGATCCACCAGTCTGGCTTCGCCTCGCCCGGGGGCGGCACCGCCTGCCGAAGCCGCTGGACGCGGCGTTCGGTGTTCGTCTGCGTTCCGTCCGTCTCGGCAAAGCCGGTGGCCGGAAAGACCACGTGGGCGAGCTCGGCGGTCTCGGTCATGAAGAGATCGCAGACCACCAGGAAATCGAGCGACTTCAGCGCGTGCTCGCAGTGCTCCCGGTCGGGGTCGGTCACGACGGTGTTCTCTCCGTCGATGATCATCGCGCGGATCTGTTCGCCGGCCCGTTCCAGCGCGCGGACCTTGGTGATCCCCTTTTCGAGATCGATGTCGCGGCCCCACGCCTTCTGGAACTTCGCCTGGTTGGCCGGATCGGTGACCGGCTGGAAGCCCGGGTAGTTGTTGGGGATCGCGCCGACGTCTCCCGCGCCCTGGATGTTGTTCTGCCCGCGCATGGGATTGATGCCGGTCCCCTCGCGGCCGATGTTGCCCGTGAGGAGGGCCAGGTTACACAGGCTCTGCACGTTGTCGACGCCGCAGATGTGCTCGGTGATGCCCAGCGTGTAGTAGATGGCGCCGCGCTCCGCCCGACCGTACAGGAGGGCGGCTTCCTCGATGAGCGCCGCATCGACGCCCGTGATCGTCGAAGCCCACTCGGGCGTCCACTGCTTCACGTGCTCGAGGAATGCCTCCGCCTCCGTCGTGCGCTCGCGCATGAAGCCCTCGTTGACGAGGCCCTCGCGCACGATGACGTGCGCCATCGCCAGGAGCAGGGCGGCATCCGAGCCCACGCGCAGCGGGAGGTGCACGTCGGCGTATCCGACCAGGTCGATCGTGCGCGGGTCCGCCACGATCATTTTCGCGCCGTTGCGGATCGCCTTCTTCAGACGGGTCGCGGCGACCGGGTGGCACTCCGTCATGTTGGTCCCGATGCAGAAAATTACATCGGGCTTCTCCATGTCGCGCAGCGGGTTCGACATCGCGCCCCGCCCGATCGTTGCCGCCAGACCGGCGACTGTCGGGGCGTGTCAGGCACGGCTGCAGTTGTCGATGTACGAGGTGCCGAGCCCGGCCCGAACGAGTTTCTGCAACGTGAAGCCGGCCTCGTTCGGCGCGCGCCCGGAGGCGACCGCGTACAGGCTGTGCCGGCCGTGCTGATTGACCGCAGCCAGGAGTCCGGAAGCCGCCCGGTCGAGCGCCTCGTCCCACGTGGCCGGCACGAGCCGGCCGTGGTCATCGCGCACGAAGGGCGTCTTCAGCCGGTCGGGGTGGTGGACGAAGTCGTAGGCGAACTGGCCCTTCACGCAGAGTGCGCCCTCGTTGGCGGGGCCGTCCATGGCCGGCTGGATGCCGACGACCTGATCCCCCTTGGTCATGATGTCGACGGCGCACCCGACGCCGCAGTACGTGCACACGGACCGCGTCTTCTCCACCGGCTCCTCGATCTCGACGTGTCGAAGCGCCTTGAGGTCCGCCAGGGCTCCCGTCGGGCACGTCTGCACGCACTGGCCGCAGAAGGTGCAGGAGGAGTCCTTGAGCAGGCCGCCGAACTCCGTCGTGATCTGAGTCTCGAAGCCGCGGTTCATGACCGAGATCGCGTAATCGCCCTCCTGCTCGGCGCACACCCGGACGCAGCGGTAACACGAGATGCAGTTCTCGTAGTCGCGCTTGATGAACGGGTTCGGGTCGTCGGGACGCGAGGTACCGGACTTCCGGCCGGCGAAGCGTCCCGTGCGGGCATCGTACCGATCGACGAGCGTCGCCATTTCCTGCGACGCGTACCCGGAGAGCTCGTCGACGTCGACCTCGCGGTTCTCCGAGGCCACCAGCTCGAGGAGCACGCGACGGTGCATCTCGAGCTTGCCGCTTCGGGTCGTGACGCGCATGCCCGGCTCGGCTTTCGTCGTGCACGAGGCCACCGGGTTGCGGGCGCCCTCGAGCTCCACGACGCAGAGCCGGCATCCCCCGAAGGGGTCCAGCCGTTCGTCGTAGCAGAGCGTGGGAATCTCCTTCCGGTGCCGTTCGGCGACCTGGAAGATGGTCTCGCCCCGCTCGAAGGACACTTCCTGTCCGTCGAGGACGATGGTGCGTCCCGTCGTCTCGCTCATCCCGTCAGTCTCCCTGCACGTGTTGCCTGACCTCTTCCGGGAAATACCGGAGAAGGCTCTCGGTGATCAAGGGTGCGGCCTGTCCCAGCCCGCACGCCGAGGTCTCCTTCATGGTCCGATTCAGATCCGCGACCTCGTCGAGCCACCGGTCGAGTTCCGGGGGGCCGGCGCTTCCGGCCAGTCTCTCCGTGAGCCGCTGCGTGCCGATGCGGCAGGGAAAACACTTCCCACACGACTCGTGCGCGAAGAACTCCATGGCCATGTGCGCGACCGCGATCATGTCGCGGGTGTCGTCGAAGACCATGATGCCTCCCGCCCCCAGGAACGACCCCTTCGACCGGATCGACGGCTCGTCGAGCGTGACCGCGAGGTCGTCCCCGGCCAGGAAGCCGCCGGAGAGGCCGGCCATCGTCACGGCCCGGATCGACCGACCCTCGGGCGGGCCGCCGGCCCACTCGTACAGGAGCGTCGACAGGGGGAGCCCGATGGGAACCTCGTAGTTGCCCGGGCGGACGATGTCGCCGGACAGCGAAATCACCTTCGTGCCCGCGTGATCTCCGAGGCCCAGTCCGCGGTACCAGTCGGCGCCGTGGACCACGATGGGGGGCACGGACGCCAGCGTCTCCACGTTGTTGACCGCCGTCGGCGTTCCCTCGTAGCCGTGCGTGACGGGGTACGGCGGCCGGTTGCGTGGAAAGGGGTGCTTGCCCTCCAGCGAGTTCAGCAGTGACGTCTCCTCACCGCAGATGTACGCGCCGGCGCCCCGGACGAGATGGATCCGGATCTCGTGCCCGGTCCCGAAGACGTCGTCTCCGAGGATGCCGGCCTCTTCCGCTTCCCGGATCGCCGCGTCCAGCAGGCGCTCCGTCTCCGGGTACTCGTATCGCAGGTAGAGAAACGCCCGCGGGGCTCCGGTCGCGAAGCAGGCCAGCGCCATGCCCTCGAGAACGGCGTGCGGATCGTGGTCCATGAGCGCGCGATCCTTGAAGCAACCGGGCTCGCCCTCGTCCGCGTTGCAGACCACGGTCTTCGGACCGCCCTCGGCTTCGCGCACCGCGCGCCACTTTCGGCCGGTCGGGAAGCCGGCGCCGCCGCGGCCGGCGAGGCCGCTCGCGTCGACGACCGCGATGAGTGCCTCGGGGGTCATCGACGTGACTGCCGTCTCGAGGGCCCGGTAGCCGCCGGTCCGACGATAGCCGGAAAGGGTCTTCCGATCCGCATCGCGGATGTGAGCGAAGACGCACTCGGTGATCCCGTCGGGTGCTGGCGGCGGCAGCGGGGTGTCGCGGAATTCGAGGGTGTCCGCGGATGCGCCGACGAGCGTGTGTCCACCACGGAGCACCGGAATGGGCTCGTCGCAGCGGCCGCTGCACGGCATCTCCGTCGCGCCGTCGAGGCTGCCGAGCAGCCCGAGCGCGCCGTTGAGGCGGCACACGGGGCCGGTGCAGACGCGTGGGGCGCCCGCCCCGCCGGGTTCGCGGGCGAAGTGGTGATAGAAGGTCACGGTCCCGAACAGGTCCGCCACGGGGATGCGCAGCCCCTCCGAGACGGCACGCAGCGCCTCCTCGCTCAGGTGGCCGTCCCGCTCGTGGAAGCGATGCAGAAGGGGAAGGAGCGGCGCCGGCCGTTCCTTCGCTTCGGCGATCAGTTCTTCGTTGCTCGGGGTCACGCGAGCGTCCTGGCTCGAGGGTGGTTCCGTGGTCACGCCGCCAGATTATGCTCCCGAGGCGTGCGTGGCCATGATTCCGGGTTGCGCGGGTCTGTCGCCGGCCGGCCCGGGGGCTCGCCTCGCGAGCGCCCACGCCAATCCCAGGTGCGCCGGAAGCATCAGCGCCCACGCCATCGCGTTGCGGTGCCCCGAGAAGGGCCAGAAGGGAACGAACTGGAGGACGAAGCCCGCCACCGCGATGCCGGCCAGGGCGAGGGCGAGCCTGCGAGCCCGGACCTTCCAGACCTCGCCGAGCGCGGACAGGGGCAGCAGAACCGCGAGGCCCAGCAGGAGCGGATTGGCGAGGAAGAGATTCTCGTTCCAGTACGAGAAGACATGGTCGGTGAAGAGCAGGCCCACGAGGATCAGCCCGAGCACGCCCCCGAGCACCGACCACGCCACCGCCACGGCTCCGACGCCGAGCCGGAGCGGCCGCGACGACCGGACCCGCTCGGTGGCTCCCGATGCGAGCGTCGCACCGAGCGCCACGCCGATCAGAGCGTGGATCCAGAGCCAGCCGGGCGGCGATGTGGGCTCCGCAGGCCGAGTCGACGAGGTCACGACTTCCTCCGACAGCACGAGCGGACGCTCCTGACCCCCGAACGGACGCACCCGGAGGTTCCGGATCTCGTCGCGCAGCACCATCGGAATGAACATCTCGTCCCACGCCGAGACGGGGGCGTCGGTGCCGGGTCCGAGCAGGAGGTCCATCCCCGTGTAGACGAGCGGGTCGACCTGGGTCAGGCGCCTGGTATGAAAGCGGTACGTGGCGCCGCGCTGCATCGGTTCGAATGCTTCGCGCAGGGCCCCGTCGAGGACGACATCGAGCAGATCGCGCACCCGCGTGGAGCAGTTGTCGCGGAAGTACTGGTAGGTGTAGTCGCGGCGATCGGGGAGCGCGTTTCTCTCGGCCATGTCCCTGAGGACGAGCTTCTGCGACGGCTCGAGATCGAGCTCCTGGAGCACCACCTCGCGATTGGCGCGGCGGTAGCTCTCGATCATGGCGTCGGTCCGGAACGGTGCCATGCTGTAGAGCATCCGGCCCTGGAGGAAGCGCGGGATGAAGTCCACCTGCTGGAAGTCGAAGATCCCCCAGTTGTAGGACACGTCCCGACCCGTGCTCGTGTCGAGCACGCGAATCGCATTGTGTCCGTAGCGCTCCCAGACCGCGTCGCCGGGTGCGGCCGTGACGAGCCAGACCCGCAGCTCGGCTCCGGGGCGGTCGGAGGCTTGGCGCGCCTGAGCGGGCGGTGGCGCGACGAACGCCGTCGCCGCGGTCAGCGATGCTGTGGCCAGGCGAAGCGCGGTCCGCGCGCGGGCGGGCTTCACGGCAGCGAGAAGGCGAAGCATGATGAGCGGTACTCGCGACAGGGGTCCTCCGGTCGCCCAAATCTGCAAGCCTCGCGGGGCGCCACCAATGGCGCTCATGCGACCACCTCACACGCGGCCGGAGGCCGTGGTAGATTTTTGCCGTCGGAACTCAAACCAAGGATCGACCCTCCCGTGCACGCGTCGAACACCCCGAAACGCCGCCCCTGGCGAGGGTTGGTGGGCACCGACGGCGGCTTCCGGCCGCTCATGGGCGTCACCCTGTGGTGCCTCGGAGTCCTCATCGCCCTCATGACGGGCATGCTCTCGGCCTACCTCGTCGTGAGCGGCCTGTGGGTCGGGTCGAGAATCGCGGCGCGTCTCCGCGCTTCCGGGGCGGGCCGCCGGACTCGAATCGGCTGACCCGCCGGGCGTTGCCGAACGAAGAGGTCGTGGAGATCACCCGCGCGCAGAGGGGGACGAGCTTCGATCCGAAGGTGGTGGACGCCTTCGTGAAGGTTCGGAAGGACCTCGAGGTCATCCAGCGCGAGTACGTCGGAAACTGACGCGGTGGACCGGCCGGTTGGCCGGGGAGCTCGGAAATCGTCAGTATGTCGGCTTCCCTCCACCGTGAATTCCATGGTCAGCCGATGAGCCTCACGAAGAAGTACGACGGGTACACATCGTTCTCCTACCTCGTGCCGGGAGTCGACTTCCGGGCGTTCGACCTCGCCGACGAACTCGAGCGCGTGCCGCCCTTCCGCCTTGCGCTCGACGCGGACCAGGAAGAGCGGGTTCGTTCGATCGTCGATCGCTGCCTCTTCGTGTCGATGCACGAACATCTAGGCGTGTTTCCGGATCGCATCGAGGAGACGCCCGAGTACGCCCGGCACGGGCGCATGGCGACGGCGTTCAGGGGCCTCGCAGCCTCGTACTGGGACTGCGTCTTCGACAACCTGATGGACGGCATCTGCCGGATCCACTCGCACTCCGGATGGCAGTGGGACGACGTGCTGCACGACCTCGGGATGCGGCTCTGCGATCTGGCGCACCAGGACTTCGTGATCCACTGCCGGAGGGTGGACGATGTCCAGCGGGCGCACGACGAGGGCAAGGTCGCGTGGGTCGCCACCATGGAGGGCGCCGCCATGATCGAGCACGACCTCGACCGGATCGACCTCCTGCACGGCTTCGGTCTGCGTTCGCTCGGCATCACGTACTCGGAGTCGAACGCGCTCGGCAACGGCCTCAAGGAAGATCGTGACGGCGGGCTGACCAAGTTCGGCAAGAAGGCCGTCGAGCGCATGAACAAGGTCGGACTCCTCATCGACTGCTCGCACTGTGGAGACCAGACGACGCTCGACACCATCGAGTGGAGCGAGAAGCCGATCGTGCTGTCGCACATCGGGGCCCGGGCCCTGTGGGACTCCAGTCGCCTCGCGCCCGACGACGTGCTCGAGGCGTGCGCGCGCAAGGGCGGCGTGATCGGTGTCGAGTGCGCGCCGCACACCACCCTCACCCGCAACAACCGGCGGCACAACCTCGAGGCCTTCATGGAGCACTTCGAGTACATCGTCGGGCTGGTGGGCATCGACCACGTCGGCTTCGGACCGGATACCGTGTACGGAGACCACGTGGGGCTGCACCGGACGTACGCGAGCGCCCTGTCGCTCAAGGAGTCGCGCGGGGACGGGAAGCCCGACCAGCATTTCGAGGAAGTGGAGTACGTCGAGGGTCTCGAGAACCCGACCGAAGGCTCCCACAACCTCGTGCGCTGGCTGGTGAAGCACGGCTACTCCGACGAGGACATCGCGAAGGTCATGGGCGGCAACGCCCTGCGGGTGATGGGGCAGGCGTGGTCGTGACCGGCGGGACTCGGTGGCTGTCTGCATGACGCGCGTGGTCCCGCTCCTGCTTGGCGTTCTGACCGGCGCTGGCGTCTTCCCGGCCCACGGCGCGGCCCAGGCAGACGGCGAGTGGGTCGTCCTGTCGGCGAGCATGACCGCCGACCTCACCGCAGGTGACGGAAGCGCGCTCGTCACGCTGTCGTACGTGTTCGGACCGGCTCAGCCCGGTGGAGCGCTGCCGGTGGACCGCGCGATCCCCCTGGAGCTTCTCGGATTCGCGGACGCGACCGCCGAGGACGTTTCCGTGGACGGGAACACCCGCCTCGTGCTCTGGCCCACCGTGGGGAGCCACCGGTCCGCCACGCTCCGCCCGCCGGTCGAGGCGGACGGCACTTCCTTTCCCGTCGAGTTCAGCTACCGGATCGACCGAGCCGTCGAGGCGACCGGGGATCGACGGCGTGGCCGGGTGCCGGTGCTCTCGGGTCCCCCTCCGAGGGGTGACGGCGCCACCGGGGGATTCGACGCCAGGCTGCTGCTCCCCGAAGGATGGACGGTCGACGATGGGTTCCCCTCCGGGATGCGCCGCAGCGACGACGGGAGCTGGACCGTCGCGCTGCCCGTGGTTCCCGCCATGGTTGGATTCCGGGCGACGGTCGGAGGTAGGCGGAGCCCGGGGCTACCGCTCGTCATCGACCTGCTGACGTTCACCTTGCTGGTCGCCTTCGCCGCGTTCGGGTGGCGCCACATGAGGCGGATGAACGCATGACCGGTCCAGGCGTGATCTTCTGGGGACTCTTCGTGGCGTGCGCAGTGATCCTCGTGGCCTATACCGTGTGGATGATCCGAACGGAGCGAGACGAATGACGCCCCAGACCTGGATCTTCCTCGGCTACTTCGCCGTCGTCTTCGGCATCGGGTGGTACAGTCTGCGTGCCACGCGGAACGAGTCGGACTACTGGATCGCGGGCGGGCAGCTGGGATGGTTCACGGGGGGCGCGACCATGGCCGCCACCCACACGTCCGCGGGCACCTTCATGGGCGTGATCGGCGTCATGTACACGGCCGGCTGGTCTTTCGGCTGGGTGCTGGTCTCGATCCCGCTCGCCTACTGGTTCATGGTCGCCGTGCTCGCTCCGCGCTTCACGCGCCAGAAGGAGCTCACGATCCCCGCCTTCATCGAGACGCGCTACTACGGCAAGGGGATCCGGGGGCTGGCTGCGGGCATCATCCTCATCGCGGCCATCGTGTACATCCAGGCGCAGATCGTGGCCGGGGGGCTCATCGCCAACACCGTGTTCGGCATCCCCACCACCTGGGGGATGATCGGCTTCACCGCGATCCTGCTGGCGTACACGGTGATCGGCGGGATGGTCGCGGTGGTGTACACGGACGCCTTCCAGCTGGTGGTGATGACGCTCGGGGCGCTGTTCGCCGTGCCGCTCGCGCTGCGGCAGGTCGACGGGCTGGGTGCGCTGCTCTACCTGGTCGAGTCCGCGCATCCCCTCGTCTTCACCTGGGAGACGATGCCGGCCGCGCTCCTGTTCACGATGGGGCTGTCCTTCTTCCTCGGTGGCATCGCGACGCCGGAGAAGCTCATCCGGCTCTACGCCATGAAGGACATGAAGACCATCCGGCGCGGGGTCCTGTTCGCCATCGTCATGATCCTCGCGCTCAATCTGCTCGTGATGGTTCTCGCGCTCTCCACCATCGTGCTCTTCCCGTCACTGCCCACCGGCGACCTCGCGATGCCCATGATCGCGACCGCCGTCCTTCCGGCGACGCTCGGGGCGATCATGCTCGCCGCCCTGACCTCGGCCATGATGTCGACCGTCGACTCGCTCCTGATCGTCGCGGGCTCGGCACTGTCCGTGGACATCTACCAGAACCTGATCCACCCCGAGGTCTCGCCGAAGCGTCGGATGTGGGTGGACCGGATCGGGATCCTCGTGGTCGGCTCGACGCCGGTCGCACTCCTTCTGAGCGGGGTCGGGGAAGGGGACCTGGTCCAGTTCATCGTGCTCCTCTTCACCGCCCTCATGGCCGCGGCGTTCGTGCTGCCCGTGGTGGGCGGCGTCGTGTGGCGCCGGGCGACCCGCGAGGGTGCCGCGGCGGCGATGGTGGGTGGGGTGACCGCGACGTTCGCGTGGGAGGCATGGGGCGCGCCGTCCGTCGAGCCCGTACTTTGCGGCTTCCTCGCGTCCGCCGCGCTCTTCGTGGGCGTGAGCCTAGTGACACCGCCACCGCCCGCCAGGGCGCTGGCTCCCTACTTCGACGACGTGAACCCGGCCGACCCCGCATGAAGATCCTGAGCGACATTCCCCAGCTGATCGTGGTGCTCGCCCTCGCGACCGCGCTCTCACCCGCTCCCGCCACGGGTCAGGCGATCGCCGATCGCTACCGCGAGTCGGCCAACCTCATCATCGACGCCGCCACGGCAGACCACGACGCCTACTCGCGCCTCACCGAGCTCGTCGAGCGCTTCGGCCCTCGCATCGCCGGGTCCGTGGCGCTCGAACGCGCGCACGACTGGATCCTCGACGAGATGGCGCGCGACGGACTGGACAACCCGCGTGGCGATCCGGTCATGGTGCCCCACTGGGTACGCGGCGACGAGAGCCTCCGGATGATCACCCCGTGGCCCCGGGACCTCCCGATGCTCGGTCTCGGAGGGAGCGTGGCGACGCCGCCCGGAGGCATCCGCGCCGAGGTCCTGGTGGTTGGCTCCTTCGAGGAACTCGAGCGCCGGGCGGACGAGGCCTCGGGACGCATCGTCCTCTTCAACGTTCCGTTCACGACCTACGGCGAGACGGTGCAGTACCGCTCGAACGGCGCCGTCGCGGCCGCGAGGGCCGGGGCGGCTGCGAGCCTGATCCGATCCGTGACGCCCTACTCACAGCAGACCCCCCACACCGGCAACAGCCGCTACGAGGACGGCGTGCCGAAGATCCCGCACGCGGCGATCACCGTCGAGGACGCGGACCTCCTGCAGCGGATGCAGGAGCGGGGCGAGCGCGTCGAACTCCTTCTTCGCATGGAGGCGCACTGGCAGCCGGACGCGCCTTCGCGAAACGTCATGGCCGAGATCGTGGGCAGTGAGTTCCCCGACGAGGTGATCGTGCTCGGGGGACACACCGATTCCTGGGACGTGGGCCAGGGCGCCATGGACGACGCCGGTGGCGTGGTGGCCGCATGGGAGGCCGTCCGCATCATCCGGGAGCTCGGGCTGCGTCCACGGCGCACCATTCGTGTGGTCGGGTGGACGAGCGAGGAAAACGGGGGGCCGGGCGGGCCGTCGTACGCGCGCGACCACGCCGACGAGTACCACGTGCTCGCCATGGAATCGGACGGGGGCGTTTTCAGGCCCACGGGCTTCGGCTTCACGGGCTCCGACGAGGCGTTCGCGATGATTCGGGAGGTCGGCACGCTCCTCGATCGGATCGGCGCGGGGGCGATCCAGCGCGGGGGCGGAGGTGCCGACATCGGCCCGCTCATGGCCACGGGCGTACCGGGCATGGGGCTGAACGTGGACGGGACGAGGTACTTCTGGTACCACCACACCGATGCCGACACGGTGGACAAGCTCGATCCCGACGAAGTGGCGCTGTGCGTGGCGACGATGGCGGTGATGGCGTACGTCGTCGCCGACATGCCCGAGCGGCTGCCGCGCTGACCCGCGGTGTTGCGATGATCGGCTCACGCGGCGGCGCCCGCACGTACCGGGTCACGAAGTACCGCGACGGCGCAGCCACGCGCGAGCGTGACGCGCTCGCCGTCGAGGAGCCCATGGAGATCCGGGTCGCGTGGTCCGAGGGCGGTCGCAAGCGTGCGGAGGCGCTCTCCGTGACCATGCGCACCCCCGGACACGACTTCGAGCTGGTCGCGGGCTTCCTCCACGGGGAGGGGCTTGTGGCGGCGGCGGACGATCTCGTGGAGCTCACCTACTGTACCGGCCCGGAGGAGCAGGAATACAACGTCGTGGAGGCGCGCCTCTCCACGCACCGCTCGTTCGACCCCGACTCCGTGCGCCGCAACTTCTACACGACGTCGAGCTGCGGCGTATGCGGCAAGGCGTCGCTCGAGGCCGTCGAGGCCCAGGGGTGTTCGGTGCTCCCGTCCGGATTGCGGGTATCGCCGGCTCAGGTGGTCGCGTTGCCCGACCGGCTTCGGGAGGCCCAGGGCGTTTTCTCGCGCACGGGCGGGTTGCACGCGGCCGGCTTCTTCCATCCGGGCGGACGCCCGCAGTCCGTGTTCGAGGACGTCGGGCGTCACAATGCGGTGGACAAGGTCGTTGGCCACGCTCTGCTGGGCCGGACGCTGCCCGCGCACGACCGGATCCTGGTCGTAAGCGGGCGGGCCTCTTTCGAGGTGGTCCAGAAGGCGATCGCCGCGGGTGTCCCGATCCTCGTCGCGGTGGGAGCGCCGTCCAGCTTGGCGGTGGACCTCGCGCAGCGCTTCGGTCAGACGCTCATCGGATTCGCGCGCGACGGCGGCTTCAACGTCTACTCGGCGCCGGAGCGGGTCGGGTGACGGCGACGCCGCACGTGCTGGGTGCCGTACTCGCGGGCGGAGAGAGCCGGCGGCTCGGGCGCGACAAGGCCGGGGAGCGGGTCGCGGGGGAGCGGATGGTGGACCGCGCCGTCGCGGCACTGCGCGCTCACTGCGCGGACGTCGTCGTGGTCTCGTCCCGTGCGCAGACGCCTGCGGGTGACTGGCCGACGATCCCGGACCTGCGCGTCGGCTGCGGCCCGCTGGCGGGGATCGAGGCGGCTCTCGACCGGGGCGCATCGGACGGCGCGTCCGCGGTGTTCGTCCTGGCGTGCGATCTGCCGCTCGTGGGCGGAGGCGTGGTGGCGAAGGTGCTCGACGGCCTGGCCGGCGCCCGCGCCGCCGCCGTGGAGCGTGAAGGAGATCCGGACTTCGAACCGCTGTGCGCGGTCTATGCGATCGACTGTCTGCCCGTCGTCACGGAGTTGCTCGACGCGGGCGTTCGCGCCGCGGGCGCGCTCTTCCGCACGGTGGACGGCCGGCGCGTCCCGGGGGGACCGAGGGCGGGAGTGAACGTGAACGACGAACAGGGGCTTCGACGGGCTCGGGCCCTCGCGGCCGAGGAATCGGTGTGACGGAGCGGTCCGAACGTCTCGTGTCCCTGGACGCCTTCCGGGGCCTGACCATCGCGGGGATGATCCTGGTCAACAATCCCGGCAGCTGGGCGCACGTGTACGGCCCGCTCCGGCACGCGGAGTGGCACGGCTGGACGCCGACCGACCTGATCTTCCCGTACTTTCTCTTCATCGTCGGGGTGGCGATCCCGTTCTCGTTCCGGCGTCGCATCGAGGCCGGCGCGGCGCGCGCAGACCTTCTCCGCCACATCGTGCGACGCTCGCTCATCCTCGTCGGACTCGGGCTCGCCATGCGTGCGATCCCCGACTTCGACCTGCTGAGCATGCGCTACTACGGCGTGCTTCAGCGCATCGGGCTCGTGTACCTGGCGGCCGCGTCGGCGTACGTCTACCTCCCGGACCGGAGCCGGCGCACGGTGGCGGCGGGCCTCCTGCTCGGATACTGGGCCCTCATGACGCTCGTGCCGGTGCCCGGGTACGGGGCCGGGGACCTGAGCCCCGACGGCAACCTGGCGGCATGGCTGGACCGCCTGATCCTCGACGGGCACCTGTGGCAGGGAACCTGGGACCCGGAGGGCCTCCTCTCCACGCTTCCGGCGGTCGCTACCGCGCTGCTCGGCATCTTCGCCGGAACGTGGCTGCAGTCGGGGCGCGACCGACCCCGGCTGCTGCGTGGGCTGGTGACCGCGGGAGCCTTGCTGACGGTCGCCGGCTGGGGATGGGGGCTCGTCTTCCCGATCAACAAGAATCTCTGGACCAGCTCCTACGTGCTGTTCACGGCGGGCACGGGACTTCTGCTGCTGGGACTTCTGTACGGCCTGATCGACGTGAGGCGGGTGCGGGGCTGGTGGGAGAGCTGGATGGTCGTGTACGGCATGAACGCCATCACGGTCTTCGTCGCCTCGGGCATGCTCTCCAAGACGATGGGGCGGATCCGGATCGGCGGTGACGACGGCACCTCGCTCTACAACGCCGTGTACGAGACGGCATTCCGATCATGGGCCGGAGACCTCAACGGTTCTCTCGCGTTTGCGGTCACGTATGTTGCCTTCTGGCTCGGGATGATGTGGATTCTTCACGCGCGAAGGATCTACCTGAAGATCTGACCCCGTTCACCCAACCTCGTGCGATGACGATGAAAAGACCGCTCGGCGTGCTCGCCGCCCTCGCGCTCGCCGCCTGCGCCGCCTCCACCCCGGAGGCCGCGTCGGCGCCGGCCGCGTCGGCCATGTCCTCTTCCGACGCCGTGGCGTCTGCCTCCGGTACGCCCTCCTTCAGCGACGCCCAGGCGGACGAAGGGCGCGACATCTTCCGCGCGTCCTGCACGGAATGCCATTACTCGAGCGAGTTCCAGGACTCCCAGTTCAAGTTCAAGTGGGGACGGCGCTCGGCCGGTAACCTGTACCAGCTCATCCAGAACGAGATGCCGGAGACGAACCCGGGCAGTCTGAGCCCGGAGGAAGCGGTCTCGATCGTCTCCTACATCCTCCGCATGAACGGCTTCGAGGCGGGTCCTTCCCGGCTCGCCGCGGACCGGACCATCCTCGACCAGATCAGTCTCGCGTCGATTCGCGAGCCGTGAGTCGCCTCGTCCTGCCGTTGGCCGCGCGAACGGCGCCGTGTCCACTCCTATGGAGAGGCCCCGAATGAGCATCGATCGCCGAGACTTCCTCAAGGTCGCGACCGCGGGGGCCGGTCTGGCGCTGACCGCGACGCCCGCCACCGCTTCCGCGGAATCCGCGCCGGGGCCGCGCCGGGCTCCGTTCGTGCGGTCGGGCCAGATTCCCGACGCCGTGGTGGTGGGAGCCGGCGCATTCGGCGCGTGGACCGCGCTCAATCTTCAGCGGGGCGGCATGAAGGTGACGCTCCTCGACCAGTACGGGCCGGCCAACTCCAAGGCTGCCTCGGGGGGCGAGACCCGGGGCGTCCGCAGCAGCTACGGCGACCGGGAGCAGGGGCTGCAGTGGGCCGGATGGGCGATCCGGTCGATGCAGAAGTGGAGGGAGTGGGACGCGGAGCATGCCGACGCGCTCCTGCCCCGCCTGTACTACGAGACGGGTGACATCATCATGCGCCCGGAGATGGAGCCCTCGATGCAGCGGTCCATGGCCAACTGGGACGTCCTGGGCCACCCGTACGAGGTGCTCACCCCGGACGAGGTTCGGTACCGCTGGCCGATGATCCACACGCCGGACGTCGCGGCCGTGCTTTACGAACCGGCGGCCGGTGTGGTGCGCGCGCGTCGCGCCATCGAATCGGTCGCCCGCGTTTTCGAGCAGGAGGGAGGTGACATCCGGATCGTGAAGGCCGCCCACGGAGACGTCGACGGGCGCACGCTGCGGAACGTTCATCTCTCGAACGGGGAGAGGCTCGAGGCCGGCATGTTCGTGTACGCCACCGGCGCGTGGTTCCACCTCTTCCTGCCCGATCTGCTCGGCAGGCGCTACTCCGCACGGGCCGTCGGGCACGTGTACTACTTCGCGACGCCGGCGGGCGACGAATCGTACCGGTGGCCGAACTGCCCCAGCTATTCCGTACCCGGATGTACAGGGTGGCCGGCGCTCCCGGACGACTCCCGCGGCTTCCGGATCCGCACGGGGGGCGATCGCAGCAACGATCCCGACACGAGCATTCGCTGGGTGCCGGAAGACCGTCATGCGCGGCCGCGCGAGATCCTCTCGAAGTACTTCCCCGCGCTCGCCGACAGCATCATCAACGAGACGCGGGCCTGTCACTACTGCTCGACCGTGAGCCGCAACTTCCTCATCGACACGCACCCCGAGCTGGACAACGTCTGGCTCGCCGGTGGCGGCCAGGCCGAGGCCTTCAAGCAGGGGCCGGTGCTCGGGGAGTACATTGCAGGCCGGATCTTCGGAACCGAGACGGATCAGGAGCTCAACGACAGCTTCCGCCTGCTCCAGGCCGAATTCGACGAGGGCGAACAGGACTTCGACGTCGACTTCTGAGCGCGGCGGAGCGTTCCGTCACGCCCGCCGCCCCGGGGGCGCGAGCGGGGATCGACGCGGGGCCGAAGCGAGGTCGACGAGGATGAGTGAGAATTCGAGCCGAGGCACGGAGTCCGAGGCCGAGCGCGAGTCCGCACCGTCTCTGCGCGGTGTCTGGGCGCTCGGCTTCGTCGTCGTCGCCCTCGTGGCGCTCGTGGCGGTGCCCGCCTACTTCGACCGCGGTGTCGCGGAAGAGCAGGCGCGCATCAGCGACGTCCTGGAGCCGGCCGCGCGGCTGAGCTCGAATCTCCGGCTGCTCAAGGCACGTCAGTTCGCGCGGATGGAGGGCTTCCTCGCATCCGAGGAGCGCGCGTTCCGCGACCCCTACAACGCCGCGATCGCGGAGGAGGATTCGGTCCTGTCGGCGCTCCGGGTGCTCGCCGGGGAGCTGGACGTGGATGTCTTCGAACGCGTGGCGCGCCTCACGGCGGCGTCGATCGACTGGCGCTTCGTGAACCAGCGAGTCTTCGACATGGGGGTGGATCCCGACGCTAGGGATCGCGTCGTCGAGGGGTACGAGGAGCTGCAGAGGGCCACCCTCGAACTCGACCGGGCCATCCTGGCCCAGATGGTCGAGGGGAGGCGGATGGTGGCGAATGCGCAGCGGCGCAAGCGCGACATGACGTTGGCGCTCGCCCTCGCCGCGCTGGTGTCGACCCTGCTCCTGGCTCGTGTCGCGTCGCGGTACCGGGGTCTCCTCGTCGAGCGCGAACGCCGCCGGGTCGATGCCGTGCGTGCCCGGAGGGAGATCGACGCGCTCCTGGAGGCGACGGGTGATGGCGTCCTGGGGCTGGACCTGGACGGACGGTGCACCTCGCTCAACCGGGCGGGCGCGCAGCTTCTGGGATACACGGAACGGGAGATCGTGGGCCGCGACGTGCACGAGACACTGTTCGCGGTGAATGCGGCGGGGCGTCCGGTCCCGCGGGACGCCTCACCGGTCGTCACGGCGATCACGCAGGGGTGGGCGTTGGAGTCCGGCGACGAAGCGACGCTGCTTCGCCGTCGTGGAATCGCGTTCCCGGCGCGATGGTCGCTCCGGCCCATGGTCGACGGTGCGGAGCTGCGGGGAGCGGTCCTCACCTTCACCGACATGACCGAGATCCGGGAGAAGGAGGAGGCGCTGCGCCGTGCCATCCAGCAGCGCGAGGACGTCGTCTCCGTCGTCTCGCACGATCTGCGCAATCCGCTGGGCGTCGCGCTTGCCGCGGCAGACCTCCTGCTCGATCTCCCCCTCGACGAACCGCAGCGTCGACGACAGGCCGAGATCATTCGCCGCTCAGGCAAGCGCATGCAGCGCCTCATCGAGGACCTGCTCGACGTCGCGCGCATCGAGGCCGGTGCCCTGGTCGTCCGGCCGTCGCAGGAGGAGCTGGGACCGATCCTGGCCGAGGCCTGCGATCTCTACCGGGATCAGGCGGAGGCCCGCTCGATCTCGCTCTCGGTCCAGGCTCGTGGGACGGAGGTCCGCGCGCGCGTCGACCGCGACCGGATCATGCAGGCGCTGTCGAACCTCCTCGACAACGCGGTTCGACTCACGCCCGAGGGAGGGTCCGTGTCGGTCTCCGCGGTCGAGGAGGCGGACCGAGTCCTGATGTCGGTGACGGATACCGGCCCGGGGATCGCGGCCGAGGACGTGGAGCGGCTCTTCGAACGGTTCGCGCAGGGAGGCGACCGGGACGGCGGTGCGGCCGGCCTCGGCCTGACCATCGTGCGCGGCGTCGCCGCCGCGCACGCCGGTGAGGTCATCGTCGATTCCGCACTGGGCCGCGGAAGCGTCTTCACGCTGCGTCTGCCGAAGTCGGGCCCGCCCGTAGGTGAGGAGGGGTGGGCCGCGTCGTCGCGGACCTGACGGATCTGCGGGACCGTTCCACCCCGGACCCGACGCGCCGCCCGGTCCGGCGCGGGGTCATGCGTCGGGCACCTCGTGCTCGGAGGCGAGCCGGAGGTACGCCTCGATCTCTTCGCGCGTCCGGTCGGCATCCCATCCGAGCAGGTGCCCCATCACCGAGGCGGCCTCCACCGCGCCCGCAACTCCGTGCCCCGGGGAGAAGAGGAGGAGCGAGGAACGACGGTCCATGAAGTCGGCCAGCGTCAGGGCCATCTCGTGCTCGACCGCCAGGCGGACCTCGCCACGGAGCGCGGGCACGCCCGGACCGAGCTCCGCGAGCCACGCCGGATCCTCCTCACCGAATTCGAGCAGCGCATCCAGTTGGGTCCCGTAGAGGAATCCGAGCCGGGGAAGGGCCGCGGGCGGAGCGCCCGCCGCCGCCAGTCGCTCGAGTCGCTCGGCGACGTAGCGCTGCGCGTCGCCGAGTGGCGTTCCGGGCAGGGGGACCTCCCGCGTACGGTCCTCTCCGGGTGGATCTCCGATCTGGTCGACGACGGCCTCGATCGCTCGGCCCGCCATCCTGCGATACGTGGTGAGCTTTCCGCCGGCGATCGTCACCAGGCCGTCCGGCCCCTGCCACACCTCGTCCTCCCGGGACGTGTCGCGCGTGGACTTCCCCTCCTCCGCGATGAGGGGACGCACACCGGCCCACGTGGCGAGGACGTCCTCGACGACGATCCCCGCCTCGGGAAAGCAGTCCTGAACCATCGCCAGGAGGTCCAGGACGTCGGCGCGCGTCGCCCGGGGCGTATCGAGCTCGCCGTCGTACTCGTCGTCGCTCGTGCCCACGTAGACCAGGTCCAGCCGCCGCATGGCGAGTCCACGGCGCCCGGTGGACGACTTGAGGAACGTCGCGCCCCGCAGCGGGAGGCGGTCGGCGGAAAAGAGGAGGTGGATGCCCTTGCTGGGGCGCAGCGCCTTCTCCGGGGTGAGCCCGGATGCTTCGAGGATCTCCTGTGCCCAGGGGCCGCCGGCGTTCACGACGACGCGGGCCGCGATCTCGTGCACCGTCCCCTCGAGCCGGTCTCGAACCCTCGCGCCGCAGACGCGTCCAGCCCCGTCCCGGAGAAGCTCCTCCACGGCGGCGTGGTTCGCGACGCGTGCGGCGTGGGCAGCGGCCGACTGGACGTTTTCCAGCGTGAGTCGGGCGTCGTCGGTGATGTATTCGACGTACTGCACCGCGCCGCGCAGCGGATCCCTGAGCCCCGGCAGCCGCTCGCGAACCTCCTGCGGCGAGAGCATGCGGTGCCGGTCGTCGTGCTCGGTGTCGGCCAGCCAGTCGAACACCAAGAGGCCGGCGCGGATCTTGATGAGCGAGTCGGGCGCGAAGACGGGGTACAGGAAGTCCAGACGGTGCACGAGATGCGGCGCCATGTCCCGAAGGACGCGCCGCTCGCGCGCCGACTCACGGACCAGGAGGAACTGTCCGTACTCGAGATATCGCACGCCCCCGTGCACGATCTTCGAGGAGCGGCTCGACGTGCCGAAGGCGAAGTCGTCTTTTTCCACGAGGCCCGTGCGCCATCCCCGAAGCGCCGCGTCGCGGGCGATTCCGGCGCCGGTGATCCCCCCTCCGATGACGAGGACGTCCACCCCGTCGGCGGTCATCGCCGCGAGCGCGGCACGCCTGCCGGCGGGTGAGAAGGGGAGGGGAGCGGGGTGTTCGGTCACAGTCCGTCCTTCCATGCGACGAGGTCGGCGACCTGGTTGGTGGTGATGCGGGGAACGCCCATGTCGCGGAGCCGGGCGGCATCCTCGATGGAATCGACGGTCCACGTGGCGAGGGGAATCCCGTCGGCTGCGGCCCGGGCGGCGAGGTCGGGATGCCGGAGAAGAATGCGCGCGTCGAAGTCGAGGAGCGCCAGGGGGTCGCCGGCGGCCCGGGCGATCGCGTCGTAGGCACGGCGGCGCCGCTCGACGATGTAGCCGACCCGCGCGTCCGGGGCCACCCGCCTCACGCCGTCGAGCGCCGTCCAGTCCATCGAAATGAAGACGGTGTGCAGAAGCAGTCCGGCGTCCAGGACCACACCGGTGAGGCGCGCGACGTCCTCGACCCTCGGGTTCCGCTTGATCTCCGCGTAGACGCGCGGCACGCGCGGTCCCACGGAGGCGAGAACGGACGCCAGCGTCGGGACGGGCTCCCCGGCGAAGGCCGCGTCGAACCAGCTGCCCGCGTCGAGGCGCTCCACTTCCGCGAGCGTGCGGCGGTCGATCGGGCCGGAGCCGTCGGTGGTTCGATCGACCGTGGAGTCGTGAAGGAGCACCGTGACGCCGTCCGCCGTGGTGTGCAGGTCGAACTCCACGGCGTCGGCGCCGGCCTCGATCCCGAGCTCGAGCGCCACGAGCGTGTTCTCGGGTGCCCGCGCGCTGAAGCCGCGGTGGGCGATGATCTCGGCCTCGCCCTCGAAGGCGAAGGCGGCCGGGGCGCGGTCGGTCATCGTGTCGGGGCCGGGTCTCGTGCGGCGCTCACCCGCCGGCCGACCCACCCGCGGGGTCGTCCGGGCCGGGAAGGCTGGCGCGACTTCTCCCGCCCTCGCTGAGCTGCCGGTCGAATTCCCGTCCCTCCGCCAGATTCCGTACCGTCTGCGAGAGCATCGCGATCTCCTGCTCCTGCAGTTCGAGCCGACGCTCGAGCAGGCGCACGGTCTCGTCGGCGTTGCGGCCCTCGAAGAGCTTCGAGAGTGCCTCCACGACCGGGCCCATCGCGTAACGGGCGGTGAGGCCGATCACCGGAATCAGGACGATCGAAATCCCCAGGATCGAGGCGACCAGCGAGACGACGTCAATCGGCAGGATCTGCATGGACGAATCCGGTGACCGCGGTGGGCGTCGGCCACGTGGGGCGGCCGATCATCCGCATGGTGTTCCAGCCGCCGGAGGTGCGCAATGCCCCCGTCGGCACCACCCGCCCCGTCTCGACGGATGGTCCCGGAGAATCTTTCGCGCGAGATCGCCGTAGGGGTACGGAGCGGAACGGGCTCGACGTGAGAACGCCCCCGGTTCCGGCACGAGATCACGAGGGATCCGAACGAGGGAGGAGTCATGCTGACGTCCGGGCGCTGGGCCATCGTCGCGATGGGAATCTTCGTCACCACGGCCGCCATCGCGGTCGCGCAGTCGCGGGGTGTCGGTCATCTCGTCGAGTCGGTCCGTTCGAGTGATTCGTCCAGCCCGTTCGGGTCGTCCGCCGACGCGTCGCCCGCGCAGTCCGCCGAGGACTTTCTCTGGGCCGGGACGCTGTCCGGCGGACAGGCGCTCGAGGTCAGGGGGGTCAACGGCTCCATCCGGGCGGGTGCTGCGTCCGGTTCCGAGGTCGAGGTCCGGACACGCACGCGCGCCCGCCGGTCGGATCCGTCGAGTGTGCGCATCGAGGTCGTAGAGCACGTGGGGGGTGTCACGGTGTGCGCGGTCTACCCGACCCCCGACGGCGCGCGCGGCAACGGCTGCGAACCCGGTGAGCGCGGGCGCATGAACATCCGCAACAACGATGTCCGTGTGGACTTCGACGTGCTGCTCCCCGCAGGGGTCGACTTCGTCGCCCGCACGGTCAACGGCGACATCGAGGCGCTCGAACTCGGCGGTGACGTGCACGCCACGACCGTCAACGGTGACGTCGACCTGAAGACGACCGGCTTCGGCCGCGCCGAGACCGTCAATGGCGACATCGACGCGATCCTCGGCGCCACGGACCCCCACGGGGACGCGGTGTTCGAGACCGTCAACGGCAGCGTCACGCTGGACCTCGCCGCCGACGTGAACGCCGACCTGAACGCGAAGTGGCTGAGCGGCAGATTCGAGAGCGAAATCCCGTTCACGCTCGACGGCCGCACGGGGCGACAGAGCGCGAGCGGAACGCTGGGCGTCGGCGGCCCCGAACTCGACGTGCGGACGATCAACGGCTCGATCCGCATCCGCTGACCGGTACACCGACGAATCCGCGACGCGCTGGGCGCGAGGAGACGCACGACGATGACGACAAGGATGACGAGGACGATGGTGGGGTGCGCATTCGCGGTGCTGGTCGCGGCGCCCCTCCGGGGACAGGAAGTGGAGCAGGTCGCGGGACGAAGCGTCGCGATCTTTAACCTCGCGGGCCACGTCGAGATCGTGCCCGGATCGGGCTCCGACGTGGTCGTCCGGATCGCCCGTGGCGGTGCAGATGCGGCTTCGCTGCAGATCGAAACGGGAACCGTTCGCGGCGTCTCGACGCTCCGGATCGTGTATCCGCACGACCAGATCGTCTATCCCGAGATGATTCGGGGCTCCAGCACGAGCGTCACGGTCCGTGAGGACGGCACGTTTTCCCGCGGGTCGGAGGGCCGCGGGGATCGGGTGCAGATCCGTGAGCGCGGTGACGGGCTGGAGGCGTGGGCGGACCTCGTGATCGAGGTGCCCGCCGGTCGCGAGCTCTCGGTCTACCAGGCGGTGGGGGAGGTGGCCGCCGAGGGCGTCGAGGGCGAGGTCGCCATCGACACGGGTTCCGGCGCCGTCCGCGCCGTCGACACCTCGGGTCCGCTGAGTATCGACACCGGCTCCGGCACGGTCGAGGTACGGGGCGTGGCCGGCGACCTCCTCGTCGAGACCGGCTCCGGTCGGGTCGACGTCGCCGACGTGCGCGGGGGCGAGATCGCGATCGACACCGGGTCGGGTCGGGTCACGGGCGCCGGGCTCTCCGCGGAGTCGGTGACCGTCGAAACCGGCAGTGGTGCGATCGAACTGCAAGCCGTCGCGGCTCCGGCGATCTCCCTGGATACGGGAAGTGGCTCCATAGACGTCGAGCTTCTCGAGGACGTGGACCGCCTCCATGCCGACACCGGCTCGGGTTCGGTGACCGTGCGGGCGCCCGACCGGCTCGGGGCAGTCGTCGAGATCGAGACGGGCAGCGGGGGGATCGATCTGGATTTCCCGGCCGATCTGCGCAGTACCCGCCGCAACCGCGTCGAGGGAACGATCGGTGACGGGCGCGGGGAGATCCGCATCGACACCGGTTCCGGCGGCGTGCGCCTCACGCGCGGCCGCTGACGCCGGGCGGCGGAGGTCGGGCGACACGCGCACGCACGCCGAAGCGCGTCCGGATCGGCGGCGGGGCGGCTCCACGGAGGAGCCACCCCGTCCGCACATTCAGCGTCGAGCGATCGGAATGCGAACGGTCGTGTGCTCCCAGGCGAACACCAGGGTGCCGGCCCGACCGTCCCCTTCGAAACGGAACGTCAGCGTCTCGACGTGATGGTCGATCGGAGCCGGCGTCACACGAAAGCTGCCGATGTCGGAGCCTCGGACCTCGGGATTGATCGGGATGCCCCAACGGTTCGTGTTGCTGTTCACCACGATGGTCCAAGGACCGTCCTCGGGAATCGCGTACAGCGAATACGAGCCGGGCTCCAGGTCGACGTCACCGAACGTCGCCGGAAACGGCAGGTGCAGGGTGGTGGGCTCGTTGGCGCCCAGCCGCCAGGCGGATCCGAAGGGGGCCTCGCCGCCGAGCATGGTTCGCCCACGTGCCGACGGCCTGCCGTAGCAGAGCTTGGCCACGTCCCCGCCCAGCGGGATGGAGATCGAGTCCAGGGGACTGGGACGCTCGGCGAGTGCCTCGACGGCTCCCCGGAACGTGCAGGCGGGTGCCTGCCCGACGAGCGTAGCGAAGCCCAGGGCGTGGAAGACCGATGCAAGAAGGATGGCTCGGGTGTTCATGGTCCGGTCCTCGACGGTGCCGTGCCTGAGGATGTTTCGTCTTGTCATGGACGCCGACACGCGGCGCCCGTCAACTCTCCGCCAGCGTCCCGCCCAGCCGGAGGCGCACCGTGCGGGCCAGGGCCGTGCGGGCTTCCGGGAAGCGGGGGTCCGCTGCCGCCGCGGCGTAGCCGCGCCGGGCCTCTTCCCACCGCCGCACCTCCTCGGCAGCCAGGCCGCGAAGGAAGCTCGAGAGTGCCTCCCCTGATACTCCCCCGGACGGCGCTGCGTTCACTTCGCCCAGAGGATCCGACCACGCGGGCAGGCGGTCCGCTCCGGCGAGCGCCTGCACGATGCCGGCCACGATGGCGCGAGCGAGGAACACCGGATGCGCGTCGGCGGGGACGCTGCGTCGTGCCGCGGCCGCACCGGCCTCGCTCGCCACGTTCGACGCCAGGCTGGTGGAGCCGCCGCCGCAGCCGGTCGAGGCGAGTCCGGCCAGGGCGACGGCGATCGCCCGGTGGTGGGTGCGGGCGCGCGCTGGGTGCATGGCGGGACTCCGGAGCGGTCGGGGTGGACTGCCTCGCCGGCGCGTGACGAACCGGCGCCGATGTCCCAAAGTAGTGCACCCCGAGCCCCTGCCTCCACCTTCGCGGAGTCGCCCCGTGACCGAATCGTCCGAAACCTTTCGCTTCTGGCACCCCGTCACCGTGCGGTTTCGTGACATCGACATCGGCGGTCACGCACACCACGCCGACGCCCTGATCTATTTCGAGGAGGCTCGCTGGGCATACTGGATGGAAGTGGTGGGGCAGGGACTCGACGACCTCGACTACGTGCTGGCCGAGTGCCGGGTCCGCTGGCATGCCCGGGTGCTGTGGCCGCAGACGGTGCGCGTAGGGGTGAAAGTCGTGCGGACGGGCCGCAAGCACTTCGAGATGGCCTACGAGGTCCGGTCGGCCGAGGGCGAGAAGCTCCAGAGCGGAACCACCGTGCAGGTCATGTACGACTATCCCTCGGGTCGCTCGAAGCCGCTGTCGGAGGAACTCAGGCGGACGCTCGAGGAGTTCGACGGGCCATTCGACTGAACTCCACCCCGTTGCGTGAAGGCCGTGAACGGCTTAATAAGGGGCGCGCGTCGCACGACCGGGCCGAGGAGGTCGGGGACGCGGGCGCACGGCGGTTGACCGGATTTCCGGCACGCGCATAAATTTTCCAGTTTCGTTCGTCGGGGGCTTCCGTGACCGGGGATCTCTGGCGGTATTCGGGCAGTACGACATACGCGATGAAGAGCCGGTTGCCCGGCCCGGATTCAGGCTCGTGGGAACAGCGGGCCGCAACACGTGGGAAAACCCCCAGGAGGTCAAGCCATGGTTGGTCGGCTCAAGACGGTGCTCGTGTTCGCCCTTGCCGCCGCGGTGCTCGTGCCCGCGACGCAGGCTTCGGCTCAGGATGGCGGTCGCTTCCGCGTCCTGATCCCGTACTTCACGCCGCTCGAGGGCGCGAAAGACAACTTCGGCAAGGACGCCTCGAAGGATCTGCGCTCGCTCCTGCAGAACATGCCGACGCACGTCGCGATGGAGGAAAGCGCCATCAAAGACGCGGTCAAGCAGTTCAAGATGAAGATCGAGGACCTCGACTGCATCCGGACGCGTCAGCTCGCCTCTCAGACCAGCGTTCCGGTGGCGATCTGCGCCAGCTACACCCAGCAGCCCGATAAGAGCTGGATGGTGTCGGCCGAGGTGTGGGACATCGCCGGCTCCGAGTCGTTCCCGATCGAGTCCTTCCAGGTCGCCGAAAGGGGACGTCAGGAAGCGGCTCAGCACATCTTCGACGCCTTCGAGCGTTATTCGACGACCGTTCGCTCGGCTGCGATCTGCGGTGACTACTTCGCCTCTCAGCAGTGGGAGAACGCCCTGCGGAACTGCGACGAGTCGCTGTCTCTGAACCCGGCGGCGATCGGCACGCGCTATCTGCGTGCGCGGATCCTCTACGAGATGGACAACTTCCCCGAGTCGCTCACGGAGCTCGAGCGGGTGATCGACGCGAACCCGTTCCATGAGGACGCACTCCAGCTCGCGGGCTACATCGCGACCACGCAGGGCGATGCCGAGGCCGGCCGTGACTACTACCGGCGCTACCTCGACATCAACCCCGGGAACGTCGCCATCCGCATGCGGATCGCCTACGAGATGGCTCAGGCCGGTGATCCGGTCGGTGCCATGGAGTTCATCCAGGTGGGCCTCGACGTCGAGCCCGACAACGTGGATCTGCTCGAGCAGTATGGTGGCTTCGCCTTCAGCGCGGCCCTGGCGATCCAGCAGGAAGCGTCGGTCGGTGATCAGGACGCGGGCGCCGTCGCGCCCGAGGCCGTCGGGTACTACCGCGAGGCCATCGCGGCCTACGGGAAGGTCTTCCAGGCCAAGGGAGCGGACACGCCGGTGGGGCACCTCGCCAACGTGGTCTCCGCGCACATCCAGCTCGACGAGCTCGAAGACGCCATCGCGATGAGCGAGCGCGTGCTCGAGACGCATGCCATGGAGGATCGCCTCTGGGTCCTGTACGCCGATGCGCTTCAGCGCGGCGGGCGTCTGGACGATGCGATCGCCGCCCTCGACCGAGTCATGGAGATCAACCCCGAGCACCCGAGCGCGCCGCTGCGTCAGGGCAACTGGCTCATCCAGGCCGGCCGTCTCGACGACGCGGTCACGGTACTCTCGAAGGCGTCCGCCTCCGATGCGCAGCGCGCGGAGCAGGCGGCCCGGATGATCTTCGCCGAGGCGTACCAGAACGGAAACCAGAAGGACAACTACGCCTACGCCGCCCAGGGCATGGCCGCCGCGAAGCGTCTGCCGAACCTGAGCACGGCCATGACGAGCCAGCTCAACTTCTGGCATGGGTACAGCATCTACCAGCTGGCGGTGAAGGAGCAGGAGCCGCAGACGCTGCAGACGGCCCAGTCGTCGCTGCCGAAGTTCAATCAGGCGGTTCAGTTCCTCAACCAGTCGGGTGACTATCCGGCCTCCGTGAACGTCAACCTCCAGCAGCTTCTGGAGAACGCTCAGACGTACGTCGAGATCCAGGACGCGATCATCAAGCGCGGTCGCTGATGACCTGATCGGCCTGCGCTTCGGCGCGGAAGGCGCCGCGGGGGATTTGTCCCCCGCGGCGCTTTTTCTTTGTCCCGGCTCCCGCCGCGCGCGCGGCACGGCCCGCGCCCGCAGGAACGTCCGAGTCGACGGGCGACGCCCCCCGGCGCCGACGCCCCCGGCGCGGCTTCCCCCCACTCCTTCCCACCGTAGTGGGTGCGCTCGCTTGTTCGACTTTCGGTTTTCCTTCGGAAAAAGGAAAAATCTGTTTCCGGGTCGAAAGGCGATGATCGGCTAGCTGCAGGGGCTTTCGGGGTGCCAGAGCTTACGGGGGGCATGAAAAAATTCCCAAAAAGGGACTCTTGCGCATCCTCCCCACTGGATCGTAAGTTCCCCCCGGTTATCCCCACTCTTACCCACTTCGTACCACTCCGGGGCCCAGCGTGATCGGTTTCGTCGGCCAGTACGAGTATCAGATGGACCCCAAGGGTCGCGTCAGCCTGCCCGCGGCGTTCCGCCGCTCGGGAGAGGGTGAACGTTTCGTTCTGATCCAGTGGGAGCCGACGAACCTGACCCTCTTTCCGGAGGCCAAGTGGGTGGAGCTCCAGCAGGAACTCCTCGACTTTCGGCGTAAGAATCCGCGGGGGGCCAACCAGCTGCGCCGAGTGGTCGCCAACGCGGTCGAGGTGGCGCCTGACAAGCAGGGCAGGATCCTGGTGCCCGCCGGCCTGCAGTCCGGAGCGAGCCTTGCCGGCACCGTGCTCGTGGTCGGGGCTATCGACCGGGTGGAACTCTGGAATCCCGAGACCTACGGCGCGGCGGTGGAAGGCGACGGCGGCGATCTCGGGGACTTCGCACACCAGCTCTTCGGATAGGCGACCATGAGCTCCTGGCATCAGCCGGTGATGGCGCGCGAGGTCCTCGACTTCCTCGATCCGAGGAATGCGGGCTTCTTCCTCGACGGTACGGTCGGCGGTGGCGGACACACGAGGGCCATCCTCGAAGCATGTTCGGACTGCCGCGTCCTGGCGGTGGATCGGGACCCGGAGGCCCTCGCGGAGGCGCGGGATGCGCTGGCACCTTTCCGCGCTCGCGTTCGCTTCCTCGCGGGGCGATTCGACCGTGCGCCGCGCGACCCCGAGGTCCGCGACCGAGGACTCGACGGTGCTCTGCTGGACCTGGGCGTCAGCTCGTACCAGCTCGATGCCGATGCGCGCGGGTTTACGTTCCGTCCGGGTGCTCCCCTCGACATGCGGATGGAAGCCGACGGGCGGGACGCCCTGACCCTGCTGGCGGAAGCCTCCGAGGAGGAGCTCGCCCGCATCTTTCGCGATTACGGGGAGGAGCCGCGGGCCCGGCGGCTCGCCCGTGAGATCATCAAGCGGCGTACGTCCGGTGGTGTGTGCACCAGCGACGACCTCGTCGCGGCCCTGGCCGTGTCGCTGGGGCGCGCCCCGAGCCAGCAGGACAAGGCGCGCATCTTCCAGGCCGTGCGGATCGCCGTCAACGAAGAGATGGAGGCGCTGGAGGCCGGGCTGCCCGCCATCCGGGACGTGATGAACGCGGGTGGCGTGCTGGTCGTGATCGCGTACCACTCCCTCGAGGACCGGGCGGTCAAGAACGCGTTCCGCGAGTGGAGCCGCACGTGCGTCTGCCCCCCGGAGTCGCCGGTATGCACGTGCCGCGGCGAGCCGCTCGGCGAGACCCTCACACGCAAGGTCGTGCGCCCCTCGCAGGAGGAGGTGGCGCGGAACCCTCGCGCCCGGAGCGCCCTGCTGCGCGCGTGGCGGAGGGCGGCCTGATGGATCCGACCTCTCTGGGGCGTACGGTGCTGACCTTCGTGCTCCTCCTGTGCTCACTCGGCTTCGTGACGTGGCGGCAGAGTCGTGCCCTCGAGGCGAACCGGGAGCTCGACGACCTCAGGCGGCATGTCTCCGTCGCGCAGGCGGAGCGCGTAGAGCTGGAGCGTGACATCCAGGCGCTCCGCTCGCGATCCCGGATCGTCGCGGAAGCCCGCGCGCTCGGCATGCACACACCCGGCGGCGACGAGCAGTTCATCCTCGTCAGGCAGGACACCCCTTGAGCCGCGCGGGGAATCGCGCCGCCCACGTCGGGCAGCATGGGCGCTGGCGGAGGATCTTCATCCTCGCCGGATGGCTTTCCTGCAGCCTGGTGGTGGCGCTGCGCGCGGGTCAGATCCAGGTCCTCCAGGCCGGAAACTGGGCCGAGCTCGCGCAGGGCCAGCAGGAAGACGACCAGGCCGTTCCGGCCCCGCGGGGTACGATCTTCGACCGCAACGGCCAGCCGCTCGCGGTGACCCGGGAGCGGGTCCGCGTCAACGTGGCCCCGCGCGAACTGAAGGACGCCGAGGCCGCGCAGACGCTCCTCTCCGAGGCGCTCGGGCTGAGCCGGGCGCAGGCACGTCGACTGGTATCGAACGGGAAGGTATGGAACGTCGTTCCCGGTCTCTTCGCGCCGTCCGTGCGCGAACGTCTCGAGGGCGTGTCCGGAATCCATCTCGAGCCGGTGTTCGAACGCTTCCACCCGCATCGGGACCTGGCACGAGGCGCACTCGGCGTCGTCATCGAAGACGAGGGCCGGGGCGGTGTGGAGCAGATCTTCCACGACCTGCTCCGAGGGACGCCCGGCGTCGAGATCGTGGCGCGCGACCCCGTCGGACGGCCGATCCCTGGCGAGCGCGTCACGGTGCAGCCCCCGCGCGCGGGGGGTGAGGTCGTGCTCACGATCGACACCAATCTCCAGGAGATCGCCCAGGCTGCGCTGCAGGAGGCGATCGACGACCACGACGCGCTCGGGGGTGACATCATTCTCACGTCCCCGAAGACCGGTGAAATCCTGGCGCTCGCCTCCATCCGCGACGGACACCCCGCCGCACTTTCGGCGGTGAACACCTCGTTCGAGCCGGGGTCTACGCTCAAGCCGTTCACGGTGGCCGGGCTGCTCAAGCACCGGCTCGCGAGCATGAGCGACTCGGTGGACGCGGAGAAGGGCCGGTGGGTGGTCGGCGGACGTGTGCTGACGGACACGCACACGCAGGGTATGCTGACCGTCCACGAGGCGCTGCGGGAGTCGTCCAACATCGGCATCGCCAAGGTCGCCGAGGCGATGAGCCACGGTGTTCAGTACGAGAACCTGCGCGACTTCGGGTTCGGTACGCCCACGGGCGTCCAGCTTCCCGGAGAGGTCGCGGGAACTCTACGTCGGCCCGAGCGCTGGTCGGGGCAGTCGGCGGCGTCGCTCGCCATAGGCTACGAGATTGCGGTGACGCCGCTCCAGATGGCGATGGCGTACGGTTCCCTCGCCAACGGTGGCGTCCTGATGGCCCCGCGTCTCGTACGCGAGATCCGTCACGCGGACGGGACGGTCATCGAGCGATTCGAGCCCGAAGAGGTCCGGCGCGTCGTCGACCGCTCGACCGCCGAGGCCGTCGGACGCGCCCTCGAGGACGTCGTTCGCGAGGGGACGGGCTCGCTCGCGCGGGTCGGCTCGTTCCGCGTCGCCGGCAAGACCGGTACCGCCCGATTCAGCACCAACGGTAGCTACGCGGCGGGCGATTACTCGGCCTCCTTCGTGGGGTACTTTCCGGCGGAGAAGCCGCAGTTGGTCGTCTTCGTGAAGCTGGATCGGCCGAGAGCGGGGGGGTATTACGGTGGCTCGATCGCGGCCCCCGTCACCCGAGAGACGATGGAGGCGGCGCTGGCCGCGGCTCCGCAGTCGCTGGACATGAATGGCCTCGCGGCGGCTCAGAATGCGCTCCGTGATCGCAGCATCGGCGTGAGCTTCGCCGACCGTCCAGCCGCGGCGCTTCCGGCGCTCCCGGCGCTCCCGCCGCTCCCCGCCGATCAGCCCGGGTCACCTGCACCGGCCGCCGGGAGCGCTGTCGCGGTGCCGGACGTCACGGGACTGCCCGCCCGCACCGCCGTACGCTACCTGCACCGCTTCGGCCTCCGGGTCGCCCAGGTCGGAGAGGGAGAGGTCGTGCGCACGTCTCCCCCGCCCGGAACGCGCGTGATGCAAGGGGACACGGTGCGCCTGCGCTACCGAGGTACCACGCATGAGTGACGCCGCGCGTACGCTGGCCTCTGTCGGAGACGTCCTCCGGTCGGCTGACCTCCTGGTGGAGGCGCTCGGCTCGGGGGACATCGCCGTCCGGGGGGTGGCGCAGGACTCGCGCGCCGCGAAGCCGGGCGACCTCTTCCTCGCGTGGAGAGGAACGGGCAGCGACGCCCACGACTTCCTGGCGGGAGCCGTCGCCAACGGTGCCGTGGCTGCGGTGGTGGAGCGCCCGGTCGAGGTGGACGTCCCGCAACTCGTGGTCTCCAACGGGCGGCGTGCCGCGGCACTCGCCGCCGACTGGATGATGGGATTCCCGAGCCTCGAGCTTCTCACGGTCGGGGTCACCGGCACCAACGGGAAGACCACCACCTCGCTGCTCGCACGGCACCTTCTCGCTCCCGACATGCCGACCGCCGTCATCGGCACGCTCGGCGTCGTGGACGCCGACGGGGTGCGCGCGGGTACCGAGGGTCTGACGACACCGGGCCCGGTTCAGGTGGCGGTTTGGCTCCGCGAGCTGGCGGATGGCGGCACCGCGGCCGTCGTGATGGAAGCATCCTCCCACGCCCTCGAGCAGCACCGGCTCGACGGCGTCGCGTTCGACGTCGCGGTCTTCACGAATCTGACGCAGGACCATCTCGACTATCACCGCGACATGGCGGCGTACCGGAGCGCGAAGCTTCGCCTGGTCGACCTGGTGCACGAGCACGGCACCATCGTGGTCAACGCGGCGGATCCCGCGTGGAACACGCTCGACGCCGGACCCCGCACGCGCACGAGCTTCTGTGTGGACGGAGCCGCGGACCTGCGGGCCGTCGACCTGAACCTCGGCCGGCTCGGCACGACCTTCACGCTGCTCGCCGGGGAAGAGCGCTTCACGGTGACGATCCCGCTGGTGGGGCGGTACAACGTCGAGAACGCCCTCGGCGCCATCGGAGTCGCGCGGGCCCTGGGGATTCCCCTGGCCACGATCGTGAAACGGCTCGCCACGGCGCCGCAGGTCCGGGGCCGCCTCGAGGCCGTGATCACCACCCCCTTCTCGGTACTCATCGACTTCGCGCACACGCCCGCGGCTCTGCGTGGCGCGCTCGCCGCCGTCCGGCCGCTCACCGAGGGCCGCCTGATCGTGCTTTTCGGAGCCGGTGGCGATCGCGACCCGTCGAAGCGCCGGCCGATGGCCGAGGCGGTCCGGGAACTCGCGGACGTCGTGGTTCTCACTTCGGACAACCCCCGCACGGAAGACCCGGAGTCGATCATCGACGATCTGGCGACCGGTCTCGAGGGGACGGAATACCTGCGGATTGCCGACCGCCGCGAGGCCATTCGGGCGGCCCTCCGCATCGCGGGCCCGGGCGACACCGTGGTACTCGCGGGCAAGGGCCACGAGAACTACCAGGTGGTCGGCCACGAAAAGCGCCCCTTCGACGAGCGCGCGGTCGCCGAGGCGGCACTGCGCGAGCTGGGGATCCTGTGAACCCGTTCCTCTGGACTGACCTGGACGTCCGCCGGGCGCTCGGACTCCGCACCGCGCTGGCCGAGCCCGACGTCGAGTACACCGGCGTATCGACGGACTCGCGCGCGGTTACCGAAGGGCAGCTCTATGTCGCGCTGGTCGGAGACCGCTTCGACGGTCACGACTTCGTGGCGCACGCCCTGTCGAACGGAGCGACCGGCGCAGTGGTGTCGCGTCCCTCGCCGGGCGATTCGGACACCCGCATCTACCCCGTCGACGACACGCTCGTCGCGCTCGGACGTCTGGCGTCCTACCGGCGCTCCGCACTCGAGGCGCCCGTCGTCGCCATCACGGGTTCTTCCGGGAAGACGACGACGAAGGAGATGGCGGCCGCGGCGCTGTCGGCCACGCTGCGCGTGCACGCCACGAGGGGCAACCTGAACAACCGCATCGGGATGCCTCTCACGCTGCTTGCCGCGCCGACCGACGCGGAGGCCGTCGTGCTCGAGCTGGGCACGAACGAGCCGGGCGAGATCAGCGCGCTGGCGCAGATCGCCCGGCCCGACGTGGCGGTCATCACGACCGTGGGCGAAAGCCACCTCGAGAAGCTGGGGTCGCTGGAGGGCGTGCTGGCCGAGAAGCTCGATATCCTCCGGCACGTGGCGACGGGTGGGCGCTGCATCGTAGGCGACGATCCGCCCGTCCTGGCCGAGCGGGCCCGCACGCTGTGCCCGCGCGTCCGGGTGGTCGGCTGGAGCGAGCGTTCCGACAGGGGCGATCGGCCCGCGCGCGCCGAGGTCGACGTGTTCGGCCGGTACACCTTCGACTGGAAGGGGCAGCGCGTGGCGGTGCCCATGGTGGGGCGTCATGCGGTGAGCAACGCGCTGGTCGCGCTCGCGATCGCCGACCAGCTCGGTGTTCCGGCGCGCGACGCCGTGCGTGGCCTCGCTTCGGCGGAGCCGGGTGCCATGCGCGGCGAATTCCGCCGGATTGGTGACCTGACCGTCGTGGTGGACTGCTACAACGCCAACCCGCAGAGCGTTCGGGCCGCCCTCGACGTGCTCGACGGGCAGGGAGCCTCGGCCCGGAAGGTCGCGGTGCTCGGCTCGATGCTCGAACTCGGCCAGCGCTCCGCGGTGCTGCACGACGAGGTGCTTCGTGACGCCCTGTCACGGAAGATCGACCTGATCGTTGCCACCGGCGCGTTCGCCGAGGCGGCTCGGGCGGCGCACCAGACGGACGCACGGCTCATCGTGGCCGACGACTGGCAGTCCGCCTATCCGCGCGTGCGCGCGCGGCTGCACGGGAACGAAGTCGTGCTCCTGAAGGCGTCCCGGGGGATCCGTCTCGAGGGCGTTCTACCGCTGCTGGCGGAGGACTTCGGTGCGCGCGACGCCGCGGCCCGCCTGGAAGCGGAGCGCGTGCGCAGGGCGGTGGAAGCCTGATGATGTACCACCTCCTGCCCGGCCTCGCCGAGATCCACGGCGTCTTCAACGTCTTCGTCTACATCTCCTTCCGCACGGCGGCGGCGGTCGTCACGTCGCTCCTGATCGCGTTCGGCCTCGGGCCCTCCATCGTGCGCGCGCTGGAGCGGGCCCGCGTGGGGCAGGTGGTCCGGGACATCGGTCCGGAGACCCACCTGGTGAAGTCGGGGACGCCCACGATGGGTGGGATCATCATCATCGTCGCCGCCACGATCTCCACGCTGCTCTGGGCGCGCCTGGACAACTGGTATACGATCCTCGCCGTCGTTTCGCTGCTGTGGATGGGTGCGATCGGATTCCTGGACGACTGGCTCAAGGTCGTGCAGGGCAAGACCCGCGGCCTGGTGGCTCGCTACAAGATGGTCGGGCAGTGGAGCTTCGGTCTCGGGCTCGGCGCCTTCCTGGTCTGGAACCCGATCTCCTCGCACCCGACGACCTGGACGACGGTACCCTTCTTCGCCGAGTACGCGGCGGTCTTCAGTGCCCCCGTGTTCGTGCTCTTCACCGGCATCGTGGTGTCCGGGTCGTCCAACGCGGTGAATCTCACCGACGGCCTCGACGGCCTCGCCGCGGGGCTGACCGCCATCGCGGCCGCCACCATCGGGGTCTTCGCCTACGTCGCCGGCCGCACCGACATGTCCCGCTACCTCGGCTTCTTCTACCTCGAGGGTGCCGGGGAGCTGACCATCTTCGCCTTCGCCCTCGCGGGGGCCGCTCTGGGCTTTCTCTGGTTCAACGCGCACCCGGCCGAGGTCTTCATGGGGGACACCGGGTCGCTGGCTCTCGGTGGGGCGCTCGGTGTCATGGCGATCCTCCTCAAGGCCGAATTCCTGCTGGTGATCGTCGGTGGCGTGTTCGTCCTCGAGACGCTGTCGGTGATCGTGCAGAAGGGGTGGTTCAAGTACACCAGACTTCGCTTCGGAGAGGGTCGGCGCGTGTTCAGGATGGCCCCGATCCACCACCACTTCGAGAAGCTCGGATGGGCCGAGCCGAAGGTCGTCATTCGCTTCTGGATCCTGGGCGTGCTCTTCGCGATGGTCGCGTTCAGCACGCTCAAGATCCGTTAGCGGATCGCATGCGATCGAACGGGTCGGAAGATGGGAACGTTGGATCTGACAGGAACCAGGGTGGCCGTCATCGGCCTCGGAGCGAGCGGACTGGCCGCCGCCCGGCTGGCCGCTGAAAAAGGAGCAGAAGTCTATGTCTCGGACGCGCGAACGGATGATGCAGCTGCAGCTCGTGGAGTCGAGTTGGGGAGCCCCCGGATCGATGTCGAACTCGGACGGCACGACCTCGAACGGATGGCGGATGCCGGAATCGTCGTCGCCAGCCCCGGGATCCCTCCGGACGCTCCCGTGCTCCGAGCGCTCGCGTCTCGAGGGGTCCGCTGGATCTCCGAGCCCGAGTTCGCCTCACGGTTCCTCCCTGGTTCACTGATTGCGGTCACCGGGACCAATGGGAAGACGACCACCACGCTTCTTGTCGACCATCTGCTGCGCGCGTCGGGCATCCGCTCGGCGGCGGGTGGCAACGTCGGCGGTGGTCTCGCGCCCGCGGCCTCGGAGCTCGCGCGGTCGGGCGTGCCGTACGACTGGGTGGTGCTCGAGATGAGCTCCTTCCAGCTGTCGGCCATCGACACGTTTCGTCCCGCCATAGGGGTGGTCACGAACCTGTCGCCGGACCACCTCGACCGCTACGCGAGCGTGGAGGAGTATTACGCCGACAAGGCGAAGATCTTCGAAAACGCGGACGACCGGAGCGTGTGGGTACTGCCGCAGGGCGACGATGCCGTGGCCGCACTCGCGGGTGATGCATCCGGGCGCCGCTATCACTTCGGTGGCATCGGCAGCGACGCCTTCGTGCATGACGGCATGCTCATGGTCCGTCCGTTCGGGGATATCGACGAGCTGATCCCGGTCGCAGACCTGCCGCTCCTCGGCGCGCATAACGTGCTCAACGCCCTCGCGGCCGCCCTGGTCGCCCGTCTGGCCGGCGCGCAGCCCGGAGGGATCGCCGCCGGCCTCGGCAAGGCCCGCGCGCTCCCGCACCGCATGGAGCCCGTGCGCGACGCGGACGGCGTCCTGTGGGTCAACGACTCCAAGGCCACCAACGTCGCCGCCACGCGCAGCGCCCTGGCCAGCCTCGATCGGCCGGTCGTGCTCCTGCTGGGCGGCAAGGACAAGGGCGAGGACTTCTCGCAGCTCGCCCCGGCGGCCGCCGGCGTCCACCACGTCCTGGCGTACGGGGCGGCCGGTGTGCGCGTGGCCGCGGAGCTGCGGGCCGCCCTCGGGGAGGGGGCGTCGACCGTCGTCGAAGTCGTCGAGGGGCCGCTGGACGGGGTGGTCGCACGCGCCCGGCAGCTCGCGCGACGGGGCGACGTGGTGCTCCTGTCCCCGGCCTGCTCCAGCTACGACATGTACGAGAGCTACGAACACCGCGGACGCCACTTCGCCACTCTGGCGCGCGAGGCCGCATGAAGGCCCGGCCCGTGGATATCGCCCCGGCCGGCCCGGTGAGGCTCCCTGACTCCGGGCTCGGACGCGGCTGGGAGGCGGCGGCCATCATGGCGCTAACCCTCCTGGTCCTCTCCCTGGGGCTGGTGACCCTGTACAGCGCCTCGTCGGTGTACGCGCTCCGCCAGGACCTCCCCGACACCTATTACGTGATTCGGCAGGCGGCCGGCGCCGGGGTGGGGCTCGTGCTGCTCCTCGGGTGCGCCGTCCTCCCCTACAAGGTCTGGCAGAAGGCCGCCTGGCCGCTGATCCTGCTTGCCGCGGTCCTGCTTCTGCTCTGCGTCCTGCCCTGGACCTACGCGATCGCTCCCGAGATCAAGGGAGCGCGACGGTGGCTGAATCTCGGCGTGACCATCCAGCCCTCAGAGATCGCGAAGATCGCGATCGTCGCGTGGACGGCGGCGATGGCCGTGAAAAAGGTCGACGACTTCCGCTCGCTGCGACGTGGCCTGCTTCCCTTCCTGGTGGTGTGGGGCGTCATCGTCGGGCTGGTGGCCGCGGAGCCGGACTTCTCCACGGCGATGGTGATCTCGCTGCTCGGCGTTCTGATCGTCTTCGCCGCCGGGGGCCGGATCGCGCACTTCGTCTTCATCGGCGTGCTCCTGAGCCCCGTGGTCTACTGGCAGCTTCGGGTGGGATTCCGCGTGGAGCGCCTCCGCTCCTTTCTGGACCCGCTCGCCGACCCCGCAGGTGCAGGCTACCAGGTGAAGCAGTCGCTGGTCGCGCTCGGATCGGGCGGCATCAACGGCGTCGGCTTCGGGGAGGGGCGCCAGAAGTACGGCTTCCTGCCGGAGTCCCACAACGACTTCATCTTCGCGATGATCGGCGAGGAGTGGGGGTTGATCGGCGTGCTCGTGCTGATCTCGCTGTACACGATGATCGTGCTCGTCGGCTTCCGGATCGCCGCGCGGGCCCCTGATCTGTTCGGGCAGCTCCTCGCGATCGGCTTCACCAGCTTCGTCGCGCTGCACGCGGTGCTCCACATGGCCGTCGGCCTGGCCCTGGCGCCAGCGACGGGTCTTGCACTGCCGCTCGTGTCCTACGGGCGCTCCAATCTGGTGATCACGCTGATGGCGCTGGGTATCCTCATCTCGGTCGCGCGCGCGGCCCCGGGCGGGAAGGCTGCCCGTGTCTGAGCGCGCGCCCGTGGTCGTGTTGTCCGGCGGGGGCACCGGCGGGCACCTGTATCCCGCCCTGGCCATCGCCGACGCCCTGCGGGCCGTCCGGCCGGACGTGCGCATCGTCTTCGTGGGTGCCCGGCGCGGCCTCGAGGCGCGGCTCCTCCCCGAGCGCGGCGAGGAGCACCTGCTGCTGCCGGTGGAGGGCATCGACCGGGCCCGTCCCCTCTCGGCCGTTCGCGCGCTCCTGGGGCTGGCGGTCGGCTTCGGTCGCGTGGTCGGCGCGTTCGGCTCGCTCCGCCCCGAGGTGGTGGTGGTGACCGGGGGGTACGCGGGCGCGGCGGCCGGTATCGCGGCGGGCCTCATGGGCATCCCCCTCGTGCTCCAGGAGCAGAACTCCTTCCCGGGCGCGGTGACGAAGCTCCTGACGCGGTTCGCGCTCCGCGTCCACGTCGCCTACCCGGAAGCCATCGACCGGCTGCCCGCGGCTGCAGCGCGGTGCGTGGTGAGCGGCAACCCGGTCCGCGCGCGGTCGAGCATGAGCAGGTCCGCCGCGCGCCATGTGTTCGGAGTGCCGGACGAGGTCATGCTCACCTTCGTGACGGGCGGCAGCCAGGGCTCGCTGGCCCTGAACCGTGGCGTCACGGCCTGGGTCCAGGGGGTGGAGCGGGGCGACCTGACCCGCCCGGAGCTGCTCCACGTTCTCTGGGCGACGGGCCGCAGGCACTTCGCCACGGTCGAAACCGCGCTTCGCGAAGCCGGGCAGCCGGACTGGGTCCACGCGCTCGAGTACGTCGAAGACATGCCGGCGGCGCTGGCGGCCTCCGACTTCGCGCTCAGCCGCGCGGGCGCGATGACCATCGCGGAGTTCCTGAACGCGGGGCTCCCCTCGATCCTCGTACCGCTCCCGACCGCCGCGGAGGACCATCAGACGCACAACGCACGGGCCCTCGAAACCGCGGGTGCGGCCCGCGTGCTTCCCGAGGCCGAACTGACGGTCTCACGGCTGGGCGAGGAGCTCGGCGGCCTCGCCACCGCGCCCGAGACGCTGGCGCGCATGCGCGCCGCAGCGGCAGCGCGCGCCCGGCCGCGGGCCACCGGCGACATCGCAGCGGACCTGGCGACGCTCCTTCCGCCGCTTCGGAGGGCCGCATGAACGCGCGCATCGACCTGCGTGCGCTCGCGAAGGAGCGTCCGGTCCACTTCATGGGCGTCGGCGGTGCCGGCATGTTCCCGCTGGCGGAGCTGCTGCTGCGAAGTGGCGGCCGGGTGAGCGGGTGCGACGCCAAGGACAGCCGCGCCCTCCGCGACCTCGAGCGGCTCGGCGGCACCGTCTACGTCGGGCACGACCCGTCGCACGTGACCGATGCCGCCGCGCTCGTCGTGACGTCCGCGGTCCCGAAGGACCACGCGGAGATCCAGGCCGCGCGCGCGGCCGGCATCCCCGTTCTGAAGCGAGCACAGGCGCTGGGCGAGTGGGTCGGGATGGGCACCGTGGTCGCGATCGCCGGGACGCACGGCAAGACGACCACGACGGCGATGACGACGTCGATCCTGGCGAAGGCGGGCCTGGATCCGACCGGTCTCGTGGGTGGCCGCGTCACCGAGTGGGACGGCAACCTGCGCTTCGGGTCCCAGAACCTCTTCGTAGTCGAGGCCGACGAGTACGATCGCTCCTTCCTCACGCTCGCGCCCGACGTGGCGGTGGTGACGAATCTGGAGGCCGATCACCTCGACGTGTACGGGGACCTCGAGGGTGTGCGGCGCAGCTTCGTCGAGTTCCTCGCGGGCGTGCGGGGTGGCGGACGCGTCATCGTGTGTGCGGACGATCAAGGCGCCTCGTCGCTCCTTCCGCTCGTCGGTCCGTCGGGGTACACCTACGGGACGTCCGCCGGCTCCATGCTCCGCGTGACGGACGTTGAAGTCGGACCCGGCGGCACGCGCGGAGTCGTGTGGGAGGAAGGGGCACGGAAGGGCACGCTGGAGGTCTCGATCGGAGGGCGCCACAACCTGCTCAACGCGCTCGCCGCGGCCGCGGCCGCGCGCACGCTTGGCGCCGGATGGCCCGACATCTTTTCCGCCCTCGCCGATTTCGCGGGCGTGGGGCGGCGTTTCCAGACGATCGGCGAAGCCGCCGGCGTGCTGGTGATCGACGACTACGCGCACCACCCCACCGAACTCTCCGCCGCGCTGCGTGCGGCGCGCTCCATGTACGGCGATCGCCGGATCGTCGCCGCGTTCCAGCCGCACCTGTACTCGCGCACACGCGACTTCTTCGCGGAATTCGGCACGGCGCTGGCGCTCGCCGACGTCGCGTGGATCTGTGACGTATTCCCGGCCCGGGAGGTTCCGATTCCGGGGATCACCGGAGACACGGTGGTCGAGGCGGCCAGGCGGGCGGGCGTCGCCGAGGTCCACTACGTGGAGGACGTGGAGTTGCTCGCCGGGGAGATGGCGAGCCGGCTGAACGCAGGAGACGTGGTGCTCACGCTGGGCGCGGGCTCCATCGAGTTCCTCGGATCGCGCCTGGTGGCGGCGCTGCAGGAGCCCGCCCATGCGTAACGAGATGAAGGTACTGCTCGCCACGCTCGCGCTCGGGCCGGTCCTTGTCTGGGGGCCGCGCGTCCTGGAGAAGCTGGCGGGCCTCGACGCGTTCCGCATTGCGAAAGTGGAGGTGTCGGGAGTGCAGTACGTGACGCAGGACGCGGTCATCCAGCAGCTCGGCCTCGGCCAGTTCGCCTCCATCTGGGGGGACTGCGACGCGTGGGCGGAGCGGCTCGCCGAGCACCCGCTGATCCTGGAGGCCGAGGTCCGGCGCCGGCTCCCGAACCGTCTTCGCGTCACCGTCCGGGAGCGGCGCCCGGTAGCGTTCGCAGCGACCCCCACGCTCGAGCCCCTCGACGCCCAAGGGTTCCGACTGCCCATCGACCCGTCGCGCACGTCACTCGACCTGCCGGTGATCTCGACGTCGCGAATGCCGCCGGCGGACGCGGCGGTCTTTCCGGCGGAGGTGCGGATGCTCGCATCCGAGCTGAACTACCTGACCGGGCTGGACGAGGAGTTCGTCCAGCGCGTATCGACCCTGCGATACGCACCGGACGGAACGGTCGTGGTCGGGCTCCTCCAGCCCGAAGTGGATTTCGTCCTGCCGTCCCGCATCCCGATCGATCGCCTGCGGGAAGGCTGGGCCGCACTCCAGCACGCCATCGACTTCGACCCGGGCCATGCGCCCGAGGTCGTGGACCTGAGATTCGCGGGCCAGGTCGTGGTCCGCCGCACCAAGTAACGAGAGAAGCAGAATGCGTTCGAACCTCATCGCCGGACTCGACATCGGAACCGCCAACACCTGCGCGGTCATCGGTGAGGTCACGGGCGACGCGCGCCGTTCCAGTCTGAGGATCCTCGGCGTCGGGCAGGCGCCGACCGGTGGGCTGCGGGGTGATCTCGTGACGAACATCGACGAGATGACCGAGTCCGTCCGCACCGCCATGGGCGAGGCTGAGCTCATGGCGGGGGCGAGTGTGGATCGTGTCTACGCGGGCATCGGCGGCAACCACATCCGGGCGACCACGTCCATGGGTGTGGTCGCGATCTCCGAAGACGAGGTCACGGCGGACGACATCGAGCGGGTGCACATCGTTGCGCGGGCCGTGGCGCTGCCCCCCGACCGCGAGATGGTGCACGCAATCCCGCAGGAGTACGGGGTCGACCACCAGCGGGGCATCAAGGACCCGATGGGGATGTCCGGGGTCCGGCTCGAATCCGAGGTCTTCCTCGTCACGTGCGAGATCACCTCGTCGGCGAACATCACCAAGGCCGTGAACCGGGCGGGCTACCGGGTTCAGGAACTCGTGCTGGAGCCGCTCGCGGGCGCCCGGGCCGTGCTGACCGAGGACGAGAAGGAAGTCGGCGTGGCGATGGTCGAGATCGGCGCCGCCACCACGGAGGTCGCGGCGTATTACGAGGGGAAGATCCACCACGTGTCGATCCTGCCGTACGGCGGCTCCACGCTCACCGCCGACCTCATGCGCGGGCTCGCGGTGCCGCACCGGGAGGCACGTCTGGCCAAAGAGCGCCACGCCCGCGCCTTCGCTCAGATGGTCGATCCGCGCGAGACCGTCGCCCTCCCGGGGCCGGCTCCGGGGCAGGTACGCTCCGTGGCGTGCGAACTCATCGCCCACATCGTGGAGCAGCGCCTCGACGAGATCTTCGGCATGGTCCAGGGCGAGCTCCAGGATCAGGGCGTGCTCGACCGTCTCGGTGCGGGCATCGTGCTGACGGGGGGGAGCGCGGCCATCCCCGGGATCGTCGAGCTGGCGCAGCAGATCTTCGCGACGCCCGTGCGACTCGGGGTGCCGAGCGAAGGTCTGGGAGGGCTGGCCGACACCGTGTGCCGTCCTCGCTTCGCGGTGGCCGCGGGACTCGCACTGTGGGGTGCGGACCGGTTCGCCGAGACCGGACGCGGGGCGTCCACGCGCACCTCCGGGATCGTGACCAAGCTCGGCACGTGGCTCAAGGAATTTTTCTAGTCTGATTCTTTCACCATCTCCGCCAGGGAGGAGAGCAATGATGATCTTCGAATTCGAGGAAACCCCGATCGCGAATGCGAAAATGAAGGTCGTGGGCGTCGGCGGTGCCGGCGGCAACGCGATCAATCGCATGATCGACGAAGAGCTGGAGGGCGTCGAGTTCATTTCGATGAACACCGACGGACAGGCGCTCAAAAGCTCGCAGGCCCAGTTGACGCTCCAGATCGGCAAGAAGCTGACCCGGGGTCTGGGCGCCGGTGCACGCCCCGAGATCGGGCGGCAGGCGCTCGCGGAGAGCGAGGAAGACGTGCGTCGCGCGCTTGACGGCGCCGACCTCGTGTTCGTCACGGCGGGCATGGGAGGTGGTACCGGGACCGGCGCTGCACCGATGATCGCGGACATCGCCCGCGACATGGGTGCGCTCACCATCGGCGTCGTCACGCGCCCCTTCTCGTTCGAGGGGAAGAAGCGTGAGCGGCAGGCGGCGCAGGGGCTGGCCGAACTCCGTCGCGCCGTCGATACGATGATCATCGTGCCGAACGACCGGCTCCTTTCTGTCGTACCGAAGGGGACGACGTTCAAGGACGCGCTGAAGAAGGCCGACGAGGTTCTCCTGCATGCCGTGCAGGGCATCTCCGACCTGATTCGCGTCACGGGCGAGATCAACGTCGACTTTGCCGACGTGCGGACGGTCATGGCCGCGCGTGGTCCGGCGCTCATGGGCACCGGGTTCGGGTCCGGCGACAACCGTGCGCAGGAAGCCGCGCAGGAAGCGATTTCTTCTCCGCTCCTGGACAATGTCTCGATCGCCGGTGCGCGCGGCGTGCTCATCAACATCACGGGTGGCATGGACCTCGCGATCGACGAGGTGATGGTCATCTCCTCGCTCATCCAGGAGGAGGCGGGCGACGAGGCCGAGATCATCTTCGGTGCCGTCCACGATCCGGCGCTCGACGGCCAGGTGCGGGTCACGGTCATCGCGACCGGCTTCGACTCGCAGGAGGACGAAAAGGTCGTCGCGGGTGATTTCCGGCGCACGGCGCCACGCCCGCGCGTTCAGACGCCCGTCGAGTCGGTCTCGTCCCTCGAGCCGGCGCAGCCGGTGCACGGGGGAGCAGGGCTCGAGCAGCCGGTGCTCCAGCCCCCGCCGCACCAGATCCCCATGCCGATGCACGCCGAGCACCAGCGGGAGGTGCGGCTCGCGGTCGGGGGTGGCTCCGTGGTGGATCCCGTGCTTCCCATGGCACGATTCCCGGAGCGGACGGTGTCGCGCGACCAGATTCAGGGGCTCGACATCCCGACCTTCATTCGTCGTCAGATGGACTGATCGACGCGAAACGGGCGGGGCCGCGACACGGCACGAGAATCCCACATCCCTGGAGGGGCCCCTCGCGGGCCCCTGGGGTTCCGTGTCGGCGTCGCGCGTCCCCGTCTGTTTCCGCGGGTCGACTCGACGTACTTTTGGCGCATGTCCGTGCGAAACCCACCGATCCACCTGAGTCGTGTCGCGGCGGCCGTTCTCGCGGCCGGCGCGCTCTCGGCGTGCTGGGGTGAGGTGCCCGATGCGGGGCGTCTCGAGGTCGTCTCCGTGCCACCGGCGGAGCGCGTCGAGATCTTTTCGCTCGGGCGCGGCGAGACATTCGGGGAGTTGCTGTACCCCACGCTCACCCCGAACGACCAGGCCGCTCTCCTCCTCGCCTTCCAGGAGCATGCGAGCCCCCGGCGCATGCGGCAGGGCACCGAGGTCACGATCCGCTACCTCAAGGACCACGAAGAGGTGCGCGGCATCGATGTGGCCATCAGCCCCGACGAAACGGTGCGACTGGATCGCGATGCGTTGCTGGGATGGCGTTCCGAACTCATCAACACCCCGGTCTACGTCGACACGCTCTTCGCAGCCGGCGAGATCGAAACCGTGCTGTGGAACGCGGTGGTCGACAATCCGCTCCTCGACGGGCTGCCGTTCGAGGACCGCAACCGCCTCATCGACCACCTGGATCGCGTCTTCCAGTGGCAGGTGGACTTCTCCCGACAGATCCGGGTCGGGGATACGTACCGCTTCGCCTTCGAGCGCGAGGTCCGGCCGGACGGCTCCATGCGTGCCGGTCGACTCCTCGCCGCGGAGTTCGTGAACAGCGGCACGCCGTACCACGCCGTCTACTTCGATCCGAACGGCGACGGCCGTGGCTCGTACTTCGATCTCGAGGGGAGGTCCGTGCGGCGGGCGTTCCTGCTCAAGCCTCTGGCGTATCGGCGCATCTCGAGTCGGTATTCGCCGGGGCGCCGGCACCCAATCCTCAACACGATCCGGGCCCATCGGGGCGTCGACTACGCCGCCGACGCCGGCACGGAGATCATGGCCACTTCGGACGGGGTGGTCATCCACCGGGGGCCGAAGGGAAGCTTCGGCAACACCGTGGAGATCCGGCATCCCAACGGCTTCGTGACCCGGTACGCGCACCTGCGCGCCTTCCGCACGGGCGTGAACCTGGGGACCCGCGTCAAGCAGAGCGACGTGATCGGGTACGTCGGGATGACCGGACTCGCGAGCGGCCCGCACCTCCATTACGAGATGATGCGTGGAGGAAGCCACATGGACCCGCTCTCCGTGGACCTCCCCGCCGGCGATCCCGTGCCGTCGGACGACATGCAGCGCTGGCGTGCCGAAATGACCGGGCGCGTGGCACTCCTCGAGACGATTCCGAGACCGGGCCCCGTGCGCACGCTTCTGGTCGGGACCGAGCCGGACCGCGCGCCCGCGCAGCCGGCCGGAGGGTCACAAGAGTAGTCTTGGCACGCTTTCTCTCCGGCCCCTGGAGGGTCGGGATCCAGCTCTCTCCGGCGCTGCCTTGCCCATGACCCGCGTGCTGGCGTTCCTCGTGCTGGCGGGCGCGCTCGCCGCCTACGCCCGGTGGGTCTACCTGCGCGTGGAGCTCGCCGTCCCCGCCGGGCGCTGGCTCTCCATCGTCAGAGGGGTGGTGCTCGTCACGGTGCTGCTCCTTCTGTTCGATCCGGAGATCCCCCGCGGTGGCGGTGGCGGCTCGTCGTCGCGGTGGGTGCTCCTCGACGCCTCGCTGAGCATGACCGCGTCGGGCGCGGACGGTGCATCGGCGTGGGAAGGTGCGGCGGACCGGGCCCGGGCGCTTCGGGGTGACGGATGGCGCGTGATGCGCTTCGGCACCGGGGCGCTCGAACCGGTCGATGGAGATGCGGGCGAGGCGACGCTGCCTGGCTCCCGACTGGTGCCCGCGCTCCAGTCGGCGGCCGAGGCCGGGGCGCGCGAGGTCCGCGTGCTGTCGGACGGCCGCTTCGAAGACGCGGTGGCACTGCGCGCGGCGCTCGAAGGGCTGCCGCTGCGGGTGACCTTCGAGCGCTTCGGTGCGCCGGTCACGAACGTCGGCCTGACCCGACTCGACGTGCCGGACCTTCCGCGTCCCGACGGACGACCCGTGGCCGAGGTCGAGGTGCACGGCGGGGAGCCCGGCGATTCCATCGAGATCGCCGTGCTCGAGGAGAACGTCGAGGTCGCTACCGTGCGCGTCGCGGCGCCTTCGCCCGGGCTCCGCACGCGGACCTCGATCGAACTGCCAACGCCCGCGTCCACCGGGCGGATCCGCTACACCGCGAGCGTGCGCGCTCAGGAGGACGGCTTCGCAGGCGACGACGAAGCGGTGACGTACACCAGCGTGGGCTTCGAGGAAGGCGGGCTGGTGCTCCTCTCCCTGCGGCCGGACTGGGAGCCTCGCTACCTGTTGCCGGTCCTCGAGGAGGTCACCGGACTCTCGGCCACGGGCTACCTCCGCGCGGGACCCGACCGGTACGTGCGGCTCGGCCGCGCGTCCGACCGCGGGGCCCCGGCCGATTCGGCCTCGGTGCGGAGTGCGGTCGCCGGGGCGGCCCTCCTGGTGGTACACGGGCTCGGACGGGACGTGGACCCCTGGCTTTCCTCCCTCGTCGAGGGCGGGCGCCGGCTCGTGCTCCCGGCGGACGCAGACGGCGCGCGTCGGCTCGGCCTGGAGGTGGGAGACCCGCAGGCCGGAGAGTGGTACGCGTCGGCCGACGTACCGACGTCCCCGGTCGCAGGGGCCCTGGCCGGCGTGAACCTCCAGGGTCTTCCGCCCCTCACCGGCGTCATGGTCCCGACCGACCCGGAACGCCAGCCGGCCCTCCTGCTCCAGCTCCGCGGTACCGGAGCGCCCCTCGGCGCGTTCCGGATGACCGCGGGTGAGGAAGGGCGGTCCGTCGTGGCGCTCGCCTCGGGCTGGTGGCGGTGGGCCGCGCGTGACGAGGGGTATGCCGCGTACCGCAGCCTCTGGTCCGGTCTGGCCGGGTGGCTCCTGGGCGGTGAACGGGTCCAAGGGGCGGAGCCGCGGCCGGAATCCTGGCTCGTGGAGCGGGGCGAACCGGTGGCGTGGAGCCTGCCGGGCGACTCCTCTTCGGTGCGGCTCTCGGTCCGTACCGGAGACGCGCTCGTCTCCGATACGATCGTGACGGGGGGAGGCCGGGTGGTCATGCCTTCACTTCCTCCGGGGAGCTACGCGTACGCGATCGTCGACGACGCGACCGGCGACTCCCTGGGCGCCGGACGCTTCGACGTGACCGCGACGACGCCCGAGATGCTTCCCGCCGTGGCGGACAGCGGCCTCGCGGCGCTGGCCGCCGCGGCGCCTCGCGAAGTCGACGCGGGGGGGCGTCCGATGCGGACGCATCCCTTACCTTATCTTCTTGTGATCGGCCTGCTGTGCGGCGAGTGGATCGTGCGCCGGCGCAGCGGGTTGCGCTGACGCGGCCTTTCCCGTCATCCCGGCGCCGCCGGGGGGCTGCGCACCGCGCTCCCGAACGACCGCACCCCGACGCACCGCCGCACGCCGAGCGACACGCATGGCCCGCCTCTTCAAGACGAAGCCCGAGCAGAAGAAAGGACTCTGGAAGCGGGTCGTCGACCTCGCCCTCACCGATGTCCGGGTGGTGGCGGGCGGCATCGACGTCGAATCGCTCGAGCGGCTCGAGGAGCGGCTGCTCGCGGCGGACTTCGGCGTACCGGCCACGTTGCGTCTCACCGACAGGGCGGAGGAGGCGCTGCGGCGGGGTCACGTGCGCGGACCGGAGGCTCTGTCCTCCGCGCTCCGCGAGGAGATCCGGACCATCCTGACGGAGGGCCCACCGGGCAGCCGAGGCTCGGCCAGGACGGACGCGGTCCGTGGCGTCGAACTCGCCTCGGCTGCGACGGGTCCAACGGTGTATCTCATGGTCGGCGTCAACGGTGTGGGGAAGACCACATCGGTGGCCAAGCTCGCCCACTGGCTCATCCGGGAGGGCAACTCGGTCATGGTGGCCGCCGCCGACACCTTCCGCGCCGGCGCCGTGGCGCAGCTCGAGACGTGGGCGGGACGAGTGGGAGCCGACTTCCTGCGGGGTCAGCACGGTGGAGATCCGGCTGCGGTCGCCTACGACGCCCTCGAGGCGGCCGAGGCGCGCGGTACGGACGTCGTACTGATCGACACGGCGGGACGGCTGCACACGAATCGCGGGCTCATGGACGAGCTGACCAAGATCGACCGGGTCGTTCGTCGCCGGGTGGATGGCGCGCCGCACGAGACGCTGATCGTCCTCGACGCGACCGTCGGCCAGAACGCGGTACGTCAGGTGGAGGCTTTCTCGAAGGCCGTCGACGTGACGGGCATCGTGCTCGCCAAGATGGACTCGACCGCACGCGGGGGCATCGTGGTGGCTCTCCGCGAGGAGTACGGGATTCCGGTCAAGCTTGTGGGCACCGGCGAAGGGCTGGACGATCTGGAGGCCTTCGACGTCGACGTCTTCGTGGACGGGGTCTTCGGCTCTTGAGCTACTCGCAGCTCGATCGGCCGGTCCAGTTCCTCAAGGGAGTCGGGCCGAAGCGCGCCGACGCCTTCGTCGGGCTGGGCGTGACGACGGCCCGCGAGCTCCTCTACCACATCCCCCGCCGCTACGACGACGCCTCGACCGTCGAGCCGATCGGACGGGTCGAGGTGGGCATGGACGTCAGCGTCGTGGGGCGTGTCCGCAGCAAGGGCGTGATTCCCACGCGCCGCGGACTTCGCATCTTCCAGGCGGTGCTCGAGGACGAGACCGGGATGATCACGGTGGCCTGGCCCGGCCAGCCCTGGCTCGAGCGGAAGCTGCGCGAGGGGGACGTGCTCCTGGTGTCGGGGAAGGTGAAGTTCTTCCACGGCCGCCAGATCCAGCCCAGGGAGTATACCGTCGTCGCGCGGGAGACCGCCGAGGGTGGCGTGCCGACGCCTCGGGACGCGGGGACGATCTTCGTCACGTACCCGGCCACCGAAGAGCTGCCGCAGTGGGTGCTGCGCGGCGTGTTCGAGCGCAATCTCGACGCGATGCTCGCGTGGGTGGACGACGACGAGTACCTCGATCCCGCGGCCCGGCACCGCCTGGGTCTTCCCGGCCTCGGGGAAGCCCTCACGCTGCTCCACAGGCCGACGTCGGTCTTTGACGCGGAACGGGGTCGCCGCAGGCTCGCCTTCGACGAGCTTTTCTTCCTGCAGCTGGTCCAGGCGCAGGTGCGCAGGAAAGCGACCGAGCTGGAGCCCGGCATCGCGCACGAACGGACCAACGACCTCATTCGCCCGCTGCACGAGTCTCTTCCCTTCGCGCTCACTGGCGCCCAGGCGACCGCGCTGAAGGAGATCTACGCGGACATGCAGTCGGACCGGCGCATGAACCGGATGCTCCAGGGCGACGTCGGCTCGGGGAAGACGGCCGTGGCCGTGTTCGCCATGCTGCTCGCCGTGGAGGGCGGGCGTCAGGCGGTCCTCATGGCGCCCACGGAGATCCTCGCCGAGCAGCACGCACGCGGGATCGCGGAGCTCGTGGAGCCTCTCGGGATCCCGGTCCGGCTCCTCACGGGAAGCCTCGGAGCGGCTGAGCGCCGCGAAGTGCTGGCAGCGATCGGCTCGGGAGAGGCACCCCTCGTGGTCGGTACGCACGCGCTCATCCAGGAGGGCGTCGCATTCCGGGAGCTGGGGCTCGTGGTCATCGACGAGCAGCACCGTTTCGGCGTGCGGCAGCGCATGGCGCTCCTGGAGCGGGACGACGCGCGACCGGACGTCCTGGTGATGTCGGCCACGCCGATCCCGCGGTCCCTGGCCATGGCGCTGTACGGGGATCTCGACATCAGCGTGCTGGACGAGATGCCGCCTGGCCGGACGCCGATCCGGACCACGCTGCGCACCCCCGATCGGCGGTCGGCGGTCTACGACTTCATGCGCGCGGAGATCGAGGCGGGCCGGCAGACGTACGTCGTCTACCCGCTGGTGGAGGAGTCCGAGAAGGTCGACCTGCTCTCCGCGACGAGGGAGCACGAGCGCCTGAAGACGGAGGTCTTTCCCGAGGCGACGGTCGGCCTCCTGCACGGAAAGCTTCCCGCCGCGGAGAAGGACGCCGTGATGCGTGCCTTCGCCGCGGGCGACGTCGACGTCCTCGTCGCGACCACCGTGATCGAGGTGGGAATCGACGTTCCGAACGCGAGCGTCATGGTGATCGAGCACGCCGAGCGCTTCGGTCTTTCGCAGCTACATCAGCTTCGCGGTCGCGTCGGGCGCGGCGCGGCGGAGAGCCACTGCGTGCTTGTCGCCGAGCCGGGAGAGGACGCGGCGGAGCGGCTCGGGATCTTCCGGGACACGCTCGACGGTTTCGAGATCGCGCGGGCGGACCTGCGGATCCGAGGACAGGGTGACCTTTTCGGAAGCCGCCAGCACGGCAAGGACGCCATGCTCCGGTTCGCCGACCTCATGGCCGACGAGGACCTTCTGGCCGCCGCGCAGCGGGACGCCCGCGGGCTCGTTGCCGCGGACCCGGAGCTCGAGCGTCCGGAGCACCGCGCCGTCCGGGAGCATCTCTTCGCCCGCTACCGTCACCGCCTGGCCATGTACGGCGTCGGGTGACGGTTCCCAACCAACGGGAATCTGTGCATTCTCCTGCCGTCTCCCACCGTGCCGCTCCGGCGCGGCGCGGGGCGGGGCAGCCACCTGGTCCGGGCCGGCGGGCTCGGCGTGATCCGAAGGAATCGGTGCAGTGATGGTCGAAATCAGGGAGCTCGGCGACCACGTCGGCGGGCAGGTGACGGTGAAGGGCTGGGTCGAGGCGACCCGGGGGCACGGCAAGGTCGCGTTCACCGTCGTCCGCGACGGCACCGGCGTCCTCCAGGGCGTGCTGGTGAAGAGCCAGGTGGACGATGCCACCTGGGATCTGCAGCAGTCGCTCACTCAGGAGTCGCTCGTCGCGCTCACGGGCGAGGTCAAGGAAGACGCGCGGGCGCCCGGGGGGTACGAACTGGGCGTGACCGGTGTCGAACTGTTGGCTCCCTCGGCCGAGTATCCCATCCAGCCCAAGGAACACGGCGTCGACTTCCTGCTCGACCACCGCCACCTCTGGCTGCGGTCGTCGATGCAGCGCGCGGGCCTGAAGGTCCGGGCCGAGGTCGAGCAGGCGATCCACGACTTCCTCTATCAGCGGGACTTCGTCCGCGTCGACACGCCGATTCTCACCGGGTCCATCGGGGAGCACGCCGGAACGCTCTTTCAGACCGACTACTTCGGCGATCCGGCGTACATGGCGCAGACCGGCCAACTGTACGTCGAGGCGGCCTGCCCCGCGTTCCGGCGCGTCTACTGCTTCGGACCCACGTTCCGTGCCGAGAAGTCGAAGACTCGCCGGCATCTCACCGAGTTCTGGATGGTGGAGCCCGAGGTCGCCTTCGCCGACTCGAACGACAACATGCGGCTGCAGGAGGAACTCGTCTCCTACCTGGTGGAGCGGGCGCTCGAGCGCTGCGGCGAGGAGCTCAAGGTTCTGGAGCGCGACACAGGCAAGCTGGAGCACATCGCCGCCCCCTTCCCGCGCATGAGCTACACCGAGGCGGTCGCCATCCTGCAGGGAAAAGGGGCGGAGATCGAATGGGGAAGCGATCTCGGCGCGGCCGACGAGGCGTTGCTCACGGAGGGCCGCGACCTGCCGCTCTTCGTGCACGACTATCCGAAGCAGGCCAAGGCCTTCTACATGAAGGAGAACCCGGCCGACCCGCGCACCGTGCTCTGCGACGACCTCCTGGCACCCGAGGGGTACGGGGAGATCATCGGAGGGAGCCAGCGCGAGGACGACCTCGACCGGCTGCGTCAGCGGATCCGGGAGGAGAAGCTTCCCGAGGAGGCGTACGCGTGGTACCTCGACCTCCGACGCTACGGAAGCTTCCCGCACTCGGGCTTCGGGCTGGGCGTCGAGCGGACCGTCGCGTGGATCACGGGGCGGCACCACATCCGCGAGATGATTCCGTTTCCGCGACTCATGAACCGTCTGTACCCCTGACCACCGGCTCATGCCCCGCGCGATCCTCGACATGATGGACCGGCGCCCCATCTGGGCGATGCCGGAGTGGGTGCCCGAGCGGATCCGCGACGCGCTGCCCGCGGGATGGGAGCTGGTGGTGGTCGACGAGGAGACCGACGGATCGGGGGACGGGGCGGCCCGGGTCTCCCCGCGGGTCCTCACGGCCGTGGTGGATGCGGAGATCTACTTCGGCTACGGGATTCCGGCAGCGATCCTCGAAGCCGGACGGTCGCTGGCGTGGGTCCATTCCGGCGCGGCCGGTGTGGGGGGGTCGCTGACGCCGGCGATGCTCGCGAGTCCGGTCATCTTCACGAACTCCGCCGGCGTGCACGCGGCGCCCATGGCGGAGACCGTGCTCGCAATGCTGCTCCACTTCGGCCGGGGGCTGGATTTCGCCGCACAGGGACAGCGGCGCCGCACGTGGGACACGGAGCCGTACTACGTGGCGGGCGCCCCGCTCAGCGAGATGTCCGCGTCTACGGTGGGAATCATCGGGTTCGGCGGGATCGGCCGGGAGGTCGCGCGCAGGGTCGCCAGCCTCGGTGCCAGGGTGATCGCGCACAAGCGGCGTCCCGCGCGGCCGGGCGAAGCCAACCTCGAGCCGGTGGCGGGCGGGGGCGAGCTCGGGTCCCGGATCGAGATGGTGTGGGGAAGCTCGGGACTGGACGCGGTCTACCGCGAGAGCGACGCCATCGTGGTGGCGGCTCCGGACACCCCCGAGACAAGGGGTATGATCGACGCGGCCGCGCTCGAGCGCATGAAGCCCGGCTGCGTGCTCATCAACGTCGCACGGGGCCGGCTGGTCGACGAGGACGCGGTGACGGAGGCGCTCCGCGCGGGCAGGCTCCGCGGGGCCGGGCTGGACGTCTTCTCGAAGGAGCCGCTCCCTTCCGATTCCCCCCTGTGGGATCTGCCCAACGTGGTGCTCACGCCGCACGTGTCGGCCGTCACCCGCGGCTTCTGGCAGCGTGAGACCGACCTGATCGTGAGGAACCTGCGCCGCTACGTGCTCGGCGCCCCCATCGACGAGTGGGAAAACGTCGTGGACAAGCAGGCGGGGTACTGATCACTCTCGGTCGGTGCGACCCGGATACCCCGTCGGGCGTCTCCGTCAGCTCTGGCTGTGCTTGACCTCGTCCCAGATCGCGTCGAGCGCTTCGAGGCCGGCGGTACGCATGTCGAGCCCGCGCTCGGCGGCGATGCGTTCCACCTCCTCGAAGCGAGCCGTGAACTTGCCGTTCGCGCGCGCGAGTGCCGTCGTGGGGTGGACCTGGGCGCGCCGCGCCAGATTCACCGCGGCGAAGAGGAGGTCGCCGACCTCTTCCGTCACGGCTTCCGTGTCGCCGGCCTCCACGGCGCGGGCGACCTCGTCGAGCTCTTCGGCCACCTTGTCGCGCGGGCCTCGCCAGTCGTCCCAGTCGAAGCCGACGCCGGCGACACGCTCCTGGATCCGGTAGGAGCGCGTGAGCGGATCCAGCCCGGCCGCCAGCCCGCGGAGGACGCCCTGGCCTTGGGCGCGTTCTGCCACCTTGAGCTCCTCCCACGCCCGGCGCTCACCCCCGCCGAAGAGGTGCGGGTGGCGGGCGATCATCTTGCGCTCGAGGCGGGCGTACACGGTGTCCGCGGCGATGAGGCCCCGTTCTTCCGCCACGACGATCTGGAAGGCGAGGTTCAGGAGCAGGTCGCCGAGCTCGTCCTCGAGCTCGTCGTCGTCGCCCCGGCGGATGGCGTCCACGACCTCGTGGGTCTCTTCGAGGAGGTGGGGGATCAGGGACTCGGCCGTCTGTCTGGCGTCCCACGGGCACTCCCGGCGAAGGAAGCGCACGAGTGCGAGTGCACGGTCGAGCGTTCCCGGCCCGGGAAAGTGGTGCGGATCGTCGGTCATGTGGGGTCGGCGTCCGGGTGAGGGGGTCGTCGGAAGCCACTGTTCTTGGCATCTTTCCCGGTCTATGTCAACGAATCCGAAGGCGCGCGCCTGGGTCGAGGTGAACGCCGATGCCCTCCGACGCAACTACGCCCGAATCGGCGACGCGGCGGGACCGGACGCGCGCATTCTCCCCATGGTGAAGGCAGACGCGTACGGTCTCGGCGTGGCCGAGGTCGTGCGCTGTCTCGAGCCCCTGGATCCCTGGGGATTCGGCGTGGCCACCGTGCAGGAAGGCGTGCGACTGCGTGCGCTCGGCGTTCGTCGTCCAGTGGTGGTGTGCAGCCCCGCGCCGGTCGACGAGATCGACGCAGGCGTGCAGGCCGGCCTGCAGCTCTCCATTTCGAGCCTGGACGCCCTCGACCGACTCGAGGCCGCAGCCGCGCGCTCGGGGGGGGTGGCCGAGTGGCACCTCGACCTCGATACCGGCATGGGCCGCAGCGGCTTCGACTGGCGGAGCGCGGGGGATTGGCTCTCGGACGCGACCCGCCCGAGAGAGCACGTCCGCTGGATCGGCTGCTATACCCACCTTCATTCCGCCGACGAGAACGAGGAGTCGGTCGAGGAACAGTGGGACCGCTTCTCGGACGTTCTCGATCGCGTGGACCGTCCTCCCCCCGGGCTGCTCGTCCACGTCCTCAACAGCGCCGGTGTCTTCCGCACGCCCCGTTACGCGAGAGCCGTCGTGCGGCCGGGGATCTTCCTCTACGGAGGGTTCGTCGGCGCGGGCCAGCCCGTGCCGGAGCCCGTGGCCGCCGTGCGCGCCCGGGTCGTCCACCTGCGTGACGTCGAGCCGGGCACGACACTTGGCTACGGCTCGACCTACACCGCTTCGGGAAGCGAGCGCTGGGCGACCCTCTCCATCGGGTACGGGGACGGCCTCCCTCGGGCGCTGTCGAATCGGGGCTCCGCACTCCTGTCGGGCACATGCGTCCCGATCATCGGACGGATCTCCATGGACGTCACCGTGGTAGACTGTACCGGCGTCGCCTCGGTCCAACCGGGATCGGTGGCGACGCTGGTGGGAGAGGATGGTGGAGTGCGCATCACCGTCGACCAGGTGGCGGACCGGGCCGGCACGATCAGCTACGAAGTCCTGACCGGACTGACCGCACGCCTTCCGCGGGTCTGGACATGAGGTTTCCTTCCCGGGCACGCCGTACACGTGGAGAAGATCTGGCTTTCTTGAGCGTTCAATCGATGCTGAGCCGCAGGGGCGTGCTCGTCGCCGCGCTGGCGGCGTGGCCCGTCGTGCTGTTCGGGTGCAGCGAGGAATCCCCCGTCGGAGTAGGCGACCAGGTGCTTCCGGGGGAGCCGGTCACGGTCGAGGTGAAGATTCCTTGGTCCCAGTTCGCGTCAAACCTCGAAACCTTCGGGGGCTATGGCCGCACGACCGACCTCCAGGAGGGCGTGCTCGCCCGGCAGTATCAGGCGACGCTCGATGCGCGGACTCTGATGCGATTCCAGGCCTATCCGCTCTCGGCCACCGTGCGGGACTCGACCGGCACCGAGCGCCCGGACTTCGACCTGACCTTCCTCGGTGGCGAGCTCGTCACCTTCTTCGACGGGGCCGCGAGCACGAACGCCGGCACACCCGTCCAGCTCACGGTCTCGCGGACCCAGACGGAGTGGCACGCCGGTTCCGCGACGTGGGACTTCGCGGTCGACACGGTGAACGATCGGCGGCCATGGCCCGAGCCCGGCGCGGGACCGGCGGTGGTCGTCGACACGACGCTCTGGACGCCGGCGGACGGTGATTCGGCGATCTTCCGGATCGACTCCGCCACGATCGCCGCCTGGAGCGACACGACCGATCGTTCGATGGGCGCCCTGATCGAGGTGCTGGATCCGGGCTACCGGCTCGGCATGACGGGGGCGCTCCTGCGCCTCGAGACGCGGCCCGGAAGCAACCCGGACACGATCATACAGGTCGAGAGCCGGATTTCCGCGGTGACCTTCGTGTACACGCCCACGCCGACCCCGCCCGCCGACGGCGTGCGCATCGGGGGGGCTCCGTCGTGGCGCACGATCCTCGACGTGAACATTCCCGCGCAGCTGGACGGCTTCGCGGACTTCTGCGCCGTGGTCTCGTGCCCGCATGCTCTGGCCCCGATCCAGATCAGCTACGCCGCTCTGGTCTTCACCAGTCGGGCCTCGGAGCCGGCGTTCCAGCCGAGCGATTCGATCCGGCTGGACATCCGACCCGTGTTCGACCGGTCCGCGATGCCAAAGTCCCCGCTCGGTGCGTCCCTCGTGGCCAGTGGAATTGGCCGCGCCGTCGCCCCCGCTGCGTTCGGGACCTCGCCCGGGGCGCTGGTGGAGATTCCGTTCACGACCTTCGCCCGTGATCTGCTGCGGGGAGAGGACGAAGACGGAAACAGGCCACCGGGTACGCTCGCACTTCTCTCGCTGATCGAGCCGTTCTCGATCGCCTACGGCTCCTTCGAGGGCCCGGGCAGCGGGGCGGAGCCTTATCTGAGACTCGTCCTGACGATCGGTCCACCGGTGGAGCTCCCATGACCAGTCGTCTTTGCGGCGCCGTTCTGGGCGCGGGGCTGACCTTGGCCGCTGCCGTCGCTCCGGCGGCTGGCCAGTCCCTCTACAACGCGGCTGGGCTTGGTGTGCCCGTCGAAGCGCTCGACGGGAGGGCACGGGCACTCGGCAGCCTCGGCATCGGTCTGCAGGGCGGCTCGTTCATGCCGACCGATCCGGGAGCACTGGGCCGGCTGGCCGTATCGACCGGGGTCATGGCGGCGCAGCCGGCCTGGGCCGACTACGAGGTCGACGGCCTCACGGGATCCATTCAGGGCACGCGCTTCCCCCTGCTCGGCCTCGCCTATCCGCTCCTGAGCGGCATGATGTCGTTGCAGATCGGATCGGTCCTGGACCAGCGCTACACGGCTACGACGACCGGGGTGATCGACATCGGCACGGGCCCCATTCCGAGGACAGACGAATTCGACCAGGCTGGCTCGATCTCCAACGTGAACATCGGCTTCTCGCGCATGCTCGGCGAGCGTCTTTCCGCGGGGCTCACCGTCGGCCGGTACTCCGGCTCCGTCGTGCGCTCGCTCACGCGCACGTACGGTGACGAGACCGAGGCGCTGGAGGACGTGGATCCGTACGAGGAGCGTGGTGAGTGGTCGTACGGCGCATACTCGTTTACCGCGGGAGCCGCGTACGATCTGGGGTCCTCGACGCGCATCGCGGCGAGCATCCAGGTGCCGAGCGAGCTCGACGCCGAGGCCACCGAAGACACACGTGGCTCCGATCGCTCCTACCACCTTCCCGTCCAGTACCGGGTTGGCGCAAGCGTCGCCCTCGGCCCGGCGCTCGTCGTGAGCGGGAGTGCGCAGCTCGCCGACTGGGCGCCCGCTCAGGACGATCTCGTAGGATCCGCCTACGCGGGCACCACGAACGGCTTCGGGGTCGGCGTGGAGCTGTCTCGGGCCCGCCTGCTGGGCAAGGCCGCACCGCTCAGGTTCGGCTTTCGTCGCACGGGGCTTCCCTTCTCCTTCGACGAGGACGGAGCGATCGAGCGGGTGATCTCGGGAGGCTTCGGGCTCGAACTGAGTCGCGCCGGCGACATCGTGCTCGCGAGCGTCGACCTCGCGATCGAGCGGGGGCGTCGAAGCGGCGTCGGGCTCGACGAGAAGTTCTGGCGCGCCACCATTTCCCTCCTCGCCTCGGGGCTCTGACCGGATCCCGTCGCGGCTGGCCGGCGAGGTCCGCATGCGCGTCCACTACCACACCTTCGGCTGCAAGGCGAACCAGTACGACACGGAGCGCATGCGGCAGGAGGTGGAAGCGCGGGGGTTCGTCAGGGCCCCCGGGTGTGAAGATGCCGACGTCGTGGTGGTCAACACGTGCACGGTCACGAATCAGGCGGACGCGGACGCGCGCCGCTTCATCCGGAGGCTGAGACGCGAACACCCCGAAGCCCAGGTGGTGGTGGCCGGATGCTCCGCCGCGTTGCGCGAGGCGGACTACCGGGCGATGGCAGGGGTGCGCGACGTCGTGCCCGGGCACGATCCGTCGCTCGTCGCCGGGAGCGTAGAGCGGGTAGCCCGCCCGACGGGTCTTCCACTCGCGAGTGCGTCGTCGGGCACGGGCCGGGCCACGGCGCTGACCCAGATCGAGCTGAGGACGTCGCTCGATCGCATCGACAGCGAGTCCATCGGCGGTGAGCTGCTCCGGCACCGGGCCGGCGCCGCACGCGGCTGGCTCAAGGTTCAGGACGGCTGTGACCGGAAGTGCTCCTTCTGCGCCACCAGGCTGGCGAGGGGCGTCTCACGTTCCCGTGCGGTCGGCGAGGTGGTGGCGGAGGCGCGCCTTCTCGCGCGCACGCACGCCGAACTCGTCGTGACGGGGATCCACATCGGCCACTACGGCCGGGATCTGGAGGACGCGACTACGCTGTCCCGGCTGTGTGCCGAGCTTCTCGATCGCGTTCCCGAAGCCCGTTTTCGGCTCGGGAGCATCGAGGCGACCGAGGTCGACGACCTTCTGGTGGACCTTCTCGAACGTTCCGACGGGCGCCTGGTCCCGCACCTGCACATGCCCCTGCAGAGCGGGGCGGATCCCGTGCTGCGTCTCATGCGACGCTGGCACACGCGCGAGCAGTACCGCCGCCGCGCGCTCTACATCGCGGAGCGGGTGAGTCCGCTGGGGCTCGGCGCGGACGTAATCACCGGCTTTCCTGGGGAGAGCCGCGCGGACCATGACGCGACCCGCGATCTCGTGGCCGAGCTGCCATTCACGTATCTCCACGTCTTCCCTTTTTCTCCCCGTGACGGGACGGTCGCGACGACGCTCCCCGATCCGGTCCCGCAGCGTGTGGCGGGTGAACGTGCCCGCGAGCTCCGGGAGCTGGCCCTGGGCAAGGGGCGGGCGTACCGCCGGGTCCGACGCGGACAGCGCGCGACCGTCGTGGCGGAGGGTGACGGCGGGACGGGGCTGACCGAGGACTACCTGCGGGTCGCCATCCGGGCGCCGCGGCCGGAGTCACGCTCCGTCGGTACCCCGGGGCCCGTGCGTGCGGCCGGCCCGGACGGCTGGTCCCGGACGACGGGCGCCACACACGTGGCGGCGCGTCTCGTGCACGGCACCCTGCTCGGGGAGCCGGACCATCTTTATATTGACCCGCCCGAAGACCTGCCGAGAATTCCAGCATGACGCACGAGTCTCGTCCGAAGCGGGCGTACGTCGAGACGTACGGCTGCCAGATGAACATCAGCGACGGTGAGCTGATGGAGGGTATCCTGGAGGGTGGGGGATACCAGATCGTCCGCACGCCCGAAGAGGCGGACGTCGTGCTCGTGAACACCTGCGCGATCCGCGAGCACGCGGAGAAACGGGTGCTCGGCAGGGTGTCGCAGCTCAACGGGCTCAAGCGTGACCGCCCCGATCTCGTGATCGGGGTCACTGGGTGCATGGCCCAGCGCATGGGGGAGACGCTTCTCGAGGGGGCGCCCTACGTGGACCTGGTGATGGGCCCCGACGGGTACCGCGGCCTCCCCGAGACGCTCGCCCGGCTGGAGCGGGGGCGAGGGGAGGGCGCATCGGGACTCGCGGCGCACCAGGGGATCGGGATCGTCGAGCGCCCGCGCGGGCGCGGGCCGCAGCTGGCGGTGCTGCAGCTCGACATGGACGAGAACTACCAGGGACTCGAGCAGCGCCGTGCCGCGGGCCCGAGCGCCTGGGTTCCCATCCAGCGCGGCTGCGACCATCGGTGCACGTACTGCATCGTCCCGTACGTTCGCGGCGGCGAGAAGAATCGTGGCGCGGCCGAGATCCTCGCCGAAGTGAGGGGACTCGCGGAACGGGGCGTCACCGAGGTGACGCTCCTGGGCCAGACCGTCAACTCGTACGTGTGGGAGGACGTGACGTTTCCGTCACTCCTTCGGCAGGTCGCGCGCGTCGACGGAATCCGCCGCGTCCGCTACACGTCACCGCATCCCAACGACGTCACCGAAGCGCTTGTCGAGGTCATGGCGGAGGAGCCGGCGGTGTGCGAGCACCTCCACCTCCCGGCCCAGGCCGGGAACGACCGGACGCTGCGGCGGATGCTGCGACGCTACACGGTGGACAGCCTGCTCGGCAAGATCGACCTGGTTCGCTCCGCCATGCCGGATATCGCGCTCTCCACGGACATCATCGTGGCCTTCCCGGGCGAGACCGACGAGGAGTTTCGCGACACTCTGGATTTCATGCGCACGGCCCGCTTCCACGAGGCCTACACCTACAAGTACTCCGCTCGGGAAGGGACGCCGGCGACCCGGCTTCCGCCCGAGGACTTCGTCGACGCCGACGAGGCCCAGGCCCGTCTGGCAGAGCTCATCGACGTCGCACGTGGCATCCAGTCCGAGATCAACGAGGGTGAGGTGGGGCGCGTGGAGGAAGTGCTCGTCGAGGGCACCGGGCGCGACGAGGGACAGGTCCGCGGGCGCACGCGGCGCAACAAGGTCGTGGTGTTCGACGGCGATCCCGGGCGCATTGGGGCGTACACGCGCACCCGTCTGGACCGCACCACCGGTGCGACCTTCGCCGGGACCGAAGTCGAGGTCGAGATCGGGGAGCCCGCGCCGGTGTGAGTCGGCTCCTGGGAGGCGCGGGGACTCTGGCGCTGCTCGCGCTTTGCCTCCGGTTCGCGTACCTGAACTCCGGACAGCGGGTCACGCTTCGGACGGGGATCGTGACGCTCCAGGGAGTCCCGCTTACCGTCGTGGTCTTCGGTAGCGTCGTCGTGGGTATGGTCGTGATGCTGATCGCCGGCATCCGTTCGGACCTCAAGGTCCGCAAGGTGCTTCGTGCCCGCCTGGCCGAGGAGGATCGCGCGGAGCGAGAGCGCGTCATCGATCAGAGCCAGCAGGATCTCTTCACGGAGGAGGAGCACTGACAGATCGGACGGAGGCGGCCCGGGCTCGTTGAGCGCGGCCGCCCCGGTGGTACGGCTGGCGCTCACCTACGGTGCGGGCGTCGCCGCTGGGCTTCAGGCCGCGCCATGGCTGAGCGCGCTACCCCTTCTCCCTCTCGCCATCGCGGCGCCCGTTCTCGCATGGCGGCGTCCCGGAACCCCGGTGGCGCTCGCCGTGGCGGCCCTCGCCGGGGTGTACGCGGGATCCGGTTCCGGGACGGCTCCCCCCGGATGCGGGCGCGAGGCCGGCGGTGCGGCCGCAGTGGTGACGGGTCGTTTTCTCGCCTCGCCCAGCCGAGGCTCCGCCCCGATGGAACGCGACGACGGGTGCGGTCCGGTCACCGTCGTGCTGCCGGGTCCGGAAGCCGGGCACGGAGTATCAGCCGGGACGCCGGTCCAGGTCCGTGGCGAGTGGAGGACCGGACGACAGCGGGCGTGGCTGCGCGCCGACACGATCGTCGTCGGAGCGGCGGTACCGCCGACCTTGGCGCGATCCGGGCCGATCGAGGCGGTCCGGTGGGCCGGTGTCGCGCGGCGAGATCGGCTCGCCGGTCGCGTCGACGCCCTCTTTGGCGCACGGGGTCCGCTCGTCGCGGCACTGGTGCTGGCCCGCCGTGAGGGGCTCGATCCCGGGCTCCGGGACATGTTCGCTGTGTCGGGGATCGCGCATCTGCTCGCCATCTCGGGCTTCCACGTCGGGGTCATCGCTGCGCTGCTCTTCAGGGTCCTGCGCGCTGCCCGCCTCGAGCGTGCTCGCGCGTCGGCGCTCTGCGCCGCGGGTGCATGGGGGTACGTGGGATTCATCGGCTTTCCGGACGCGGCGTGCCGCGCCGCGCTCATTCTCACCCTGGCGGCCGCGTCTCGCGTGCGCGGGTATCCGCCAAGTCGATGGGGTCCGCTCGCGGGCGCTGCGGTGCTCCTGCTGGTGGCCGATCCCGGCAGGATGGCTTCGGCCGGCTTCCAGCTCTCCTTCGCCGGGGCGGGCGCCCTGGTGGCATGGGCGGGCCCGATCGGGCAGCGAATCGACCACGCGGCGCGACGCCTCACCGGACACCGGCCACCCCGGGACGCCGTCGACGCCGTGGCGGCCGGCGTCGCCGCCACGCTCGCAACCCTCCCGCTCGTGGCGTGGCACTTCGGGCAGGTGTCGCTGGTGGGCATTCCTGTGACGCTTGCGGCCACCCCTCTGGTTGCGCTCGCCCTGCCCGGCGCGCTCGCGGTCCTCGCCCTCGATGCCGTATCCCCCGCGCTGGCCGCCTTCCTCGCCGGGGGCGTCGACGCCCTCCTCGCGGCGCTCCTGACGCTCGTGCGCATCGCCGCGGCTCTCCCGGTCGCGAGTGTCTGGGTCGGACGGGGAACGGTCGTGGCGGTGGTGACGGGGTGCGCCGTCGCGATCCGCGCCGCGCGGGTACCGGGCGTGGGTGGGGGGGTGCGTCGCCGCCTGACGCTGCTGTACGCGGGGGCCGCGGTCGTGGCGTGGCCCATGGTCGGGTCCGTGACCGGCCGGGGGCGGCTCGAGATCCTCATGATCGACGTGGGGCAGGGCGACGCGATCGCGATCCGGACGCCCCGGGGACGGTGGATGATGGTCGACGCGGGGCCGCCGCCCCGCGACGACCCGCGCGGGCATCCGGTCGTACGGACGCTTCGGAATCGTGGCGTGGGCGCGCTCGACCTGCTCGTCCTCACCCACCCGGATCTCGACCACATAGGCGGGGCTTCGGCCCTGCTCGAGTCGTTCGCGGTCCGGAGGATCGTGGACCCGCTTCTGCCCGCTCCCAAGGAGGCGTACGCGGACCTTCTCGATCGCGCACGCGGTGAGGGCGTGCCCTGGGGGAGAGCCCGTGCCGGCGACGTCTGGGAGGCAGACGGTGTGCGCTTCCGCGTGCTGTCGCCGGACACCCTCCCGACCGAGGTGGGGGAAGGGAACGCCGCCTCGGTCGTGATGGGGCTGTCGTGGCGTGGATTCGAGGCGCTCTTCACGGGCGATGCGTACGTGGACGTCGAGCGGGCCATCGCGGGACACGTCGGGGACCTCGACCTGCTCAAGGTGGGCCACCACGGGAGCACAACGTCGACCGACTCGTCGTTCCTCGCCGCTGCACGCCCGGAGGTGGCACTGATCTCCGTGGGGCGATCGAACCGCTACGGGCACCCCGCACCGGAGATCGTCCGTCGCCTGGGCCTGGCCGGCGCGGAGGTCAGGCGGACCGACCGGGAGGGTACGATTCGCGTGGTGGTGCGCCGGAACGGGCGCTTCACTGTTCGGGGGGAACGAGTGGGGCGGTGAGGCCCGTGCACATTACCTTTGAGGGCGAATCGACTCCCACCGTCGGAGCCCGCCGGGGCGCGCCGACGCCAACCTTCCCGAGGCTATGAACAGCCACGTCGTCACGATCTCACGATTCCTCATCGACGAGGAGCGCAGGCATCCCGAAGCCACCGGCAACTTCACCAGTCTCCTGCACGACATCGCCCTGGCGGCCAAGCTGATCGGACGCGAGGTGAACAAGGCGGGGCTGGTGGACATTCTCGGGGCTGCGGGCGACGAGAACGTGCACGGCGAGACGGTGCAGAAGCTCGACCAGTTCGCGAACGACGTGATCTACCGGGCGCTCGACCACACCGGTCTGGTCGCGTGCATGGCGTCGGAGGAGAATGCAGGCTTCATCCCCATTCCGGACAAGTTCCCGGCCGGCGATTACGTGGTCATCTTCGACCCGCTCGACGGCTCGTCGAACATCGACGTAAACGTGTCCATCGGAACGATCTTCAGCATCCACAGGAAGATCTCGGACGGCGAGCGAGGCGCGCTCGAGGACTGCCTGCAGCCGGGGTCCCGCCAGGTGGCGGCAGGCTACGTCCTGTACGGCTCGTCGACCATGCTGGTCTTCACCTCCGGGGCCGGCGTGCACGGCTTCACGCTGGACCCGTCGATCGGCGAGTTCCTGCTCAGTCACCCGAACATGCGGATGCCCGAGCCCCCCGCGAAGGTGTACTCGGTCAACGAGGCGTACTACCGGCGATGGACGACCGGTCAGCAGCGGCTCGTGTCGCATCTCAAGAACGAGGGCGGCTTCGGCTCGCGCTACATCGGATCCTTTGTGGCGGACATCCACCGAATCCTCCTCCAGGGCGGGCTCTTCATGTATCCGTCCGACGACAAGAACCCGAGCGGCAAACTCCGGCTCCTGTACGAGGCCGCGCCGCTGGCCATGGTCGTCGAGCAGGCGGGCGGGCGGGCGAGTACCGGCTCGATGGATCTCCTCGACGTCGAGCCTGTCGAACTGCACCAGCGCACGCCCATCTACATGGGATCCAGGGCGTTCGTGGATCTGGCGGAGGCGATGCTGGCGGAAGGGGGCGGCTGAGCCGCTCAACCGAGGGCGGACACCTCGGCGTCGAACGCCGCGAGCAGGGCGACACGCTCGTGGTCGGCGACGAACGCGTGTTCGAATCCCGCTCGTGACACGGCCCGGAGCTCGCTCCACGAGAGGCACAGGCCATCCCGGGCGTGAATGTATTCGTCGGTCAGCGTGACGCCGGACATGAGCCGGTTGTCCGTGCCGAGGCTGACCGGGATTCCCGCCCGGAGATACCGTTGTGCCGGATGCGACGCGTAGGACGTGACCACCCGGGTCTGGAGATTCGAGGTGAGGCACACCTCCAGCGCGACCCCGCGCTGGCGCACCTCTTCCACGAGGGCGCGGTCCTCGAAGAGCCGGGTCCCATGTCCGATCCGCCTCGCATGGCCGATCTCGAGGGCCTGGCGAATCGATGCCGCACCGAATCCCTCGCCGGCGTGGATCGTGATGGAGAGGCCCGCTTGCGCGGCGAGGTCGAAGGCGGCGGCGTGGTCCGAGACCGGGTTGCCGGCCTCTGCGCCGGCGATGTCGAAGCCGCACACCCCCCGGTCCCGGAACGCGATCGCCAGTTCGGCGGTCTCGAGCGTCAGCCCGGGGTCGTGCGAGCGCAGTGCGCAGACGATGAGATTCGCACGGATGGTGCGGCGACCCGCGTTCCCCACGTCCGCCTCGGCCCTTCGCATTCCGGCCAGCGCGGCGGCCAGCACGTCGTCCGTGCGCGCGCCCATGAGGGTGTTGAGCTGCGGGCAGAAGCGCAGCTCCACGTAGCGGACGTTCTCCGACGCATGGTCGATCACGCACTCGTAGGCGATCCGCTCCACGGCCTCGACGTCCTGCATGACCGACAGCGTAACCTCGAAGCGCTCGAGGTATTCTTCGAGGCTCGCCGCGTCCGAGACCAGCATGTACCGGCCGAGCGCCTCGGCCGTACTGGCAGGCATGTCCACGTCCCGGTCCCAGGCGAGGTCGAGCATCGTCGCCGGACGGAGCGAACCGTCGAGGTGCATGTGCAGCTCGGCCTTCGGGAGCTGGTGCAGCAGTTCGTCGGACGGGATCATCTTCCGGAGTCGGGCAGGGTTCGGGGCGGGAGCGTCGCGGCTTCCGGAGCGACCGGGCTCATCGCCCCGTTGACGGTCCCTCCGCCGACAAGAATCCCCGCTCGACGTCGACCAGCGGCGCGGGGTAGTCACCCGAGAAGCACGCCGTGCAGTACGGCCCCGCCTCGGCCACCGCGTCGACCATCCCCTCCAGCGACAGGTAGCCGAGCGAGTCGACTCCCAGCGTTTCCGCGATCTGCGGGATCTCCATGCGGGAACCGATCAGCTCGCCCTTCGTGGGCATGTCGATGCCGTAGAAGCAGGGGAAGCGAACCGGAGGACTCCCGATGCGGAGGTGAACCTCCCTAGCGCCCGCCTGGCGCAGCATGCGCACGAGAGAACGACTCGTCGTTCCGCGGACCAGGGAGTCGTCGACCACCACGATGCGCTTTCCGTCGAGCACCTCGCGGACGGGGTTGTACTTCATGCGTGCGCCGAAGTCGCGGTCCTTCTGATCGGGCTTGATGAAAGTGCGGCCGACGTAGTGATTGCGCAGCAGGCCGAGCTCGAACGGGATCCCGCTCTCCTCGGAGTAGCCCAGCGCGGCGGAGTTCGCGCTGTCGGGCACGGCCATGACGGCGTCGGCTTCCACCGCGTGCTCGCGGGCGAGACGGCGGCCGAAGGCGCGCCGGGCCCGGTCGACGCTCACGCCCCACAGGCGGGAATCGGGGCGGGCGAAGTACACGAGCTCGAAGATGCACGGCGAGGGACGGTCGACGGGTGGCAGCGAGCCGAGATGGTCCACACGCGCACCGCGCACGCGGATCACCTCGCCCGGCTCGATGTCCCTCACGTACTCCGCCCCCAGGATGTCGAGGGCGCACGTCTCCGACACGATGACGTGCCCGCTTCCCTTGCGTCCGAGGACGAGTGGACGGAAGCCGCGGGAGTCGCGTGCGGCGTAGAGCGTCTCATCGACGGCGAGCACAAGCGAGAACGCGCCCTCCAGGTGGGCGAGCGCGTCGAGGACCTGGGCGTCCACGGTCGGTTCTCGCGACTTCGCGATGAGGTGAACCAGCGTTTCGGAGTCCGACGTGGAGCGGAAGATCGCGCCGTCCTCGACGAGGCGGTGCCGCAGGTCCAGCTGGTTCGTCAGGTTGCCGTTGTGTGCCAGGGCGAGGTCACCCCGCGCGTACCGGGCCGTGATGGGCTGTACGTTCGCCAGGTTGCCCCCTCCAGCCGTCGAGTAGCGCACATGACCCACGGCGGTATGGCCCTTGAGCCCGGCGATCGTGTCCGGCCCGAAGATCTCGGAAACGAGGCCGGTGCCGCGATGAACCCGACCTTCGGAGCCGTCGAAGGCCACGATGCCGCCGGCCTCCTGTCCGCGATGCTGGAGCGCGTACATGGCGAGGAAGGCCTGCTGCGCGGCGTTTTCCATGCCCGAGATGCCGACCACCCCACACTCGTCGTGGGGCCGGTCGTCGAGCTCGTGGCGTCCGGGGCCAGCGGCCACGGGCAGGGGACCGACGGCGGAGCCGGGCTCGTCCGCGGCGCGGAGTGGGGCAGGGCCCACGGAAGCCGTGGCACGTACGACGGGCAGGGTGCGGGGGGTCATCCGGTCAGGGGCCTGTGGTCGGAGAGGCGTCCATGATCGAGGGGATCGCGTCGAAGAAGGCGCGGGCGAGACGGTCGACAGGTGCGGACACCACGCCTCCGCGCACCGTCAGAGAGAAGCCCTCTGACGCCGGGGTGACGGACCCGATGCGACGGGCCGGGACTTCGTGAAGCCGCGCGATACGAAGCACCTCGGCGGTGTTGTTCGGGTCGCAGGAGATCACGACCCGGCCGTGAGACTCTCCGAAGAGCGATACTACGGGCCGCAGCTCCTCGTCGATCTCGGCCCGGACCCCGAGCAGAGCTTCCCCGTTGCCGAGCGCGCATTCGGCGAGCGTACTGGCCAGCCCGCCCTGCGAACAGTCGTGCGCTGACGCGAGAAGCCGCTCGTGGTTCATCTGGAGCACCGCCTGCTGGAGCGCTCGCTCGCCCTCCAGGTCGATCGACGGCGGCTGACCGGCCACGAGGCCCGCCGTCACGTACAGGTACTCCGATCCGCCCAGCTCGCCGGTGTTCGCGCCCAGCAGGAGGATGTCGTCACCCGCTTCGCGGAAGCTGTTCGACGTGATGCGCGACACGTCCTCGATGATGCCGACCATCCCGATGACCGGCGTCGGATAGATCGCGCGGCCGTCGGTTTCGTTGAAGAGCGAGACGTTGCCGCCCGTCACGGGCGTCTCGAACGCCTCGCATGCGTCGCGCATGCCCAGCACCGCCTCGCGCAACTGGTGGTAGATGTGGGCCTTGAGCGGGTTGCCGAAGTTCAGGTTGTTGGTGATCGCCGTGGGGACCGCGCCGACGCACACGAGATTGCGCGCCGCCTCGGCGACCGCGGCCATCGCGCCCGTCTTCGGCTCGAGGTAGACGAGCCTGCCGTTGCAGTCGGTCGTGGCCGCCACGGCCCGGTTGGTCCCGCGAATCCGGATGACGCCCGCGTCGCCGCCCGGGCGTACTGCCGTGGAGCTCCGGACCGTGGTGTCGTACTGGTGATAGATCCACTGCTTCGACGCGACGTTCGGCGAGCCCAGAAGGAGGAGGAAGCTCCTGGTCAGGTCGCCCTCGGGGATCAGGTGCTCGCCGAGGTCGGCCTCCCGGAGCGCACGGATCTCCTCCGACTCCACGCCTTCGCGCTCGTAGGTCGGGCACCCCTCGGTGAGGGGGAGGGCCGGAATGTCGGCCACGACCCGCCCGTTTTCGAGGACCCGGAACTTCCCGTCGTCGGTGACCCGCCCGATCACCGCGGCCTCGAGCTCCCACTTCTCCAGAATGCGGCGGACCTCGTCCTCCTGTCCGGGCTCCGCGACCACGAGCATGCGCTCCTGCGACTCGGAGAGCAGGATCTCGTAGGGCGTCATCCCCGCCTCGCGCACCGGGACCGCGGACATCTCGATCTCGACTCCGCTACCGCCCCGCCCGGCCATCTCGGAGGCGGAGGAGGTGATCCCGGCGGCACCCATGTCCTGGATGCCGCTGATGGCCCCGCTGGCGATGAGCTCGAGGCTGGCTTCGAGGAGCAGCTTCTCGGTGAAGGGGTCTCCGACCTGGACCTGTGGACGGCTGGACTCGTCCGCGTCCTCGCTGAGCTCCTCGGAGGCGAAGGTCGCACCGTGGATCCCGTCGCGGCCCGTGCGCGCGCCCACGGCCATGAGGGGCGCGCCGTCACCCGAGGCCACGGCCGTGATGAGGTCCTCGTGCTTCATGAGGCCGAGGCACATCGCGTTCACGATCGGATTGCCCTCGTATCCCCGGTCGAAGACGACTTCGCCCCCGATGTTCGGGATGCCGACGCAGTTGCCGTAGTCGCCCACACCACTCACCACGCCGCTGAAGAGGTACCGGACCCGGCCGCTGTCCAGATCACCGAAGCGCAGAGAGTCGAGCACCGCGACAGGGCGGGCCCCCATGGTGAAGATGTCGCGCAGGATGCCCCCAACGCCCGTGGCGGCGCCCTGGTACGGCTCGACGGCGGAAGGGTGATTGTGTGACTCGATCTTGAACGCCAGCGCGTACCCGTCCCCGACGTCGATCACGCCGGCGTTCTCGCCCGGGCCCTGGATCACCCACGGCGCTTTCGTCGGCAGGAGGCGCAGGAGTCTCTTCGAGTTCTTGTATCCGCAGTGCTCCGACCACATGGCGCTGAAGACGCCGAGCTCGGTGAACGTCGGATCGCGACCCATGACCGTGCGGACCCGTTCGTACTCCTCGGGAGAGAGTCCGTGATCGGCCACGACTTCCGGGGTGATGGCTGGGTCGCCGTCCCGGGGGGGGACGGGGCTTGCCGTGACGGTGGCGTCGGCCTGGCTCACGGTAGATCGCTCGTGCGTTGGGATGGCTCGGTTGCGGGCATCGGGCCCGCGGAACTGGGTCGGCCGCCGTGCGGCCGCGAGGTCATGCGCTTCCGCCGGCGGTCGTCGACAGGCTCGCCACCAGGGAGGTGAAGAGGCCAACGCCGTCGGTGGAGCCGAGGAGCGCCTCCATGGCGCGCTCGGGGTGCGGCATCATTCCCAGGACGTTGCCGGCCTCGTTGGTGATGCCCGCGATGTTGTGCCACGATCCGTTTGGGTTCGAGGCTTCCGTCGCCTCGCCGTTCGCGTCGACGTAGCGGAAGACCACGCGGCCGTCACCTTCCAGGGCGCGAAGCGTCTCCTCGTCGGCCTCGAAGTTTCCTTCCCCGTGCGCGATCGGGATGCGGAGGATCTGTCCCTTCTCGTAGTCGCCCGTGAAGAGCGTGTCGTCGCGTTCCACGCGCAGCAGCACGTCGTGGCTCCGGAACCTGAGAACGTCGTTGCGCATCAGCGCGCCGGGCAGGAGGCCCGCCTCGCAGAGGATCTGAAAGCCGTTGCAGATCCCGAGCACGGGTCCACCGGCCGCCGCGAAGGCCACGACGTCTTCCATGACGGGACTCATGCGCGCGATGGCGCCCGCCCGCAGGTAGTCCCCGTAGGAGAACCCGCCCGGAAGCATCACGGCCTCGAAGCGCTGAAGGCCCCGCTCCCGGTGCCAGACGAATTCGACCTCGGCGCCGACCTGCTGCACGGCCTTGTACAGGTCGTAGTCGCAGTTGGAGCCGGGGAACGTGACGACGGCGACCTTCATGAGCCGGCTCCCTCGAGCGCCCCCACCATGGTGACCTCGAAGTCTTCGGTCACGGGATTGGCCAGCAGCTTGCGGCACATCACCCCGGCGGCCTCGAGGGCCGCGGCCTCGTCGGCCGCGTCCAGATCGATGTAGATGGCCTTTCCGACCCTCACATCGTGCACGCCTTCCCAGCCGAGGGAATTGAGCGAATGGTGGATAGCCTTCCCCTGCGGGTCGAGGAGCCCGGGGCGAGGCTTCACCCGAACCTCGATGCGGTACTGGCTCAACGTTGTTCCTCCAGAGCGTCGTCGGATTGTGTCGGATTGCTGCTGCGGCCCCTCGGGCCGAGGTCGCCGTAGTCCACGTCACGGACCTCGGCGCGGGCATCGTCCTGCTCCTCGTCGTCCTCGTCCAGCAGCGGATCTCCGGTCGGGAGGCGATCGAGGAATCCGAGGAGCACGGACTTCACCAGACCCCACGCGGTGTAGAGAACGAGGACGGTGAAGAAGTAGTATTCCGGTACATACAGGGCGAGAAAGAGCGCGGCCAGAGCGATCACCGTGTTCGCGATCCCCCTCGGTGTCCGCAGCCCGATGCGGCCCACCTTGGCGTAGGGCACGTGGCTCACCATGAGCACCGCCAGCAGGACCATTCCAATCGCGATGATCTCGGCCCACGGCAGGTCCGAGAGGTTGGCGGCGAAGAAGGGCGTCTGGCTGAACGGATAGAACGCACCGAGCGTCATTCCCGCGGACGGAGACGGCAGGCCGTGGAAGGAGCGCTTCGCCTCGCCGCCCTGTTCGACGTTGAAGCGCGCCAGGCGAACCACGACGGCGGTGATGTAGACGAAGCTGAGAATCCAGCTCCACTCGGTGTCGGCGAAGAACAGCTCGAACATGACGAGGGCGGGCGCCACCCCGAACGAGATCGCGTCCACCAGCGAATCGAGCTCGGCGCCGAACGCCGATCCGGTGCGCGTGAAGCGAGCGACGCGCCCGTCGAGCATGTCCAGGACGCCGGCGAAGATGATGCACCATCCGGCCCACATGAAGTCGCCGCGTGAGGCGGAGACCATCGCATAGATGCCGAAGAAGAGATTGCCGAGCGTGAAGGCGGAGGGCAGGATGATCACGCCCCGCTGCAGCGTGCGCCGGCGATGCCCGGCCCGCTCCGGATCTCTCCGCAGCGGGTTCACGGCGTCGACTCCGGAAGCTGACGGGCCAGCGGGGTCGATCCGACGGTGACCCGGTCGCCGACGGCGCACAGGACCTCCCAGTGCGCCGGGATGAACAGGTCGACCCGGGATCCGAACCGGATGAGCCCGAAGCGCCGCCCTCGCTCGACCGTGTCGCCCTCTGAGGGGTCCGTGATGATCCGCCGGGCCACGAGCCCCGCGATCTGGCGAACCAGCACGCGCCCGTTCTCGGTGGCGATGCCCAGGGACGCCTGTTCGTTGTCCTCCGAAGCCTTGTCGGCCCAGGCGACCGCGTAGGCCCCGGGCCGGTAGATCTTCTGCTCGACGGTGCCGCTCACGGGCGCGCGCTGCACGTGGACGTCGAACACGCTGAGGAAGATCGAGATCTTCGTGGCGCGTCCCCCGACGTAGCTCGTCTCCTCGACGTCCTCGACAAGGATGATCTTCCCCTGACCGGGCGCGACCACCAGGGTCGCATCGGTGGGGATGCTCGGCTCGGGGTTACGAAAGAACCAGAGCACGAAGAGTGCGAGGAGTGTGAAGAGCCACGCCGCACCCCGGAGCGCCACCCACCCGGCGCCGCCCGAGCCGCCCAGTCCGGCCCAGATCGCGGACCAGAGTACACCCGCGAGGAGCAGCGCCGCCGCAGCGAACGGGTACCCCTCGCGGGCGAACATCAGCGGTCGTCCCCGAAGAGCGGGGGCACGTAGGCGGCCAGGTCGATGCCGGTCAGTCGCTTGAAGACCTCCTTATACCGGTCGGAAGCGGCCTGTACCACGTCCCCCGGAAGGTCGGGTGGGGGTGGGCTCTTGTCCCAGTCGAGGGTCTCGAGCCAGTCACGGATCGGCTGCTTGTCCAGGGAGGGCTGCCCGCGCCCGATCCCGTAGCTCTCCTTCGGCCAGAAGCGCGATGAGTCGGGCGTGAGCACCTCGTCGATCAGGAGGAGCCGGCCGTCCTTGTGACCGAACTCGAACTTCGTGTCCGCCAGGATGATGTCGCTCTTCTCCGCGACGTCCCGGCCGTGGCCGTAGATTCGGAGCGAGAGGTCCCGGAGGCGCCCCGACAGCTCCGGGCCGAGGATCTCGATCATCTGCCCGTACGTGATGTTCTCGTCGTGCTCGCCCTGCTGCGCCTTCGTGGCGGGCGAGAAAATGGCCGGGTCGAGCCGCTGGCTCTCCTGGAGCCCCGTCGGGAGGGCTTCGCCGGCAAGCGTTCCGTTCTGACGGTACTCTTTCCACGCGGAACCGGAGATGTAGCCGCGCACCACGCACTCGACGAGGACCGGTTCGGTGCGGTGCACCAGCATCGCGCGCCGGGCCCAGACGTTCCGGCTGGCTGCCAGGTGCGGGTACCGTGCGATGATGCGGTCGGGGTCGACGGCGATGAGGTGGTGCGCGATGTCCCCGTCGAGCTGCTCGAGCCACCAGGCGGTGACAAGCGTGAGCACCTCTCCCTTGTGGGGGATGGGCTGGGGAAGGACGACGTCGAAGGCGCTCACCCGGTCGCTCGCGACCATGAGCAGCGTGTCGGCGTCGACTTCGTAGACGTCCCGGACCTTGCCGCGGTGAAGCAGTTTCAGATCGAGGTCGGACTGGTGCACGGTAGAATCAGACATGGAGTTCCGGATTTTCGAGGTTCAGCATCTGCCTGCGCTGGCGTTCGAGCGTCGGCTCGACCCAGCCTTCGAGGAAGCGGGTGACCTGCGCGGGCGCGCGGCCCACGAAGCGCATCGGGTCGACCATCTGCGCCAACTCTTCGGCCGAGAGCCCGAAGGCCTCGTCCCCGGCGATTCGTTCGAGCAGATCCGCATCCGCGCCCTCTTCCTTCATGCGCCGCGCGGCGGCCATGGAGTGCTGCCGAATCCGTTCGTGCAACTCCTGCCGGTCGCCCCCCCGCGACGTCGCGTGCATCAAGATCGTTTCTGTGGCCATGAAGGGAAGGTGCTCCGCGAGATTCCGTCGGACGACCTGGGGGTTTACGATCAGTCCTCGTGCAACGTTCTCCAGCAGGACCAGCGATCCGTCGAGGGCGAGGAAGGCGTCGGGAATCGAGAGCCGGCGGTTCGCCGAGTCGTCGAGTGTCCGCTCGAGCCACTGCGTGGCGGCGGTAAACGCCGGATCCTGGGCCAGCACCATGACGTGGCGTGTCAGCGCGCACATCCGCTCCGCGCGCATCGGGTTGCGCTTGTAGGGCATGGCCGAAGAGCCGATCTGCTCGGACTCGAACGGCTCCTCCACCTCGCGCAGGTGCGCCAGGATACGGAGGTCGTGCGCGATCTTGGATACCGAGGCGGCCACGCCGGCGAGTGACGCCTGCACGGCGAAGTCGACCTTGCGCGTGTACGTCTGACCGCTGACCGGGTACGTCGACTCGAAGCCCATCTTCTGCCCGACGGCCGTGTCGAGCGCGTCCACCTTGTCGTGGTCTCCCTGGAAGAGCTCCAGGAACGAGGCCTGCGTGCCCGTAGTCCCGCGAACGCCGCGGAAGCGCAGCGTGTCGATGCGGTGATCCAGCTCTTCGAGGTCGAGCAGCAGATCCTGGATCCACAGGGTGGCCCGTTTGCCTACGGTGGTCGGCTGTGCCGGCTGGAAATGCGTGTACCCGAGCGTCGGCAACTCGGCGTGCTCGCGCGCGAACACGGCAAGGGCTTCCACGCACCGCGTCACCCGCGTCCGGACGAGGGACAGTGCCTCCCTGTGGACGATGAGGTCGGTGTTGTCGCCGATGAAGGCGCTGGTCGCGCCCAGGTGGATGATTCCCCTGGCGGCGGGCGCATCGTCCCCGAAGAGGTGCACGTGCGCCATGACGTCGTGCCGGAAGCGGCGCTCGTATTCGGCGGCCTTCGCGAGATCGAGCTCGTCGACGGCGGCCCGCATCTGGGCGAGCGCCTCGTCCGAGATGTCGATGCCCAGGTCGGCTTCGGCCTCGGCGAGCGCTACCCAGAGTCTGCGCCAGGTGCCGAAGCGACGGCGAGGAGCAAAGAGCTTCTGCATCTCCTTCGACGCGTACCGGTCGGTGAGCGGGTGGACGTACTCGTCCAGCGGATCCTGTGGAGTCACTCAGCCTCGCCAGTAGAGGGTTCGGGTTCCGTAGCTGCCGCCGCGCTCGAGATAGAGGACGATCCGGCCCTCGCCGCTGAGCGAGCCGAAAAAGCGCGCCGCGTCGTCCGCGGTGCGGATGCGAACACGATTCATCTGCAGGATCACGTCGCCGCGCCGCAGCCCCAGCTGGCGAGCCAGCTCGTCGCTGATGTCGTCGACCAGGGCGCCGTCGCTGCTGACCAGCCCGCGCTCGAGCTGGATCTGCGAGGTCACGGTGATGAGCTGGATGTCCCGGAACAGCGTCACGCGCGATGCGGTAACCGAGGGGAAGGCGATGGCGCGCAGCGCCACCCGCCGCGGCTGGCCCTGCACGGAGATGGCGACTTCGTCTTCGGCCCGCAGGTCGAGCAGAACGCCTTCCCAGTCCAATGGGCCCGTGAGGGGTCGCCCGTTGGCTTCGAGGAGCATGTCCCCTGGCCGAAGCGCAGCCTCGTCGGCGGGCGAGCCGGCGGCCACCCGGCTGATGCGCACGCCGCGGCGCCGGCCCCACGCATCGGCCTCGACGGGCTCGACCTCGAGACCCACGAAGGCCCGGCGAACCTCGCCGTAGCGAAGGAAGTCGTCGGCGATCCGGAGCGCGCGGTCGATCGGGATGGCGAAGCCGAGTCCCTCACTGCCCCCGCTTCGAGAGATGATCGATGCGTTGATCCCGATCACTTCCCCCTCGGCGTTGACCAGCGCACCCCCGGAGTTGCCGGGGTTGATGGCCGCGTCGGTCTGGATCATGCCGAAGTAGAATCCCTCGTCCTCGGAGGAGGGCGAGATGTTCCGATTGACGGCCGACACCACACCAGCGGTCACGGTCGGTTCGCTGTCACCGACGTAGTTTCCCAGCGGGTTCCCGATCGCGATGGCCCACTCTCCGATCATGAGCCCCTCGACGGTGCCCACGGGAGCGACCGGCAGGTCGGCCACGTCGATGCGCAGGACCGCGATGTCCGCCACCGGGTCGGTGCCGATGAGCTCGGCGTTCGCGTCACGCCCACCGGGAAGCGTGACCTGGATCTGCGTGGCTCCGCTGATCACGTGGTCGTTCGTGATGACGATGCCGTCTTTGCTGACGATGACGCCGGATCCGAACCCCGCGCTCCGCTGCGTGGCGCCGGGGGGGAGATAGAGGCTCTCCCACATGGTGCGCGGGCGGACCTGCTGGGTTCGGATGACGTTCACGCTCACCACCGCGGGGGCGACCCGAGCGGTCGCCCGCACGATGGCGGTCGCCCGGCTCGCGTCCAGATCCTGTACCCGCGCTGCGCCAGCCTGCGTCGCGGCCCCGAAGAGGTCGACGTAGGGTGCGCTGGACGCCTCCCGACCACGAGCCGGCATCGAGACCGCGGCCTCGGCGGTTCCGCTTGCGTTGAGCGCGTCCGCGGTTTCCGGCGTGCACCCCGAGGCCGGCGCGAGCGCCGCGAGCGTGGCGATCGTCGCCGCCAGCCGGCGTGATCGTTCAGATGGCCGTACCGGCGGCATTCCAGTCCTTGAGGAAGGCGTCGAGCCCCTGGTCGGTGAGCGGGTGGCGGCTCAGCTGCCAGAGCACGGCCGGCGGAATGGTGCAGCAGTCGGCACCGATGAGCATCGCCTCGACGACGTGCATCGGGTGGCGGATCGACGCGGCGAGAATCTCCGTGTCGTAGCCGTAGTTGTCGTACACCTGCCGGATGTGATGGATCAACTGCATGCCCTCGCCGGAGATGTCGTCGATGCGGCCGACGAACGGAGAGACGAAGGTCGCACCGGCCTTTGCCGCGAGCAGCGCCTGCGAGACGGAGAAGCAGAGGGTGACATTGACCATGTGACCGTCGTCGACGAGCGCCCGGCACGCCTTCAGTCCGTCCTCCGTCAGCGGGACCTTGACCACCGCGTTCTCGTGGATCGCCGCGAGCTTGCGCCCCTCGGCGATCATCGTGTCGCGGTCCACCGCCACGACCTCGAGGCTGACGGGGCCGTCGACGGCTTTGCAGATCTCGCGGTACATATCGGTGACGTCGCGATTCTCCGCGACCTTGGCCACAAGCGAAGGATTGGTCGTGACACCGTCGATGAGGCCCGCGTCGGCCGCGCGCCGGATCTGGCCGAGGTCGGCGGTGTCGAGGAAGATCTTCATGTCGGGAGGGGTTCGGGGACGTGGAGGGCTTCGATGTCGGGGTCCGGGGCGCCCGCGGGATCGCCCGGATACTCGACCCGGTGCAGAAAGAGGCCACCCGCGGGGGCGGGGGGCGACGTCACCAGGCCGGGTTCGTTGGCCATCAATCTAGCCATTTCTTCGAGAGGGCGTCGGCCACGTGCGACGTCGACCATCGTGCCCACCAGGTAGCGCACCATGTGGTGCAGGTAACGGTTGGCGGAGATGGTCAGCCGTACCCCGACCGAGGTGTCCGACCACGTCGCGGAGTGCACGTGGCAGCGCGTGCCGCGCTCGGGCTGGCCCGCCTTGGAGAAGGACTCGAAGGAGTGCTCCCCGACCACGTGCCCCGCGGCCCGGTCGAGCAGCGTACGCTCGAGCGGCTCGCAGAGGGGCCAGCACCAGCGCCGGTGAAAGGGCGAGGCCGCTTCCGTCCGGAGTCCGACCTCGTAGTGGTAGGTGCGCCGCACCGCGTCGTAGCGCGGGTGGAAGTCTGCCGCGGCGTGGGCGGCGTCCGCGATCCACACGTCTCCCGGGAGCAGGGCGTTCAGGGCCCGGCGCAGTCGGTCCGCGGTCCACGAGGAAGGCATGTCCGCGGACGCGACCTGCCCCGTCGCGTGGACTCCGGTGTCCGTCCGTCCGGCGCCGATCACGGCCGTCGGGCGGTCGGCCAGACGGGAGAGTGCTGCCTCGAGTTCGCTTTGAACCGAGCGGTGCTCCGGCTGCAGCTGCCAGCCGTGAAACGCCGAGCCGTCGTAGTGGACGGTGAGGCGGAAACGATGGAAGTCGGGGGCGTCCACCGCGCAAAGGTAGACGCGTCGGGGGGGGTGTCAACCGGTCCCGCCGGTGGTCCGGTTTGACCTGAAATCCGCACGGCTATTAGCCTTGCGGCCATGACTCCCGACGCTACCGCCGACCTGGTTCCGTTGCTCGACGCCCTGGCCGACGGACGCGCGCTCACCGCCGACGAGGCCGAGCGCGCGTTCGACCGGTTCATGGACGGGTCCGCGTCGGAGATTCAGATGGCCGGCTTCCTCCTCGGCCTCCAGGCTCGCGGGATCACCGCCCCGGAGGTGGCCGGAGGCGTGCGAGCGCTCCGCAAGGCCATGGTGCCGGTCCGGTTCGATGATCCGGACAGGCTCGTGGACACGGCCGGCACGGGTGGCGGCGCGGTCACGACGTTCAACATCTCGACCGCAGCCGCCTTCGTGCTTGCCGGGGCGGGTGCGCCGGTCGCCAAGCACGGGAACCGCTCGTTCACGTCGAGGAGCGGGAGCGCCGACGTGCTCGAGGCGCTCGGGGTACGCATCGACCTGACGCCGCAACGCATGGCGGAGGTGCTTTCCACGGCCGGCATCGTCTTCATGTTCGCGCCGCTTCTGCACCCCGCGATGCGCCATGTCGGTCCGGTCCGGCGCGGCCTCGGCGTTCGAACGGTCATGAACATCCTCGGCCCGCTGACCAACCCGGCCGGTGCCCGTCGTCAGGTCGTCGGCGTGGCCGATCCGCGCCTGGTCGATCTCATCGCCGGCGCCTTCGTCGAGCTGGGGCACCTCCATGCGCTGGTCGTATACGGTGAGCCCGGCATGGATGAGGTCAGCCCGCTCGGCGTGACGCGGGTCGCCGAGGTGCGGGGCGGCGAGGTCCGCCGCCGCGACCTCGATCTCCGCTCGCTCGGCATCGAGCCGGTCGAGCCCGGGGGTCTGGCCGGGGGCTCGCCCCAGGAAAACGCGACCATCATCCGGCGCGTGCTGGATGGGGAAGGGGGGGCGGCGCGCACCGCCGTCGTCCTGAACGCCGCGGCGGCGATCCTCGCTGCGGGGCTTGCCGAGGACTGGGCCTCCGCGGTGGAGGCGGCCGAGCGCTCGATCGACGGCGGAAGGGCGCGCGACGCACTCGCCGCGCTCCGAGACGCGACCAACGACCCCAAGTCGAGCTGACGGCGGCGTTCGGCTTCGCTCAGTACTTCCGGATGACGCCGACCACTACGCCCTGGATTCTCAGGTCCGCCGCGTTCACGAAGATCGGCGCCATCGTGGGGTTCGCGGGCTGCAGCCGGATGCGGCCGCCGCCCTCCCGATAGAGCTTCTTTACGGTCGCGGACTCTCCGTCGACCAGCGCCACGACCATCTGGCCGTCCTCGGCGTGTTCCTGCGCCTGGACGACGATGTAGTCCCCGTCCCGGATCTGCTCCTCGATCATCGAGTTTCCCTCGACGCGCAGGACGTAGTTGTCCCGCCTGCGGGAGATCATGTCCGGAGGCACGGCGAGGGTTTCCCGGTCCTCGATCGCCTCGATGGGCAGGCCCGCCGCCACCGCGCCGAGCAGCGGGAGCTCCACGACCGGAATCGCCGAATCCCGGCCGACCAGCTCGATGGAACGACTCTCGTTGTAGGACTTCCGAATGTACCCCTTGCGCTCCAGATTGCTCAGGTGCTCATGCACCGTCGCGAGCGAGGAATACCCGAACGACTCCGCGATCTCCTCGAAGCTGGGAGCGTAGCCCCGATCTTCGATGAAGCTCTCGATGTAGTCGAGGATCTCTTTCTGGCGCTTGGTGAGGGGCATCTCTGCCGCCCTCCTCCCGGTGGGGACCCGAACAGGAACCGAAGTAAGGGTACCCGAACGTTGCCCGAAACGCAAGCATGAACACCGTCCCGGGGATCCTTGCCCGAATCGTGGCCACCAAGCGGCGCGAGCTTGAGCAGTTGCGTCCGCGCGCCGCCGAGCTCGAAGCGGCCCTGGAGCACGCGCGTCCGCCCCGAGACTTCTTCGGGGCGCTGGCCGGGGGACCGACCGTCGCGCTCGTCGCGGAGTGCAAGCGCCGATCGCCGGGTGCCGGTGCCATCCGCCCCGACCTCGATCCGGCCGAGCTGGTCGCCGGGTACGAGCGGGCGGGCGCCGCGGCGGTGAGCGTGCTCACAGACGGCGAGTACTTCGGGGGCTCGCTCGATGACCTCCGCGCCGTGTCCCGGGCCGTCCGCCTGCCGGTGCTGCGCAAGGACTTCACCCTGGATACGCTGCACGTCATCGAGGCCCGTGCCGCCGGGGCGGACGCCGTCCTGCTCATCGCGCGCATCCTCGACGACCACCAGATGGCGCGGCTGCACACCGCCGCAACCGCCCTCGGCATGTCGGCCCTGGTGGAGGTCCACGATGCGGTGGAGCTCGACCGCGCCGCGCGCATCGGGGCCGAGCTGATCGGGATCAACAATCGCGACCTGGCAACCTTCGTCACCGATCTCGGGACGACCGTGGCCATCCTCGATCGCCTGCCGCAGGGTGCGGCCGTCGTCTCCGAGAGCGGGATCCGGACCCGGGTCGACGTGGAGCGCCTGGGCGCGGCCGGGGTGGACGCGATCCTGGTCGGGGAGTCCCTGCTCTCCGCCCCGGATCCGTCGGCGGCGGCCTCCGCGCTCGTCGGGGTGTCGAGAGCGCCGCGGGTCGGGGCGTGAGCACCGTTCGACCGGACGCGGCGGCTGCCCCCGTGCGCGTGAAGATCTGCGGGGTGACACGCGCCGAGGACGCCCGGCACGCCGAGGCGGCCGGTGCGGCCTACGTCGGCGTCGTGGTCTCCGCGGGCTTCGCGCGGAGTGTGGAGCCCGTCGCGGCGGCGCGTCTACTCCGCGACGTCGGCGTCGAGCGGGTCGCGGTGCTCGTCGACGAACCACCGTCCCGGGCCGTCGAGGCGGCGAGGATGATGGGCGCGGGCACGCTCCAGCTCCACGGCAGCGAGGGGCGGGATACCGTGGGGGCCCTGCGCGACGCCGGCGCCTGGCGGATCTGGAAGGCCGTGCGTGCGCGCACCCTCGGCGACGTCACCCGGGCCGTGCGCGAGGTCGGCGACCTCGTCGACGGCTTCCTGGTCGAGGGTTGGCGGGCCGGGGCGGTTGGGGGAGCCGGTCTGCGGCTCCACGTGGACCCCGGTGGCGTACTCGTGGCGCTCCCTTCGGACCGGATTTTCGTGCTCGCGGGCGGCCTCACACCGGAGACGGTCGAGGGCGAGGTGGCGCGCTTCCGACCCCAGGTGGTAGATGTGTCGTCGGGCGTCGAACGCGAGCGCGGGGTGAAGGACCCAGCGCGCGTCGAGGCCTTCGTGCGGGCGGTGCGCAACGTCGCTCCCCCGCCCGGGTAGACCCGTCACCGACAGCCCTTTCCGAGTTGCTCCCGTGAAGAACGCTCCACCACTGCCTGCCGCGGCCCGCGCCGACGCCGACCCCGAGTCGGGGCGTTTCGGCGCCTACGGCGGACGGTATGTCCCCGAGACCCTCATGGAGGCGCTCGACGAGGTCACCTGCGCCTATGCCGAGGCGGGCGCGGATCCCGCCTTTCGGGCGGAACTCGCGGCGCTCAGTGCCGACTTCGTCGGACGACCGACGCCGCTCTACCAGGCACGCCGCCTCGGTGCCGCGATCGGGCATCCGTCGGTGTGGCTCAAGCGAGAGGACCTCAATCACACGGGTGCCCACAAGATCAACAACACGATCGGCCAGGCGCTCCTCGCCCGTCGCATGGGGAAACGTCGGATCATCGCCGAGACCGGGGCGGGCCAGCACGGGGTCGCCACCGCGACTGCGTGCGCGATCTTCGACATGGAGTGCGTGGTCTACATGGGCGAGGAGGACGTGCAGCGACAGGCGCTCAACGTCTACCGCATGGAGCTGCTCGGTGCGCAGGTCCGACCGGTGCGCTCCGGTACCCGCACGCTCAAGGACGCCACGAACGAGGCCATCCGCGACTGGGTCACGAACGTCAGGGACACGCATTACATCATCGGTTCCGTGGTGGGCCCCGATCCCTTTCCGCGCATGGTCAGGGACTTCCAGTCGGTGATCGGCATCGAGGCACGCGCGCAGATCCTCGAGAAGGAGGGGCGCCTTCCCGGTGCCGTGGTCGCGTGCGTCGGCGGCGGGTCGAACGCCATGGGCATCTTCCACGCGTTCATTCCGGACCGTGAGGTCCGGCTGGTCGGAGTGGAGGCCGGCGGGCAGGGTCTCGAGAGCGGGCGACATTCCGCCTCCCTCGCCGTCGGGGTTCCGGGGGTCCTCCACGGCTCCCTCAGCTACCTTCTGCAGGATGCCGACGGGCAGGTCGCGCCAGCCCATTCCGTCTCGGCAGGACTCGACTATCCGGGCGTCGGCCCCGAGCACTCGTGGCTCAGGGATTCGGGACGTGCGGAGTACAGCTGGGTCACGGACGACGACGCGCTGAACGCCATGCGAAGACTGTCTCAGTTCGAGGGCATCATCCCAGCCCTAGAGACCGCACATGCCATCGCCTGGGTGATCGAGCACGGCACGGACCAGGAGGGCCCGATCGTGGTGTGTCTCTCGGGCCGTGGGGACAAGGACGTCGCGCACGTCGCGCGCCTCGAGGGCCGCGACCACCTGATCTGAGAACGCAGTGACCGAGCGAATCGACCCGGCCGGCGGACCCGATCCAGGGGTCGACTGGAGGGAGAGCGATCTACCCGTCGAGGAGGTGCGCGCTCTCTTCGTGACGCTTGGAAAGGCGTTCCGGGCCCACCAGCTGTATGACCAGAACAACCCCGTCCGGCAGCGGTTCGTCGAGACCCTGCGCGGCGACTTCGATCGGCTCTGGACGCAGCTCGATCGGCTGGTCGTAACGATGGACGAGGATCGGATCTGGCTCGGCGGGTCCGAGGTGTATCACTCCGAATCACGCAACGACTCGCTGGCCTTCCTCTTCTTCAAGGACGGTGTGCGCGAGATCACCTTCCTCCCTGGCATCGGTCACGAGGTCGAGCGCTTCCTGGGTGTTCTGCAGAAGGCCCGCAGGCTTGTGCCCGAGGGAGACGACCTCCTCACCGTGCTCTGGGAGGAGGAGCTCCGGTGCTTCGAGTACAGGTACGTCGACCTGCTCGCGGAGGGCCTCGCCCTCCCCGAGGCCGGGCCGGGGAACACCGGACCCGAGCTCCAGGCCGCGCTTGCGGCCGAGGACGAGGAGATCGAGGCGCAGGCTTCCGGGTCTGCGTCCGACGGGGTTCCGGACGGTCCGCAGGCCGTCAGGCAGGACGACTTCAACCCGACGCTCTACGCCCTGGACCCGCGCGAGATGGCGGCGCTTCGGGCGGAACTTCAGGCGGAGCTCGGGCGCGACACGCGCGCGGACGTGCTCAAGGCGCTCTTCGACCGCCTCGAGGAGCCGGAGAACCGTGCGCGGCAGACCGAGATCCTCCGAATCCTGGAGACCCTGCTGCCGAGCTTCCTGAGTCGGGGCGGACTGGTGTCGGCCACGAACGTACTGCTCGAGTTGCGCCGTATGGAGCAGATGCCCGGCATGTTCCAGGAGGATCAGCTGGCCGCGTGCGGTAGGATCCTCGACGGCATCAGCTCCCGGGAAGCCATCGAGGAACTGATCGCGGCGCTCTACCAGGGCTCGATCCGGGCCTCCTCGGCCCAGCTCGGTGCGTTCCTGCAGTTCATGCGGGGCGGTGCGCTCGCCCCGCTGCTGCGCGAGTCTGAGACTGTCCAGCACAAGGAGCTGCAGGCGGTGCTGCGCAAGGCGGTGCACGGTATCGCGAGACAGCATCGGGCGGCGCTGGTGCAGCTGCTGGAGGAAGAGGATGCGCGCGTCGCAGCTGCGGCGGCGCGCCTGGCGGGCGAGATGCAGGTGACCGAAGCCGGACCGTCGCTCGCGGGCCTGCTCCACCACGATGATCCCGCCGTACGCCTGGCGGCGGTCGAGGCCGCGGTGAAGCTCAAGGCGTCGATGGTCGCGGGCGCGCTGGAGGAGACGCTGCAGGACCCGGAGCGGGAGGTGCGGATCGCGGCGGCGCGCGCCCTGGGTCAACTCCGCTACGCGCCGGCATCGAAGTCCCTCGCCGGACTTATTCGTAGCAAGCACACGCGCGCCGCGGACATCACGGAAAAGATCGCGATCTTCGAGGCCTTCGGGATGGCCGCCGGGGACGCCGGGATCGAGCTGCTGGACGAGCTCCTCAACCGTAAGGGGCTCCTCGGCAGGCGGGAATCCACCGACATGCGCGCGGCGGCGGCGCTGGGCCTCGGCCGGATCGGCACGGCCCGTGCCCGCCACGTCCTCGAGCGTGCGACCCAGGACGAAGATCCCGTGGTTCGCAGCAACGTGAACCGTGCCCTCCGGCAGGAGGACTGACGTGATGTCCGGAGGAGTCGGCAACCCCCAGGAGCTCGGACGCAAGGTCCTCACCTCCCTCTTCGGCGCCCTGAGCGCCCTGCGACTGTATCCGGTCGAGAACGAGACGGTACAGCAGGCGGTCACGGAACTACACACCCTGATCGAAGGCATTCTCGAGGCGGAGGGATCCGCCGAGGTCCGCGTCGTCGGTGACTTCTTCTTCCTCAACGAGACCCGGCTCCGGCTGGACCTGTCGAACTTCGCGACCTTCGGATCGTTCGCGAAGGCGCTCGGCGCGCACGGGATCGGCGCCGTCGAGGTCGTGCGGGGGATGAATCGCTCCGAGTGGGCCCCCTTCCTCGCGAGCCTCCTTCGCCCGCCCTCGGGCGACGACCCGTTCGCCGGCTTCCTCGAGCGGCTTCGGCAGACGCAGGTCCGCCACGTCTTGCTCCGGCCGGCCACGAAGGTCGACGAGCCGGGGGACGACGACGAAGAGGCGCTCACCGCGGCGAAGCGCACCTACGCCCAGTCGGTCAAGGTCGCGCAGGACGTCATGGGCGACATGCGCATCGGGAAAGCCGTCAACGTCCGCAAGGTGAAGCGGGCGGTGCAGGGCATCGTCGACCAGGTGCTCTCGAACGAGTCTTCCATGGTCACCATGACGACGCTGCGTGACTTCGACGAGTACACGTTCACCCACTCGGTGAACGTCTCGATCTTCAGCGTCATCATCGGTCAGAGACTCGGGCTCGAGCGCGTGCAGCTCTACGAGCTCGGGCTCGGTGCACTCTTTCACGACATCGGAAAGCAGCGCCTTCCGGCCGAGGTGGTCAACAAGGCCGGCGGCCTGTCGGACGACGAGTGGGCGCAGCTCAAGGAGCACCCGACGGAGGGCATGCTCCTGCTCTTCCACATGCACGGCTTCGCGGACGTGCCGTATCGCCAGATGCTCATCGCGTACGAGCACCACATGAAGGTGGACCTGACCGGGTATCCGGCGACCCGTCGGGAGCGCCAGCCGACACTCTTCGCGCGCATCGTCGCCGTGGCCGACGCCTTCGACGCCGGCACTTCGGTCCGGAGCTACCAGTACCAGCCGTGGTCACCGGACGAAGTCCTGCGAGAGATGCGCGACAACCCGAAGCGAGGCTTCGACCCGCTCCTGGTGAAGGTGCTCATCACGGCGACCGGGGTGTATCCGGTGGGCACGCTCGTCATCCTCGATACGCACGAGATGGCGATCGTTTCGAAGGTCAACCACGACGCGAACCTGTTGCACCGGCCGACGGTGCGCGTCATTTCCGACGCGGTCGGCCTTCCGCTCCCGGAGCCGAAGACGATCGATCTCGCGCAGGTGGATCCCGTCACTGGCGCCCCCATCCACCACATCATCAAGACGACGGATCCGCAGAAGTACGGCATCCGCGTGAGCGACTACCTCTTATCGTGATCTCCCAGGCATTCGCGGCGCGTCGCGCCATGGGGTGTTCCGCCCTGGTTCCCTACGTCACGGCGGGATATCCGTCGGAAGACGCGACGGTACCCCTCCTCGAAGCGCTCGCCGACGCGGGCGCCGACGTGCTCGAGCTCGGCATTCCGTTTTCGGATCCGCTGGCGGACGGCCCGACCATTCAGGCTTCGTCGTTCGCCTCCCTCGCGAACGGCACCACCGTCGAGCGTGTGCTCGACGACCTCGCCGCCTTCCGCGCCCGGCGTGATACACCGGTGGTGCTCTTCACCTACCTGAATCCGGTGCTGCGGTTCGGTGTGGATCGCTTCGTCCGGGCGGCGGTCGACGCCGGTGCGTCGGGGCTCCTGTTGACCGACCTTCCCACCGGTGCGGATCCGGCCCTCGAGTCCGTTTTGATCGATTCCCCGCTCGACCTCATCCGCCTCATCGCCCCGACGACGCCGCTCGTGCGCGTTCCCGACGTGGCCCGCGGCGGATCCGGCTTCCTGTACTACATCTCCCGCACCGGCGTGACCGGGGCGCGTACCGACCTGTCTGACTCGCTCGCATCGGAGGTCGAGGCGATCCGGGCTGCCGTAGACCTTCCGGTCGCGGTCGGTTTCGGCATTTCGACCCCGGAGCAGGCCGCGGTCGTCGGCGACGTCGCCGACGGCGTCGTCGTGGGCAGCGCCCTGGTTCGGCGGCTCGCAGAGGAGGGCATCGACGCGGGCGCGGCGTTCGTCGCCTCGCTGCGCGCGGCGCTCGGCTGACGCGAACGGAGCGCGCGGCGGCGGAGGGGCGCACCGCGCCTTCGGTCAGGTTCCTTCCGCGAGGCGCTCCGCCACGCCGGGGTCGGGGCGTACGAAGACCGTGCGGACGCGGTCGGGTACCACGGCGCCGGGCGCCGCTCCTCGCGGCTTCCGGACGAATCGGCGCAGCGTCCAGTCGACCGGGACGGTGCCCGAGGTGCGCGCCCTGGAGTGAACGGCCGCGAGCGTGGCCGCCTCCTCCAGGTCCCGGGCCGGCGGGTTCCCGGGACCGCGCCAGCGCAGGATGACGTGCGCGCCGGCGGCGTGCCGCGCGTGCAGCCAGACGTCGCCCGGGGCGGAATGGCGGAACGTCAGGTCGTCGTTGTGCTTCGACCCGCGCCCGACGCGGATCTCCAGTCCGCCGCTGCTTCGAAAGGTGCGATAGGGGACTTCGGGCGCATCCTCTCCGCGCCGCCGGACACGTGTCGGGCCCGGCAGTGCGGACCGGACCTGCTCGGCCGAGACCGTGCCCGCGCGTGCCCCCTCGAGCAGCCCGGCGAAACGGTCCCGGGCGGCGTGCGCCTGCCGGATCAACTTCGGGAGGCGTTGGGCCGCGCGCTCCGAGCGGCCCGCACGATCGTACCACGCCGAGGCGTTCTCGTGGGGAGGCAGGGAGGGGTCGAGCGTGACCTCGACGGGGCCGCCGTCGAAGCCGGTGAGCACCACGGTCGACGCCCCCGGTCGGATCTCGGCATAGCGAGCGAGGATCAGATCGCCGACCGCCCGCAGAGCCTCGGGGTCTTCTCGCTCCGCGAGTTCGGCTTCGAGGCGTACGAGACGCCGTTCGGCCTGCGCGACCGTCCGCTCGAGGCGCTCCAGGAGCTCGGGACCGACGGCGAGCGCGGTCGGGGCGTCGCCGGCGGCGATCTCTTCGTCGGCGCACGCCGCAAAGGCGTCGAGCAGCGAGGTCACGGGGCGGGACGTCGCGTCGGGGATCGGGAAGGGATAGGGCTGCGGCCCCCGGTCGGTGTCGAGGATCGTCGGACCATCGGAGGACCGGTCCTCAACGGCAGCCCGCCAGCGCGCGTGCCCCAGGCGCAGCTGCCCTTCCGGATCGCCGGCGGGGGCGGACGCTCCCAGGAACGCGTCGGCGTTCAGCGGAGACGTCCAGGCCATGGTCCGGGTGAGCTCCCGTGCACGCGTCGGCGGCGGGACCGGCGACAGGAGCTCGACCCAGGTGTCGATGTCGACGGCGGAGGTCGTGCCCAGTCGGGCGGAGGGCGCAGGCGGGGTCCACGCGATCCCGACGCGCGCCGGCCGCGCCCCCTCCCGCGTGCGTAGCACGTGGCGGATGGTCCGTTCGGGCCCCTCTGCAACGATCGCGTTCATCTGGTTGCCCAGGAGCTCGATCACGATCTCGTACCCGGGCTCCCCCGGGCGCTCGCCGACGAGTTCGAAAAGGATCATGCGCTCGTCGGGTGGCGCGTACACGCGCCGGACCCGGGCCCGGAGGCGGTGATCGCCCGCTTCCGGCTCCACCGCGTCCAGAACCAGGGGGTAGCCCCGGTCCGGGTGGAGTCGCCAGACCAGGGTGTGCTCCCGAAAGAAGAGCAGGAGATCGCGGGTGCGCCCGTCCAGGCGAAGCGCCCGGAGGCGAACGCCGCGGAACGCCTCGTCCAACTCCCGGGCGACGGCTCGGGCAACCAGGGAATCCCAGCGGATCGACATGGGTCGAAGGTAACCGGATCGACGGCCGCGAGGCCGCACTGGAGCCGGCCGGGTCGATCGGGTAATGTTGTCGCGGCGCCGGATGATCACCCGAGGAGTCGCATTGACGTTGCACCCCCTAGTGAGTCGAGCCGCGGAGGGTAGCCTGCCGGAGTGGGCCGTCGCGGGGGACCCGCGTCGGGCGCACATGGCGCGCGTCGCCGAGCTCATGGCGGCGTGGGCCGACGGACTCGGGCTCGACGCTGCGGCCCGCACCCGCTGGGTCGCCGCCGCACACCTTCACGACGCTCTTCGTGACGAAGACCCTGCTCTGCTGCGGGGGACCGTTCCGCCGGCGGAGCGCACGCTCCCGGACGCGGTCCTGCACGGGCCGGCGGCGGCGGAACGGATCCGCGTCGAGGGCGTGCTCGACGGCGAGCTGCTGTTGGCCGTCGGCTGGCACACGCTCGGGGACCCTCGCTTCGGTGCGCTGGGCCGTGCGCTCTACGTCGCGGACTTCCTCGAACCGGGGCGGACGTATCTGCCGGAGTGGCGCGCGGAACTCCGCGGCCGAATGCCGGACGCCCTCGACGACGTGGCCCTCGAGGTCGCCCGGGCCCGCATGGGCCGCGGCCTCGAACGGGGCGCGCCCCTGCAGGCGCGCTCGGTCGACTTCTGGAACGTCCTGGTCCGGGAGGCGGCGTGACGGGCCGCCGTGCCTCCGCCCCTCGTCGCGGACGGGCCCGCAAGAGCCGGCGCGGGCCGTCGCGCCTCACCTGGGTCGCAGGAACCATCGCGCTGGCGTCGACGACGTTCGTCGCCGGCGTCATCGTGACCGCGCGCGCCCCGGACGAGCTCGACACGGCCGAAAACCCGGTGAACGCGTGGACCGGCGAGGAACGCGTGCGTGTCGAGGTTCTCAATGCCGGGGGCGTTGCGGGCATGGCGGCCAGCGCCACCGATAGGCTCCGTGAGGCCGGCTTCGACGTCGTCCACTTCGGCAATGCCGGAAGCTTCGACGCCGGGCGACCGTCGGCCGTGATCGACCGCGTCGGGCGGGCCGACTTCGCCCGGGCCGTTGCGGCTTCTCTCGGAATCGATAACGTCCTTTCCGAGCCGGATCCGAACCTCTTCCTGGACGTGACCGTAGTGGTGGGAGGAGGGTGGATGCCGGGAGGCCCCGTCATCACGGTCGGGCCTGCCGACGATCCGCCCCGCTGGGATCCTCGCTCCTGGTTCGGGAGCTGATCAGCTCGCGGGCGCGAGGGGAATCGAAGTCACGAAGGGACGTGGACCAGGAGCGCGGTGCGATCGATGGCGAACAAGGGAACCAGGGAGGCCGCTCGTGAGCGGCGGGCAAGGCGTGCGGCCGAGTCACCGGGAGACCCCAACTCCTTCGTAGAGTGGGCGAAGTCGATCGTCATCGCGGTGGCGCTCTTCCTCTTCCTGAGGACCTTTCTGGTCCAGACGTTCGTGATCACCTCCGGGTCCATGGAGGAGACGCTTCTCGTCGGCGACATGCTCCTGGTGAACCGGATGGCGATCGGCTCTCGCGTCCCGGGCACGCCGCTCCGGATCCCCGGCTATTCACAGCCGCGTCGCGGCGACGTGATCGTCTTCGATCCGCCTCATGAGCCGGATCTGATGCTGATCAAGCGACTGATCGGGCTCCCGGGCGACACCCTCGAGATGCGGAACCGCGTACTGTACATCAACGGCGAGGCCAGGGACGAGCCCTACGCCGTGCACACCAACGTGGGGGACGAGGTTCACCCGTGGATGCAGTGGCAGCGAGAGTACCTGGTCGCGGGCGTGAACCCTTCAGCCTACGCGCCGACGCGTGACAACTGGGGCCCGCTCGTCATTCCCGAGGACCGCTACTTCATGCTAGGCGACAATCGCGAGAAGAGCCTTGACTCCCGCTACTGGGGGCTGCTCGAGGGGTGGCGTCTGGAAGGGCGCGCGGTCTTCACGTACTACTCGTACAACAGGGACTCGTACCGCCCGTTCCCGGCGCTACGCGAAGTCCGCTGGGACCGGATCGGGCGCGGGATCTCCTGAGGCGCGCGCCACCTGCACGAGCGTGTGGCCACGCAGCTGGCCGCATGCGGCGTCGATGTCGCGCCCGCGTGTCTCCCGCACGGCGACGGAGACGCCCATCTCCTCGAGTTCCCTGGCGAAGTGCGCGATCCGCTCCGGCGTCGACGGGCGCCAGTCACGGTAGGGAATCGGGTTGAACGGAATCAGGTTCACGAACGCCTGGACACGCCGAGCCAGCTCGGCGAGCCGGGCGATGAGGGCGGGGTCGTCGTTGACGCCCCGGATCATCGTGTACTCGAAGGTGATCCGCTTGCCACCGGCCGCGTCGAACGCCTCCAACGCCTCCATCAGCTCCGGAAGCGCGTGACGCTTCTCCAGCGGAACGAGCTGCCGGCGCAGCTCGGTCTCGGGCGCGTGGAGCGAGAGGGCGAGTCGGAACTGCTCGGGTCTGGCGGCCAGCTCGAGGATGCCCGGTACGACGCCGACGGTCGAGACGGTGATCCGGCGGGCGCCGACCTCGTACCCCTCGTTGAGGATCGTCAGCGAGGGCATCACCGCCTTGCGATTGGCCAGCGGCTCTCCCATGCCCATGTACACGATGTTCGAGATGGCACCGTACCCGTTCTCGTCGGCCCAGCGTCGGGACGCCCGGTACTGGCCGACGATTTCACCCGCGGTGAGCTGCCGGTCGAAGCCGCCCCAGCCCGTCGCGCAGAAGGTGCACCCCATGGCGCACCCCGCCTGCGAGGAAATGCACAGCGTGAGGCGGCGGCTCGTGGGGATGAGCACCGACTCGACGAGGGCACCGTCCTCCAGCCGCCAGAGATGCTTGACCGTCCCGTCGGCGCTCCGCTGGACCGTCTGCGCCACGGGCTCGGCGATCCGGAACGCCCGACCCAGCGCGGTGCGCTCCGCTTCCGGAAGGTCGGTCATCTCGTCGGTCGAGGCCGCGAGCCGCTCGTAGAGCCAGCGCTCCACCTGACCCGTCCGATACCGGGGCTGTCCGCGCCCCGAGAAATGCGCGGCGAGCGCCCCCCGCAGGTCGGTGGGCGTCATGGACAGCAGGTCGGGTCGGGCGTCGGAGGACATAGCAGGTTGTTGAATCGAAATTTTCACCCGTTTAACTTAGCCGCCGATTCACGGGCTCTGTAGCCACTCGGCGGTTCGACCCGACGACTCCGGACACGATACGTTTGGCGAACCGACTTCTTGTCTGGGGACCTGCTGCCTTCTGGGCCGCAGTCCTCTTCCTCCTCAGCTCGCTTCCCGACGTTCCGGGAGCCTCCTGGCTCCCGTTCGGCGACAAGGTCGGACACCTTTCGCTGTACGCGGTGCTCGGTGTCGCGCTCGCGTGGGGGCGGGGACGTTCTCGACGAGCCGTCCCTCACCTCCTCCTGCTCGCGCTGGGCGCGCTGTACGGCGTGACCGACGAGGTGCATCAGGGGTACGTCCCCGGACGCATGCCCGATCCCTGGGACTGGGTGGCGGACGTCACCGGGCTGGTGATCGGATACGGAATCGCAGTGAGGATGCTGGCGCGGGCCCATACATCGGACGACGGCGAGGACATCGCGTGATGGCGAACAGAGAGATCGAGAGCACGGCGCTTCGCACCCGCATGGTCGGGGGGCTGCGCGCGGCCGACGACGGATCCGAACAGGCGCTGGCCGGCTGGGTGCACCGCCGCCGGAACCTCGGAGGACTCCTCTTCGTCGACCTCCGTGACCGCAGTGGCGTCGTCCAGGTTTCGTTCGGTCCCGACTGGACGGAGGCCGGCTCCCTGGAGCTCGCCCAGCAGATCGGGCACGAGGACGTGATCCTGGTGCACGGCGTGGTCGCCGCCCGGCCGGAGGGTGCCCGCAACGAGGACATGGCCACGGGCGAAGTGGAGATCCGCGCCCGCTCGCTCCGCATTCTGTCCGATGCCCGGACGCCGGAGATCCCCGTCTACCGGGCACCCGAGGACGAGCTTCCGGCCGAGGAACTCCGGCTCCAGCATCGTGTGCTCGACCTCCGCCGCAGGGAGCTGCAGCAGAACCTCGTGCTCCGGCACCGGCTCGTCCTCGAGACGCGCAACTACATGGACCGGCACGGCTTCATCGAGATCGAAACGCCGATCCTCACGAAGGCGACCCCCGAGGGTGCACGCGACTACCTCGTTCCCAGCCGCGTGCACAAGGGCGAGTTCTATGCGCTGCCCCAGAGCCCGCAGATCTACAAGCAGATCCTCATGGTCTCCGGCTTCGACCGGTACTTCCAGATCGCGCGCTGCTTCCGCGATGAGGATCTGCGTGCAGACCGGCAGCCCGAGTTCACGCAGATCGACGTCGAGGCGTCCTTCGTCGAGGTCGAGGACATTCTCGGCTGGATGCAGGGACTCGTCGCGTCCCTCGCGGACGTGGCCGGGATCGATGCTCCCCTTCCGTTCCCCCGGATGACGTGGTACGAGGCCATGGATCGCTACGGGTCCGATCGCCCCGACCTCCGTTTCGAGCTCGAGATCCGCGACTGGACCGACGCCACGGCCGAGGTGGACTTCGGGATCATCCGCACGCAGGTCGCCGCCGGCGGGCGCGTGCGCGGGCTGCTCCTTTCGGACGGCGCCCGACTCTCCCGCCGGCAGATCGAGGAGCTGGAGGGCGTGGCCAAGGCGGCGGGTGCGCCCGGGCTGCTCTGGGCGAAGCGCGCCGACGACGGCACCTCCGGGCCCCTCGGCAAGTTCCTGTCTCCCGGGCAGGCCGACGCGATGGGGCTCCGGGTCGGAGACCTCGCCCTCGTGGCGGCCGGGTCCGACACACTCACGTCGCCCACGCTGGCGGCGGTCCGCGACGCGGCGGCGCGGGTCATGGAGCTTCCGCGCGTGCGCGAGCACGCGTGGCTCTGGGTCACGGACTTTCCGGTCTTCATCGAGGAGGACGGGGTCCTGGCGGCTGGCCATCACCCTTTCGTCATGCCCCACGCCGACGATCTCGAGCTTCTCGAGACGGATCCGGCGCGGGTGCGTGGGACGGCGTACGATCTCGTCTACAACGGCACAGAGTTCGGATCGGGGAGCATCCGAATTCACGACCCGGAGCTGCAGCGTCGCGTGCTTCGCGTTCTGGGTCTCGACGACGCGGAAATCGACCAGAAGTTCGGCTTCCTTCTCGCGGCGCTTGCTGCCGGTGCGCCGCCGCACGGTGGCATTGCGCTGGGTATGGACCGTATCGTTCAGCGTTTCACGGGCTCGTCGAGCCTGCGTGACGTGGTGGCCTTTCCCAAGACGACCGCGGCGCGTGCGCTCTTCGAGGGTGCCCCGACACCCGTCGGACCGCAGGAGCTGGAGGCGCTCGGCCTCACGCTGCGGACGGGAAAGGTGAACGAGGGCGAACAGGGGGCGTAAGCGCCTCCGGGAGCGTGCGTGGCGAACGGCGAGACGATGGTTGAGCACCGGCTGGACGCGGAGGGCGCTGACCCTCTGATGCTGGCCGGCGTGAACGACCGGAACATGCATGAGTTGAGTCGCCTCTTCTCGGTGCGCGTCGTGATGCGTGGCGACCACCTGGTGCTCACCGGTCCGCTGCCCGCGGTCGAGCGGGCCGTGCCGGTCGTGCAGCACATGATCGAGCTCGCCCGGCTGCGTGCGCCGTTCGACACCACCGACATCGCCCGCTTCACGGACGGCGTGGACGCGCTAGGAATGGAAGGCATCGTTCACCCCAATGACGAGGTGCGCATCGCGCTGCCGGGCTCGAGGCGCGTCATCGTTCCCAAGTCCGACGGGCAGCGCTGCTACGTCCGCGCGATCCAGGCCAACGACATCGTCATCGGCATCGGGCCGGCCGGCACGGGGAAGACCTATCTCGCGGTCGCCGCCGCCGTCGACGCGCTCTACAAGAAGCGGGTCAAGCGCATCGTTCTGGCTCGTCCCGCGGTCGAGGCGGGTGAGAACCTGGGTTTCCTCCCGGGAGACCTTCAGGAAAAGGTCGATCCCTACCTGCGCCCGCTCTACGACGCCCTCGAAGACATGATGCCGCACGAGCGCGTTCAGCGCGCGCTCGAGGATTCGACCATCGAGATCGCGCCGCTCGCTTACATGCGGGGGCGTACGCTGTCCGATGCCTTCGTCATTCTCGACGAAGCCCAGAACGCCACACGGGCCCAGATGAAGATGTTCCTGACGCGGCTCGGACTGAACTCGAGGGTCGTGATCACGGGCGACAAGACGCAGATCGATCTGCCCAGCAAGTCCGATTCCGGCCTGCTCGAGGTCGAGGAGATCCTCGGGGGCATCGAAGGCATCGACTTCGTGTACCTGGACGCGAAGGACGTCATCCGGCACCGGCTCGTGAAGGACATCATCAGAGCGTACGAGCGCGACGACGCGGCCGAGGCGGTCGGGTCGTGAACCGCAGCGGCGAGGGGCGGCCGGTCGAACGGGCGCTGCACCGGCTCTCCGGCGATCCCGGGCCGTCGTCGGGCGAGCGACTTCGCCATCATGGCGCGAGGATTTCGCTCGTTCTGG
>JAURER010000081.1 GCA_030827315.1 Gemmatimonadota bacterium | reverse complement strand
GTGACTATGACGTGTCCCTGACGTGCGACGTGCAAGCGAACATGACACCAGCGCTGGTTTCGTTTCCGAGGGTCGCGACGTAAAGCGAAAGGCCCCACCGGAGGCCGTAACCTCAGGTGGGGCCATCACTTCCTTAAGTCGGGGCGCCCGGATTCGAACCGGGGACCCCCTGCTCCCAAAGCAGGTGCGCTACCGGACTGCGCCACGCCCCGAAGTACGCGCAAAGCTAATCAGGACGGCGCTTTGCAGGGAGCGGCACACCTCAGATGTGCCTGGAGCGTGCGTGTTCACCTTGGCACACTCGGTCCCCAATTTGAACTCGGGCGCCGCAATTCCGATCGAGTTCCTGCGTTGGGTGCCCCCTTCTTGCAGACGGCCTCGGCGGGACGGACAATGATGCCGGACGCTGCTCGCCTTCCTACCCCGATCTTCACCGCCCTCGCACACACCGAGAGCTCCATGCCACGACTCGCAGCACGCATGACCCCGGTCGCCTTCCTTCTGCACCTGAGCTGCGCCCTCGGATGGACGGGCCGCGCGACCGCCCAGGAGCCCGTCGCCTGGGGCCCAGAGGCGGAATTCCACACGTTCTCGATCGTCGCCATCGATCGTCGGACCGGTGAGTCCGGCGTGGCGGTCACGACCCGCCGGCCCTGCGTCGGTAATGCGGTACCGTGGGTGCGACCCGGTGTTGGGGCCGTGGCGACCCAGGGCGGTACGCGTCTGGAGTACGGGAACGACCTGCTCGACCTGCTCGAGCAGGGGTGGTCACCCCAGGACGCCCTCGACCGGGTGGTGGCGGCGGACGAGGGTCGGGAACGCCGCCAGGTTGGGGTCATCGACATGCAGGGCCGATCGGCGCAGTGGACCGGGTCCGGGCAGTACGGCGCGGAGGCGCAGGGTGACTGGGTGGCGCAGGTGAGCGGCCTCGACTATGCGGTGCAGGGCAACTCACTCGTCAGCCCCGAGGTCGTCGATCGCGTGGCCTCGACTTTCGAGGCCGGCGCGGGATCGACCCGTCACCTGGCCGACCGGCTGATCGAGGCCCTCGCGGCCGGCCAGGCGCTGGGAGGGGACGGTCGCCATGGCGAGACGCAGTCGGCCGCCGTGCTCGTGGCCGATCCCCGCCCCGGTATGTCCCGTCGACCCGACGGCGTGACCGTCGACATCAACGTGTGCGCGCATCCCGAACCGGTCGGTGAAATGGGCGCGATCTACGCAACGATCTCCGAGACGCTGGGCTACAGAACGCTCAGGCAGTTCGCGGGTCGGGACGTCCTGCAGCTCAAAGTGATCCTGCACGCGCTCGGCTACTTCGATCCGGGCGCTCCCGCGATCTCGGCCGAGGCGCCGGGGGCCAACGTTTACGGGCCCGACGCGATGGAGGCCGTAGACCGATTCCGCAGGGACCAGGGGTGGCAGACCGCGGTGTCGGGCTTCGTGGACTCGCGCACGATCGATCGCCTGTGGGCGGAGTTGGAGAGGCTCGGTCGGGCAGAGGAGGTCAGGACCGCCCTGCTCGAACTGTCTGACGTGCGTCGCTGACCGCCCCCCACGCGGGAGCCCGCTGTCCGACGCGGGTGTCGATCGTGGCGGGCCGAGTCCGGGCAAACCGTTCCCGTAGGATTCTCGTCGCGGGGCTCGTGGCAGCGAGGCGCGTGGCGCGGCAGACAGCCTCCGGGCGCCATCCGTGGGCGCCGGCGCCCGCCAGGCCTCCGAAGTAGATACATTCCGGGTGCCCTGGACGAGGAACGTCTCGCGGACTTCGGTCCGCGGTACCCCACCGTCCGTCATGGCGCCGGCTCCATTCGGGAGGGCGCGGGGCGATGCAGTGGAGGGATGGTGGCCAGACGTGCGAACTACGGTTTCGAGAAGCGTCAGCGAGAGCTGAGGAAGCAGAAAAAGAAGCAGGAGAAGACAGAACGGCGCCGGGGCGAAGACGCGACCGGGCAGGCCCCCGACAGCGGCGAGCCGCTCGACGAGACGAAGCGTGACCCGGGACCGCCCGACAACGGCTGACGAGCCGCCGGCCCTCGACCCGGAGCTCGCCGCGCGCCTCGACGCCCTGTTCGAGGAGGGACGCGCGTGGTGGCACCGCTTCGACGCCGAAGTCCGCCAGGACGCCTGGCATCCCTTCGTGGCCGCGGAGTACGGTTCGGTCCTGACCGCGCTCATGTCGCTCCGCAGGCCGGGCCGCCGCTTCCTCGAGTGGGGCTCGGGGACGGGCGTCATCACCATCATGGCGGACCTCCTCGACTTCGACTCGTGCGGGATCGAGCTCGACTCCTCCCTGGTCGACGTGGCGCGGGACTTCGCCACACAATGGCACTCGAACGCGCGGTTCGCCGCGGGCAGCTTCCTTCCCATGGGATGGGAATGGCGGAACGCTCGCGGCGACGGTCGTCCCGGGACGATCGGTGACGGTCCGTCCGGGTACCTTCAGCTGGGGCGCGCCCTGGACGAATTCGACGTCGTCTATGGATTCCCGTGGATGGGGGAGGAGCCGCTGATGCTCGACCTCATGCGCAGCCACGGGCGGGACGACGCCATTCTGATGATTCACACGCCGCAGGACGAGACGAAGATCTACCAGGGCGGTCGGCGGGTGTAACGCTTCGTTGCCGGGGGGTGAGCCGCCGGCCCTCGCCGACGGCCCACCCGATGGAGTTGGCGACGTTCGCCCCGAAGCCTAGCGGACGAGCGCGTCGAGCTCCGCTCGCGTGAGCAGGTCGCCCTTGGTCACCACCGCTTCGACGGTGCGCGTATTCCCGATGTCCTCGAGCGGGTTCCCGGTCAGCAGGACGAGGTCGGCGAGCCGTCCCACTTCGATCGTCCCCATTTCGCCCTGGAGGCCGAAGAACTCGGCGGGACGCACCGTGGCGGCGCGAAGCGCCTCCAACGGCGTCAGGCCGGCCCGGACGAGCATGTCGAGCTCGCTGTGCAGGCTGTACCCCGGCGCCGCGAAGCCGATGGGCGTGTCGGTGCCGGCGCCCACCGGGACGCCCGCGTCGTGCATGAGCTTCACGAGGTGGAGGCTGAATTCGGCATACGTCGTGTCACCGCCCCCACCGCCCTGGCCCGTCCGCTCGCCGGCCGCTCCCCACTCCGCCGCGACGTCCGCCGGCAGCTTCTCGAGGACCGCAGGCCAGTCGGGCCGCGCGAAGGGAGACTGGAGCCCCATGGAGTTGAGCCGGAGCGTCGGCACCTGGATGGTGGAGGCCATCGATGCGATGACGGCCGCGCACTCCTCGGCATCCCAGGCTGCCACCGCCGGCAGACGCTGCAGGCTGTGGAGGCTCGAGCGAAGTTCACCGCCGGTCAGACCATCGGGGTTGGCCAGCCTCCGCCGGCGCTCGGCGAGCAGCGCTTCGGGGTCGGACGCGCAGTCCATCTCGATGTTGCGCAGGTGCTCGAGGGACTGCACCCGGGGCCCCACGTCCCGGGCCCGCATGGAGAGCGGGACGTGACCGTCCATGGGCAGACCCCGCGCCTCGGCTTCCTGGACGAGCACGTCGAATACCTCGGGCGTGACCATCTCATAGATCTTCACGAAGTCCACGCCAAGCTCGTCGAGGCGCGCCATGTTGGCCCGGGCGGTCTCCACGTCGGGGTTGCCGATTCCAAGGGCGGGGCGCCCGTCGCCGTCGTAGACCACGAACTCTCCGTCCAGCAGAGGCCCCGCGAAGAACACGCGCGGCGCCGTCGCGCCTTCGGCGCGGAGGGCCTGTACGGCAGGAACGACACGGTCCAGGGGCCCTCCGGTGTCGCGGATGCTGGTGATTCCGTGGTTGAGGAAGAGTCCGGGCATGGCATCGGTGAGACGATCGTCGTACGTGGTGTGCACGTGAAAATCCCAGAGGCCGGGGATCAGGTACCGGCCGGTTCCATCGACCGTCTCGGTCGCGTCCACGGACTCGTCCGCGGACGTCACCGCGGTGATGCGACCATCCTCGACCAGAACCGTGCGGCCTTCCCGGACGCCGTTCACCGCGTCGACCACGGTGACGTTCGTGATGGCGACGTCGCCGGTCAGCGCGGCGTCACCGCATGCGGTTAGTGCCGTCAGGGCGACGGTGAGCGGGAACATGCGTGGCAGAAATCGGTGGCTCATGACTGACTCTCGAGTCGGGGAGGGCTCTCGACGGCTCGTCCGGCGGAGCACCTGTGGACGCGAAAGTGCGTCTCCCTCCCCTATGCGGGCAAGCGTGCGCCGCCCCGTCCGCACCCTCAGGGGCGGGGCGTCGCTCGTTCCCGAGCGCGGTCAGAGCGGCCCATCGCGGGACCGACGACGACGACCCACCTGCCTCGATCACCGTCCGCTTCGTACTCTCCTGCCCCTACCCTCCACCTCGAAAGAGGAAGAGCATGAAGACGTTGCACCTGTTGGCAGCACTCACCCTGCTGGTGACCGCTCCCCTCGCCGCCCAGCAGCGCGGCCGCAGCATGACGCCCGAGGAACGCGCGGCGCGCGCGGCCGCGCGCGAAGCCGAGATGACCGCCCCGCGGCCCATCGAGGCGCTGACCGTCGAGGCCATCCAGGCGTACCGGGCCGGCACGAAGAACTGAGCCTTCCCCCGCGCGACGGGCCCGCTGCGACCCGACGCCCCGCGAGGCCACAGAACGGCCCGCCCGGCCCAGCGCCGTGCGGGCCTATTCGTTGTCCGTTGCCTACCGCGCCGCGCGGTCGCCGAGGATCTGCCGTGCGGCCAGCCGACCAGGTCCACCGGTCACGCATCCGCCCGGATGCGTTCCGGAACCGCACTGGTAGTAGCCGTGGATCGGAGTCCGGTACTGGTTCCAGCCCGGCGCCGGTCGGTTGAGGAAGAGCTGCGACTCGAAGAGCTCGCCGGCGAAGATGTTTCCCTCGCTCAGCCCCACCAGCCTCTCGATGTCGAGCGGCGTGACGACCTCCCGGTGCAGGACGAGCTTCCCGAAGCCCGGGAAGAACTCCTCGATCGTCTCCTGCACGGTGTCTCCGAGATTTTCGCGCTCGGTGTCCCAGTCGCTCTCCGCCAGGTGATACGGCGCGTACATCACGAAGCAGGACATGACGTGCCTGCCAGCGGGCGACATGTCCGGATCCAGGGTGGACTGGACGCAGCAGTCCAGGTACGGGCGGCGGCTGAAGCGTCCGGCCACGCAGTCGGCGAACGCTTCTTCCAGGTAATCGATGGAGGGTCCGATGTTGGTGAAGCCCATGAAGATGTCTTCCCTCCCCTCGAGGCCCGGAAACGACGGGACGTCGGAGAGCGCGAAGTTCACCTTGGCCGCCGTGCCCTGGAACTTGTAGTCGCGGATGTGCCGCACCAGCTCCGCCGGAAGATCGCCCGGGTCCACGAGGCGCGTGAACGTCTGTCGGGGGTCGAGGGCGCTGACGACGAGATCCGCCTCGAACGTCGTACCGTCCTGGAGCGCGACGCCGGTGGCCCTGCCGTGCTCGTAGAGAAGGCGTTCCACGCCCGCTTCCGTGCGGATGGTGCCGCCGAACGATTCGAAGGCACGCGCGAGTACCTGCGTGAAGCCGCCGTTGCCCCCCTTATGAAAGCCCCACTGACCGGGAACGCCGTCGTAGTCCCCCATCTTGTGGAAGAGCCAGACGAGACCCGACTCCCGGCTGCGCGGGCCGCACCGGCTCCCGATGATGCCACTCGACGAGTACAGTGCCTTCACGAGATCGTTTTCGAAGTACTCGTCGAGGATCTCCGACGCGCTCCGGTTCACGAACTTCTCGATCATCTCCCGGACTTCCGGGTCGAGCCCGGCCATGTACGTGCGGAGCTCCTCGAGCAGCGCGACGTCCACGGGGTCGGAGCCGAGCGCGTTGGGGGGAATG
>JAURER010000088.1 GCA_030827315.1 Gemmatimonadota bacterium | reverse complement strand
CGGCAGACGCGACTGCAGCTCCGACAGGATCTCGACCTGCTTGATCGAGTCGATCCCCAGACCGGCCTCCATCTCCATGTCCAGGTCGAGCATCTCGACCGGGTACCCCGTCTTCTCCGATACCACCTCGAGCGCCATCGCGCGGACGTCGGGGCCGGCCACGGCCGGGGTGACCGCCGCGGGGGCGGGCTTCAACGGAGCGGCCGATACGGGGGCCGTGGGGGTCGGCGGGGAAGCCGTCACCACCGGCGCGGGAACCGCCGCCGGAAGCGTGGGGGCCGCCGCGAAGACCGGCGGGTGCGAGGCCGTCCCCTGCAACGGCGCACCGCCGGAGAGCTGCTGGAGGGTGTGCGCGGCCAGGTCCAGGAAAGCACGATGGCTGTCCGCCATGAGTTCCTGATAGCGCCGGTGTGCCTCGATCGTCACCTGATGGATCTGCACGCCGGCGTCGGAAACCACGGGATTCGCCGCTGCCACGGCCGCGGGCGCCTGAGTCGCCAGGGCCACCGGAGCAGCCGGGGCCTCGGAAAGGGCGACCGCCGCGCGGTGCGGCGCTGGCGGGAGAACGGTGGCGCCGGCCGCAGGAGCCGCCGCGGACGGGTAGCCGGGATCGGCAGTCTCCGGGTTCGGGGCGGCGACGCCCGCGGAACCGTCGCTGGGAGGGTAGGGTCGATCGTGATTGAAGCCGGTGATCATGATCTCGAAAGGCTTCGCCTCGGCGGGTGCGTCAGGGACGCGATACCCCTCCGAGAGCGCAGGAAGGTCGAGCTCGACGCCGGACGCGGCGAGCCGCCCGAGCCCACGCCAGAATGCGCGCAGGCCCGTCGTGTTCTTGTCGTCGAGCGGGACCGCCAGGTGGAAGCGGTCACCGAGGCAGCGATCCACGAGCTTCGTGAGGATTCGACCGGGGCCGACCTCCACGAAATGCGTCACGCCCGACGCGTGCATGGCCTCGATCATCTCGCGGAAGCGCACGGGCGCGGCGAGCTGGTCGGCCAGACGGCGCTGGGCCGCGGCCCCGTCGTCGGGGTACACGTCCGCCGTGGTGTTCGCGAACACGTCGACTCCGCCGGGACCCCAGGCGATGGAGCCCAGATAGTCGTGGAAGGGCTCACAGGAGTCCGACACGATGGTCGAATGAAACGCGGACGCGACCGGGAGCCGCACGCACGCGAAGCCCCGCGCGTCGAGCGTGGCCGTGACGGCTTCGATGGCCTCGACCGGGCCGGCGAGCACGACCTCCGTGGGTGCGTTGTCGTTTGCCACGACGACACCCGAATTCTCGCCGATGACGCCGGACACCGTGGCCGCGTCCGTGAGGACCGCGATCATGGCGCCCTCGCGGCTGGCGGCTGCCTCGGCCATCAGCTCCCCGCGGCGACGCGCCGTGGGGAGGAGCGCCGACTCCGAGATGCGGCCGGCCGCGGCCAGCGCGGTTACCTCGCCGAAGCTGTGCCCCGCGACCGCGTCGGGCGCGAGTCCGAGCTTCCTCAGCAGATGCAGGTACCCCAGGCTCATCGCCGCGATGGCGGGCTGGGCCGTCTGCATTTCCGTGATCTTCTTCTTCTGGACGGCGCGCTCCTCGTCGGTGAAGGCCGGCGGGGGGAAGACCGCGCGATCCAGCCGGTCACCCGAGAACACGTCCATGTCGGCGGCGCCGTCCCACACGGCGCGCACCTCGTCGAAGACCATCGCCGCGGAACCGCCCATGCCGACGTACTGACTTCCCTGACCGGGGAAGAGAAACGCCAGCTTTCCACGCTGCACGGGGCCGAAGCCGAACGAGACGTCCGGATCGATCAAGGATTCGGCGTTGCCGGCGTCGAGCGCCTTCAGCGCCTTGCCGACCTTCGCGGCGAGCTCGTCGAGCGAACCGGCGACCAGGGCCACGCGAGCCGCGGCCCCGGCCTCGAAGGTGGACGCGCTCTCCAGCGCCAGGCGCGCGAGCGGCTGGCCGGCCTCGATCTCGACGAGAAGGCCGTCGAGCTCGCTGCGGAGCTCGTCGTGCGAACCGCCCGAGAGCACGACGAGCTCCTCGGACCACACGCGGAGCCTCTGGGGTCGGTTCCCGCACCCCGTGTACTCCTCGATCGTCACGTGGAAGTTCGAGCCACCGAAGCCGAACGAACTGACCGAGCCGCGGCGGGGGTGGTCGCTCCCCCGAATCCAGGGACGCGCTTCGGTATTGATGTAGAGCGGGCCGTCGTCGAGTCCGAGCTGCGCGTTCGGCCGGGACACCTTGAGCGTGGGCGGCAGCACCTTGTGGTGCAGCGCCAGCGCGAGCTTGATCAGCCCGGCGGCACCGGCCGCCGCCTTCGTGTGGCCGATCTGTGACTTCACGGAACCCAGCGCGCACCAGGACCGGGCCTCTTCGTTGGCCGGCTCGAAGACCGAGCGCAGACCCCGCACCTCGGCAGCGTCACCCGCCTTCGTGGCGGTTCCGTGCGCCTCGATGAGCTCGACGGTCGCCGGCGAATACCCGGCCTTCTCGTACGCGCGGCGGAGCGCCTGCGCCTGACCCTCGGGCCGCGGCGCATAGACGCTGGAGCCCTTGCCGTCGGACGACGAGCCGAGCCCGCGGATGACCGCGTATATGCTGTCACCGTCGCGTTCCGCATCCTCGAGGCGCTTGAGCGCGAGCATGCCAACGCCTTCGCCGATGAGGGTGCCGTCCGCCTCCTCGGAGAATGGCCGGCAGTCCCCTGTGGCGGAGAAGGCCGGCGTCTTCGAGAAGCACATGTACATGAGGATGTCGTTGAGGGCGTCGACACCCCCCGCGATCACCATGTCGCTGTCACCCAGGTAGAGCTCGTTGAGCCCCGCCTGCAGCGCGGAGATCGAACTCGCGCACGCGGCGTCGGTGACGAAGTTCGACCCGCCGAGGTTGAGTCGGTTCGCGATGCGTCCCGCCACCACGTTGCCCAGCAGGCCCGGGAAGGTGCTCTCCTGCCACGGCTGGTAGTGATCCTTGATGCGCTGAATGATCTCCTGGACCCGGCTCTCCGGCAGCCCGGCCTGTCGAAGCGCGTTGCGCCAGATGGGGTGCTGCAGGCGCGATCCCATCTCCACGACGAGCTCGGTGGACGACGCCACGCCGAGGACCACGCTGGTCCGGCCGTGGTCGACGTCGGCGCCGAAGCGGCCGGCGTCCTCGAGCACGCGCTTCGCCGCGATCAGCGCCAGGAGCTGGGCCGTGTCCGTCGCGGGAATCGTCGTAGGCGGCATCCCGAACTCCATCGGGTTGAACGCCACCGGCGAGAGGTACCCGCCCCGCTTCGCGTACGTCATGTCCGGAGCCGTGGGGTCCGGGTCGTAATAGTCGTCGATGAGCCACGCATGCGGAGGAACGTCCGTCAGGCGGTCGGTGGCCGAGACGATGTCGCGCCAGAAGCCGATGACGTCGTGACTCCCCGCGAAGAGGGAGCTCATCCCGACGATGGCGACGGGGGGGGAGGTGGCCATCTATGCTCTCATCGAAGAGGACGTGGAGAAAACGCTCGATCGGCCGGCAACAGCCGGACACCCGCGAGCGCCAGTTGGTTGGCGCGCGTGACCCAGGCCGCGCCCTCCATGAGGTTGAGTCCGATCTGGACAACGGAGCGATTCTCGACCGGCTCCAGGAATGTACCCCGCACCCAGTCGTTGAAGGCGCCCATGGCCGGCCCGCACCAGATCTGGTAGTCGGTGCGCCGGCCGGTCTCGCCGGAACGAGCCCACTGGGCGCCCATGAACAGGTACCAGCGGAAGACGAGCGCCATGCGGTGCCGGGGGTCCGCCTGCGCGCGCGCCACCTCTTCCGGGTCGCGCTTCTCGAAGAACGCCCTGGTGTCGGCCCAGATTTCGGCGACCGGGCGTCCGAGGAGCTTCTGCTCCATGGCGGCGAACTCGTCGGCCGGCATCGCCTCGAAGGATGGGTACGTGCGGTAGATCCGGTACAGCTCCCTGCCCCGCTGGGCGAACATCGTCCCGCGCTTGAGGACCTGGACCTCGACGCCCATCTCGAACATGTCCGCCGCCGGAGCCATGGCCACATCGGTCATGGACGCCTGCACGAGCATGCGTCGCCCGTCTTCCGAGAGGGCCGACTCGACCGCCGCCTGGTTCACGGATCCCGTCACCACGAAGGCTGCGCCCGAGGCGAACGCCGACGCGAGCGCGATCGGCGTCCCCAGGCCTCCTCCGACGCCGATGCGTGGACGTTCTGCGTACCCGAACTCAGCGACCACCTCGTCAGCGAGCGCGATGATGCGCGGCAGGAGCACGGGCAGTGGGCGGTTGTCGGTGTGCCCCCCGGAGTCGGCCTCGACCGTGATGTCGCCGGCCACCGGAATGCGCTTTGCCAACTCGGCTTCTTCGGCGGTCAGCTTGCCCGCCTCCACGAGCGGGCGCAGCAGCGACTCCGGGGCGGGAGAAAGAAACGGCCTGGCCACCTCGACCCGCGAGATCTTCGCGAAGATGTGCGTGCGCCGCCGAATCCGACCGTCGGGTCCCACGGACAGCCCCTTCGCCGAGAGGTAGACGACCGCCGGGGCCAGGCGCATGAAGGCCGACGCGGAGATGTTCGTAACCCCGCGGGCGAGCATCAGCTCGGCGAAGTCCATCTCCATGCGGGATTCCTGCGGGCTGTGGATCAGATTCGCGCCCCAGTTCCTGGTCTCCGGTCCCAGCGCCCCCTGGATCTTCGCGACGGCCTCGTCGATCTCCGGGATCCGGAGGCCGGCGCTGCCGAAGAAGGCCATCATGCCCGCACGCGCACCCGCGATGACCATGT
>JAURER010000065.1 GCA_030827315.1 Gemmatimonadota bacterium | reverse complement strand
ATGGAAGCCCTGGTGGCCGGGGGTCCCGACAGCCCCTACTACGAGTACGTGGAGCAGAGCGTGCGAAGCATGCTCCCGGAAGCAGCCCGCCAGGGGCTCGGGGTCTTCACCGCGGAGTCCGCGCGAGGGCTGGCCGATCGGCTGCGCGAAGAGGTGACTCGGACGCGCGGATCGCTGCTGGCGTGGCCCGTCGTGGCGGGGCGGGCGACGGTACCCGGGGTGTGAGCGAACTCGTGCCCGCGCGAGCCCCGGCCGTTCGCGCAGGGCGCTCGCGCAGACCGGATCCGTCCTACCCCACCGGCACGACCGCGACGGGACAGGGGGCGCCGGCCAGGACCGCTTCGGTCACGCCCCCCGCGACCTTGCCGAAGCCGGCCTTGTTCCACGTCGTCGACATGTAGATCGCGTCCGCGTCGATCTCGTCCGCCACCGAGAGGATCTGCTCGACGACGCCCCCCGCGCGCTGCATCACGTTCCACCTGCAATAGGGAAGCTCCGGTGCCTCGGTGGGTCGGATCTCCTCGCCGTCGGTGACGTGAAGGAGCGTGATCTCGAGCTCCGGGTTTTCGACCAGTGCCGCCGCGTTCACGGCCCGGATCATCGCCGGCCGCGGGTCGGTAGCCGGATCGACGGGAATCAGGATCCGCCGGAGCGTCACCTCTCCGGTGGCACCGTCCACGAAGGTCCGCCCCCCGGCCGGAATGAAGAGCGTGAACAGGCGCGTCTCCCGCGCGAGACGCTCGGCGGTGGAGGGCCGGATCAGGCGGGCCAGGCTGCCACGACCCTCGATGGCAACGACCACCATGTCGACGGCGTTCCGGTCGATGTAGCACTTCGAAGCCGCTACCGGGTCCCGAATCTCCACGTCGAGCTTGCTGATGCTCGACCGGCGTATCCGGTCTTCGATCCCCGCCGTCATGCCCGCGCGGCGCCAGCGGGCGAGCTTCGTCCGCACGCTCGGAAAGTCGGGCCAGTTGTCCGTGGCCCGACGCCCGACCGCATGCAGCAGCGTGAAATGGCAGCCGTACCGGACCGCGATGGCCAAGGCGTGGTCGAACGCGCGCTCGGAGGCCTGCGACAGATCGGTAGGAAGGAGCACGAAGTCGACGCGGCGCTCGCCGGAATCGAAGAGCAGGCTCAAGGCAAAGTCGTCGCTGCGGGGAATCGTACCGAGGCGACCAAGTTAAACTCCCGCGCGGCGGATGCTCCCAGCGCCGGGAGGGCCCCCGTACCTCGCTTGACACTGCCCACCCGCTCCGAGAGGCTAGTCGAGCCATGCGCACCTCTGCCCTCGTCCTGTTCGCCGCCCTTTCCCTCGGCCCGTCGGCTCGAATCGCCTCCGCCCAGGGAGACGCCGCGCGGCCCTCGGCCTTCCAGCTGGCGCGCACGGAGCGGTTTCTCGCCAACCGGCTGGCGTGCCGGGGATGCCACCAGATCGGCGGGCGGGGCGGGGCGATCGGACCCGCCCTGGACGGCATCCGCGAGCGGTCGGAATTCGACCGGGTCCTGTCCATGATCACCGACCCTTCGGGCACGGTCCCCGGCACCCTGATGCCCCGGCAGCGCATGCCGGAACGGGAAGCGCGGCGCCTGGCTGCCTACATCATGACCCTTCCCGCCCTCCCGGATCGGACGGTGGTCGGCGTGCCGGAGGCGGCGGTGATCCCGCCCCCGGCCGACGAGCTCGACGGAGCCTCGCTGTACGCCCGCCACTGCGCCTCGTGCCACGGCGCGGAGGGTCGGGGCGACGGCTGGAACGCGCCGAACCTTCCGGTCCCTCCGACCAACCACACCGACGGGGAAGCGATGTCGAAGCGACCGGACGACACCCTCTACGACGGTATCGCCGCGGGCGCGTTCGTCCTCGACCGGAGCCCCCTCATGCCGGCCTTCGCCGACCAGCTGTCGCCCGCGCAGATCCGGGCGCTGGTCGCACACATCCGGGTGCTGTGTGCGTGCGAGCAGCCCGCATGGGCGCGCGGCGGCTGAGATGCCTCCCGCGAAGAGCGTCTCGGGCATGGAGCGCCGAATATCGACCGCGCTGGCTGCGGCCGCGGTGCTCGCCACCGCCGGGTGCGGCGACCGGGGTCCGGACCGCGCCGCGCGGTCACTCGAATTCCCGTCCCCCGCCCCCCTCGCGGAGCGTTCCGTCTCCCCCGCCGACTTCGTCGGAGCCGAAGCATGCGCGGGATGCCACGCCGACGAATACGCGAAGTGGGCGGGGTCGACCCACGGCCGGGCCGGGGGCGAACCCGGGCCCGACGTGGTCATCGCCCCGTTCGACGGGCGCGCCATCCGGTTCGCCGACGCGACGGTCATCCCTCGCATACGCGCCGGTACCTACGAGTTCGTGGTCCGTCAGGACCACTTCCCCGAGGCGGTGTACCGCGTGGACGGCGTGATCGGCGGCGCGCATATGATCGGCGGGGGCACGCAGGGCTTCATCGGCCGGCAGGCCGACGGTACCGAGCGCTTTCTGCCCTGGGACTGGTCGGGCGCGGAGGCGGATTGGTTCTGCAACACCGGTTCGCGCACCGACCAGGGGTGGGAGCCCATCACGCCCGGCATGCACCTGGCGGACTGCGGGGACTGGCCGCCCCTGCGACCCATCGGCACGGTGGACCGGTTCGCCAACTGCCAGGAATGCCACGGGAGCCAGATCCTGACCGAGCTCGTACCCGGTGAGGGGTACGCAACCACGTACACGACGCTCCAGGTGAACTGCGAGTCGTGCCACGGCCCGGGCCGACGCCACGTGGAGCAGGCGGCCACGGGCTTCGGCCCGGAGGGCGACATCGCCATCGCGAGCCTGGCCTACATCGACAAGGACGCCTCGCTCGACGTGTGCTTCCAGTGTCATGCGCTCAAGGACGTGCTGAAGGAGGGGTACCTCCCGGGCGAGTCGCTCGAATCGTACTACGCGCTGAAGTTCCCGGTCCTCGGAGACCGGCCCTACACCACGGACGGACGGACGCGCACCTTCGCGTATCAGGCCAACCACCTCGCGAGTGCGTGTTACTTGCTCGGTCCCATGGACTGCGTGAGCTGTCACGAACCTCACGCCCAGGAATACTGGGACACCGACCGGCGCCCGCTGGCCGACCCGTTCGACGATGGGCAGTGCACGTCATGCCACGCGAGCAAGCTGGGCGACGTCGAGTCCCACACGTTCCACCCGTCGGGCTCCGAAGGCTCGAAGTGCGTCTCGTGCCACATGCCGTACCTGCAGCACCCGGAGGTCGGAGACGGGGTCCGCTTCGCACGGTCCGACCACACCATCGCCATCCCCCGCCCGGTCTTCGACTCGGACCTGGGCGTCGCGAGCGCCTGCATCCGGTGCCACGGCGACAGCACTCCACTCGAGCTGCAGGGTCAGGTGCGTGCCTGGTGGGGTGAGCTGAAGCCGCACCGTCCGGTGGTCGACGGAATCGCGTCGGAATTCCGCGCGCGCAACCTCGCCGAGGCGGCCGATCTCCTGCTGCACCCCGACGAGGTCGACCCGCTCCTGCAGTTCCAGGCACTGAGTCGACTCCTGACCGGCTATCTCCGCCCCGACACGGATCTGCCGGAGCGCGTCGACGCCCGCCTGCGCGCCCTCGCGAGGAACCCCGATCTCGACGTGCGCGCAATGGCACTCGCCTCGCTGCACTGGACCCGCGGCAACGACCCTTCGGTCCGCGAAGAACTCGTGGCCGCGCTCACGGGCACGACGGCCGACGAGCCGCTTCGGGGGCGCTGGGTGCTGACTCTGGGCTTCCTCGGTGACGAGGCACGCGACCGGGGCGAATTCGCCACCAGCCGGATCGCGTACGCGAAGGCGCTCGAGCTGCGCCCCGGCGACGCGCGCATTCTCCACGCCATCGGGCAGATGCACAATCGGGCCGGCTCCTTTCCGGAGGCCATCGAGGCGATCCGGGCCAGCCTCGCGGCAGACGCCGAACAGCCGCTGGCGTGGGCCAATCTCGGGATCGCGCTCGCGGGAGACGGCGAGCCCGTCGCCGCGCGCGAGGCGTACGAAGAAGCGCTGCGCCTCAACCCGTTCGAGGCCCTCGCCCACTTCAATCTCGGCAACCTGCACCAGCGCGCCGATCGTCTCGAGGACGCCGCCGCGTCGTACTCGCGGGCCGTCGAGTCGGACCCGGGCCTCGGGCTCGGCCACTTCGAGCTCGCGCGCACGTACATCCGCCTGGAGCGGTACGCCGAAGCCATCACGCACGCACGCCGGGCCGTCGAGTTCATGCCCGACCACCAGAGCTCGAGACAGATGCTCGCGGATCTCGAGCGAGCCCTCGGAGGCTGACGCGAACATGCGGAGACGGACATGACGCACGACGAATACATCGCGCACGACGCGACCGGGCTCGCCGAACGAGTTCGCCGCGGGGAAGTGACGCCGCTCGAGCTCCTCGAGATCGCGCTTGCCCGGGTGGCGGCGCTCAACCCGCGCCTGAATGCCGTCGTCCGGCTCATGGAAGACGACGCCCGGCGCGCGGCCGAGCGTTCGGGGCACGACCCCGGGGGAGCGGGGCCGTTCGTCGGCGTCCCCTTCCTGGCCAAGGATCTGGCCACCGCCTACGCCGGTCACCCGATGTCGTGCGGCAGCCGCTTCCTCGCCGACGTCGTGGTCGGGCAGGACTCCGAGCTCGCCCGCCGCGTGAAAGCCGCCGGGGTGTCCGTGTTCGGGAAGACCAACACGCCGGAGTGGGGCCTGCTGCCGGTGACGGAACCGGAATACTGGGGTCCGACGCTGAATCCATGGGACACGCGCCGCACACCGGGGGGCTCGAGCGGCGGTTCCGGCGCGGCGATCGCCGCCGGGATCGTGCCGATGGCGGGAGGCGGGGACGGGGGCGGTTCCATCCGCATCCCCGCCTCCTGCTGCGGCCTCTTCGGGCTCAAGCCGACGCGCGGCCGCACGCCGACCGGGCCGCGCCGCGGCCTCATGTGGCGGGGCGCGAGCGTCGAGCACGTCATCACCCGATCCGTCCGGGACAGCGCCGCGATGCTCGACGCGACGCACGGGCCGGATGCCGGCGCCCCGTTCGAGATCACGCCGCCGGCCCGGCCCTTCGTCGCCGAGGTGGGAGAGGATCCGGCTCGGCTGCGCATCGCGTGGACCACGAAGCCATGCGTACCCACGGAGATCCACCCCGACTGCATCGCGGCGGTCGAGGACGCCGTCGCGCTCCTGGAAGGACTCGGGCACGAGCTCGTGGAGGCCGAGATTCCCGTGGACGGCCCGGTGTTCGCACGCCGCTTCCTCACCGTGGTGGCCGGTGAACTGGGCGCCGACGTCGGCGAAGCGACGGCCCTGGTGGGGCGACGGCCGCGACGAGGCGAGCTGGAGCCCGCGACCATGGCGCTCGCGCTCCTCGCGGACGCCCTGTCCGCCAACGAGTACGCCACCGCACTGCGCGGGCTGGAACTCATGGGCCGGGAAGTCGGGGCGTTCTTCGCGGATTACGACCTCGTCCTGACCCCCACGCTTGCGTCACCTCCCCCACTCATTGGCTCGCTCGCCCCCACGCCGGCGGAACGGATGCAACTCCAGATCCTCGGCGTGTTCGGATCGGGACGGCTGGTGAAAGCCGCGGGGCTCATCGACCAGGCGGCGAAGAACGCGCTCGACTTCATCCCGTTCACTCCGATCTTCAACGCGACAGGACACCCCGCGATGTCCGTGCCGCTGTGGTGGAACGGCGCCGGGCTGCCGGTGGGCGTGCACTTCGTCGCGCACTTCGGGCGGGAAGACGTCCTCTTTCGGCTCGCGGGCCAGCTCGAACGTGCCAGGCCGTGGTTCGACCGACTCCCGGAGATGGCCCGCGACGTCCGCTGAGGACTCAGTCGAAGTCGACCCACGTCGGCGGGTGCTTCACGGCCTCGAGGAAGCGGAGCATGTCCTCCCCGCGAATCGTGGTCGTCATCGAGTTCACGAGCGGATGGAAGTTCCATCGCTCGTGCGTCCGGAGGCCGGCATCGAGCGCGACCCGCACGGCGCCTTCGTGGTCGTTCACCACGGCGAACGGCGTGACCGCACCCGGAATCACACCCAGGTAACGCGTCAGCCGGTCGGCGCTCCCGAACGAGAAGCGCCTGTGGCCGAGCTCGGCGGCCAGCACGTTCAGGTCCACCGTCCGGCTTTCGAGCACCACCGCCAGCCACATGACGCCCTTCTTGTCACGGAGGAAGAGGTTCTTGGTGTGCGCGCCCGGGAGGTCGCCCCGGTGCTCCTTCGCCTCCTCGACGGTGAACACCGGCCGGTGCGTGACCGTCTCCGCCTCGATGCCGAGGTCCTGAAGTAGCCGGAGCAGCTGCTCGGGCCGCGCGTGCCCGGGCGTCCCGTCGCTCACGGGTCGATCCTCTGCGCGAACGCCAGCATCATCGCGAGCACTTCCTCGTTGGAGTCGGGCGACACGATGTTCCCCGCGAGAACATGGCGCGCGGGATCCGAGGTGCTCGGCACACGGACGCGCACGGGTTCCGTGCCCGTCATGCCGTCGAGCACCCGATCCGTCTCCGCGGCGTCGACGACGATGTCGTCGGCGTCGTAGAAGGCGAGCGTCGGGGTCTCGATGCCGGACAGGTCCATGGTCCGCACGCGCTCCACGAGCGCCATCATGGGGGGCAGCGCCGCGGTGGGATAACACGTCGTCCAGTGCCGCTCCTGCGCGTCGTTCTCGGGCGTGAAGCACCGCTCGGGTCCGACCACGACCCGCGCGAGCAAGCCACCCCAGGGGTAGAGAAGCGCGCGCGAGTTCCGGTCCCTCGGCTGGAAATTGGGCGAGATCAGCACGAGCCCCGCGAGGGACGGGGCGGCCTCGGGACGCGCGGCAGCCCAGGTCGCGAGCGTGCCCCCCGTCGAAGTGCCGACGAGGAGAACGCGCTCGCCGATGCGCCGACCGATGGCCACGGCCTCCGCGGTGTCGTCGAGCCACGCCTCGACCGAGGCCTCCGCCATGGCGTCGCTGTCGCGTCCGTGTCCGGCGAGACGCGTGAAGTACGCGTTGGCGCCGATCGCCGAAGCCAGCTCGCTCACCACCGGCTCGATTTCGTGACGGTCGGCGGAGAAGCCGTGGAGGTACACGATGGCGAAGGGCGTGCGCCCGCGGGTGTCCGGATCGGCCCAGACGATCTCCTTCTCGTCGCCAGCCCGAACACCGGTGACGCGGGCTTCTTCGGCTGCGAGCCACGCGTCGAGATCGGTCTCGGGCAGGTCCGGCTCCGACCAGCGTTCCTCGAAGCGCGGACGCGGCCCGAGCGCGACCAGGAGGGCGATCGTGAGCGACGCCATGACGGCGAGCCCCCACGGTCTGCTCAGCAGGAAGTTTTTCATGGGAGGCAACGCTAACCGGATGCCTGCGATGCGTGCAACGCGGTCTGCCCCCCCGCGGTCTGGCGGCCTCGCGCGCCCGGGTCCACGTTGTCGGCGCATTCCTTTCGACCCCGTATCCCGGTTCCCGATGCGCACACGCTCCGCCAGCCTCTCCGCGTCACTCCCCACCATCCTGGCCGCGGCGGCCCTGACCGCGGTCGGCCCGCACCTCTCGGCTCAGAGCGGAACCACCGAGGGTGAGTGGCGGGTCTACGGAGGGGACCCCGGGCACACCCGCTACGCGCCCCTCGATCAGATCGACGCCGAGAACGTGGGCGAACTCGAGATCGCGTGGCGCTGGTCTGCGCGGAACTTCGGCCCGAACCCGTTCGTCGCCTCGCAGACGACGCCGCTCGTGGTCGACGGCGTCCTGTACGCGACCGCGGGAATGCGCCGAAGCGTGGTCGCGCTCGACCCAGCTTCCGGAGAGACACTCTGGATGTGGCGCATGGAGGAGGGTGAGCGCCTCGAGGCGGCCCCTCGGGCGAACCCGGGTCGCGGCGTGGCGTGGTGGTCGGACGGCGCAGGCGACGACCGGGTCATCGCCGTCACCCCCGGATACCACATGGTGGCGCTCGACGCCCGCACGGGATTACCGGTGGACGGCTTCGGGAACGGCGGCACGGTCGATCTCCACGATGGACACCGGACACGCGACGGGATTCCGCTCGTGGGTACCATCGGCGCGAGCTCGCCGCCGACGGTCGTGGGTGACGTGATCGTCGTCGGATCAGCCCACCACGTGGGTCTTCGTCCCCCCTCGATGGTCAACACGCCGGGCGACGTCCGCGGCTACGACGCGCGCACCGGAAGGCTCCTCTGGACGTTTCACACGATTCCCGAAGCGGGTGAACTGGGTGTCGACACGTGGCAGAACGACTCGTGGCGCTACACCGGCAATGCCGCCGTGTGGGCACCGATCTCGTTCGATCCGGAAACGGGATACGTGTACCTGCCGACCGAGGCGGCGACGGGAGACTATTACGGCGGGCACCGCCCCGGCTCCAATCTCTTCTCCACCAGCCTGGTCTGCCTCGACTCCCGCACCGGGGAGCGCGTGTGGCACTTCCAGATCATCCACCACGACATCTGGGACTGGGATAATCCGACGTTCCCCATCCTCGCCGACATCGAAGTGGATGGACGCCCGCGCAAGATCGTGGCGCAGCTGACCAAGCAGGGATTCACCTACGTCTTCGACCGACTGACCGGCGAGCCCGTGTGGCCGATCGTGGAGCGTGCGGTTCCCCAGACCGACGTCCCCGGCGAGTGGACGTCCCCCACCCAGCCCTTCCCGACGAAGCCGCCGCCGTTCGAGCGCCAGGGCTTCACCGAAGACGACCTGATCGACTTCACCCCCGAGCTGAAGCAGCGGGCCCTCGACGTGGTCGCCGACTACCGGATGGGCCCGATCTTCAGCCCGCCGTCGCTCGCCGAGGCGCCGGACGGGACGAAGGGAACCCTTTCGCTCCCGAGCACCATCGGCGGGGCGAACTGGGAAGGCGGGGCACTCGACCCGGAGACCGGATTCCTCTACGTGGGTTCGCAGACCGACGCCGCCGTACTGCAGCTCATCGAGGGCGGCGACCGCTCGGACATGGACTACATCTTCGGGTTCGCCCGCGCGCAGGTCGAGCGGGGCATCCCCATCGTGAAGCCGCCCTGGGGGCGTATCACCGCGCTCGACCTGTCCCGCGGCGACCTCGCCTGGACGGTGCCCAACGGTGACACGCCGGAGGGCGTGGCCGAGCGTCTGGGCATCGACCCGGCACTCGTTCCCCGCACGGGTAAGGTGTCCCGAGCGGGAGTCCTCGTGACCCGCACGCTCCTGTTCGCGGGAGAGGGTCAGTCGGGCGCCCCCGTGCTGCGGGCTCTCGACAAGGCAACGGGGGAGACCATCGCCGAGATCGAGCTCCCGAACGCCCAGGTCGGCCTGCCGATGACGTACATGCACGAGGGACGGCAGTACATCGTCGTCTCCGTGGGCGGCGGTGGGGAGGCGGCCGAACTGATCGCGCTGGCGCTCCCTTCCGACCGGGAATGAGTGGCAGAATCGGCCCGAATGAAGGACACTTGTCTGCCCCCCGCGATGGAGCATCGATGACAAACAGTGACAGCGGCGGTGCCGGCGGTCCCGCGCGCACCCACCCCGCGCTCACCGACCCCCACACCGGGCTCGCGAACAGCCTGCACTTCGACCTCGTCTTCAACTACATCTTCGAGGCGGGCAACCGCGGCCTTCCCTTCACTGTGATGCTCGTGTCCGCCGGCACGGACGATACATCGCCGGACTCGCTGATCCGGGACATCGGACGGCAGATCCACCAGACGACGCGGACCACTGACCTGGTCTCCCACATGGGTGGCGGCCGCTTCGTGGTCTGCCTCCTGGGGACGAACCTTCCGGGGGGGCGTATCGCCGCGGACCGCATCGACCTGGCGCTGAGCGGGGTGGCGCCGGGAGCGACGTGCTTCGGTCTCGCCGCCT
>JAURER010000089.1 GCA_030827315.1 Gemmatimonadota bacterium | reverse complement strand
GCTCTCGACGACCGTCACGGTCCCGATCCTCCAGGACGCGCTCGACGAGATCGACGAGGTCTTCCGCGTCGACCTCTCGAACGCGATCAACGCGACGATCGCCGACGGCACGGCCAACGGCACCATCACCGACGACGACACCGCCGGCATCATCGTGTCGCCGACGAGCGGACTGACGGTCGACGAGGACGGTCCGACGAGCGCCATCTTCACTGTACGTCTGGCCTCCGAGCCGACGGGGACGGTGGTACTCGACCTGGCCACGGACAGCGTTCTCCAGATCGCACTGGATTTGGCGACGCTCACGTTCGACGCAGCCAACTGGGCGACTGCGCGGGACGTGACGGTCGCGGCGCTCGACGACCCGGACGTGGACGGAGACGTCGTCGCGGTCATCGACGTCACGGTGGATCCGGTGGCCACGGCCGACGCCGTGTACGACGCGGTCGGCCCCGAGACCACATCCGTCACGGTGGTCGACGACGACAACCCCGGCTTCACGCCCGTCCCGACCAGCCTCTCGCTCGACGAGACGGGCCCCGGCAGCACGGGCTCGTTCACCTTCACGCTCGATGCACGACCGAGGAATCTGGTCACCGTCACGATCACGAACCCCAGTCCAGACGAGGTCGCGGTGACCCAGAGCGTGTACACCATCTCCCCCGGGGGCTGGAACACCGTGCAGACCGTCAACCTCACGGGCCAGGATGACGGTGCGGGCGACGAGGATGAGACCTTCAATCTGACCCTCACCATGACCTCGTCGGACCCGGTCTTCAACGGGCTCGTCCGTGCCGTCCAGGTCACCGTCATCGACAACGGCGGCTAAGCCCCCTCAGCCCCGCCCAGGAACCACTCCGCCACGTCGCGGTATTTCCGAATGGTCATAGCTTGTCTGCGAGCGAGCGCTTCCCGACCTCGGCATCACCGCGTCCCCATGTCCGACCACCCGCCCCGCCTCGATCGCTTCGGAGACCCGCAGCGCGCGCCCGACGATGGCACGCTGCTCTTCGACCCGAACGCGGCATCGGCGCCCGAGCCGGAGCTGCCGGGCTCTGGGTCGGAGGACCCGGGCGGCGGTCGATCGCCCGCCGCGCTGGCCGGCATCGGATTGACGTTCGTCGCGATCCTCGCCGGCGGGTGGTTCGTGCTGCGCCCCGACGCCGACGCCACGGCCTCGGGTGACGGGCCTTCGACACCGGGCGAAATCTTCGCGGCCACCGACGTGGACCGCCTCGTCCCGATGCCCACGGCCCAGGTCAGCGGCCCGCTCGGGTCCCGGCTGACCGTCGGCGTGCGGGCCCTCGACGGCCGGGACGCGCCGATCGCCGACACGCTGGTGCGCTTTTCGATCGCGTCGGGCGGGGGCGTGCTGGAGTTTATCGAGATGCGCACGGACGCGGACGGTCTCGCAGCCACCGCCCTGACGCTCCCGACGCGTCCGGGCAGAACCATCGTGCACGCCTCGGCTCCTGATTCCGGGATCGAGTCCACCGAGATCCTCGCCGACGCCGTCGCCGGTACGCCGACCGCGGTCGACATCGTGTCGGGCAACGGTCAGCGGGCGAACGTCGGGGAGCTTCTCGAAAACCGGCTCTTCGTGGTCCTGCGCGACGAGCAGGGCCGGCCCGTGCCGAACGCCGAGGTCCGGTTCCGCGTGGACTCGGGCGAGGGGGTCACAGCGCCTACGACCACACGCACGGACTCGCTGGGGCGCGCGAGCGCACTCTGGCGTCTGGGGATGATCGAGGGCCCTCAGCGCCTCACCGCGATCTCCTCGGACCTCCTGAGCTCCGTCACGTTCACCGCCACCGCCCTGCCCCGCGTGACGCTCGACGCGAACGAAGACGAGCCCGACGAGACGGCGCGCGTCACGGTGCGGCCCGCGCGCACCGGCGTCGGCGTGAGCCACGTCTGCTCGCTCGCGTCCGGATCCCTGTCCTGCCGGGGCGGCAACGACCGCGGTCAGACCGGGGGCCTCGGGGCGGACCGCTTCGTCGCGATCGCGGCCGGCGGGTCCCACACGTGCGGGCTCGAGGCGAGCGGCGCCGCCTCCTGCTGGGGCGGCAACGACCGCGGCCAGCTCGGCGACGGTTCGCGCAGCGACCGGCCGGCGCCCACGCGCGTGCGGACCGAGCTCCGATTCTCGATGCTCGCAGCGGGGGCAAACCACACGTGTGGCCTCGCAGGCGCGGGCGTCCCGGTGTGCTGGGGCCAGAATCTCAGCGGCCAGCTGGGTGACGGATCACGGAATGATCAGATCGTACCGCAGACCGTGGGCAGCGGGATCAGCTTCCTCACCCTGGCCGCCGGATGGAATCACACCTGCGGAATCACCGAGAACGGCAACGCGTTCTGCTGGGGCCAGAACAACCTCGGCCAGCTCGGCGACGGAAGTCAGGTCGACCGCCTGATCCCGACGCTGGTGCGCGGCTCCGTGGAGACCCTTGCAGCCGGAAGCTCGCACACGTGCGGAATCAGCGAGGGCCGGGTCCTCTGCTGGGGCGAGAACCGGTTCGGACAGCTCGGCGACGGAACGACGACGGATCGCGCCCAGCCCGCCCCGGTGTCGGGGCTGCCCGGGCGTCCGACTCATCTCGCCGCGGGCGCAGTGCACAGCTGCGCGCTGGTGGAGGGTGGCCGTGCGTTCTGCTGGGGGCAAAACCTATTCGGACAGCTTGGAGACGGCTCCACGGACGCGCGCAACCGCGCCGTGGTCGTGTCCGGCGGGCTCACCTTCTCGAACATTCGCGCGGGCGGCGCTCAGACCTGCGGAACGACCACGGCCGGTGCCGAGTACTGCTGGGGGCAGAACCTGCACGGTCAGCTCGGAGACGGCTCCCGGCTCAACCGTTCCGTGCCGACGCGCGTCACCGGCTGACCCACCAGCCACGCCGGGGACGGGCGACTCTGAGCTAGCTGCGGCCCTCGGTCGGGAAGAGCATCTGCACCACGGTGCCCTCTCCGGGCACACTGGTGAGGCGGACCCCGCCGCCCAATTGCTCGGTAAAGGCGCGCACCATCGCCAGACCCAGCCCCGTGCCCCGACCGGCCTCCTTCGTGGTGAAGAACGGCTCGAACACGCGCTTCTGCACCTCGGGGGTCATCCCCGGCCCATTGTCCTCGATCGACACCACCGCCGTAAGCCCGGCTTTCATCATCGGATGCTCTGTCGCGTCCACGCGAAGAAGGGATGTACGAACCACCACGCGGGCGTCGGCCGTACTTCCCGCCAGCGCGTCCCTCGAATTGATCGCCAGATTCAGCAGAGCATGAGACAGTGCCGACGCGTCCATCGGCACGGTCGGCAGTCCGTCGCCCAGTTCCAACTCAAGTCGCACCGACTTGCCCAGCGACGTCGCGAGCAGCGGCTTTAGCTCCTCGATCAACGGATTGAGCTCGCACAGTTGTACAGAAACCGGCTCGTGCCGCGCCACTTTCAGAATGGAATATCAAGGTTCATAATGCGCAGACAGCGTACAGCACAATCATGAAGCACGGGTGAGACTTGCAGAAGAGTGATCGATGGATGCGCCGACTTTGGATTGGGGGCATTTCCCTTTTCACCCTCGCGTGTCAGGGGGAGGTCATAGCGCCTGCAGCGCAGCCGGAGCCAGAAAATCCCGAGGTGTTGAAGCCGTGGTCTGCGGCCGACAGCTGGCCTGACGGGCGGGTACCGGTGGAGGGGGACAGTGTGCTGGTCCCTGCCGGTACCCGCATAGTGCTCGATGTATCTCCGCCACGGTTGGCTACACTCGATATTCAAGGCGCACTGGTGATCGAGGGTGGCCCGGAGGTAGAGTTCGAGCTGCAGGCCGGCTGGATCAAGGTCGCGGGTCAGTGGCGCATTGGTTCGGCAGCTGCTCCGTTCCTGGGTCGACTGCTCGTCACCCTCGACGGCTCGCCCGACGACCCCGGCATGGGTATGGGCGGAAACCGTGCCATTGCCGTCATGGCCGGTGGTCGCATGGAGGTCCATGGTGAGCGCCGTACCTCGTGGACGCACCTGGGCGCCTCGGTGGCGGCTGGAGCATCGCAGATCACCTTGGCCACCGATGCCGACTGGCGCGTCGGTGACCGCATCGTGATCGCTCCCTCGGGTACCAACCCGCATGAGGCCGAGCACCGTCGGATCACCGCGGTGAACGGACGATCCTTGACACTCGATGCCCCGCTCGACCATCCGCATTTCGGGGAAATCCAGACCTTGGCCGGGCGCGAGATGGATCAGCGGGCCGAGGTGGGGCTGCTCACGCGCAACATTCGCATCATGGGCATCAGTGATGACCCTGAAGGACCGCCCTTCTCCTGGTCGGGCTATGGGGGCACGCTGATGGTGATGGCCGATGGATGGGCGCTTATCGAGGGTGTTGAGCTGGTGAACATGGGGCAGCGCGGGCGAATCGGCCGCTACCCCATGCACTGGCACGTCGCAGGCGATGTCTGGGGACAGAAGTTCGTCAACAACTCGATCTGGCGCAGTTCCAACCGCTGTGTGACGATCCACGGTACGCAGCAGGCGCATGTCGAAGACAATGTCTGCTACGATCACGTCGGGCACGGCTTCTTTTTTGAGGAGGGCTCCGAGGTCGGAAACCGCCTCCTGCGC
>JAURER010000006.1 GCA_030827315.1 Gemmatimonadota bacterium | reverse complement strand
TCCTGCTTTACCAGGTCTACGGGTACGCTTGAGCGACGCCCGACAGAGGATCGTCGGCTACGGGGAGGCCGTTCTCGCGGCCTCGCTCTGGGGATCCTCCGGAATCTTCGCCGTCAACCTCTTCCGGCTGGGGGTGCCACCCGAAAGTCTGGCCTTCCTGCGCCCCTTCCTCGGCAGCCTCATGCTTCTGGCGGTGGTGGCGACCCGAAGCGCTCCCGGGATGCGTGTGAACGCGCGGGGCCTCGCCATGCTCTGCCTCGGCGGAGGACTCGCGGTGGGCGTCTTCCAGATCGCCTACCAACTCTCGACGGATGCCGTCGGCGTGCCGTCCACCGTGGCCCTGCTGTATCTGGCGCCCGCGGTGGTCGCGGCCTTGTCGGGCCCACTCCTCGGAGAATGGCCCGATCGGCGGCGCATCGCGCTGCTCCTGGTGACGCTCTCGGGCGTGTGGCTCACGGTGCTGGGCGCGGAAGAGGTGACGGCCACGTTCGGCACCGCCGGTCTGTGGTGGGGGGTGCTCGCCGGGTTCAGCTATGGCGCCTATACGCTCTTCGGACGGTTCGCGGCCCCGCGCTACGGCTCCATGCCCACCGTCGTCTACAGCACGATCGGCTCGTGCCTCTTCCTTGCCCTCGTGGTCCCCGCCACGAGCGGACCCATCGTCTGGCCCGGCACCCCCGCGGCCTGGACCCTCCTTGCGGCGTTCGCACTACTGACCATCGCCGTCGCCCACTTTCTCTTCTTCGACGCCCTCGCGCGCATCGATGCCAGCCGGGCGTCCATATCCACGGCGGTGGAGCCGGTCGTGGCGGGGATTCTCGCGACGATGCTGCTCTCGCAGGGGCTCACGCCCCTGGGATGGGTCGGCATCGCCCTCGTGGTGGTGGGTGTCGCGGGCGTCGGGCTGGCCGCAGGCCCGGACGAGGAAATCGCCGCGGCACCCACCGCCGTCGGCTGACCCACCCCGCAATCGCGTCGGGTCAGGACGCGGTGAAGGAGACCTCGACCTCGGCGCCGCCGTCCGGCACGTTTCGCAGCTCGATGTGGCCGCCCATGCCCTCGATGACCTTCCGCGCGTGCGGCAGCCCGAGGCCCAGCCCCTCGTCCGAAGTGGAATAGAAAGGGTCGAACGCCCGCGCGAACGCCTCCTCGCTGAAGCCCTTCCCCCGGTCCCGGACGGTGACGGTCGCACGCCCGCCGGACTCCGCGACGGACAGGTCGACCGTCCCCCCGCCCCCGAAGCGGGCCGCGTTGTGCAGGATGAGGTACAGTGCATCGAGCAGTGCCGGTGCGTTGACCTGCGCGTGCACTGTGGGGCTCCCGAGAAGCAGGCGTACCCCGACCTCGTGATCGGCCGCGAAGTCACGCGAGACCGCCTGCGCGATTCTGACCAGATCCGCTCCCTCCCTGTGCTCCTCGATCTCCTCGATGAAGAAGTCCAGATCCTGCAGGGCGCCGAGGGCGCGATCCACCCGCTCACGAAGCTCCGCGACGTCAGACCCCTCCGAGGCCCCTTCCAGCGGCTCGCGCACGGCGCGTCCCAGGTACGCGCTCACGCGGCTCACGGCCTCGCGCATGGCCGCCTCCCGCTCCACTTCTCTCGGCGCCCAGCCCTGTCGGAGCGCCGCATGGAGCTCGTCTTCGGCAGACCCTGGCTCGACGTCCTCCGGCGCGCGGCCGCGCTTCCCCGCCTCGACGAGGGAGGCGAGCGCCTCGCGGTACTCGCTGCGGCCCTCACGCAGCCCGGCCTCCCGGCCGTCGGCGAATCCGCTCCTGCGCCCCTCGGTCACCCCCGCCGTCCGCCCCGCCTCCGTTCCGGCCACGCGCCCTTCCTCGATCCCCGCGGCACGCCCTTCCTTGAAGCCGGCGGCACGCCCCTCGGACAGTCCCTCTTCACGCCCGGTACGCCGACCCTCCTCGATCCCCGCCCGCGACCCCTCGGTGATTCCGGCCTTCTTGCCCTCCTGGAGGCCGGCGGCGCGACCGGACTCGAGGCCGGCGGCGCGGCCCGAACCCCGGCCGAGGAAAAAGCCAGCCGCGGCGCCCGCGATGGCTGCGACGACGGCGATGACGACTGGCTCCATGATACTCCGGTGGGAATCGAGGTGGCCGACCGCTCGGCCGGGGGACGAATCTTCGCACCGGGCTACGGGCGGTGCAACACGATTCGCCGGGTGAGGTTGCGAGAGTCCCGCTGCTCCCGGTATGCTCGCCGACCGTGAACCGAATCGGCGAAGTCGAACGTCTTCTCGCGAAGTCCTCGGACGGGTCCAACCCGACCGCCGAGGTCCTCGTCGAGCTCTTCCGCGATGTCCAGCGCATCGCGGTGGTGGGCCTTTCCCGGGATCTGGAAAAGCCCGCTCGGCGCGTGCCGTCCTACCTGGCGGCCAAGGGCTTCGACGTGATTCCGGTCAATCCGAAAGCCGATCGCCTGCTCGGCCAGAAATCCTGGCGCTCGCTCGACGAAGTGCCGGAGCCGGTGGACATGGTGGTCGTCTTCCGGCCATCGGCCGAAGCGGCTGCCGTCGTGGAGCAGGCGACGTCACGACCCGATCAACCCGTGATCTGGCTGCCCACCGGTATCCGCGCGCCGGAAGCGGTCGAGGCGGCGCGCGCCGCGGGCCACACCGTCGTGCAGGACGTCTGCGTCTTTCAGGTGTGTCGGGTACTGGTCGGATAGTCGATCGCCGGCCGGAGGTTCGGTGTCTCCGGGTTACGGATCGCGCCCCTCTTCGGAGGCGCCGACGTCCGGTGACAGCGTGACCGGCTCCCGGGTCAGGCTACCCTCCCACCGGCACAGGGCGTCGCCCCTGCCCTCGCAGAGCACGTGCTCAACGGTCGCGGGCGCCCCCAGCGTGCGCGACAGGACCTCCTCCGCGAAGCCCGAGAGCAGGTGGCACGCGTCACCGCCCGGGTCGGCCTCGATGAAGAGCAGCGTGCGGCCCTCCATGGTGAAGGGCGCGCGCCCGAATCCGCCGACCGGCCGTCCGAAGAGTCGTCTCAGCGATCGGCGGGCGCGATTTCTCGCGATACGGAACTGGAGACCGCGGGGCAGCACGCGTACCCAGCGTCCCGAGCGTTCGGATCCGGCCAGGAATCGCCCCACGCGATGGAAGACGGCTGCGCCGTCCGGCCGCCGGACGGCGAAGCGAAAGAGGCCCTGCACGTCCTCGTCCGTGAGCCTGACCCTCTTCTTGACGTCCTCCCGGAAGGCCCGGATCTGCCGGTCGACGACGTCGCTCAGACCGAAGCGACGCGGCATCGTCCGCGTCGTGTCCTCCTCCTCGAGCACCTCGCCCGGAAGGTCCATGTCGCGCATGGCCTCCAGCAGGCGGAGAGCGACGACGGCCTGAACCCTGCGAGGGCCCGGTTCGTTCGTCGTGGAAGAGGCGAGATCGCTCAAACGGGGACGGGACGTGAGGGGGGCGAGACGGAGTAATCTCGAAGCGCACGCACGGCCGGGCAACGGACCCGCGGCGGCGCCGGCCGGTGATGCCCGCGAGACCCTTCGCCTCCCCGGTTCGCACCCGTACCTTATCGCGCATGAAGCGATACCCGGCCTTCGATCCGCCCGAGTACCTCGAGTGGGAGCCCGATCCCGAACTGGTGCAGACGTTCGACGACACGGTACGGCGAGACCCCGCGCGAGCCGCCATCGTCGATTCACTGGGCGATGACGAACTCCTGGGACTCTACCGCGACCTCCTCCGCACCAGGCTTCACGACATCGGGCTGAAGCGCTGGGTCCGCACCGGGGTCATCTCCAAGGCGTGGCTCGGGACCGGGGAGGAAGCCGTCACCGTGGGCAACGTGCACGCGCTCGACCCCGATCGTGACGTCGTCTCGCCGATGATCCGTAACGCCGGTGCCCTGCACATGATGGGCATGCCCCTGTCCGACATGTTCCGGGGCTATCTCGCGACGTCGGACTCTCCGAGTGAGGGACGCGACCTGCACATCGGCGACCTGGAGGCCGGCATCATCCAGCCGATCAGTCACATGGGAACGAGTGTGACCGTCGTTGCGGGCGTCGCTCTCTCCTTCCGCAACCGCGGCGAGGACCGGGTGGCGATGACCTGGGTAGGTGACGGCGCCACCAAGTGCGCCGCGTGCCACGAGGGTCTGAACCTCGCGGCGGTCCTCGATCTTCCAGCCGTGTTCGTGATCCAGAACAACCAGGTGGCTCTGGGAACCCGGGCGACGACGCACGGGGCGGGCGATCTGCACGCATGGCCGCAGATGTACGGCATCGAGGCCTGGGTGTGCGACGGCAACAACGTCCTGGACGTGTACGCGGCCTCGCGCCTCGCGGTCGAGCGTTGCAGGGACGGTCGGGGCCCGGCCATGATCGTGGCGGACACCTTCCGCATGGGCGGCCACGCGACGCACGACGAGCGGGAGGCGCGGGAGACCTTTCCTCCCGAGCTGTTCGCCGCCTGGGGACGTCGCGACCCGATCGGGCTGTACGAGGTCTGGCTCGCTGAACGCGGGATCGACAGCGGCGTCCTGACGCGCATCGAGAAGGAGACGACCACCGAGATGGATCGGGCGGCGGAAGAGGCACTCGCCTCACGGCACCTCATCCCTGAACCTGAACAAGCGTTGTACAGAGGGTTTTCCGAGGGCGGCACACTGCTCGGTCTCGAGAATCGACCCATTGCGATTGACTGAGCTACCGGCGCGACACTCTCGATCCGGCGCCGGGTCCCGCCTCACACACTATCTCCTGAACACATCTTGAACAGACAACGGAACCGACGTACCTTGTCCGGTAATCGACCCATGTGCGGCTCGACACGGCCCAGCGGGAAGGACGACGCATGATCACTGCCATTTCGGATGGTGCGACACATCTGCACGACGATCGTCCGCTCGACGTTCTGACCGACGAGGAACTCGTCACGGCGCACCTCGAAGGGCGTCCAGCGGCCTTCCAACGTCTGTACGACCGGTACCGCGACCGCCTGGTCCACTTCATCACGCGCAAGACGGGCGACGCCGACCGGGCCCAAGACCTCGTTCAGGAAGCGTTCATCCGGGTCACCCGACACCTCCACCGATTCGACACGTCCAAGAAGTTCTCGACGTGGATCTATACGATCGCCGGAAATCTCTCGAAGAACGAGCTGCGCAACCGCTCGCGGAGTCCGCTCGTGCTCTTCCAGCGCCTGACCGGCAGCTGGGACGACGATCACCGCCCCATCCAGTTCGAGGACTTCTCGATGAAGCCCGACGACTTGTACCGCAAGCGGTACCTGCGTCGCCTGGTGGAGGACACCGTCCAGACGCTGCCGGAGCACCACCAGCTCGTCTTCCGGCTGCGCGAGCTGGAGGGGAAGAGCTATGAGGAGATCGCCGAGATCACCGGCGTCAACCTCGGCACGGTCAAGAGCCGGCTCCACCGCGCCCGCAACTCCTTCGCGCAGCGCATCGAGCCCTTCCTGAACTGAAGACACGTCCCCACTCTGTCCCTGGAGTGGGAAGCGATTCACCGCACGGGCGGGGTCTCACCGAGGCTCCGCCCGCCGACATTCAGGGGTTGGTCCGATGTTCGACGAGCTTCGTGCCGCGTTCCGGGAAGCGCTGGAGAACTTCAACAAGGAACTCAGCCGTGACAACGTCTCCGACACGGCGGACCGGCTGCTCGTGGGCATGAAGCGGGAGATCGTCGACGAAAAGGCCGCAGTGGCCGGCGTCGGGGCGGAGCTGGAAAAGACGCGGTCCACCCTCGAGCGGCTGTCGGCGGAGTTGGCGACGGCCCGCCGCCGTGAGGAGATGGCCCGCGGCATCGAAGACGAGGAGACGGTGCGCCTGGCCGCCGAGTTCGCGACGAAAGCCGAGGCGCACATCGCCGTGCTCAGGAAGAAGGAAGAGGCGCTCGCCGAGGAGTTCGCGTTCCGCCAGCACACCGTGGAGGAGATGTTCGCACGCTTCCACGAGGCGAAGGAAAAGCGCGACGCCCTCACCTCGACCACGCAGCGGACCGGAGCACGCGGCTCGATCTCCGCCGCCGACGACCTGTTCGACGAACTCGACCGCATGGCCGACAAGATCGAGGGAACGCAGGCCGCGGCCGAGGCGGCCGAGGCCTTCGACGACCTCGACCTCGATGCGGGCTCGGACGTTCACGTCGACTACGATCGGGATGCGCCCCCGACGCGCGAACTCGACGTGGACGCTGCCCTCGCCGAGCTGAAGCGCAGGATGCGAGAGGGCTGAGCTGCACCCGGGGCGTTACGCGTCCGGCTCGCGCTCCTTTTCGAGCGCGGACGCACCGCGCCCCGCCTCGCCGTCGGCCAGGTCCCGAGGGAAGAGCAACCCCGCACACTCGCCCGCAAAAAAGAGCAAGTCCTCTCGGACGTCCTGCGCGAGCGGGGTCGACCGGCTGCCTCCGTCCACGAGGAGAATCCAGAGGCGTCCGGCGCGCGCGCCCAGGAAGACGGCCAGCCCGCCGGACTCCATGTCCACGAGCAGGGGCCCTTCGTCCGTTGCGAAGCGGGGTAGCCCGTCCAGGGTTACGTACGTACGCGCGGGATCGCTCCCGAGGTCGAGCACCACGAAGGGCTCCGCCGCCTGAGGCTGGCTCACCGAGTGGTGTACGATCAGCCCCCGATCGCCCTGCGCGAGGTGGATGAGGCGCCACAGGGGGAGCGCGAAGCGGGCGCGCTCGCCGTCCCCACCCCACAGCGTCATCGATCCCCGGGGCAGCTCCGCGGAGGGCTCACGCCGAAGGTACCGGGTCAGATCGATGATCTCGTCGGCCATGCCGCAATGAAGCCCCGCGGGGCGGGTCCGTCAAACCTGCGCGGCGGTCTGGTTCTCCCATCCCCCTTCGAATAACTTCCTGCGGCGCGTTTCGGCGCTCCGGCACGTCCCCGAAACCTCAGTATCAGATATGCAGAACTGGATCGGCATCGCCATCTGGATCATCATGGGCGCGGCCATCGGGCTCGTCATGCGGGCCGCAATCAGCCGCCCGGAAGAGCAGCCCGGCCACGCGCAGATCATTATGGCGCTGGGCGCCTTCGCGTCCGTGATCGGCGGTATGCTGGGCGTCGGGATCTTCCACCTGTTCGATCCGCTCGCGTTGAGCGTCGGCGGGATGGCCGGGGCCGCGATCTTTGCCACCCTCATGACGTTCATCTACCGCTGGGGTCTGCGGACGCTCATCTGAGGAAGGACCGGCTCGCCGCGCCGTGACCTCCCGGTCCATGGCGCGCGGCGCGACCCCTCCCCTCCGCTCCGCGTTCCGGTCCCCGCGCGCACTCCAGTCGGGGCACCCATGCCGGACACGTTGACCTTCATCGAGCAGAACCTCGGGCGATTCCGTTCCGAGCTCTACGACTTCCTCCGCATTCCGTCGGTCAGCGCGAAGTCAGAGCACGACGGCGACACGCGCGCCGCCGCGGAGTGGCTCGCCGAGAAGCTCGCGAGCGCAGGACTCACGTCCGAGGTCATCGACACCGAGGGGCATCCCGTCGTCCTGGGCGAGTGGCGAGGGGCGGGCCCCGCAGCTCCGACGGTGCTCATCTACGGGCATTACGACGTGCAGCCGCCCGAGCCGCTCGAGCTCTGGACGTCGCCCCCCTTCGAGCCGACCGAGCGGAACGGCCGCGTCTACGCGCGCGGCTCGGCGGACGACAAGGGTCAGCTGTACATGCACGCGAAGGCCCTCGAGGCGTGCCTGGCCGCGGACGGGACCCTGCCCATCAACGTGATCGTCCTCGCGGAAGGCGAAGAGGAGGTCGGCTCGCCGAACCTCGTGCCCTTCGTGGAGCAGAACGCCGCGCGGCTCGCCTGCGACGTGGTTGTGATCTCGGACTCCAACATGTACGCCGAGGGCATGCCCTCGGTGCTCTTCTCGCTCCGGGGCCTCGCCTACTTCGAGATCCACGTGAAGGGCGCACGCGGCGACCTCCACTCCGGCCAGTTCGGCGGGCCGGTCGTCAATCCCGGCAACGCGCTCGCGAAGATCATCGCCTCCCTCCACGACGCCGACGGCCGGATCGCCATCGACGGCTTCTACGACGACGTCGTCGAGTGGGACGAGGAGACCCGCGAGCAGATCCGCTCCCTCCCGTTCGATATCGACGCCTACAGGAAGGAGCTCGAGGTCGATGCGCTGGGGGGCGAGAAGGGGTGGAGCACGCTCGAAAAGCTCTGGATCCGTCCGACGTGCGACGTGAACGGCATCCTCAGCGGATACACGGGCGAGGGCGCCAAGACCGTGCTCCCGGGCCGGGCGATGGCGAAGGTGAGCTTCCGGCTCGTGCCGAACCAGCATCCTGATCGAGTGAAGCCCCTGCTCGAAGCCCATCTCGGAAAGGTCACTCCCGCGGGCGTGACCGTGGAGCTCGTGGAGCTGCACGGGGGTCGTCCGTGGAAGGCGAAGGTCGAGCAGAGGCTGATGGACGCGGCCTCGTCAGCCCTGGAAGAGGCGTACGGCGCCCCCGCCGTGCTCCAGGGCGAAGGCGGGTCGATCCCCATCGTGGTCGACTTCGAGGAAAAGCTGAAGGCCCCCGCGCTCCTCGTGGGATTCGCACTGCCCGGGTGCAACCTGCACGCGCCCGACGAGTGGTTCTCGCTGGATTCGTTCGAGAAGGGGATCGGCGCGCTGGCCAGGCTGTACGGCAGGCTGGGGTGACGGGCCAGGCCCACGGGCCGGAAGGAGCTCAGCCCGCCCGGGGGATTTCCACCATGGCTGCTGCCTTCAGCAGCGCCCGCGCCTTGTTCAGCGTCTCGTCGTATTCCGACGCCGGATCGGAGTCCAGGACGATGCCCGCACCCGCCTGCACGTAGGCCGTGCCTTCCTTCGCCACCACCGTCCGAATGGTGATGGCGGTATCCATGCTCTCGCCGCCCCAGTTGAAATAGCCCACCGCCCCGGCGTAGGGCCCCCGCCGTACGGTCTCCAGCTCGTCGATGATCTCCATGGCGCGCACCTTGGGCGCACCCGACACCGTGCCGGCAGGAAAGCACGCCCGGAAGACGTCCACGGCGCCGAGTCCGGCCCGCAGTCTGCCCTCCACCTGGCTCACGATGTGCATGACGTGGGAGTAGCGCTCAACGACCATGAGATCGGGCACGCTCACGCTGCCGTACTCCGCTACGCGCCCCACGTCGTTGCGCCCCAGGTCCACGAGCATGCGGTGCTCGGCGAGCTCCTTCTCGTCGGCCAGCAGGTCCTCGGCGAGGGCGCGCTCCTCCTCGGGCGTACGGCCCCGCCGCCGCGTCCCGGCGATGGGGCGCACGGTCACCGTGCTGTCTTCCACCCGCACGAGCACTTCCGGCGAACTGCCCACCAGGCAGACCCCGTCGAGCTCCAGAAAATAGAGGTACGGGGATGGGTTCAGCGTGCGTAGCGCCCTGTAGAGCGCGAAGGGTGTGCAGCGCAGCGGGAAGGAGAGGCGCTGACTCAGCACCACCTGGAAGACGTCGCCCTCCAGGATGTACTCCTTGATACGGTCCACTGCCGACTCGAACGCCCTGCGCGACATCGAGCTCTCGAAGGGCGGGTCGGCCTCGGGCTCGGCGGCCAGGGAGAGCGCAGCCGGCGGCGCACCGAGCGCCAGTCGCTCCACGACGTCCGAAGCTCGAGCGGCGGCTTCATCGTAACGCCCGCGAAGCTCCCCGGCCTCCATCCCCGGCTCCACCGGCACGGCGGCGATCGCCATCGCGCGCCCTTTCAGATTGTCGATGGCGAGAACAACGTCGGTGAAGATGAAGAGGCCATCGGGGATCCCCAGATCGTCGGCAGGCGCGTCCGGCAGGCGCTCGATCCACCGGACGATGTCGTAGCCGAAGAAGCCGACGGCACCCCCCCAGAAGCGCGGCAGCCCGTCCACCTCGGCAGGCGTGCGAGCACGGAGGCGCGCATCGAGATCGGCGAGTGGATCCTCACACGGAACGGTGCGCCATCCCGTCTCGGGCATCCACTCCGACACCTCACCGTCCTTCAGTCGCCACGCGCTCGACGGACGGGTACCCAGAAAGGAGTAGCGGGCCCATTGTTCACCGCCCACGACGGACTCGAGCAGGAAGCCGAACGGCGGTTCCGCTAGCTTCGCGTACGCCGTGACGGCCGTATCGACATCGAAGAGGAACTCCCGCCAGACCGGCACGAGGGTCGACTCGGCGGCGAGAGCCGAAAATCGCTCGAATGAGGGGAAGAGCTGCATGAAGACGACGCGCCAGGGGGCGGTGCGGTGAGCACCCCAATGTCCAAGAGCCCTTCGGGGGCGTCAACGCCGCTGCTGGCGGTGGACACGGGCGGCACGTTCACCGACCTGGTACTGCTGGAAAACGGTGTCATCCGGACCCTCAAGGTCCCGTCCACGCCCCACGACCCGTCGCAGGCGGTCCTCGACGGAATCCGTGAGCTGCTGGGCGAGCGCGACGACTTCCTGCTGCTGCACGGGTCGACCGTGGCCACCAACGCCCTCCTCGAGCGGCGTGGGGCGAGGGTGGTCCTCGTCACCAACGAAGGCTTCGAGGACGTCATCGAGATCGGGCGGCAGGACCGTCCGCAGCTCTATGCCCTGGTAGGCCACCGGCTCCCCCCGCTCGTCGACCGGGACGACCGGATCGGAATCCCCGGCCGCCTGGGGCCGCAGGGCGAGGAGATCGCTCCGCTCGATCCGACCCGGCTGGCCTCCCTGGCCGCCGAGGTCCGGGCGCGCGGCGCCGAGGCCGTCGCCATCACGCTGTTGCACTCGTACGCCGACCCGGCCCACGAGCGAGCGGTTGCCGACGCCCTGGCGTCCGGACTGGCGGACGACGCGCCCCCGGTTTCCGTCTCGAGCGATCTCGTGCCGGAGTTCCGTGAGTACGAGCGGACCTCGACGACCGTCATGAACGCATACGTCGCGCCGATCATGGACCGGTATCTCGGGCGACTCGCGCGGGAGGCTCGCGCGAAGCGGGTCACGATCATGGGTTCCAACGGCGGCGCGCTCCCGATCGAGCGTGCCCGCCGGGAGCCGGTTCACACGGTCCTGTCCGGACCTGCGGGCGGGGTCGTCGGCGCCCTCACGTGGGCGCGCCGGGCAGGGCACGAATCCGTGCTCTCCTTCGACATGGGCGGCACCTCCACCGACGTCTCGCTTGTGCCCGGGCGACCGCTACGGACCCGCGAGTTCTCCATCGGCGGACAGCCCGCCGCGATCCCTGTCATCGACATCCACACCGTGGGCGCCGGCGGAGGATCGATCGCCCGGGTGGACGCGGGTGGTGCCCTGCGCGTCGGGCCGCGAAGCGCGGGGGCTCAGCCCGGCCCGATCTGCTACGGAACGGGCGGGACCGAGGTCACGGTGACCGACGCGCACGTCTGGCTCGGCCGCCTTCCCGCCGCCGCGTTCCTCGGCGGAAGCCGGACACTCGACCGAGACTCCGTGGAGGAACCGCTCCGTGAGATCGCGCACGCCCTGGGTCTGTCACTGAACGACGCGGCGGAGGGCGTGCTCGCCGTGGCGGACACGGCGATGGAGCGGGCGCTTCGCGTCATCTCCGTCGAGCGCGGATACGACCCCGTGGACTTCGCGGTCGTCGCCTTCGGCGGCGCGGGTGCTCTGCATGTGGCCGAGCTGACCGACCGCCTCGGCGCTTCGAAGGCGCTGGTGCCTCCCGACCCGGGGCTCCTGTCCGCCTACGGCATGCTCGCCTCGCCGGTGACGCGTGAGGCTTCGCGGACCGTTCTCCTCGACACGGAGCAACCGGAGATCCAGACGCGCCTGCGTCAGGTGCTCGACGAGCTCGAGGCCGAGGCGCGTGACGCCATGATCGCGGAGGGGGTCGCGCCCGGAGACCTGTCCTCCGAGCGCCGGATCGACGCACGCTATCGGGGCCAGAGCTTCGAGCTGGGCGTACCGGAGAACGGATGGGTGGACGCCTTCCACACGCAGCACCAGGATCGCTACGGCTACCGCCGCGACGAGACACCGGTCGAGGCCGTGACCCTCCGCGTGACGGTCTCGGCTCCGGCCATCGACCTGACCGCACCCGCCGTGCCCGAGGCTTCCGGTGCCCCCGCGTCCCATGCCGTGCCGGTCGTGTTCGGCGGACGCGAGCACCTCGCGACGAGCGTCTGGCGCTCGGATCTCCGGTCCGGCCACGAAATCCGCGGCCCCGCCATCGTCCAGGAGTACAGCGGAACCACCTGGGTCCCGCCGCAGTGGAGCGTCCGGGTCGACGGGTGGGGGTGCCTGCACCTGACGCGCGACTGACGATTACCTTTCGTGATTCGCCCACCTTTCGGGTTTCGCGAGGTCCGGTCGACGGGCACCGCTTCGTGTCCCCCGCACTATCGAACGTGGTAGCATGAGCGACAAGACAGCGAACGCGCCCTCCGGGTCGACTCCCGAGGTCCGGGACGACTCGAGCCATCTGCGCCCCCCGTACCTCGCGGCCGCGGTCGCGGGCGGTCTGGTGTTCGCGCTGTACGCAGTCACACTCGGGCCCACCACGGCCTTCTGGGACACCAGCGAGTACATCGCCACCGCCGAGATCATGGGGATCCCGCATCCCCCGGGGAACCCGCTCTTCGTCGTCCTCGCTCGCGCGTGGTCGATCCTCCTCACCCCGCTCGGCCTCTCCGCCGCCGTGAAGGTGAACCTCTTCAGCGCGCTTGTGAGCGCCAGCGCCCACGGGCTCTGGTTCCTCGTCGTCCATCACGTGCTGCGCTACTTCTCGGAAGATCGGCTCTTCCGTCTCGCGGGCGCCGGAGCCGCCGTCCTGGTGAGCGCCACGGCGTTCACCGTGTGGAACCAGTCGAACGTCAACGAGAAGGTGTACACGGTCTCGCTCCTCACCATCGCGCTCCTCTCCTGGCTCGCGGTGCGGTGGCAGGAGAACCTGGGCAAGGGGAAGGACGACAACCTCCTGATCCTGATGGCGTTCGTCCTCGCCCTCAGCGTCGGCAACCACCTGATGGCCTTCCTCGCGGCACCCGCCATCGGGCTGTTCATCCTCTACGTCCACCCGCGGACGCTCCTGAACTGGCGCCTGTACGTGGCAGGAGCGGCGGCCGGGATCGTGGGACTCACGATCCACCTCTTCCTGCCCATCCGCGCCGGTCTCGGGCCCGTGATCAATGAGGCCGCCCCCACGTGTCCCGACATCGGCTCCGCCATCACCGCCGTCGTCACGTACGGAAAGGCGGGCTGCGCGGCGCTGGCCGAGGCTCTCAACCGCGACCAGTACCAGAAGCCGCCGCTGGTCCCGCGGCAGGCGCCGCTCTCGGACCAGCTGGTCAACTACCTCCAGTACTTCGACTGGCAGTGGGCACGGTCGCTGGACGGTGCGACCACGGTCTTCCCGAAGATCCGTCTCCCCTTCACCATGCTCTTCACCGGGTTCGGCGTCTGGGGCGCCATCGAGCACTGGCGCCGGGACAGGGCGAGCTTCCTCTACGTCGCGACGCTGTTCGCCACGCTCTCCTTCGCCCTCGTCTACTACCTGAACTTCAAGTACGGGTATTCACTCCAGGCTCCGGCCCCCGACCGCGGCCTGCACGAGGTGCGCGAGCGCGACTACTTCTTCGTGGTGAGCTTCTCGGTGTGGGGCCTGTGGGCGGGCATCGGCATCGCCACGCTCTGGAAGGAGTTCGCCCAGGAGACCGGAGCCGGCCTTAGGAAGGCGAGCCCCTTCCTGGCCTTCGCCTTCCTGCCCCTTATGCTCAACTGGGGGTGGGCGACCCGCACGTACGACTACTCCGCGCGCGACTGGGCGTACAACCTGCTCATGAGCGTCGAGCCGTATTCGGTGCTCTTCACCAACGGCGACAACGACACCTTCCCCCTCTGGTATCTCCAGGAAGTCGAGGGGGTGCGGCGGGACGTAACCGTCATCGTGACGTCCTACCTCAACACCGACTGGTACACCAAGCAGCTGAAGCGCCTCACCGAGCCGTGCGGTCCCGGCCAGGACCCCTCCGACGACTGGACCGTCATCCAGTGCCAGCGCCCGTACACGTTCGACAATACCGACGCGGCCTACGTGACGGACCCCACCCAGGCCGGCGAGCGCGTACCGATCGTGGTCGACCGGGTCGAAGCGCCCACGAGGTCGATCCTCCCGCTCACCGACGAGCAGATCGAGGAGGCGGCCGCCGCGTACTCTCGTCTCGACCAGTCGGTGACGCTCCAGATCGGTCAGATCCAGGCGCAACTTCCCGGTGGTCAGTACCTCGCGCCCTGGCAGCGCTTCGCGCTCACGCTCCTGGTGGAGTCGATCGACGACCGACCGATCTACTTCGCCTCCAGCGGCAACGCCGCAGCCTCCCTCGGCATCCAGCCGTACCTGGTCCGACAGGGACTCGCCTTCCGGCTCCACGACGGGCTGCCCGAGGAGAACGCCGCGTTCACCCGGCTCGACGACTCCCCGTATTCACCGATCACCGGAGCCTGGCTCGACACCGAGCGCACGCGACTCCTCGCCGAGGAGGTCTTCCTGCACCGGGGCGGCCTTCCCGAGTGGGATCACTGGCCCGACATCGCCACCCTGGGCATCCCGAACTACTACTCGTGGGTGTACCTCTCGCTCATGCAGGAGGCGATCCAGTCCGGCGCGGTCTCGGACGTCGATGGGTATCGAGCCCGGGCCGAGGCCTGGTCCGCGCTGGGCAATCCGCAGTAGGGGCCCGAGGGGCGCGGGATCCGCGCTGGAACTCGACTCGAGCCGTTCTTGCCTCGATCAGATCTCCACGAGCACGCCGAGCCCGTCTCGCTCGGCCCTGGCGAGCACGCGTGCGGCCACGGACACGTCCTGCACCGCATTGCCCACGGACTTGAAGAAAGTGACCTCCTCGGGTGAGGTCCGCCCGACGACGCGGCCGAGCACCACGTCGCCGATCTCGCCGACCATCACGGAAGCGTCGACCGTACCGTCGCGGATCGGCCCGACGATATCGCCGGCCTCGGCCAGAATGGCCTCACGCTGATCGACGATCACGCGCGCGCGTCGGACCAGTTCGGTGTCCACTTCGCGCATCTCCGTGGTGAACGACCCCACGCCGGTCACGTGCGTCCCGGGCTCGATCTTCGAGCCGTCGAATACCGGCACCGTACTGCTCGTGGCCGCAATCACGATGTCGGCACCCGCGATTGCCTCGTCCGCGTCGTCCACGCGGTGCGCCGCGACGCCCTCGAGTTCGGCCACGAACGCGTCGCCGCGCGTGGCCGACCGCGAGACGACCCGCACCTCGGAGACGTCACGCACACAGCGCACCGCCTCGAGCTGGGTCCGCGCCTGAACTCCCGCGCCGAAGATGGCCACCACCTTCGCATCGTCGCGGGCCATGAGGTCGGCGGCGAGTCCGCCCACGGCGCCGGTCCGGAGCGCGGTGAGCCACGTCCCGTCCATGAGCGCCCGCGCCTGCCCGGTCACCGGGTCGAGCGCGAGCACCACGGCATGGATGACGGGCAGTCCCGAGGCGGCGTTGCCGGGGTTCACCGAGACGACCTTGGCGCCCGCGATCCCGCCGTCGGACTCGAGGTGCGCCGGCATGAAGAGCGTCACCCCGTGACGGGTTTCGAGTGCGAGCCGCATCGGCACTTCGGCGCGCCCGTCCGCCAGGGCCCCGAAAGCCTCGCGCATGGCGTCGATGGCCCCTCGCATGTCGATGGCGGACCGTACGTCGGCTTCGGAGAGAATGCGGATTTGCATGGGGACAGCGCGGTGTGCAGAGTTGGAGTCGGGACATGATATCCCTCTCGGACGGAATGGACACGTGAACGGACGCACGGACTCCGTGGTGATCGTGGGTGCCGGGGTGTTCGGCGCGACCGCCGCCCTCGAACTCCGCAACCGCGGATATCCCGTCACGCTGGTCGATCGGGCACCGGTCCCGCACATCGACGCCTCTTCGACCGACGTCAGCAAGATGATCCGGATGGACTACGGCGCGGACGTGTTCTACCACGAGCTCGCGGAAGCCGCGCTCGACGGCTGGGAAGGCTGGAATGCCGACTGGCCGGTCCCGCTGTACCATCCGGAGGGGTTCCTCGTCCTCGCTGCGGGCGCCATGCAGCCTGGTGGCTTCGAGTACGAAAGCCATCGCGTGCTCCGGGAACGGGGCTACGATCCGCAACGCGTCGACGGGGCGTACCTCGCGGAGCACTGCCCCGCCTGGAACGCGGAGCGTTACGCCGACGGATACCTCAGTCCGCGCGGCGGGTGGGCGGAGAGCGGTGCCGTGGTCGCCCGTCTCCTGGAGCTCTGCGCCGTGGCGGGCGTCACGCTCCGCACCGGAGACGGCGTCGCCGGACTCCTGGAGGGGGACGCGTGCGTCGAGGGCGTGCACCTGGAGAGCGGCGAGCGGATCGCGGCCACGCACGTCGTCGTGGCCGCAGGAGCGTGGACCCCGGTCCTCGTTCCCTGGACCGCTCCGATCCTCCGATCCGTGGCCCAGCCGATCCTCCACTTCGGGGTCGATCGTCCCGACGAGTGGCGCGCCCCCCACTTCCCACCCTTCGCCGCGGACATATCGGGCACCGGCTGGTACGGCTTTCCCGCCCTCGCCGACGGGCGTGTGAAGCTCGGTCACCACGGCGAGGGGCACGCCGTGCACCCGGACGATCGTGGCGAGGTTTTCGGGGAACACGTCGCCTACGCGCGGTCCTTTCTCGCAGAGTCGATCCCGGCGCTCGCCGAGGCGCCGCTCGTGGGCACGCGCGTGTGCCTGTACTGCGACGCGTTCGACGGAGATCTTCTGATCGATCGCGTGCCCGGGCACGAAGGACTGGTCGTCGCGTCCGGCGGGAGCGGGCACGGCTTCAAGTTCGCCCCGGTGATCGGAGGCATCGTCGCCGACGCGCTCGAAGGGTACGACAACCGCTGGAGTCTTCGGTTCCGCTGGAGAGACGCCGGTCCGCCCGCTCGTGAGGAGGCCCGGTTCTACACGTCAGGAGAAAGAACGTGAAAGTCATTTCGACCCCGAATGCGCCGACCCCGGCCGGCCACTATAGCCAGGCCACCGTGTACAACGGCGTCGTCTACGTCGCCGGCATGCTCGGTGTGGACCCGAAGAAGCCGGGAGAAGACCCCGGCGACGCGGCACAGCAGACGCGCCAGGCGCTGCGAAACGTCGAGGCGGTGCTGAACGCGGCCGGATCGGACCTTTCCCGCGTGGTCCGCATGATGATCTACGTCTCCGGCCACGAGCTGTGGGGCGAGGTCAACGCCGCGTATGCGGAGGTCATGGGGGAGCACCGGCCGTCGAGAGCCATCGTCCCGGTGAAGGATTTCCGCCACCCCTTCGTGGTCGAGATCGTGGCTACCGCGGCCCTGGGCGGCTGACCCGTCGCTGGATTCAGGAGGCTCTCGTTCCTGACACTGACGCCGGCGCGGACAATCACGACGTCCGCGACGCCCCGAGGCTGAGACATCCAACCAACCGCGAGGGCCGGGAGGCACGGCAGACAGCAGCGGGACGACGAGCAAGGTGGGTAGATTCGAATTGGGAGAAGGAATGAAGGGCTGGGGGTCGGAGGGCCTCGCGAGGGCTTCCTGAGCCGATGGGCCGAGCCTACTATTGGATGGTCCGGCCCGCCCGAAGAAGGGCATCCGAGAAGAGGGACCACCCGGCACGATGACCCCGTACCTGCGCACGTCAAGGCTCGCTGCCGACCGATGATCGAAAACCTCTCCCCGGCCGAGATGGCGATCATCGCCATCTACAGCGTCCTCTCGGTCGCCACGATTCCCTTCGCCGTGCACGCCTACATCATGGTGGCGCTGCGCCCCAGGCAACGGTTGACCTCGGACAAGGGCCCGGTCCCCGACGAGTGGCCCACCGTCACAGTGCAGCTACCCATCTACAATGAGCGATACGTCGTTCGCGGATTGCTGGAAGCCATCTGCGCGTTCGACTATCCGGCGGATCGGCTCGAGGTCCAGGTGCTGGACGACTCCACGGACGACACTCGTGACATTCTCTCGGAGCTGGTCGAGCGCTATCGCTCCCAGGGCATCGACATCGTGCACCTCCACCGCCGCGAGCGGACCGGGTACAAGGCAGGGGCGCTGAAAGAGGGCCTGGAGGTCGCCAAGGGGGAGTTCCTGGCGATCTTCGACGCGGACTTCCTGCCTCCGCCCGACTTCCTGCGCCGCACGATCCCTGCCTTCAAGGACGACGTCGGCGCGGTCCAGACTCGCTGGGGACACCTGAACCGCGAGTACTCCCCCCTCACACGCGTCTTCGCCATCGCAATCGACGCGGCCTTCGTGCTCGAGAGCGGTGTCCGTCACGCCCGCGGCCTTCTCGTTCCGTTCAACGGCACGTGCGGCGTCTGGAGAAAGGCCGCTTTGATCGATGCCGGCGGCTGGGACGCCGACACCCTCACCGAGGACATCGACCTCGCCGTCCGGGCCCAGCTCCGGCACTGGCGGATCGAATACCTCAACGACGTGGTGTGCGAAGGCGAGCTGCCCGCGACGGTGGCGGGGATCAAGACGCAGCAGCTCCGATGGGCGACCGGGGTGATCCAGAACGCTCGCAAACACCTGAAGACGGTCTTGCGGGAGCCTCGGATGAGCCTCTTGGCCAAGTATGAGGGGTCCCTCCTGCTCTGCAACCATATCATCTTCCCGATCGTCTTCCTCATGTGTGTCCTCGCGTGGCCCGTCGCTCGCCTGTCCGAAGTGCCAGGCCCTGTCGGCGCGTTCGTGAGCACATGGTACACGGGTTGGCTCGTGCTCTGGCTGGGTTACCCGCTCTACTTTCTGGTCGCGCAGAAGGAGACCTATGAGGATTGGCCGCGGCGCTTATCCTCTCTCCCCCTCCTGCTGGCCTGTCTGATTGGGATCTCGGCGCTGGGAACCCTGGGAGTCGCCGTGGGCCTCTCGAATCGCAAGGGGCCATTCATGCGCACGCCCAAGTACCGGCTTGTGGGACGGGAAGGCACGTGGCGTGGGCGGTACCGAACCCGTCATGCCCTGACCACCGGGATCGAGCTGTTCATGGCCGTCTACTTGGCCTTCTCCACCTGGTATGCGGTATCCCGCGGGTTGCTCGTGTGGGTGCCCTTCCTGCTTCTGGCCACCGTCGGATTCGCCGTGTTCGGAGGCGTTTCCGTCGCGCAGGCGCTCGCCGGCGGCCTAGGTCGGGACCCATCGCGGGACGCCGGGGCGGCTTCCAACTCGGGAGCCACAGGGTGATTCGACGTCTGGCCGCTGCCCTGCTCTGGATGCCTGCGTACATCTCGGCACAAACCGCGCCCGAAGTATCTGACCATCACACGCCGCTGCCGCAGTGCGCCGAGCCTCGGGCCGGGCTCTGCTACGAATTCACGTCCGACGCCGAGGGTTGGCACGTGCCGTCGTGGGCAACCAGCGCGGACTACGTTCATCCGTCGGGGCTCGGTATCCATCGGGCTGCGGGCCTGGATGGCACCCTTCGCATCAAGGTGGACTTTCTCCGTGATCGCTGGAGTGCGGTCGCCCTGGAGCTGTCGCGGATTCCCGATCTCATCAAGTACGACACCCTCGCCGCACGCATCCGCCTGGCACAGGGGGCGGGGGACATCGCCGTACGGTGGGCAGTCATCGCCAGGCACCCGCCGACCTGGTACGAGACACCGGACTCGATACCGCTCACCACGGGCCAATGGACGGACGTGTCCGTTCCCCTGGAACGCCTCAGGCCCGCTCTCCAGCCTACGAATGGAGTGGTGCTGCGTCTCGAGTCTTCGGGGCCGCGACCGGCGGACGAAGCGATCGTGATCGACATCGACTTCGTGCGCTTTCTCACGTCGACGGACGGCTCGGGTGGGGCAGATGCCGCCGAGCCCTCTATCGACCCCGCCCGCCTTCCCCTACAGAGGCATCCCCCGGGCGCGTGAGCTCACAAAGGCCTGCCACCGCCCTCGCACTCGGTGTGTAGGGCTCGAACACGCGCGCCTGGTGGTCCGGACTGACGCCAAACCGCTCGAGGTCTCGGAACCCGCTTGGATCGGGATCATTCAGGAGCCGGGTCACGAGCAAGCCCAGCAGCACAACGCCACGCGTCACGGGGATGCACCACGAGCTCGAGGCCAGCTCACCCCTGCGCCACGCCCATCGGATCGCCCGCCGTCCGACCCTCGCGACCCGACAGCGCCCTGGCCTGGTCTGGTACTCAGCGAGGTCGCCACCTCGCCTCGACCAGAGTGTGAAGGTTCCAGACGTCGTTCCGGTACTCGTAGTACCTGTTCAGGTCCCGGTTCATGGCGAGGTCGACCCCTACCTCGAGGCCGTTCCTTCTCATGAGGAGAACGCCGACCCCGGCCTCCCACGCCACGTGGTGCCGGAATTTGGGCGTATCCGCCGTCCCCGCCTTGTCCCGCTCGGATGAGAACGTCTCGAAGAAGTAGTCGTTGTCCACGACCCTACGCTCCACGAACGCACGAACCCGCCGTCCCCGATCGTACAGGTCGGCCGAAAGATGCTGCCCGGCCCCCCCGACCCCGAAGACCGATCCGAGCACCTGACCGTGGTTCGTGTATCCCTGCGGAACGCCGAGGTTCTGGTAATAGCTCGTCGTGGGCACCAACTGCCCGTGACGGGTGACTTCCAGGCTCGAGACCTCCCCCGTCAGAGCCAGCAACCGTCCGCCACTCAAAGGCAACACCTTCATGAAGCCTGCAAGGTACGCGCGGGTATACTCGGGCTCGACCAACAAGTCGCGAAAATCCCACGGAGAGTCATTCCTGGCATACTCGGCGTACACCTCGAACCCCCCGCCCCCTGGCACGTACCGCACCGACACGGACGCGATCTGGTCAAGATCCGGATCGTCCGCATCCGGGTTCTCTTCCGTCGACAGATTGCGTCGGAACCCACTCTTGGAAGAAAAGACTTGTAGCACATCACCGATGCCCAAGCCGCCGTCCGGCCACGCAGCCATCACGGCACGCGTCACGCCGAAGCTCAACCCCGCCAGTGGTGACCACGCCACTGCGAGCCCGGTGAAGAAGCGACCACGTCCGGCACCGCGGTCCTCGTAGACCCCCGATTCCGAGGGCCGCCCCCACACCCATTGCGCCTCCAGGACACCGATCGCCGTCTCGACCGGGCCGTCCGTGGCGAAGAAGGCATGCAGGAGGCCGGGAGCATGATTGCTCATGATGATCGAGCTTCGCTGACCCGGTCCCCACCACAGGTTTCGGCTGCTAACACCCGCCACGACCCGCCCGGCCACGACCTCGAGCGTGCTCTCACCCGGGTGGACGAGCGAGTAGGTCTCCGAGCCCATCCGCTGGGGAATGTCGATGATAAGCCATGGATGGGCGTATGCGGGTTGCCCCTCCCGCTGTACGGGCGCCAGGTCGAAGGACCTGTTCTGCGACCTCACGAAGATCGGTTGGACAGTCATCCTCAGAGGTCCTGATTCGAACCTCGCTCCGACCACAGCTGCGAAATTCAGGCCCCGGCCCTGCCACATGGCGCCGTCGTTCTGGAAGACCGGGAGCGCCGTGTTGTTGGACAGCGTGGCACCGGCATGCAGCAGGCGGAATCCCGACGGGCGAGTGGATTCGAACCTGGAAAGAAAGAGATCCGCCCACGGATGAGCGACCGTGTCCGACAGGGCTCCCGAGTGCCAGCCGCGCAGGGGCCGGATCAGCAGCGAACCGGGGTCCGCCCGACCCGCCACCTGGAGGACGCGAACGTACTCGTTCAAGACGTCGTCGACGGGGGTCACCTGCGCACTCCCGCGAGTCGGGAAGCACCCCGACAGGGCGATCACCACGAGCGGCAGCACTGGGCCGTACCGAGCGAACCGGGACGTCTGGCGTGGGATCACGAGGGAGATCGGCCTTGGGGGGTAAGCACCTTGCGAAACTCATGCCGCAAGAGACTCCGGCGCAAGATGGGCCGCATGCCAGACCTCCCTCCTGAACCGCGGGGTTCGGCACTCTCCCACACGGCCGCGGCGGACACAACGGCGGGCACCGTTTCGGCGAGCACCGAATGGTTACACTCCGCCGGCCCATTACCACGCCCTCAGCTCTCGCCGCTCCCTCGCCCCACTCCTGCGTCCGCGTCGCGCTCCGTGCGATCAGCCTCGGCTCAGCGGGGCTCGAGCGAGGACACGGTTTCGCCGGCGGGCTGAAGGAGCGCCACGCGGCCGGGACCCGCCGGCGCGGGTCGGAGCACCGGTGCCGACGTGGATCCCTCGTCCCGCACCTCCAGGACGTAGTCGAACAGCTCGGGCCTGGCCTCCACGGCGTCGCCGCGGCTGAAGAGGATCACGCGGGGGATCTCCCGCAGCAGCTCCTTGGTGAGCGTCATGGTGCGGATGCTCGCCTCCTCGTCGAGGCGGTCGAAGGGTTCCTCGAGGTGCAGAGAGGCGACCAGACGTCCACGGGCCGCGACGAGCGACGCGGCCGCCAGACGCAGGGCGAGTCGCCCGGCGGCGAGGTCCTCCTCCGAAAGCGGCGTGAGGGGCCCCGCGCTTCCCTGGAGACTCACCACGCCTCCGCTGCGGGTGATGGCCAGGATCCGCGCGCCCGAAATTCGCGAGACGAAGCGCGACGACCGATCGAGCACGACATCCGTCGCCCGCGCCAGGCGTGCTTCCCGCACGCGCAGCAGCGCCGCCACCACCCGACCTGCCGAACCCTCCACGGGCGGAAGGGGCGCGCGAGCGCCTCCCCGCAGCTCGCGGAGACGCGTCCGCAGCACCTCCACGCGCTCGGACCCGGCCTCCAGCGCCGCGTGCAGCGTCACCGCACGAAGCTCCAGCTCCTGCAGATGGGGCGGCTTCAGCTCGAGCTGATCCCAGCGACTCTTCCACCAGCTTCCATCCTGCACGACGGCTTCCCACTCCTCGTGCAGCTCCTGCAGCACCTCGTCGTAATGGCTCTCGAGCACACGACCGCAGGTGGGACACGGTGCCTCCGGACCGGCGGACTCCATTCGTCGGATCCTCGCTCGCAGCTCGCGCGCGCGGTCGCGGTAGGCGTGGAGCGTCGTCTCCGCGTCCTGTCGCTCGCGGTGCCAGTCCATCGTCGCGACCTCGAGGTCGCCGTCGAGCTCCGTAACGTCGGCACGACTCGCGGTCAGCTCCCGCTCGGCGTTGCGCAGCTCAGCCTCGACCTGCTCCGGGTCGACCCGCACGGCACCGCGGGCCGGACGCTCGCGTCGCTCGGAAGGTTCCGGTTCCGCCTCCGGCGCGTGCGCACCGAGCCGCTCGAGCGCCGCGTCTACCAGACCCAGGCCCCTGCTCTCGGCAACGGCGTCGATGGCCCGGCGCATCGCCCCCTCCAGGGTTTCCGCCTCGGTACCCGTCCACCACCGCCGGATCGCTCCCTCGGGCCCCGTGCGCCCCAGCTTCAGATACAGTTCCGCGACCGCTCTCCGGGCCCGCCCTCCCCCCCCGAGAACCGCCGTCAGTCCCGGTGGGATGGACGTACTCACGCGCCCGAGCCCGGGGAGCGCGCCATCGAGCGCATCGAGCGCTCCGTGGGGCGGATCCACAACTCGGCCTTCGTCGTCGGGAATCGCCTCCTCGACGATCCGGCGCACGTCCGCGTTCGCCCCGCCGTCATGCTCGAGCTCGACGAGCACCGCCTCGCGCATGACACGTGGCGCGTCTGCCGGCAGCCAGGCCTCGAAGGGGACGCTCAGATCTCGCCCGGCCTCGATCGCGAGATGCAGCGCCTCCCCGCGCAGCGTCAGGAGCGGCTCACCCTGGAGCGCGAGGAGGTCGGTCGGGGCAGCCCCCTGAAGCCGGAGGCGAACGATCTTGTCCGCGATTCCCCCGGGCACCTCCCCGAGGACCTCGCGGACCCTGCGCCGGATGCGCTCCGGTTCGGGCGGGAGGACCTTCACCGGAGCCAGCGCGACGACGGGCCGGCCCGGAATCGTGTGAAACTCCGTTCGGCCGCTGGCGAGATCGACGGTCAGGAACCCCTTCTCGTCGGCGGCTTCCTCCCACGGATCGAGCGCGACGCGCTCCAGAGCGCCCGGGTACCGGACGCGGTCCGCCAGCTGCGTGCGCCGGTGCTCCCCGCCGAGCGCGACGTAGTCCCACTCCGCAGGATCGACGAGCAGCCCGTCGGGCGCGCCCCCGTGAGAGGCCTCCGCGTGCATGACGAGCACGTTCCAGCGCATGCGGGGGTCGGGGTCGGGGAGGGCGGGCGCATGCCGGCGCACCGCCCGATACGGCACCAGGCACGCATGCAGGTCCAGACGGTCGATCAGGATCGAGCGGGTGAGCCCCGTGGCGGCCTCAACGTTGGGGAACGTGTCCAGCACCGCGAGAGCACCCGGGTCCCCCGGCCTTCGTGGCGTGTCACGCGGGCCGGCCACCATGAGGACCGGAACCTCCGGAAGGGCGGCACGCAGCGCCTCGAGGCCACGGGCGAGCGCCACGACCGCTCCCGCAGGCGGGTCCGGACGGTCGAAGACGTCGCCCGAGACGACGATCGCGTCGGGCGCGAGCCGGATCACCTCGTGTACGGCGCGGTCGAAGGCTGCGGCCACGTCGCGCTCCCGCATGTCCGCGCCCCGCTCGATCCGCCCGTACGCGCGGAAGCCGAGGTGCAGGTCCGACAGGTGCGCGACGATCACGAGCCCCCCCGTCGCTCCAGCAGCCCCTCCTCGGGAGAGTCGGGCCCGAATCGGACCTCCCCCGCAGGTCTCGTCACGGTACGGAGCCGATCGAGCGTGGCCATCGAAAGCCCCATCACACCGCCCAGGGGCCGAAGCGCGTCCGTGTCGACGAGCACCAGATCGTACGGAGCCTCGAGCCCGGCGACGAGGTCGTCGAAATTGCCCACTTCGACTCGGAGACGGTCTTCCTCTCCGAGCCGCAGATCGGTGTCGAAGTACTCTCGTCCCAGTTCTACCACGGCTGCGGACCGCTCGAGCACGTGCACGCTCGACAGCGGATGTTCACGCAGGATCGCGTGCGCTGCCGGCGAGGCGCCTCCTCCCATCATGAGCACGCGGAAGGGACGCTCGAAGTCCGGCATCAACGACCGCCAAGCGGCGACGTCCCAGGGAAGCTCGCGACCGGCGTCGAGCGCGCGCCTCCACCTCACGTGGGGTCCCTCCCGGAGCTCCCGCACCGCGACACCGTCCACGGAGACTCGGCGATCCTCGACGACGACCTCTCCACCCCAGACGGGACGCCGAGCCAGCACCCGGACGTCCGTGCGATAGGCCAGGACGCCACCGTAGATCATTCCGCCCAGCGAGAGCAGCACGAGGCACCCGACCAGCAGCGACGCGGGCATGGGGGCACGCGGGAGAAGGAAGCCGGTGAGGACGAAGCCCAGGGCACCGCCGAACACGCTCGCGGGGCCGGGACCCGACAACCTGCCGCCAGGGTCGGTCGTGGCCACGACCGAGATCCCCCCGAGGACGGCCCCGGCGGCGCAGAGGGGGAGGCCGGCCAGGATCGCCAGCCCGAGGCCCTGCCCGACCCGGCCCTCGCCCAGAGAGGGAACGAGCGTCCAGACGGCTCCGAACACCGCGGCGCCCAGGAAGGCGACGAGGCAGAAGACCCAGCGCCGACGCAGGCGATCGATCAGGTCCTGATCGGCGACCGGGGCACTCCACAGGCCGACGCCGAACGCGATCCCCTGAACGGCCAGGATCGTGGTGAGGGAGCGGACGAAGCCCGTTCCCCCATAGAGGAGTACGGCGATCGCGACCTCGGCGGCGATCGCGACCGACGCGCCGACCAGCACCGGAGAGAGCCACTCGAAACGAGGCGGCCCCGCGGCAGCCGCCGACCCGCCGCCGCTCATGGCCCCGTCGAGGTGAGTCGGCCCCGGTGGAAGAGCAGGGCCGGGCGATCCGTGGCGGTCGCCTCCACGACGCGCCCGACGACGATCGAGTGGTCGCCGCCGTCGAGCACCTCGTGCATGCGGCAGTCGAGCCACGCCAGCGCGTCTTCCAGCACCGGTGCCCCCGACGGGGCCGAGGTCCAGCGCGCGTCGTCGAAGCGTCCCTCCGAAGGTTCCTGCGCGAAGCGCCAGGCGATCGCCTCCTGGTCGCCCGCCAGCAGGCTCACGGCGAAGTCCTCCGTGGCGAGGAGACGGTCGTGGGAGGTCGAGGCGTGGCTGATGCAGACGAGCACCAGCGGCGGATCGAGTGACACGGACGTGAACGAATTCACGGTCAGACCGAACGGTTCGCCACCCTCGTCCCGGGCCGCCACGATCGTGACGCCGGTCGGGTAGGCCCCCATGACCCCACGCAGGGACGGGGCTTCGTCTTGCGAACCGCGCATTTCAGCTTGCTCACCGTGAGGGCGGCACTAGGTTGTTGCATTCGAGAACCGACGACCGGCGCCGGCACCCATCAACCGCCAAGGGCTTGATGCGAAAGCACTTACTAGCGATCGCGCTCATCTTAACCGGCGCCCCCGGCTGCGACAACGTGGGCTGGGGCGGAATCGACGTCGAGCTCGCCCCACCGCCCGGAGCGTCGGAGAGCCCGGCCGTCGAAGTCGCGCCGTCGACCACGGACGACCCCACGAGGGTCCCCGGCCCGGTGCTCCTGGCCGGGATCAGGGCGGGCGAACGTGGAACGTTCGTCGTCGTCGGTGAGGTGTCGGGAAGCGGGCTGCGTACCTACCCGGACCCTGCCTTCCCGCAGGACACCGAGCGACTGCAGCGGCTCACCGCCCCCGGATCCGACTGGGTGCTCTTCTCCGAAGGAGTGCGGGTGGGCCGCCTGACCACGGAGCTCGTGGGGCCCGCGCGCGACTTCTGCGGCGGACGCCTCGCCGTGTCGGGCCTCGTGGAGCTGGTGCCCAGCGCGGCAGGAGTCGAGCGGCTGCTGGCGCTTCCCGCAGCCGCCGCCGGTGCCCGGCCACACGAGGCGTACCGGGAGCTGGCTCATACGTACGAACAGCGTGTCGCCACACTGGCCATCGCCGGGGACGCGATCCCGCGTTACGGCGCAGCGTGGCCGGATCTCGGAACACTCGACGCCCGGGATCACGTCCAGTCCTTCCAGCTCCGCGGCGCCTCCCGGCCGTCCGTGGCGGCGACGTTCGTCTCCGGCGACAAGGCGAGCGTGGGCCCCGCAGGAAGCGACGCGTGGGCCCTGTTCATCGTCGGCGAGGAAGTGGACGGCGCCCACCGTGAGATGTACAGCTGGTATCGAAGCGCGGCTCAGGAGGGCAAGGGCGTCCCCCGGTACTTCGACCACCTCGACTGGGACGGCGACGGAACCGACGAGATCCTGCTCGACGTCTTCGGGGCGTCCGCACGGTGGTTCGCCGCGCTCGCCCACGGGGAGGACGGGTGGGCTCGGACGTTCCAGGACGGCTGCGGGCCGGGCTGATCCGTCAGCGGGCTTCCGCGTCCATCGCCTCGGCCCGGAGCGCCAGGTAGCTCTCGTAGCGGGACGCCGGTACGCGCCCCTCTTCGACCGCGCGACGCACCGCGCACTCCGGCTCACGGACGTGAGCGCAGCCCCGGAAGCGACACTCGTCGCGGAGGGACGCGAAGTCCGGGAAACAGTCCGCCACTGCGTCGGGCGAGACCGACCACAGACCCACGTCGCCGAACCCCGGCGTGTCGGCGACCAGTCCGCCGCACGACAGCTCGATGAGCCGCGAGCCGACCGTCGTGTGCCGACCGGTGCCGGTCTTCCTGGACAGGACCCCGGTGCGGAGTTCGAGGCCTGGATCGATCGCGTTCAGAAGTGACGACTTGCCGACCCCCGAGGGACCGATGAGGGCGGATGCGCCGGAGCAGAAGGCGTCGGTCAGCGCTGGCATCCCCTGACCGGTTTCTACGCTCGCTACGAAGACCTGGTACCCGACCGACTCATACAGCGGTGCCAGCGTGCGCGCGACGTCCGGGGCCCCGGGGAGGTCGGCCTTGTTCAGCACCAGTGAAGGATGCATCCCGCTCGACTCCACCAGCACGAGGAGGCGGTCGATCAGGTGCGGCGTCGCCGGGGGCTCGCGCAGGGCGACCACGACGAACACCCTGTCGAGGTTGGCGGCCAGCACCTTGGCCGTTCGGCCCGAACGACCCCTGCGCGCGAGCACGGTGCGCCGGGCTTCGACCTCGTCGATCGTCCAGGCGCTTCCGGAGCGCGATACCCGTACGTGGTCGCCCACGACGATTCTGCCGCCAGTCCTCGCCTCCTGCCTGAGACGTCCCCGGATCGAGGCTTCCACGGAACGTCCGCCGTCGAGCGCGACGACGTACACGCCTCCACCGGTCTCCCTCACGGTACCGCGCACCGAACTCATCGAAGCGGGCCCACAAACGAAGACCCCCGCCGAAGCATCCGCCTCGACAGGGGTCTGTTCTCCGTTCCGATCACGTGAGGTCGGACCACGCGGCGGCGGCCAACGGGACGGCCTCCCGGCTACGCGGCAAAGGACTCCAACGCGTTGCCCTTCTCGCCCTCACGAAGACGACGCAGCGCGCGGTCTCGCAGCTGGCGGATCCGCTCGCGGGTCACTCCGAGCATGTTGCCGATCTCCTCGAGCGTGTGCTCCCGTTCGCCTTCCAGCCCGAAATAGAGACGCAGCACCTTCGCGTCACGGGCTTCGAGCGTGGAGAGCGCATCCGTGATCGTCTCCGTGAGCAGTCGGCTCTCGACCTCGATCTCCGGCTCCGCTGCTTCCTCGGTGATGAAGCGCTCGACGAGCTGAGAGTCTTCCGAGTCACCGATCGGCGCGTCGAGACGAATCTCTGCGGCGTTCAGCGTCTGGAGGGACTCCACCAGCTCGGGGGTGAGGTGCGTGGCCTCGGCCAGCTCCTCCGTCGTCGGCTCGCGCCCCTTCTCCTGCTTGAGGCGCTCCTTCTCACGGAAGATGCGCGCAAGGTCGCTCGCCCGGTTGAGCGGCACGCGCACCGCACGACCATGGTTGGCGAGCGAGGCCAGGATCGCCTGACGAATCCACCACACCGCGTAGGAAATGAACTTCACGCCCTGCTCGGGATCGAACTTCCGGGCGGCCGTGACGAGTCCGACGTTCCCTTCCTGGATCAGGTCCGTGAGGGACACGCCGCGGTTCTGATACTTCTTCGCGACACTGATGACGAAGCGCAGGTTGGCCCGGGCCAGCTCCTGAATGGCTTCCTGGTCACCCTTCTGGGCGCGTGCTCCGAGCTCCTTTTCGCGTTCGGGCGTGATGAGCTCGTGGCGGCTTACGTCGCGCAGGTACTGATCGAGAGCGCTCTGCTCCTCGACACTCGCGTCGAACCCGGAGAGCAGGCTTCCCTTCCCCCGGCGCTTCCGGCGCTTCGTAGTCGTGGCAGCGGCCATGTATTCTCCCTCTAGAACTCTTCGTCGATCGATCGACAAGATATTTCTTCACATCTAGCCAGGCGAAAAATCCTGAGCCGTTCATGATGAAGGCATCACCCTTCGGTGTCAACGTCACAGCGAACGTCGTGTCGCCGCCGGACCCACTCCGAGAGAACCGCCCGTGTCGACGAACGACCTCGGCGCGGCGCGGCGCCCCGAGCGGGATCGATCCGTAGCGACACGAGCGTTGTTCATAACCCTCATATGGGGTGCGGTTCCTCGTCGCGCCAGCCCCGCCGGGCACGATCGGGCCGTTTCCGTCGCCGCGGCTCGGTTGAGTACGCTGCCGCATCCACCTAGGTTGGAAATGGCGATTTTCTCTTCGACCTTCGCGAGTACCCACCCCGTGCCACACGTCGTCACCGTAGCCGGCTCGACCGTTATCGGGAGGATCCGGAAGCGGAACGAAGATGCGCTGTCGCTCGTCCCCGAACAGGGGATCGGCGTCGTCGCGGACGGGATGGGCGGGCACCCGGGAGGTGACGTGGCCAGCCGGCTCGCCGCGGACGCAGCCGCCCGTGTTTTGCGCGAGGCGTTCGTCAGACGTGGTGCCGGGGAGGGATTTGATACCTGTTTCCTCGAGGCGATGGAGCAGGTCACGCGCGCGGCCCATGAGGACATCCATGCGCGCGGACGGATGGAGCCGACGCTTCGCGGCATGGGCACCACGCTGACGGCAATGATTCTGGACGCCGAGACCGGCGGGTGGGTGATCGGTCACGTCGGAGACTCGCGAGCGTACCGATTCCGCGACGGAGGCCTCGAGCAGCTGACCCGGGACGACACCTGGATACAGCAGCAGATCGACGACAACGTCCTGCAGCCCGAGCACGCGCGGCGAAGCCCTTTCGCCCATCTGCTGACCCAGTGCCTCGGGCTCGAGGAGGCACCGACCCCGCAGGTCTTCGCCGGTCGCGGCGAACCCGGTGATGTCTACCTGCTCTGCACCGACGGCCTGGTGGGAATGCTGGACGAGGAGGTCCTCGCCGAGATCCTGGGTACACGGCTCCGCGACGCGGGCGAACTGAACGCAGCGATCCAGGCGCTGTTGAACGCCGCCGTGGAGGCAGGGGGTCACGACAACGTGACGGCGGTGCTCCTCCGACTCGACTGACACGCCCGACAGCCACTCCCGAACCCGTCGCGAAGCCCCGTGTCGGGGTGACCGCGGATCATGCGCCTCCGCCCACCGGCCTCGTGATCCGCTCGAGCACCTGCTCCGCGGAGACTTCCCGGCGCTCGAAGGTGAACACGCGCAGGACGCGGGCCGTGGTGTAGAGCTCTCGCGCCACCTTTGGGAGATCCAGAAGTCCCTCGGCTCCCTCCATGTCGAAGCGCTGAACGGTCCCGTCCCTCCGCTCCACCAGCACGTCGAGCTGGAACATGGCCGGCTTCGCCGGGAAGTCGATCATGACCTCCCCGGGCTCGAGCCCGAGCTCGACCGCCAGATCGTCCTCGACGGCGCGCTTCCAGGGAGAGTCCCCCACCGCCCAGCCCTCCACCTGACGGCCGCTGAGGTCGGCCGCCGTGAGCTCGAGGGCCCTCTTCGGGAGGCGTCGGTGCCGGAGCGCCGGCAGCCAGCGGGTTCCGATCCGCTCGGCCACCTCGGAGTCCTCTTCGAGTACCCTTCGCCCGATCTCGTAGAGAAGCTCCTCGTCCGTCGGTCCAACCAGCTCCTCCGGGGAGATCAACCCGGCGCGCACCGACTCCTCCACGATCCGCTTGTAGAGCGCGGTGGCCGAGCGCACGGCATGGTGCCAGTAGACGTTCCTGAACATCTGGTACTTGGCGAACAGGAGCGACTCGAGAGCCGAGACGGCCTTCTCGTGAACGCCCACCTCGTACCTCCCGCTGGCAGGGTCCTGCAGGAGCTGGAGTCCCTGCAGGAGCCTGGACACGTCAACCTCCCCGTATGGTACGCCGCAGAAGCGGGCGTCGCGGCGGAGATACTCCATCTTGTCGAGATCCAGGCTCCCGCTCACCAACCCCCGGAGCGGAATGTCGCCCTCTCCGCCGATCAGTTCCGCGATGCTGTCGGCCGCGGTCAGGCCGAGCGGGGCCAGCGCGTCGCGCAGCGAGGGAGAGGCGAAGAACTGCCGGCCCACGTCCTCGTGGTGCGTCGGAACATGCTCGGTTTCCAGCTCCTCCAGCGCGTGCGAGTAGGCGTAGTGGCCGATGTCGTGCAGAAGGGCCGCGTAGGGAACCAGCTCCTCGCCCTCCCACGCCTCGGGTGGGACGCCGCCCCGCTCGCGGAGATGGCGCAGCGCCGTCTTGGTCAGGTGATAGACTCCGAGCGCGTGGTCGAAGCGGGTGTGCGTCGCCCCCGGGTAGACCAGGTGCGCCAGTCCGAGCTGCCGGATGTAGCGGAGACGCTGGAACTCGGCCGTATCGACGATCTTCACCGCCGTCGGATCCAGACGGATCGTGTCCCAGAGCGGGTCGCGGATGAGCTTGTCCGAGCCTGTCATCGTCATGCCTCGCATTCTACGCCCGAGTGCAGGCGCGCCGAATGGTCGAACGGGTCGCTTGGCGGTCGGGAACCGCCCCCCCTATCTTCCCGAAGAAAGAGCGAAAGCGCCAGCCCCTTCGCCGTACCTGCCCGTCGACTCCGTGCACGCCAATCCCACCCTCAGAGACCACGTCCGCGCCCTCGCCGAGAACCGGCCCGGCGTCTACAGGATGTACGGGCCGGGCGAGGAGCTCCTCTACGTGGGCAAGTCGGTGCGGGTGCGCTCACGGGTCCTCTCGTACTTCCGTGCACCGAAGGGAGAGAAGGCGTGGGAGCTCATTCGCGAGACCGCACGCGTCGAGTGGGACTACATCCCCAACGAGTTCTACGCGCTCATTCGGGAAATGAAGCTGATCCAGCAGTGTCAGCCCCGCTTCAACGTGCAGCACCGTCGCAAGCGGATCTACGCCTTCGTGAAGGTCACCGCGGAACGGGCACCCCGCATGCTCCCCGTCACGCGCGTCGTCGAGGACGGGGCTACCTACTATGGTCCCTTTCCGCGCGTGCGCGCGCTCGCCGACACGGTGCGGGAGCTCGCCGGCGTACTGGGTCTGCGCGACTGCCCGGGCACGACCCCGGTCTACTTCGACGACCAGCTCGAGATGTTCGGCTCCGGGCGCATTCCGCACTGCATGCGCGCAGAGCTGCGCACGTGCCTCGCTCCGTGCTGCGGACGTCCCACCGCCGCCGAGTACATGCAGGCGGTGCACCTGGCCCGCAGATTCCTCGAGGGCCGCGCCGACCGTCCTCTCGCCGAAATCGAGACACGGATGGGAAAGGCCGCGAGCGAGATGAACTTCGAGTACGCCGCGCGGCTGCGGGATCGGCTGGAACGGCTCCGCGGATTCCGCGACGAGCTGGTCGCGTTTCGCGGGGCCGTCGAGGACCTGACCTTCGTGTACCGCGTGCCCGGGTTCGGAGGCGACGACAGGGTCTACCTGATCCGGGACGGGCGCATCCGACGGGAGTTGCGCCATCCGAAGGGGCGCGAGGCCCGCGCGCGCGTCGCCCGGGCCATCGAAGAGGTGTACGGAGCGCCCGAGCGGGGTCCGGAAGGGCTCGAGCCCCAGGACGCGGCGGAGATCCTCCTCGTGGCCCGCTGGTTTCGACTCAAGCCGAAAGAGCGGAAGCGGACGCTGCGCCCGGAGAAATGGCTCGAGGAGAAGGCGCCGTCCGTCACGCTCGCACGACGTCGTACTTCATGAGGGCCATGCCGGAGGGAAAGAGCTCCGAACTGTGAAGTTCGAGCTTCACGATCCCGTCCAGCCCCGGAAGCACGGGGATGCCGGCCCCGAGCAGGATCGGCATGATCGCGAATTCCACCCGGTCGACGAGTCCGGCCTCGAGAAGCGAGCGGAAGAGCCGGCCTCCTCCGAACAGCCAGATGTCCCGACCTTCGTTCGCCTTGAGCGCGGTCACCGCGGACTCGACCGAGGCGGACACGACTTCGACTCCCGGGTGGTTCTCGGGATCCATCGTCGTCGACACGACCACCACGCGCCTGGCGCCGAGGAGCGCTGCGCCCTCGTCGGTCGACACGGCCGTCTCGTAGGTGAGCCGCCCCATGAGGAGCGTGTCGATCTTCGCGAGGTAGGCGCCGAAGTCGACGGAAGGTTCCGCCGGAATCCAGTCGTAACCCCCGGTCTCGTCGGCGATGAAGCCGTCGAGGCTCATGGCGACCGAGTAGCGGATGCGACGCATGTGGCCCTCGGCCGCCCCGCTCAGCGTGGCCGCAGCCCGATCCTGACCGCCGTCACCTCCTCGATCTTCTCTCTGGAGTAGAAGGCCGGGAAGAACTCGTCGTTCGCCCACCGCTCGAACAGGTTCCGATAGAAGGGGGATCGTGTGTCTCCACTCTGCCCCGGCGTGTTCATCCCCACCGTACGGTCCCAGTCACTGGTGTCGACGATGATCCTGAAGGACGCCCCGGACGTCTGGTTGGCGCCGTTTCCGGTCTGGTTCACGGTCGACCCGTAACCACCCCTCGCCATGGGCCCGACCTCGAGCGATGCACGCGTCCGCGCGTCGACCGCCGTGCCGAGGGGGTGACGCAGGTACGCATGGTGATTCTCAGGCTGTCCGTACTGCCACCGGGACATGTCCCGGCCGAGCCGCTCCTCGAGATCACCAACCGCCGCCGCGAGCGCCGCGATCAGCAACCCGTCCCGTGCCCTCATCGGGTCGGCCCCGAGTCGGCCCGGGGGCACGACGATCGTCTCGATGACCTTCTGGAGCGAGACGTTCATACCCGCGCCGTCCGGGACGAGCGCGTCACGCACCGCCTGCCGCAGCCGGGACTCCCACTGGGCGTAGATCGCCGCCTCGACCGACCGCTTGCCGAGCACGAAGTCCCAGCCGAGCAGCATCCTCCGCGCTTCCTCGACGCGGCCCGACGCGGTGATATCGTCGAGGAACGGCACCAGCTGACGTGCCGGCAGTGAGAGTTCGTCGGTCTGCAGGCGCATCATGTCCGCGATGGAGAACCTCGTTCCTCCGTCCAGCACCTCCACGATGCGCAGCCACCGGTACGGATCGGACCAGCTGTACCCTATCGCGTCCATGTATTCATAGTCGCGGGGAATGAGGTCGTTGTTCGCAGTGGCGAAGTAGCCCTCCGCTGGGTTCACCACATGAGGCTTGGCAATGATCGGGAGGTATCCGTCCCACTCGTAGCGGCCGTCCCCGGGAACGGGCACGAGTCCACTCCAGTTACGGCGCACGGGGGCGATCCCCACGGACTGCCAGCCGATGGTGCCGTCACGGCCGGCCCAGATCATGTTCTCGCCGGGGATGTTCGAGTAGTTACAGGCCGCCCGGAACTCCTCCCACGTCTTCGCCTGGTCCATGCGCAGCGAGGCGAGGTACGGCGCGCCGCCGATCTCCATCCAACCGGCGCGCACGGCGTAGGCGAGGTTACGCTCGCGGTCCTCGTAGACGACGGGCCCGTGCCGCGTGTACTTCAGTTCTGTCCGGTGGGGGTTGCGACCTTTCACGGGGATCTCTTCCGTGATCACCGTCATCGCCTCCCACTCGCTGCGATAGCGGTATTCGTTCGGGTTGGCCGGGTTCGTCTGGTAGACGTAGAGATCCTCGGCGTCCGTCGCGAAGACCGTCAGCCCCCACGCACCGTACTCGTTGTGCCCGATCGACACCCCGGGCAGACTCGGCTCGCCACCCCCGATGACGTCCCAGCCGGGCCCGACCAGATGCACCCAGTAGCGCAGCGAAGGCGCGCCCTGGGCACGATGTGGATCGTTCGCCATGATCGGATACCCGCTTTCCGAGCGCGTCCCGTCCACGATCCAGTTGTTCGAGCCGATGTCCTGGTCCACGTCGTACGCCATCACCGCGGCTGCCTGGTCCGCCGCGGCTTCGAGCATCGCGAAGGCTTCGACGTCACCCCGTCGGTCGGGCTGCACGATGTCCTCCGGGCGAAAGCGCACGCTCCCCCGAAACGCGTCGTAGACGCCTAGGATGTCCTCGGAGAGCGCTGCGCCATCCAGCGCCGGGTCGAGATCCAGAAGCGGGTCGCCCGGGCCGAAGGAGGAAAGATCCTTGACCGTCTCGGCGCCGAGCCGGGCCACGAGCCGTCCAGTCGAGAGCTCCTCGCCGATGTTGCCCAGCAGTCCCTGGTGGCGCGAGATGACCACGTCGGGCGTCCATCGCCCGGGGGTGATGCCCAGCAGCTCGAATTCGACTGTGAGCAGGCTCGGGTCCAGCTCCGTCTGTGCGACGTACGCGTTGATCCCGTCCGTGTACGCGCGAATGATCTGAGAGCCGCGGTCGTGGTAGTGGTTGAGCTCCTGTTCGAGGTCCCGCCTGAACTTGAAGAGCCGCGTGCCGATGTCCCGCTGGAGTTCCCGCTCGCCCAGGATCTCGGCGACGGTGCCGGTCGCCTGCCGTCGCCAGAGTTCGAGCTGGAAAAGGCGATCGCGCGCCGCGTTCCATCCCTGCGCGAAGAAGAGATCGTGCTCCGTCTCGGCGTAGATGTGGCTGATCCCCCATCGATCGACGAGGATCTCGACGGGCCGGTCGAGCCCCGCGAGGTCGAGGGTGGTGGACTCCTGGGCACGGGCGACCGCGGGAGCGGAGGCGGCCGAGACGGCCAGGAGGACAGAGACGAGGCGCGCAGCTGCGAAGCAGGCGGCGCAACCGTGGCGGATCTTCTCGAGCATGGGCTTCCTGTCAGGCTTCATGGACCGTTCTTCCTCCCACCACCGTGCGCACCACCTGGATCTCCTTGATCCGGTCCGGATCGACGTCGTAGGGGCTCTGCGCGAGGAAGACGAAGTCAGCCAGCTTCCCCGCGGTGATCGAACCCTTCACGTGTTCCTCGTGCGAAGCATACGCGCCGTGCATCGTGCAGACCTTGAGAGCCTGATCCAAAGTGATCCGCTGGCTCGGCCCCCACACTCGACCCGCGAAGTCCTTCCGGGTCACCATCGACTGCAGCGCCATGAGCGGCTCGTACGGGCCCGGGCTGTGATCGGACGCAGGCGCGACCATGATCCCGTAGTCGAGGAAGGATTTGTGGGCGAACATCCACTCCATCTTCTCCTCGCCGTACTCGATCCACTTTTCGCCGTGATAGTGGGCGTATGTGTAGAAGGGAGCGGGAATCACGCCGGCCGCCTTGATACGCTCGAGGAGCGAAGGATTCACGAGCGAGCAATGCTCGATCCGATGACGGCAGTCGGCGCGCGGCCACAGCTCCTGCACGCGCTCGTAGGCATTGAGCACCATGTCGATGGTGACGTCGCCGTTGGCATGGACGGCCACCTGCCAGCCGGCGCGGTGGGCCTCCTCCACGACCTCGTGGATCTGTTCCTGAGTCATGGTCAGGATGCCGTAGTCGTCCGGACGACCGGCGTACGGGGTGCTCATGGCCATGGTGCGTTCGGAAGCCGAGCCGTCCGCGGCGAACTTGACCGAGCCCACCTTGAGCATGGCGTCGCCGAACCCGGTCCTGACACCTGCGGCCATGAGAGACGGCCAGGTGCTGCCACGAGCCATCGCATACATGCGGAAAGTCAGGTCTCCGGCGGCGTAGGCGTCCTGGTAGGCCGTGAAGTCATCCTCGCTCGTCCCGGTCTGGTGCACCGACGTGAGACCGGCCGCGTTCATCTCCCGGCAGATCACCGCAACGCCCTGAGCGCGCTCCTCGCGCGTCGACGTGCCGGGCACGTCGAACACGGCGCGGGCCCGCTCGGCCACCTTACCGGTGAGCTGTCCGTTCTCCCGGTAGAAGTGGCCGCCGAAGGGGTCGGGCGTGTTCACGGTGACCCCGGCGACCTCGAAGGCCTTCGAATTGTAGACGCCGGTGTGCCCGCCCCGGTGCCCTACCACGATGGGATGATCCGTGCTGACGGCATCCAGATCCGTTCGATTGACCGGCCGCATCTCCTCCTGCTTCGTGTCGTCGTACATGTAGCCGACGATCCACTCGCCAGGAGGCGTGTTCCTGGCGCGCTCGCGCAGCGCATCCTGGATACGCGCGATGCTGCCCAGGTTCGTGTTGACGTTTTTGAGCGCGTTGAGGCCGGCGCCCGAAGGGTGCGAGTGCGCATCGATGAACCCCGGGACGACGGTGGCGCCCCCGGCGTCGATGATCTCGGTGTCGGGTCCGGCGAGGTTGCGCACGTCGGCGTTTGTCCCGACGGCTACGAAGCGACCCTCTCTGAGGGCGAAGGCCTCGGCCGTCGGGTTGGCGTCGTCCTGGGTAAGGACGTTGCCGTTGACCACGATGGCATCGGCGGTGATGCCGGTGGCACCACCCGGCGCACATCCTGACGTGAAACCGGCGGCTGTGGCGGCCGCCCCGAGCCCGAGGAACCGCTTTCGGGAAAAGTCGCTCATCATCTCCTCCGAGAGCCGATGAATGCACGCCGCGGAGCATTCGTCGTGCTCCGCGCCGGCCTGATCGTACGGCGCGGAAGAGCGACGCGCGAGCGGGCGGGCTGCGGACGCCGTGCCACCCGACGTGGTCCCACCCGGTCGCGGTCAGCCCGCTCCGTCCGTGTGCGTCGCGCTCCGCAGGGACGTGCCGACGGCGTCGACGACTTCGGCGGGCACGGGGACGAGCCCCTGCGACACCTCGAGCTCGAGACCGAGGTACCGTGCCTCCGCGAGTTCACGGCGCAGGGCGGTGACCAGGGCGTCGGTCCACCCCCGGTACGGTCGGTTCAGGTGGATCTTCAGTCCGCGCGCCGGCGGCTGCGCGCCGAGCACGCGCTGCCACGTCCTCGCAACCCCGCCCTCCCCTGCCCGCGCGGGGTCGTACAGCAGCCCGATATCGGTCGCGCGGGTTCGTCCCTCCCAGACCGGGGTGAAGGTGTGCACGCTCAAGTGCACCACGCGCGCGCCGCGCTCGATCCTCCCGATGGCCCGGCGCACCGCGTCGCGGTGCGCCTGCCAGTGATGGAAGAGCACGTGCGCCTTCTCGACGCTGGTGAGCCCGCTCGAGAACTCGGACCAGAGTCTCGGATGACCCAGCGATCGGTTGCACTCCACCAGAAGCCGGCTGACGCGCTGGACGACGAGCGGTGCGTCCAGCACGCAGGCGAGCCGCTCGGCGATCTCGAGCGACCCGGGATCCCACCCCCGGTGAGACGCGAGGGCTGCCTGGGCCGCGGGGGACTCGAACAGCCCAAGGTACGCAGGAGGGATCTCGTTTCCGCCGTGCTCGCAGCTGAGCACGTAGCGCGTGGGCTCAGCCAAGGAACATCCGGTCGCGTGCCAGGCAGTCGATGAGTCGCGACGCCACGGCGGCGAGCGAGGCCCCACCGCGATGCGCGTCGCGCATCCGCCGGGCCAGGGATCCGTATCCCACGATTGCCTCGATCGCCGCTCCGTACTCGTCGGGCACCATGTCCGGCGCCACTCTGTCCGCGAGCGAACGCCAGAGCGTCATCGCGGTGGCCTCGCTGCGGGACACGCCGAACGCCCCGAGCACGCGACGATCGGTGATGAGCGCCTCCCCCGCGTCACGGACGGTAGCTCCGAAGAGGCGCGCGAGGGCGTCCGTTTCGATGGCGTCGAGTGCCGCCGACGCGGCCCAGCGTTCCTCGGTGAGCGCCCGTACGACCGCGACGAGCAGCGCCACCACCGCGAGGTCCGCCGTCGGGCACTCCTGCGTGTCGACGACCCGGATCTCGATCGCTCCACGCTCGAAGCGCGCGATGGCACCTCGCGCGTTCGCCCACTCGTGACGCAGCACCCCGTCCGCGTCGTAGGGGGCGAGCGCGTCGTAGAGCGGCTGGAGAATCCGGTCACGGTACTCGTGCTCGGAACGCACCGGCTCGGGGATCACCTGACCGGCGACTTCCGGCACCCTCTTCGCGTTGAGCCGGTAGGCCTCCAGTCGCGCATCCAGCGCCGGCTGCTCGACTCCGTCCAGGAACGGGCTGGCCGCGGTGAGCGCGGGAATGATGGCGAGCGCCGTGCGAATCGCGGCGTGAAGCCGGCCAAACTCGTCGTCGTCTCCGAACGGCAGGTTGATGTGCGTGCTCTGAAGATTCGACCAGCCATGGCCCGAGCAGCCGAAGATTCGGTCGAAGGTGCGGTAGACCTCGTTGTATTCGTGGGGCCAGAGCCGAGTCTCGCTGGTCGGGTCCATCCACGGGTGGACGCCACCCGGAAGGAGCGTGCTCCCCATCGGCTCCAGGGCCTCGAGCGCCGTCCTCACCTCGGCGTGGAAGAGCGAGCCCAGCCCCTCCAGCGTCGCAGCCGGCCCGTTGGTCTTGAGCTCGAGCACGTGGAGCACCAGCTCGTTCGACCACGCGAGGGGGCCCCGCTCGAACTCGGACACCGGTTCACCGGCCATCTTCTCGATGAGCCGGTCGCATACCGCGTTCACATCCAGCGACTCGGCGTCGACGATCATGTACTCGATCTCGACGCCGATCGCCTCGAAGAGGCGCAGTCGGCTCATGCGCCTCTCCCACGGGCGTCGAGCGCGTGCACGAAGTGCTCCATGACCCGGTCGTAGAGCGCATCGCCCGAGATGCCGTCCTCGTACCCCGCGTCGATGTTGGGATTGTCGTTGACCTCGGTCACGACCACGCGTCCGTCGTCGAGTGCCTTGAGGTCGACCCCGTACAGCCCCTTCCCGATGACCCGGCAGGCTCCCAGCGCGACCTCGAGCACCCTCTGGGGGACTTTCTCGATCGGGACCGCCTCCACGCGCCCGTAGCGAGGACCGCTGTCGGACTCGGGCTGGATGATCTGCCAGTGCCCCTTCGCCATGTGGTAGCGTGACGCGAACAGCGGCGTGCCGGCCAGGACGCCGATCCGCCAGTCGAACGCCGTCGGTGTCCACTCCTGGGCGATCACAAGTTCGGATTCGTCCAGCAGCTGATCGAGGCCGTCGGTCAGCTCCCCGGGCGTCTCCGCCTTCACCGTCCCTACGGAGAACGAACCGGCCGGATCCTTGAGTACGCACGGAAGTCCGACCTCCGCGGCGACCGTGTCGCGATTGGCCGCGTGCACCACGAACGTCTTCGGAATGGGAATGCCGTGACGTCGGAAGAGCTCGGTCTGATAGACCTTGTTCGTACAGCGGACGATGGACTCCGGGTCGTCGATCACGATGAGGCCGGCGGCCTCGGCTCGAAGCGCGAAGCGGTGCGTGTGGTGCCCGATCTGCGTCGTCTCCCGGATGAAGAGCGCGTCGTACACCTCAAGCCGGCCGAACTCGTCGGGACCGATCGTCTCCGCCTTGATTCCGACCCGTTCGGCGGCCTTGATGAACTTCCTGATCGCACCCGGATTCGACGGCGCCTGGTGGTCGTCTTCGGACCAGAGGATCGCCATGTCGTAGCGGGTATCGCGACGGTTTCTGCCGGAGCCCGGAGAACGTCGGAAGAAGCGCTCGGCGGATTCGATCACGAACGCAGCGTGATCATCCGGCACTTCGCTCGCCGGCACCGCACGGATGCTCCCGAGCTCCCATCGTCCGTCCGGGTTACGGTCGAAGCGGGCGCGCAGGAACGGGATCGGAAAATGAGTGAACAGCTCGCTGGCGAGGCGGGCGTAGCGTTTGGCGAGGTTCCGCCCGAAGTACACGCTGAGCTCGAAACGGTCCGAGCGAAGCTGCTTCAGGCTCGACTGGATCATCTGGTCGAACTCGTGGGAGACGACTCGAAGAACCGAATCGACCCGCAGTCCCTGCAGCGTCGTGACCGAGGGCAGCGGCCGGTGCCCGCGCGCGAGCGCCAGCAGGGACACGTAGTAGCCCGTCGTGTTGTTGGCGTAGCTGCGGCAGAAGTTGAGTACCGTCACGCGCGGCATGCCGGCGTAACGGTCCGAGGTGAGGTACTCGCGCGCCGCCACGACCTCCACGCCCGGGATCACGAAGGGCCAACGTTCCGGTCGTTCTACCACGATCAGACGGGCCATGCCTCAGCTCTCCCTCGGGCGGATGATCAGGAGGTTCCCGTCGTACGTCGTCACGCCCAGGAAGATCGCGCCGACGAGCCTGTGCGGGCTGACCCAGTAGGTCCCCGAGCGGTGGGCCGGGTTGTCCGCCGAGGGGTCCGAGATTCGAAACTTTCCCGTGTTTCCATCCACGCCGGAGATCACCACGAAGTGCCCGACGGGGTCTCCGCGCACGGCGTCGAAGGCGGACTTCGGCCCGTCGAAGACCTCTCTCTCGCACGGGTAGAGGTACGTCGCACTCAACCCGGTGATCGGCGGATAACCCCGCCGTACGATCTTCGCGATCAGCGACGGGGTGAGCTCACGATGGCGGACGTCACCGCCGTGGTCGATGAACTCCAGGTACGCCTCGATGGCGGAGCACAGGCGCGGCTCGCCCCGTCTGGAGCGGAGGCGCTGCTCAAGCAGCGGGCGCAGGTCGTTCCGGTACGACGTGAACCACGTCGGGTCGAAGACCTCGAGGTTATAGGTGAAGAGCGTGGCCTCGAAGCCACGTTCGAGCGCGTCCTGCCCGAGCAGCACCCCGAGCGTGCCGCCGTGATCGAGACGGCGCACGGAGGACATCACGTCCTCGAGCGAGAGGTGCAGGCCGTGGAAGTCGTAGACGCCCTGCAGGCAGGTCGGCCCGCAGCTGACGTCGTCAGGCTGCTGCGAAACCCGGATGCCCGAGAACTTGAAGACCGGTCTGTCCGGCCGTGCGGCCGATGCCAAGGCGGCGAATCCCAACTGAGAAGACCGGGCGAGCCGGCCCGGTGGACGTGCGCGCTCCACACCGGAGCGGTACCCAAATATCGCAACAGGAAGACGGCCGGTGAAGCGAACGACCCGGCGTCCACCACCTCGGCGGCAATCGGCCGGTCCGGCCGGCCCTAGCGGAAGACCGGTCCCACCGACTGCCGCACCGACTCCAGTTCCGCCACGGCAGCCTCGTCGGGCTTCGTGACCAGGCTCACCAGAACGCAGATAGCGAGGCCGGCGAAGAATCCGGGGATCATCTCGTAAAGGTCATAAAAGTCGGCCTTGAAGCTCCGAACCCAGATCACCGTCACCAGGAATCCCCCGATCATGCCGGCGATCGCGCCCGCTTTCGTCGTGCGCTTCCAGAACAGTGAGCAGAGCACGACGGGCGTGAAGGCGCACGCGATCCCGGACCAGGCGAAGAGCACGAAGTCGAAGATGACGCGGACCTCAAGGAGCGCGACGACGAGTCCAACCAGACCGATCACCACGGTCACGCCCTTGCCCATGATCGAGAGCGTCCGCTCCGAGGCCCGGGACCCCAGCGCCTTCTGCACCACGTCGCGTACCACGACCGACGACGCGAGGATCAACAGCGAATCGACGGTCGACATGATGGCCGCCAGCACGACGACCAGGAACACACCCGTGAAGAAGGCAGGAAAGAGCGAGGCGCTCATCTGAGGGAGGATCGTCTCGGGATCGAGCAGGCCCGGATAGAGCGTGCGGCCCGCCATCCCGCCGAAGACGGCACCGACGTCGAAGCCGATCACGCAAAGAACGGCCCAGTAGCCGCCCTCCACGATCTGCTTCTGGTCGCGAGCCGACATGAACCGGGTCAGGAGCTGCGGCGAGCCGAGGAATGCGAGACCGATGGCCACGGAACCGGCCGCACTCAGCACCCCCGCCAGCGAAAGCCCGAAGGACCCCATCGGCTGCAGGAGCGCGGGGTCCTGGGCCCGCAGGGACTCGATCATCGGAGTCCACCCGCCCGCCGCCGCGATCCCGACCACCGGCAGCGTCAGGAGGCATCCGAGCATCAGCACGCCCTGCAGGAAGTCGGAGTACGCGACCGCCTTGAACCCGCCCACCGTCGTATAGAAGAGGACGATCGCCAGCCCGATCCAGACCCCGGCGGTGTAACCCGTGCCGAGAAACGAGTCGAATGCCTTGCCCGACGCCGTGAGCTGGGCCGCGACGTACGCCATCACCATGCTCAGGATGATCAGCGCGGAAATCCACCGAAAGACGTGCCGGGTGTCCCGGAATCGCTCCGTGAGGTAATCGGGCACGGTAATCGCGTCGTACCGGTCCGTGTACTCCTTGAACGGTCGTGCGACCCAGATCCACGCGGCAGCGACGCCCATCACCTCGCCCATGATGATCCAGAAGGCATGGACGCCGATCGCATACCCCATACCGGTGAGCCCCAGGAGCAGCCACGCGCTCTCGCCCGTCGCGTTCGAACTGAACGCGATCACCCAGGCCGGCAGCTTCTTGCCGGCCACGTAGTACCCCTTGAGATCACCCGACTCGCGACCACCCCAGACGCCGATGGCGAGCAGGACCAGCAGGTAGCCGACGACGACGCCGACGATGGTCGCGGAGGTCACGGCTCGTCCTTCGTCAGGCGCCCGTCCGTGTGCCGGGCGAGCCGCTCGTCTTCATGACGCGAAGAAGGCTCGATGGCATACCCGCTCCGCCGCCGCGCCCGGAGAAACACGACCTCGAGGCCGAGGCCCAGTCCGACGGAGAGCAGCAGGAGAATCCAGGCGTCGAGGGGCATGCGTCACCCGACCCGCTCGATCGCCCGGCCCAGCTTTTCGATTCCCTCGGCCATCTCTTCTTCCGTGATCAGCAGCGAGGGCCCGATGCGGATCACCGTGCCGTGCAAACCTCCCTGTCCCACCAGCACTCCCTCCGCGCGCGTAGCCTCCAGGAGCTTCTTGGTACGCTCCATGTCGGGCTCCTTGGAGACCGGGTCCTTCACGATCTCGATGGCCTGCATGAGGCCCATGCCCCGGACGTCGCCCATCCAGGGGTGACGCTCCTGCATCTCGACGAGCGCGGCACGAAGCTGCTCGCCGCGCGCCTGCGCGTTGTGCGGGGCGTCGTGGTCGCGGAGTTCGTCCTGGGTGGCGCAGAGCTGCGCCATGGAGACGGGGTTGCCGCCGAAGGTCGAGATCGTCTTTCCCTTCCACGCGTGCGCGATTTCGTCGGTCGTGATGGTGGCCCCGACCGGCGCGCCGTTCGCGATCCCCTTGGCCATCACCATGATGTCGGGCTCCACGCCCCAGTGCTGGATCCCGAACCAGTGCGTGCCGGTCCGACCGAAACCGGCCTGCACCTCGTCGATGATGAGCAGTCCTCCATAGCGACGGATGACCTCGGCCGCCTTTTCGAAGTAGCCGGCGGGGGGGACGACGTACCCGGCTACACCCATGATGGTCTCGGCGATGAACGCCGCAGGGCGCCCGTTCGTCGTGGTGACGATCACCTCTTCGAGGTCGTCGACGAACTTGTCGACGCACGTCTCGTCGCACGGCTGCCCGTACGGGCAGCGGTACGGGTTGGGGCTCTTCGCGTGCTTGATCCCCGCGACGGGCGTCGCGAGCGGGCGCCACCCCGAGTGCGCGGTCACGCTGGTGGCCATGAAGGAGCGGCCGTGGTAACCCACGCGCAGCCCGATGATCTCCGAGCGGCCCGTGGCGAGACACGCCATCATGAGGGCCGTCTCGATGGCTTCGGTGCCCGAGTTGCTGAAGAAGGTACGCTTGAGGTTGCCAGGGGCGATGTCGGCGATCTTGCGGGCCGCCTCGACCTGCATCTCATGGGCGTACAGCGTGGAGATGTGCCCGAGCTTCTTCATCTGCGCGACCGTCGCGTCGATGACGCGCGGATTGCAGTGACCCACCGACACCGTGAGAATCCCGCTGAAGAGGTCGAGGTACTCCCGTCCCTCGGGATCCTTCACACGTACCCCGAACCCCTCCTCCAGCACGAGGGGCTCCTGGTACATGTGGAGCATGGAGGGGAGCAGGAATTCCCGCTGTCCGTGGATCGTCTCGGCGCTGGTGACACCGCCGGCGAGCGTGGTTCCGGTCATGATTCGGTTGTGGGTAGGGGTCCGTATGTCGTCGTTTCGGGGGGCAGGGGCTACTGTCCCTTCTTCCTGTGGTGCGGGTCGGAGCTCACGTTCGACCAGCGCGAGATGACGACGCGCTGGTCCGTGAAGAACGCGATTCCGTCACGGCCGGCCGCCTTGAGGTCCCCGAAGAACGACTGCTTCGAGCCGCCGAAGGGGAAGAAGGCCATCGGGGCCGCCACGCCGATGTTCACCCCGATCATGCTGATGCCGGCCTGATAGCGGAACTCGCGGGCGGCGTGCCCGCTCGTGGTGAAGATCGAGCAGGCGTTCCCGTACCGGCTGGCGTGCATCATGGCGATGGCGTCCTCGACCGAGTCCGCACGGTTGATGCCGGCGACCGGCCCGAAGATCTCTTCGGTCCCGATCGACGCGCCGGGCGCGACGTCCTCGAAGACGGTGGGGCCCACCCAGTACCCGCCCTCGAGACCCTCGACCGTCGTGGAGCGACCGTCGAGGGTGAGCTTCGCTCCCTCCGCGACGCCACGGTCGATGAACGACCGTACCCGGTCCCGATGAGAGGCCGAGATCACCGGACCCATGTTCGTGGCCGGATCGAGTCCGTCGCCCACGCGGATGGACGAGGCGTAGTCGAGGATGCGCTCGCGGATCTGTGCGTGGGCCTCGCCGACTCCGACGACCATGCTGCCCGCGAGGCACCGCTGCCCGGAGGAGCCGAAGATGGAGCCCGCGCACGCCTCCAGCGTCGCGTCCATGTCCGCGTCGGGCAGCACGATGAGGTAGTTCTTGGCCCCGCCCAGCGTCTGAACGCGCTTCCCGGCGGCGGCGGCCCGCGTGTACACGATCTTCGCCACGTTGCTCGACCCGACGAACGAGACGCCGACGATGTCGGGGTGGTCGCAGATCGACTCGACGGCCTCCTGACCCCCATGCACGACGTTGAGCACGCCTTCAGGAAGCCCCGCCTTCTCGGCGAGTTCGACGATCTTCTGGTGCGTGAGAGGATCCTGCTCGCTCGGCTTGAGCACCACGGTGTTGCCCGTTGCGACGGCGTAGGGCCAGAACCAGAGCGGAATCATCACGGGGAAGTTGTAGGGCGTGATGATGCCGAAGACGCCGATCGGCTGGCGCCAGCTCGCGCAGTCGATTCCCCGCGAGATCTCCTCCAGGGTGTCGCCCATCATGAGCGCGGGGATGCCACACGCGTGCTCGACGTTCTCGATGCCGCGCTGCACCTCGCCGCGCGTCTCGGGGAGGATCTTGCCGTGCTCCCGAGTGAGCTGGACGGCGAGCTCTTCCTTGTGCTCCTCGAGGAGCATCTTGAGGCGAAAAAGCACACGCGCGCGTTCGGGCGCCGGCGTCGCGCGCCATGCCGGGAACGCCGCCCGGGCGGCCTGCACCGCGGCATCGACGTCGGCCGCAGACGACAGCGGGACACGTCCGATCTCCGCTCCGGATGCCGGGTTCGTGATGGCAAGAGTCTCGGACCCCGCGGCCTCACGCCAGCCGCCGCCGACATAGTTCTGAACGATCGTGCTCATTGTTCCATTCTCGGGCTGTCCTTCGAGCTGCGCACGGCAGGCTGACACGCGGGCCATTCCATCGGCTCGCCGCGCCGATCCGTCATCACGCTGCGCCGGGTCCGATCCACGAAGTGCGGGTCCTCCGCCGCGAGATAGACCAGCGACGCGGTCAGGACCGCGTTGTTTCTCAGATCGTCCCAGACGAGCTTGTCGAATGTATCGCGGTGGGTGTGCCACGTGTGCGAGCTGTAGTCCCAGGACAGCGCGCCGAGGCTGAACCCCGGGGCCCCGTGGCAGACGAAGGAGGCGTAGTCCGATCCTCCCCCGCCGGGCGTGCCCGGCAGCTCCATCTCGACGTGCTGCGCGACCTCCGCCGGCACCCGGGCCATCCAGCCGGCGAGCGAGGATGCCGCCCCCACGAGCCCCTGGGCGGAGAGCCGGACGATGCGGCCGGTTCCGTTGTCCTGGTTCCAGAGCGCCTGCAGGCCGTCGACCACCTCCGGATGATCCTCGGTGAAGGCGCGCGAGCCGTTGAGCCCCTGCTCCTCGCCGTTCCAGAGCCCGATCAGGATGGTCCGCTTCGGGTTCGGATACGCGGCCCTGAGGATGCGCATCGTCTCCATCATGAGCACCGAGCCCGAGCCGTTGTCGGTCGCCCCCGAGCCAGCCTCCCAGGAGTCGAAGTGGGCGGACAGCATCACGTACTGGTCAGGCCACTCCGAGCCGCGGATCTCGCCGATCACGTTGAAGACCGGGACCTCGCCCCGGTTCTCAGCCTCGGCGGTGAGGCGGACGGTCGGCTCCTGTCCGTTGACCGCGAGCCGGTATACGAGGCCGTAGTCCTCGCACGAGAGCTCGAAGGTCGGCGTGGCGCGATTGTACGCGTTGAACACGCGCGTCGTGCCATACGATCCGGGCCACTGCGACGTGACCACACCGGCGGCTCCCGCCTGTTCGAGCTGGGTGTGGAGATCCCGATTCCTCGCATCGGCGGAACCCGTCATCCGCAGACTCCGGCTCCACCGGATCTGCGCCGCCTCGCGGTCGGCCGCCCACCGCTCGGCGGACCCGTCCATGGCGAACTCGGCCCATTGCTCGTCGGTTCGGCACGACGGCTCGGGGAAGGACAGCATCACCCACTTTCCCGCCACGGTGCCCAGGAACCGCTGCCAGTCGGCGGGGGTGTCGATCGTCGGCAGCGGGGCGACACCGGCATCGACGGGACGCCCACCGGTACCCGGGCTCCACGCGAGGATGCGCCCCTCGAGCGACCGGACGCGCGGCGACACGAGGTCCACGTGGCTCACGCCACGGTCCCATCCCTCCCACGTCCCGTACTGCTCGAGCCGCGCGTCGACGCCCCACCCCTTCAGCGTCTCGACGGCCCACGCCTGGGCCTGCTCGCTCTGCGGCGAGCCCGTGAGCCGCGGACCGACCGCGTCGAGAAGCGTCTGCGCGAGCGGCTCGACCTGCGAACGGGCGGTCGCCTCCTCCCAGATCCGCCTGAGAACGGGGTCGTCGGTGGCCAGGTCCTGGGCGTGGCCTGGCGCGGGTACCAGCGTGGCCATCACCGCGGCGGCCAGAAGGACCGGCTTCTTGCAGTTCATCGTCGTGCCAGCTCCATCGATTCGAGTGTGGGAGGACGGGTCGCCGCCGAGTCAGCGCCCGCGTTCCAGGGCGGCGTTGGTCCGTTCCATGATCTCGCGCAGCCGATCGTGCGGCAGCGCGGGAACCGTATATCCGTTGATGCCCGTCAGGGTCCCGGCCGCAAGCATCGCGTTGAGAATGGCCTCCTCTGTGGCGTGCACGGAGGCCGAGATGAATGGGTTGAGCGCGTCGTTGGGTAGCATCTCGAGACCGACCGGCTCGCCCCGCTCGGCCGCCGCGGCCCGGTTGGCCGTGGAGAACCCGATGAAGATGTCGCCCGACCCGTTGTAGCCCATCCCCCCGATGCGCGCGAGCCCCATCGAGGTTCGGGTCACCAGGCGCTTGATCTGCGTCGGCAGCAGCGGCGCGTCGGTCGCGAGCACGATGATGATCGAGCCCATCCCCTCCTCGATCGGCTCGAGCACACCCCCTGACGGCTGGGACGGGGCCGTGCGGCCACCGTGGTCCGCGCCGTCGGGACGTGGGTCGTTCGCTTCGGCGCACCAGGGCACGCCGCTCGACCGCGAAGCCGCGGGCACGGAGCGATCCGCGTAGCAAGCGACGGGCTCTGGCATGAGCTGCCCGACCGGCACGCCCGCGATCCGCAGGTCGCCCCGACGGCCCTGGTTGCACTGCACCAGGACGCCGACCGTGTAGGGGCCGACGCTCCTCGACGATGACCCGATGCCGCCCTTGAAGCCGTGGCACACCATCCCGGTGCCGCCACCGACCGCGCCCTGCTCCACCGGCCCGGATCGCGCCCCGTCGAGCGCGGCGAAGACGTGCTCGGGCTTCACATGGAAGCCGTTGATGTCGTTCAGCCTGCCGTCGTACGTCTCGGCCACGACGGGAAGCCCCCACAGGAAAGTCGGATCGCTCCGCCGCATCCAGTCGATGACCGCATCGCGCACGACGCCCACGCTGTGGGTGTTCGTGATCAGGATCGGCGTCTCGAGGATGCCGGAATGCTCGATCCACGTGGTGCCCGTCATCTCACCGTTTCCGTTGAGACTGTACCAGGCTGCGAACACGGAGTCGCCCGCTTCCTGCCCGCGCGGCAGGATCGCCGTGACGCCCGTGCGGACTGGTCCCTGTCCGACCTCGAGCGCGCCGTCACCCCGGATAATCGTCGCGTGCCCGACCTCGACTCCCGCCACGTCGGTGATCGCGTTGTTCGGCCCGGGTTCGCCCTCCAGACGAACGCCGAGGGCGCGCGCGTCCGGCACCCTCTGCGCCTGCGCCGGCAGCACGCACGTCAGAACGAGCAACGCCGCGAACAGCGGCCCGCCGGTCCGCCACCGGGCGATCCCGGCGTGCACCCCCGGGACGGGCGCGATCACAGCCCCGCCAGCTTCTTCACGCGGGCAAACTCGGTCTTCTTCACCGACTGCACCGAGAGTCGCCCGTACCGAATCAGCTCCATGTCCGCGAGCGCCGGATCGTCCCTGATGTCCGGAAGGGAGAGCGGGACGTCCACGTCGTCGACCTTCGAGACGAACTCGATGTCGACCATGAACCAGGTGGGATTCGTCGGGTCGGACTTCGCGTCGAAGTACTTGTGCTTCCGGTCGAACGCGTGGTGGTCGGGGTAGGCTTCGCGGCGCACTCGGGCGATGCCGACCACGCCCGGCGGCTTCGCGTTCGAGTGATAATAGAGCACCTCATCCCCGACCTTCATGGCCTGCATGTTGTTGCGGGCCTGGTAGTTTCGGACGCCCTCCCACGAAGTGGAGCCGTCGCGCTCCAGATCCGCGATGGAGTAGACGTCCGGTTCGGACTTCATGAGCCAGTACTGCTTCGCCATGGACCTGCTCGCCTTCTTTCGATGAACGGGCGATGTGCGGAGGCCCATAATGGGGGTGCCCGGCGCCGTTGGCGAGGCGCGTCAGGCCGGGCGTCGGTCCCCGATGTCGACCTCGATGTCACGCCAGCGACCCCGACGGAAGACGATCACGCTGAGCGTCGCACGCGTCACGTGACCGAGCACGATGGCCAGCCAGATGTCCCGGGGCTCGAGCGTCGAGAGGGTCTGGATGGCGAAGCACATCCCCACAGGCACGACGACCTGCGACACAATGGAGATGTACATGGGACTCTTCGTGTCTCCGGTCCCCTGGAGACCCCCGGTGTACGCGAGCGCCACGGTGATGAACAGGCCCGACACCGCGAGGTAGTGGAGGAGCTGCACGCTCAGGGCAACGACCACCGGATCGTCCATGCCGAAGACCCCCAGCAGCGCCCGGGGCACGAGAAGGAACGAGAGGCCGATCCCCGCGGCCAGCGAGAGGCCGAATCCCGCCGCGACGTTGACCGACTTCGCCGTCCGATCCGGCTGGCCGGCACCCAGGTTCTGCCCCGCCACCGCGGCCGTCGCGCCCATGATGCCGACAGACGTCCACGTGATGAACGAGAAGAGCTGGGTGTAGCTCACCACGTAGGCCGCCTGCGCCTGCGCGCTCATCGCCAGCGACCCGATGAAGGCGAGCAGCAGCACCCCGCCGATATTCATCGCGACGCCCTGGATCCCCGTCGGGAGTCCGAAGCGGAACAGCTGGCCGATCACGTGCCAGTCCGGTCGCCAACCCAGGCCGCGATGGAATTGGACGACCCAGCCGCCTCCGTACAACCGGAAGATGGCGTAGACGCTCACGATCGCACCGGAGATCACCGTGCCCATGGCGGCCCCGACCGTCCCGAAGGCCGGAATCGGTCCGAGCCCACGGATGAAGATCACGTTGAGGCCGATGTTGAGCACGGTCAGCACCACACCGAGCCTGAGGGGCGTCTTGGCGTCCCCCGCGGACCGGAGCGCCCCGCCGAGCATGAAGAAGAGCAGCATCCCGAAGGAGAAGACGAACATCACGCGCAGGTACGGGCGCGCCTCGGCCTGCACCTCGGGCGAGGCGTTCACGAGGTCGAGGAGGGTGGGCGACAGCACGTACCCGATGGGAGCGAGCACGAAGGCCACGAGCATGATCGAGGTCAGGAACGCCTGGTGGACGGTCCGGTTCACCTTCTCCGGCTCGTCCGCCCCGGCGAAGCGCGCCACGAGAACCCCCATGCCCGTGAACAGGGAGCTGATGAACACGACGACCACCAGGAAGATCTGCCACGCCACCCCGATGGCGGCGTTGCCCGTATAGCCGACGTAGTTACCGACCATGGCGTGGTCGACGAGGCCCTGCATCCCCCCGATGATGTTCTGCAGCATCGTGGGCCACGCGAGCTTCCACACGGCCCCACGGATCGGTCCCTCGACGATGGACCGGTCGAATCGCTTGCCTGGTTTCGGGACGCTCACCGGTGGGCGCTCCCGGACGAGAGGAGGGTCGGAGGCAACGCTACCAGACCAGGTGCAACGTGCTCTGCCGTCGGTAGACCCAGTGGCGCGCGCCGTCCTCGTCGAGGTACGCCTCCTCCTCCTGGCGGCACGAAGCGGGCTTGCCGCCCCACTCCGGAATCTCCGTGGTCGCCTGGAGTTCGATCGAGTGCCAGACGTTGGCCAGCATCACGGCGTCACCGCGGACCGGAACACCCTCCTGCGCGTCCCAGCGCCCGATGAGGGGTCCGGCGCCGTGGCCGTGGTCGCCGATGGGGTGGGAGTAGATCGTGCCGTTGATGCCCTCGGTGCGCATCTGCGCGAGCGCCCGGGCAAGGACCTCGTTGCCGGTCAGACCCGGCTCCATGTGCTCGAGCGTGATGTCCTGCAGGCGGTTCGAGTTGGCCAGACAGCGCTTGAGTCCGGCGGGCGCGTCGGTCTCTCCCTCGCGCAGGACGTAGCCCATGTGCTGCGTATCGGTGTGGAGGTTGAGCGCGACCACGCCGAAATCGGTCCAGAGCAGGTCACCCGGCTGGATCACGACGGGCCCCTCCGACGGGACATCGCCCTCGCGCTGCACGTCGACGGACGTCTGGAACCACGTCGTATAACCGAGGTCCTGGAGCTTCTGGCGCATCCACCAGACGACGTCCTCCGTCGTGGTGACGCCGGGGGTGATGACCGAGTTCGAGAACGCCTCTGAAATGAGTGCGTGCACGCTCTCCTCGATCTTCCGGTAACGGGGCATCATCTCCGGAAGCCGGAGCGAGATGTAGTTCATGGCCAGGCGAGGCTCACGCTTCACTCGACCGGCGTAATCGTCACCGAGCGCCTCGAGAAGCGCCTCGGCCTCGCCCGCGTGGAGCCCGTCGGAGAAGGCCCACTCCGGATCGATGTTGAGCACGATGTTCTCGGGGTCCCGGTCCTCCACGAGCTCGCGCAGGAGATTCCACTGCTCGTTCCCCACCAGCTCGCCCGTGGGCTGCGTCGGTGCCGGCCGCGTCGAGCGGAACGCCTCGAAGACACCGCCCTGGCTCGTACCGCCGAGCGCCAGGCGCTCCAGCGTCCCGTCGTCCCGCCGGGTGATCACGTAGATCGAGCGCCGACGGGCAGCGAAGGTGGTCGGAGACGTGATCGACCAGAACACCGGATCCTCCGCGTACTCGCGCATCGAGAGGATCCACATGCGCACGTCGTACTCCGCCATCAGCGCGGGGAGGACGCGTTCCATGCGCATCTCGAGCCACGCCTGCTGCTCCCGCGCCTGATCCCGGAGCGTCGGAAGCGGGTGGTACCGAGCGGGTGCGTCGTCCGGAACGTTCGCGGGCGCCTGGGCGCTCGCGGGGGCCACCACCGCGAGACACGCGGCGGTCAGCGCGAGGACGCGCCGGGCGGGGAAGTCGAGACGGGGGCGGAAGAGGGCGTGGAACATGGTCGGCCTTCCGGTGCGAGGGCGGCGAGTCAAGCGCCCGAAGCTAACGGCTCGAAGGGCAAACCGGCATCACGCCAAGCGCGACTCCGATGCTAGCCCCCGAAGACGATCCACGTGCTGATGCCGAGCCACACGACCGCGATACCCGCCAGCAGCACGTACTCGAGGGCGCTCGCCTCCTGCTTCCCCTTTTCTCCGTGGAACCAGGCGATCACCGCCGTGGCGAGGACTCCGCAAATCGACAGCGGCAACGTGAGACGCCAGAAGATCCGGCCGAGCGTTCCCTGCTCGACGAGCATCGAGACGAACTGCAGGAGCAGCCATGCACCCGCCGCGGCCGCCAGCACGATCTGCGGAACACGTCGCCGGAGAAGCTCCTGTACGTCCCCCTCGCCGACGCCCGTCGGCACACCGGCTGCCGCAGTCCCGCCAGGCCCGGCCCGACGGTTCGCACCCTTAGCGGCATCACCACCCAGCAGTCGCGCTGCGTCCGCCGCGCTCGGGCGATGGTTCGGCTCGCGGTTGAGACAGCGCCGCAGCAGGTCCGCCACCTCCGGCTCGACGTCCGGCCGAACCTGCCGGAGATCGCGCGGCTCGGCGGTCAGGTGCGCGGTGATCCACTGGGTATTTGTCTTCGCCTCGTACGGCCCGTCACCCGTGTACAGCTCGTAGCCGAGCACCCCGACCGCGTACATGTCCGCCAGCTCGGTCAGATCCTGATCCAGCAGCTGCTCGGGGCTGAGGTAGCGGGGGTCACCCACCATCTGGCCGGTCTTCGTGAGCCGTGCCGACTCCTCGTTCCCGGTCGTGAGCAGGGCGGCGATGCCGAAATCGGCAAGGTGCGCCGACTGCGCCTCCTCGTCCCAGAGCACGTTCGCGGGGCGAACGTCGCGGTGTACGATACCCTGCGCGTGGGCAGCAGTCAGGGCAGAGGTGACGTCGCGGAGTACCTTGCGCGCCAAGGCCGCCGGCAGCCTGCCCTCGGCCGCGAGCCGCTCCTCCATAGTGCGACCCTTCACGAAACGCATCACGAGGTACGGCGTCTCGTCTGGTAGACGGCCGAAGCGAAACACCTGTACGACGTTGGGATGAACGAGCGACGCGGAAGCCCTGGCCTCCCGCTCGAACCGCCTGCGGGCCGTCTCGTCCCGCGCGCGCCCCGGCAGGAGCACCTTCAACGCCACCAGCCGGCCGAGCGCCTTCTCCCTGGCGAGCCACACGGTCGCCATGGAACCCTTGCCCAGACGGCGCACGACCTCGAAGTCGCCGCCCAGCGCTTCGCGAAGGGCATTCGCGGAACCGGCATCCCCATCGTCGATCGGGGCGCCGGGCATCGGCAGGGCGTCGTCGGCGCTCATCGTGGTGGCACGTTAGGCGCGTACCTCAGCCACGACAAGCGCCTCGGCCGTCACAACCACCCGATGGGCATCGCGTCTCAGCGGGGGCCCGCCGCCTTGATCGCATCCGAAACCTGGTCGGAGAATCTCTCGAAGTTCGCGCGGAACATCCCTGCCAGCTTCTCCGCCGCCGCGTCGTACGCGGACGGTTCGGCCCACGTCTCCCGCGGTTGCAGGACGTGCGACGGAACGTTCGGCACCGCCACCGGAATCGAAAGACCGAACACCGGATCCGTCACGAAGTCGACGCCGTCGAGGGCTCCTGCAAGCGCCGCGTTCACCATGGCCCGGGTGTAGCCGAGCTTCATCCGGCTCCCCACGCCGTACCCACCACCGCTCCACCCCGTGTTCACCAGCCACACGGTGGCGTCGTGCTGCCGAAGCTTCTCGCCGAGCATCTCCGCATAGACTCCGGGGTGGCGCGGCAGGAACGGCGCACCGAAGCAGGCACTGAACGTCGCGGACGGCTCCGTCACGCCCCGCTCGGTCCCGGCGACCTTGGCCGTGTATCCTGACAGGAAGTGATACATCGCCTGCTCGGGGGTCAGGCGGGCAATCGGAGGGAGCACGCCGAATGCATCGGCCGTGAGGAATACGACGTTGCTCGGGTGACCGGTCCGACTCGGCAGGACCGCGTTCGGGATGTAGTGGATCGGGTAGGACGCCCGCGTGTTCTCGGTGACCGACCCGTCGTCGAAGTCGATCTCCCGGGTCGCCTCGTGCAGCGTCACGTTCTCGAGGATCGTGCCGAACATCTGCGTCGCCCTGTAGATCTCAGGCTCGCCCTCCGGCGAGAGACGGATGGTTTTGGCGTAGCAGCCACCCTCGAAGTTGAAGACGCCTTCCCGGCTCCACCCGTGCTCGTCGTCGCCGATCAGCCCGCGGGTCGCATCCGCCGAAAGCGTCGTCTTGCCGGTGCCGGAGAGTCCGAAGAAGAGTGCCACGTCCCCGCCCTCACCCACGTTGGCCGAGCAGTGCATCGGAAAGACGCCTGCGTCGGGCAGCATGTAGTTGAGCACGGAGAAGACCGACTTCTTGATCTCACCCCCGTAACGCGTTCCTGCAATGAGGACCTCGCGGCGGGTGAAGTTCACCATGATGGCCGTTTCGGTCCGCGTCCCGTGCCGCTCGGGCGACGCCTTGTACAGCGGTGCGTGGATGACCGTGAAGTCGGGCTCGAAGCCCTCGAGCTCCGCGGCGTCGAGGCGGAGGAACATGTTGTACGCGAAGAGTGCGTACCACGACCCCTCGCTCACCACGCGGACGTTGAGCCCGTGCGTGGGATCCTCACCCGCGCGGGCGTCGTGCACGAACAGGTCACGCCCGCTCAGGTAGTGGACGACCTCTGCGCGGAGCGCGTCGTAGTGCTCGGGGGATACCGCGACGTTGACCTTGCCCCAGTCGACCGTGCCCTCGGAGTTCTCGTCGCGCACGACGAAGCGGTCGTTCGGAGAACGTCCGGTGTGCGGCGCGGTCACCACGGAGATGGCGCCCATGTGGGCGATCTGCCCGTCGCCGCGCGCCAGGGTCTCTTCGTAGAGCCGCGCGGGTGACAGGTTCCAGTGGACCTCACCGGTCGGTTCGATGCCGTGGCGAGCGAGGCTCCGGCCGTGGCCTGCCATCGTGGACTCCATGCTGTCGGGGGTCATCAACGGTCTCCGTGCGAAGACCGGCGTCGGTCGGCGGCCCCGTACCGCCTCGGGCGGGACGGCCGCGACGTGCGCCGGCTCGAATCTCGTAGGTCGGAAATGGAACGACCCCGCCGCCGAAGCGCGCGGGGAAGGCCTCAAATCTTACTACTTCGAGCCTGCCAGTCCACCGATGCGACCGTCGCGAGGTTCAGCACGTCCTGGAGCGAGCTCGCGCGCTGCAGAATGTGCACGGGCCGCGCCATTCCGAGCAGGACCGGGCCGATCACGTCGGCCCCGCCGAGGGTGCCGAGCAGCTTGTACGAGGCGTTCGCGGCGGACAGCCGCGAGAACACGAGCACGTTCGCCGGGCCCGTCAGGTGCGAGAACGGGTAGACCGTGCGGAGCTTGAGCGCGTCGACCGCGGTGTCGGCCTGCATCTCGCCGTCGATCTCCAGATCCGGCATGGCGTTGCGCACCATCTCCGCGGCCTGCGCCGCCCGCGTCGTCTCGTCGTGGATCGACGATCCGAAGTTCGAGAAGGAGACCATCGCGATGCGTGGCTTGATGCCGAGCTCGGTCACGAAGTTCGCGCTCTGCAGCGCGATCTCGGCCAGCGCACGCGCGTCGGGTTCGATGTTGACCGTGGTGTCCGCGAAGAAAACCAGTTCTCGATTCGGGAAGGCGAGCATCTGGAGGCCGGAGACCCGCCCGTTGCCACCCGGCTCGGGCCCGATCACGTGCAGACACGGACGCAGCGCCTCGCCGTAGTTGGCCTCGATCCCGTGCACCAGGGCATCCGCCTTGCCGTCCTGGACGAGGCTGGCCGCGTAGTAAATCGGCTTGTACAGGTTCCACTTCGCCTCCGCGAGGGTGAGTCCCTTGCGGCCGCGCTTGACGAAGAGGCGCTTCGCGTATTCTTCCCGTTCCTCGCTCTGGTCCGCCGCGTAGATGACCTCGACCCCGTCGAGATCGACGCCGAGCCGTTTCGCCTTCTCGGCGATCCGGGGCTCCCGACCCAGCAGTACGGGGTGGCAGATGCCGTCCTCGACGAGCTGGGCGGCGGCGCGGATGATCGTGTCGTTGTGTCCCTCGGGAAAGATGATTCGGGCCTTCCTGCTGCGGGCCCGGGCGGTCATCCAGCGCATCACCTCGCGACCTGGTCCCAGGCTCGCGCGCAGCCGGTCGACGTACTCGGCGAGGTCCAGCGCCTGCCGGGCGACTCCGGTCTCCATGGCCGCCTGCGCCACGGCCGGGGCAACGTGCCACAGGACCCGGTGGTCGAACGGCTTCGGAATCAGGTACTCGGGACCGAACGAGATCTCGGATCCATCGTACGCGCCCCGCACCGTGTCGGGCACCTCCTCACGGGCGAGCTCCGCAAGCGCCCGGGTCGCGGCGAGCATCATCTCCGGGTTGATCCCGCTCGCGCGCACGTCGAGCGCGCCGCGGAAGATGAACGGGAAGCCGAGGACGTTGTTCACCTGGTTCGGGTAGTCCGAGCGCCCCGTCGCCATGATCGCGTCCGACCGGACGGCTGCGACCTCTTCCGGCAGGATCTCGGGGTCCGGATTCGCGAGCGCGAAGATGATGGGACGCTCCGCCATGGAAGCGACCATCTCCGCGGTCACCAGCCCCTTCACGGAAAGCCCCACGAAGACGTCCGCGTCCCGGAAGGCGTCTTCGAGCGTCCGGCGGTCCGTCTTCACGACATACGGAGCCTTGTACTCGTTCATCCCGGCCTCGCGGCCCTCGTGGAGCACGCCCTTCGAATCGCAGATAAGGATGTTGTCCCCGGGCACGCCGAGACGCCGGAAGTGATCGGCGGTCGAGAGCGCCGACGCGCCCGCCCCGCTGAAGACGACGCGGACCTCCTCGATCTTCTTGCCCACGACCTCGAGCGCATTGATGAGCGCCGCGCCCGCGATGATGGCGGTCCCGTGCTGATCGTCGTGGAAGACCGGGATGTCGAGCCGCTCCTTGAGCGTGCGCTCGATGACGAAACACTCCGGCGCCGAGATGTCCTCGAGATTGATCCCGCCGACGGTGGGCTCGAGGAGCTCGCAGAAGCGGATCACGTCGTTCGGATCCTCGGAGCCGACCTCTAGATCGAAGACGTCGATTCCGGCGAAGCGCTTGAAGAGGACGCCCTTGCCCTCCATCACCGGCTTCGCGGCCATGGGTCCGATATTGCCGAGCCCGAGCACCGCGGTCCCGTTCGAAACCACCGCCACGAGATTGCCCCGCGCCGTGTAACGGAAGACGTCATCCGGGTTGGCATGGATGGCCCGGCACGGCTCGGCCACGCCGGGCGAATAGGCGAGGCTGAGATCCCTCGCGGTGCCGACCGCCTTGGTGGGAACGACTTCGATCTTGCCGGGGCGTCCCTCGGAGTGGTAGTCGAGCGCTTCCTGGCGTCGGTCGGACATGGACGGATACGGTCCCTGAAAACGGATGTCGAAGGCAGTGACGATCCCTGATGCTGACGAAGTACGGGAACGGTGTCAAAGTGCCCACCGGCGCTGGCTCCGCGCCATCTCCGGTTCGAGGCTGTACCTTTGCGACGGATACGGCGCGACCGGGGGCGAATCGCATCTCCCGATCGCAGAGCCGGAACCTCGTCACCGCGAGAGCACCGTGGGCATTTCTTTCAGGCGAAGACGTCGGGTCGTCGTCACCGGAAACGGACGCCACGCACCGATCGGCTTGGCGCTCTCGACCTCGTTCGGTTTCGGCGGCACCAAAGCCGTGCTCGTGCTCACGGGAGCCGAGACCTGACGGTCATGCCCCCGATCCCTACGGAAATCCTCGCGCTCGCCCCCCTCGCCGTGGCGGCCGGGGTGGACCTGTACCTTACGCTCCTCCTCATCGGCGCGGCTCCGACGCTGGGGCTCTGGGACGCACCGCTGCCCGGGGCGCTGGGCGACCTCGACTCGCCGAGCGTGCTCATCACCGTGGGGATCTTCTACCTCATGGAGTTCACGGCCGAGCGCTTCACCCCCTCGGCCGTCGTGTGGAACGCCTTCCACGCCATCATCCGACCCGTGTCCGGAGCGCTCCTCGCCCTCCTGCTCCTCGACGGACACCCCCTCTGGATCATGGCCGCGGGCGCCCTCGTGGCCGGAGTGCTCGCGTCGCTCGCTCACGGGATCCGAAGTGGGGGAGCGGTCCTTCGCTGGCTCGGCGCCGGCGTAGCCCCCGGCGCGCGGCTGCTGTCCATGGGCGAGGACGTGGCCGTGCTCGGACTCGTCTCGCTGACGCTCGACGCGCCGGGCTGGGCCCTCGGCACAGCGATTCTCGTCCTGGCAGCCTCCGCCCCGTACGCACGGTCGCTCCTGAGGGCCTTCGCCTACGCCGTGCGCCTCATCGGGGGCAGGGTCTTCGTGACGTTCAGACAGCGCAGGTGGCGGAGCGCCGAGGAGCTACCCGCCTGGGTGGCTTCCGCACTCGAGAACGACGACGCCCTCGCTCCGGGGGGTGCCCTGCGGGGGAGTCCGGCAGCCGCGTGGCGACTTCCCGGAGCGCCCGCCTTCGCCATCGGATGGGTGGTGGTGCGCGGCGGATCGCCCGTCTTCCTGTTCCATCGCAAGCGCGCCCCGGCCTGGATCGATCTGGGCGTCGTGGCTTCGGCCCGGATTACGGAGCACGACCTCTTCCGACGGGTGGATCTCACCGGGTCCGGCCTCCGGGCGTTCCTCCTCTTCGAGCTCGGCGGCCCGAGCGTGGAAAGCCTCCGCGCGGAATTCGCGTCTTCGCCGGGCCTCTGACGACCCGGGCAAACCGGGCCACAGGACCGAGCCCGGTACGGTACCGGTCCTGTAATTTCCTGTCTGCGGTGACCTTTGACGCGTCGAAAAAAAACCTTTGACCCCGCAAACACACGTTCATACATTCGTTCCCACCCCAGAATCTACCCCACTGGCCTTACGTGCCCCCTCCCGCCCCAGTCCGCAAGTGGACTGGCGGGGGTTTCTGTCTCCGGCCAGCGCCTTCTCAGAACCGCAGATCAGAGGACTGGAAAGAACGTATGTTTTCTTCCTCTCGTGGCCTGGACTCATTCGACCAGTACCTGCAGGACGTAGAGAAGTACCCGCTCATTCAGGACCCGCGCGAGGAGCGTGAGCTCGCGCGGCGCGCCCGCTCCGGCGACAAGGAAGCGGCCGAGCGCCTGGTGACCGCGAACCTGCGCTTCGTCATTTCCTACGTGAAGAAGTACCAGGGCCGGGGCCTCGGGCTCGCCGAGCTCGTGTGCATCGGCAACGAAGGGCTTCTGAAGGCGGTCAAGAAATTCGATCCCGACAAGGGCGTGAAGTTCATCTCGTACGCCGTGTGGTGGATCCGCCAGACCGTGCTCCAGGCTCTGGCCGAGCAGACGCGATCCGTTCGGATCCCGCTCAACCAGAACTCGAATCTGGCCCGTCTCGCCCGTACCAACACGGCGCTGACCCAGTCGCTCGGCCGCACGCCGACCGACCAGGAGATCGCCGACGAGATGCAGGAGCCGGTGGACACGATCCGCGCGCTCCGGCGCGTGGCGGCGTCCGAGCTCAGCCTCGACGCTCCGATCGACCGCGGGGACCGCGAGAGCGCCAGCTTCGGTGAACGCTTCGCCGGGGCTGCGGCGTCGGACATCGAGGGAGACGTGGAGGCGATCGCCCGTCGCGAGTTCCTCGAGACGATGTTCGACAGCTACCTGACGGAGCGGGAACGAAAGATCCTCTACCTCTATTACGGTCTGGACGACGGCGAGGAGCGGACACTCGAGGAGATCGGCTCGCTGCTCGGCGTGACGCGCGAGCGCATCCGTCAGATCCGCAACCGCGCGTTCGAGAAGCTGCGGGAGAGCCCGCACGGTGAGTCACTCTCCGGATTCTGGGCCGCGAACTGACGGTCCGCGGCGTCACCGCGCGGCGCCAGGCATAGCCTGGACCGACCGAGATCGGGGGGCTCCGTCCTGAAGGACGGGGCCCTCGTTCGTTCGGCGCTGACACCGACCGGCTGCGTCCGGAACCGGAAAGGGAGCGGTGGCGTAGGAACCGCGTGAGCCCGACCTCTCCAACGCGTCCGCGAACTGTGCACGCCGCCCTCGCCGATCTCCGTGCGATGGCCGGCGGTCTGGTCATCTTCGGCACGATGGCAGTCGCCTCACCGTCTCCGGTCGTGGGCCAGAGCCACGCCCCGGGCATCGCCACCGAGGGGGCGTGGAATGACCCCCGGGTGCTGGAGCTCGTCGATCGCGCTCGAGCGCTCCGTCAGTCGCAGACCGTCGATCCGGACTTCCGAACCTACACCGCGCAGGCTCGCGGGTACGTCTACTTCTTCGTGGACCGGCCGGACTCGGCCAGCCAGGTTCTCGTGAAGGCCGACCAGGTGGCGCTCGACCTGCAGTGGCGTGCGCCCGGCGCGACACGCCAAACCATCGTCGGACTTCGAGACGAGAAGGTGCTTCCCACCAACATCCGTTACCACCTCGACCACCTGACGGTCATCCAGGACGACTTCGGTGACCGGATCCGCCTCGGCGACGGCGACGAGGTCGCAGCCGTGGTGCATCCGGCCGGCCCTGCTTCGGAGTCGCTGTACGACTTCCTTCTGTCGGACTCGCTGACCATCAGCTACGCCGGGGGGACGGAAGAGGTGAGGGTCTACGAGGTCCGAGTGCGCCCGAAGCGGATGGACCAGCCCGGATTCGTCGGGTCGATCTACCTCGACCTCGACCGCGCCGCCATCGTGCGGATGAGCTTCTCCTTCACCCCGTCGTCGTACGTAGACCCCTACCTCGACTACATCCGCATCTCCCTCGACAACGCGCTGTGGATGGGCTCGCGGTGGCTTCCCTACCGGCAGGAAATCGAGATCCGGCGCGAAATGCCGCTCTTCGACTTCCTCGCGGGCAGCATCATCCGCGGCAAATTCGACATCCGCGGATACGACTTCAACGTCGATCTTCCGGACGGAGTCTTCTCGGGACGCTCGGTCCGGTCGCTCCCGGTCGCCGAACGCGAGGCTTTTCTCTTCGAGCGCGGGCTCTTCGACGACATCGAGGAGACCGGGGGCCTCGAGCCTTCGCCCACCCTCGAAGCGGTCCGCACCCAGGTACGGAAGGTCGTCGAGGACAGGGTCATGAGCGGACTCGCACCGGTGCGGGTGCACGGCGCACGGATCTCGGACTTCGCTCGATACGATCGGGCGGAGGGCATCTTCATGGGCGCCGGCGTGGCGTTCCGACCGATTGCGGAACTTTCGGTGCGGACCACCGCCGGGTACGCCTTCGGACGCGAGCGCGCATCGGGAGGCGTCACGCTCTCGGCCGACCGACGCTCCGAGGCATGGACCCCGGTCGTGGACGCCTACTGGGACGCGCTCGGCGACATCGGTGGGCGTCCGGGTTCCACGCTGCTCGAGAATACCATCTCCTCGGCCGCCGGGTCACGCGACGATCTCGATCCGTACTTTCGAAGGGGTGCCGCGATCCGGTTCCTGCGGTCCGGCGAGCGCGATCTGGACGTGACCCTTCGCTTCGAGGAGCACCGGGGTGCCGTGGACGTCGTGTCCGACGGTCCGGACACGGGCTTTCGTCCCGTGCGGTCCATCGACGAGGGACGCTCTCTCTCGCTCGTGGTCCGGCACGAGCTTCCCCTCCCCTGGGCGGGGCGCGCGGCTCTCACCGCGACCGCGGGACGGCTCGGCGAACGCTCGTTCGCGTCCATCGAGGGGGACGCGGCGTGGGCCTTCGCCGACGCGCGGGAGCGCTGGGCCGGCGAGGTGTCCCTCGCAGCCGGCCTGACCAACCCCGGGGCACCCGCCCAGAACGCGTACCTCCTCGGTGGCCGGCATACCCTCATGGGGCACGGCTACCGTCTCTTCGCCGGAAACGCGTACTGGCTCGCGCGCCTCGAGACAACGGTGCCGGTTCACCGGCCCTGGCTCGGCGTCCGCGCCTTCGCATCCGCCGGCTCGACGTACCTTCGTGGCATGGGGCTTCCGCCCGACTGGCTCGCCCGCGACACCCGGGGGCTTCGCGGAACCGTCGGGCTCGGTCTCTCGGTGGGCTGGGACGCGATGCGCTTCGACGTCGGCCGGGCCGTCTGGGGTACTGGCTGGGAGGCGATGTTCTCGGTCGCGCCGCGCTTCCGCGCCTGGCTGTAGGGCCGGGGCGCCGAAGAGGAGGCCCGGGGACGAACCCCCGGGCCCCTCGGCGCGCCTGACCCCGTCTACGCCGCCTCGTCGAGCGCCTCTTCCGAGCCCGCCCCCTTCGGCGTCAGCAGCACGACCTCGCGTACGATCACCTCCGCCGTAGGGATGACCACCCCGTCCCGCTCGTAGGAGTCGTATTCCAGTCGACCCTCGACGTAGAGACGGTCTCCGATGCGGATGTAGTCCTCGGCGAACTGAGCCTGGCGGTTCCACAGAGTGAGGCGGTGCCAGTCCGTGCGCTCCTCCTCGTCGGATCCCGACGGCGCCCGCCGGTTCGTCGCCAGCGAGAAGTGCGCGACCTTGGTGCCGTTCTTCGTCTGATGGATGTCCGGATCACGCCCCACGTTTCCGATCAGGGTGATCCTGTTCACGGACCGGCTCATCGTGTCCCTCCGTTCGGGTGCATGGCCCGCGTCCCCGCGCGAGCTCGTGAACGGAAGAATGTCCGGGCGCGCGGGGCAGCCGGATGGCGCCGGGGGACGACTTCGGTGGCGCCGGCCCGACGCCGACGGTGCGGCGACCTATCCCTTGCACTCGTACCAGTTCTTCCCAACGCCCCACTCGGCCACGACAGGCACCTTCAGCTCGACCGCGCGTTCCATGCGCGCCACCACGAGGTCTCGCACGACGTCGACATCCCCCTCCGGAACTTCGAGCAGGAGCTCGTCGTGAACCTGGAGCAGCACGAGCGCGGGGCTTCCGCTTTCGTCGAGCGCCGCCTGCACGTCGATCATCGCCTTCTTCATCATGTCAGCGGCCGTGCCCTGAATGGGGGTGTTCTGCGCGACGCGCTCGCCGAACTGACGCACGTTCCAGTTCCCGGACTTCAGCTCCGGCACGTACCGCCGCCGCCCCATGAGCGTCTCGACGTACCCTGACGTCTTCGCCATCTCGACCTGCCGGTCGAGGAAGTCGCGAACGCCGGCGAACCGCTCGAAGTAGGTGTCGATGAAGTCGCGCGCCTCCTCCCGCGTGATGCCGAGCTGGCGCGCGAGCGAAAACGGTCCCTGACCGTAGAGCGTCGCGAAGTTGACCGTCTTCGCCTGCCCGCGCTGGACGGCACTCACCGCCTCGATGGGCACGTCGAAGATGACCGAGGCGGTCTGCCGGTGGACGTCGATCCCCTTCGTGAACGCGGTCACGAAGGCCTCGTCCCCCGAGAAGTGGGCCAGGATGCGCAACTCGATCTGGGAGTAGTCCACACCGAGGAACACCTTCCCCTCGTCCGCCACGAATCCCTTCCGGATCTGGCGGCCGAGCTCGGTCCGGATCGGGATGTTCTGGAGATTCGGGTTGCTCGACGAGAGCCGGCCAGTCGCGGCCACCGTCTGATTGAAGCTCGTGTGGATCCGTCCGGTAGTCGGATTCACCAGCTGCGGGAGGGCATCCACATACGTCGAACGGAGCTTCTCGAGCTCGCGGTACTCCATCATGAGACGTGGCACCTCGTGCCCCATGGCGGCGAGTTCCTCGAGAACGGAGGCATCCGTGGACGGGCCGGTCTTCGTCTTCTTCAGGATCGGAAGATCGAGCTTCTCGAAGAGCACCTGCCGGAGCTGTGGCGTCGAGTTCAGGTTGAAGTCGCCCCCGGAGACCTTGTAGATCTCGCTCTCGATCTGGTCGAGCTCGCGCTTGAGGCGCGACCGCATCTCCCGGAAGAAGTCGTCGTCGATCGCGATCCCGTTGCGCTCCATCCGCGCCAGCACCGGTACGAGCGGCATCTCGAGGTGAGCCATCAGGTCTCCCAGCGAGGCTGCGTCGAGACGTTCGGCCAGATGCTCGGCCAGCTGCCCCGCCAGGTCCGCGACCTCGCACAGCCAGTCGCGCACGCGCTCCGCGGGAACGTCCGCGACCGCGCTCCGTTCCCGTCCGGCGCCGGTCACCTCTGCACGATCGACGGGCCGGTGGGAGAAGATCTCCATCGACAGCGTCTTCAGCTCGTGGTCCCGCCGTCCCGGGTCCAGCACGTAGCTCCCGATCATCGTGTCGAAGGCGATGCCCTCCAGCGCGATACCGGCCTGACCGAGCGCGAGCACGGCATGCTTCAGGTCGTGCCCCACTTTGCGCACCGATGGGTCCTCGAACACGTCGCGGAGCTCGGCCATCACGGGGTCGGACCATCCCGGCAGATTCCGGACCTCGCCGGCACCCTCGCCTTCGAACGTCAGCTCGAAGGGCTGGCGATGTCCGATGGGCAGATATCGCGCCGTGCCGCCGTCGGCCGAGAGCCCCAGGCCGACGATGCCGCCCCGGAGCGGATCAGGATCCGACGTCTCGACGGCGATCGCGACACGCCCGGCCTCCCGGACCGACTGCACGAGTGCACGCACCGCCGCGGTGGTATCGGCGATGGCATAGTCGAGGCCGGCGTCACCGGCCTCGACCGTCCCGAGCCCGTGCGTGCCCCCGTCTTCCCCCTGGGCCACCGCCGCGAACTGATCGGCGAGCCTTCGAAACTCCAGTTCCACGAAGATGTCGCGGAGGACCGCCGCATCCGGCTCCTGTACCCGCAGCGCCTCGAGGTCGAGCTCGATGGGCAGGTCCGTCATGATGGTGACGAGCCGCTTGGACATGCGGACGTCGTCCGCATTCTCCGCGATGGACGCCGCCGCTCGCGGCGGCGTCAACTCCGCGGCGTGCTCGATGAGGGCGTCGATGGTCGGATACTGCCCGAGAAGCTGCACCGCGGTCTTCGGCCCCACTCCGCGCGCGCCGGGGACGTTGTCTGACGAGTCGCCGACCAGCGCCAGGTAGTCGGCGACCTGCTCGGGCGGTATGCCGAATTTTTCGTGCGCATTCGCCTCGGTGACCCACTCCGCCGCGACGCCCGTCGCGCCCCCGCGGCCCGGGTTCATGAGGTGCACACCCGGCTGAACCAGCTGATAGAAGTCCTTGTCGCCCGACACGATGACCGCTTCCAGTCCGGCGTCCCGGGCCTGCAGCGCCAGCGTTCCGATCACGTCGTCGGCCTCGTACCCGTCCAGCTCCACGACCGGATCGTGGAAGCCCGCGACGATGTCCCGGATGCGCCCCAGGCTCGCCCGCAGATCGTCGGGCATCTTCTCCCTCGTCGCCTTGTACTCCGGGTACTCCTGGTCGCGGAACGAATCACCCGCGTCGAAGACGATGGCGAGGTAGTCGGGCTCGAACTTTTCCCGGATGTCCATGAGGAACCGCGTGAACCCGAACGGTGCCGACGTGTTCTCGCCCGCCGCATTCGTGAGGGGGCGGCGGATGAAAGCGAAGTACGATCGGTAGATGAGGGCGTACGCATCGATGAGGAAGATGCGGGGCCTCGTCTTGGCAGGGATCTCCAACGGTACGGCGGTCCTTCGTTCGGGGCGGAGTGCGGGCAAGCCGGAAGATAGAGGGGTCGGGGGAACGGAGCGAAGTCGCACGAGAAAGGGCCCCGCGACCCGTGGTCGCGAGGCCCCGCGGGACCACTCGAAGGTGCGACTCAGGCGCGCATCACGTTGGCAGCCTGCGGGCCCTTCTCGGAGTCGCGGATCTCGAACTCCACTTCCTCACCCTCGGCAAGGGTACGGAAGCCTTCGGCCTCGATCGCAGAAAAGTGGACGAAGACATCGCCACCGTCCGGCTTCTGGATGAAGCCATACCCCTTCGAGTCGTTGAACCACTTCACGGTCCCTTTCATGCGCCTGCCTCCTGCTGCCGAGTCCACTCGCACCACGCGTCGCATGGCATGGTCCCATATTGAAAATGATGACGGGAAGCGCGCAAGTTCACGGACGCGAGTCGTCGGTGACGTGCTGCGGTCCGTGTCTGGCCCCACGTGCCCGCCGCGTCAGCGCTCCAGCCGCACCGGCATCGTCATGGCCCCGTTGCCGGCCGTGTCCCAGGCCGCGAAGCGCACCCATGCCTGGCCCGTGGCGTCGAAGGGCACCGTGAACGTGTGGGTCCCGAACGGGGGCAGCTCCGACGCGGAAACGACGACCCGGCCGGTCGTGGTGCCGTCACCGAAGACCACCTCGACGAAGTCCAGCGGAAAGGTCCAGCTCACCTCGGCCGTCATGCGGGCCTGCCTGCCCGCCCCCTGTACGGCGTGCTCCGGGACGACCACCTCGCCCGACGAGACGAAGTAGTCTCCGCTGCGGAGAACCTCGACGATCGGTCCGTACGCTCCAGGGGGCGGAAGCCGGTCCATCCTCAGGTAGGTGACCGGGCCGTTGGCGTACACATCGTCGCCCGGCGCCTTGGCGTACGTCTCCGTGATCGACAGGAGCGACTTCAGCGGACGATCCGATGCCGCCAGCCAGTTGTTCATGTCGTCGAGGAGCGGGATGACGCGCTTGCCCGAGAGGCGTCGCTCGGAGAGATCCGAGCCCATCCCCCACCGCCAGCCGACGCCTCGATAGCGCTCGTGCAGGAAGTGGTCGGACTCCCGGATCGCGTCCGGGTAGCCGGTGGAGCCCTTGGTTCGCGGATGGGGCATGTACACGAGCATGTCCTCGGCTTCGACCATGGCCATCATGTCTTCGATGCTGCCGATGTTGTACATGCGCCCGTACTCGGGGTGCTCCGTCACCAGCGGCGTCCCCGGCGCTCGCTCGTCCACGTAGAAGACGGGGTGGGAAAAGAGCAGGTCCCAATGGCCCCCGAGCAGATTGCTGTTCTCCATCTGCGGCATCACGACGAAATCGTCGTCGGAGTGACGCGCCGCACCCTCGAAGAGCCAGCGCTGCTCCTCGAGCTGGGTCTCTTCCCGGGGGCGATCGACGGGTCCCACGATCTCGAGCCCGGCGGAACGGAGCACCTCGAAGTCGGGGAGGCGGGAGTCCACGCTCCCGGTGGCCATCAGCGTGCGACCGACGTCCGTGTGGTAGTGGCTGCCCATGACCCGGTAGCCGGGCACGGGGCGATAGACGTCGCCGTTGGTGAACGCGAGTGCGGCGTCGAAAGCGCGCTCCGCCGCCCCGAGCGTCGGATAGAAATAGGCTGCCATGTGCTGCTCGGTGCCGGGCGGCGCGCTGTAGAGCGACCAGTTCGCGCGGTACCGCTCCACGACCTCCTCCTCGCCCTGACGGATGCCGAAGCTGAACGAGTCCGGTCCGTCCTTCCGGTACCAGTCGTTTCCGACGTTGATCTCCACCTCGCGGGCCCAGAAGAAGGTGTGCGGCGGCGGGAAGGCCGCGATGGAGCCTGCGCCCAGCTCCGCCACGACGAGCCGGTTCGCGGCGCGCAGCGCCACGGGATCGGCATTGGCCGGGCCTCGGAGCCCGTACGCCTGCGGCTGCAGTCCGACGTCGCGCCACCGGAGCCTCGTATCCTGCGTGACGGGCAGGCCCGTGAGCCCCATGTCGTACTTGTAGGCGACCGACGGAAGGGTCGTCGCGGCGATCGCTTCAGCACGAACGAGGTTCGTGCCCTCGTAGACCGTCAGCGCGAACGCTCCGGAGAACGAGCCCAGCTCGAGGCCGTCGAAGGAGACCCGCAGCCGTCGGCCCTCGCGGGTCACCGCGCACCCGGTCGTGTTCCAGCGGGCGCTGCCGCGACGGATCTCGTCGGGGGAGCGTGGAAGGCCCGGCTGGCTCGCCACTCCGTCGGGAGGCGGTGGGTTGCGGCTCGCCGCCACCTCGCCGAGGTCGAGCGGGGCGTCCCAGAAGACGTCCCACTTGTACCGGTCGACGATCTCGTCCGTCAGCTCGACCCCGAGCTCGCGCAAGGGCACGAGCTGCTGGTCGGAGATGCGCCGGAGTCCCTCCACCACCCGCAGCTCGAAGCCCACCCCCGCGGCTACCCTGACCGGTGCTCCCCCTCCCTCCGAGATCGTGAGCTCGTGGATGGCGGGCGCGCCGTCGAGGAGGCCCAGGGCGAGTTGGAGCGTCTGCCCGGGCTCGCCTTCCCAGCCCAGAACCAGTCGCTCGGCGGTGAACGCGGCGGAGAGGCTGCCGGCCGGGGAGAAGCCGGAGAGGTCGCATACGAGCGGGACGAACGGTCCCGGTCGGTCCGGGGCATCCGCGGCCGCGGTACGGAGCATTCCGAAGGGCAGGAGCAGGCCCGCGGCCACGACCGGGGAGAGCGAGGTGGGGCGTCGAGCGAGCCCGCGTGCAGACGGCCGGCCGGATCGGGCGCTACGCGAGCGCAGCACAGGTACCTCCTTGGTGGGCGAGCGAGCGCCGCAGTGGGACCGACGCGGGCAAGCTAGGCCCCGCCGGCGCCGCGGCAACCGGGCCTACGCAGCTGCAGCGGGGTGAGCAAGGGCAGACGCCATCGCGGCAAGCACGGCTCTCGAGACCACCCTGTCCATGCAAACACCTCCAGCCCGGGGCAGGGCACTCCACGTCTACTGTTCCGCGGCCCTGCATCAAGACCCGTCGGGCGGTTTCCGGTCTCGAGGTCGGGAGACGGCGCGAGGGGATGCCATCGCCGCGGCAGGCTCCGGGTGGAGCTGCGCCCGGAGCGCCCTCGCGTGCAACGGGTTTCGCAACTTTCGATCCACCGGCCGGTGGACTAAGCTAGCGCGAGCCATGCACGAACCTGAGCGCGACTCACCCCGTCCGAGCGTCCCATGAGCGAGTGGAACCGCCGTACCTTCCTGAAGACCACAGCAGCTGCGGGGCTCGCCGCCTCCGCGGGCACCCTCGTCGATCCAGCCCGGCTGGAAGCCGCACCTGCCGCGAGCTTCTCGATTCGCGACCCACTCGGCGTGCGCGATCAGTTCCCGGTCACGCGTGACCGGGCCTATCTGAACACGGCGTCGTCGGGACCCATCCCCATCCCGGTCCAGGAAGCGCTGACCGAATACGCCTACGAGCGGATGATGTACCACGACCCGGGCAGCCGGGCGGAGGCCACCTTACGCGCCCGGGAGCGTTTTGCAGGGCTGTTCGGTGCCGACGTCGACGAAATCGCCCTCCTCTATTCGACGAGTGACGGGGAGAACGTCGTCGCGAACGGGATCGACTGGCGACCCGGAGACAACGTCGTGATCGACGAGCTGCACTTCACCACTGCCTTCGTGGTGTATCGCGAACTGGAAAAGAGAGCCGGGGTCGAGTTGCGGATCGTCCGCGCCGTCGACGGGAAGGCTCGCCCGGAGGACTTCGAAGCGCACACGGATGCCCGGACGCGCCTGATCAGCGTAGCGTGGGTGTCTAACCGCAACGGGTTCAGACACGACCTCCCTACGCTCGCAGCCATCGCCCATTCACACGGAGCCTACCTCTTCGCGGACGGGGTGCAGGCGTTCGGCACGTTCCCGGTCGACCTGCACGCGGAAGGTGTAGACTTCGCATGTGGCAACGGGTACAAGTGGCTCTTCGCGGACTTCGGGTGCGCGCCCCTCTACGTCCGTCGCCAGCACCTCGAGTGGTTGCAGCCCGACCGTTTCGGCCATCGTCAGGTCGCTCGGACCCTGGAGGGGAACGCCTACGAGCTCACGACGACGGCCGGCAAATACGAGTACTCGAATCCGGCCTTCGCGCCGGTGGTCGCCATGGACGCGTCACTCGGCTTCCTCGCCGACGTCGGTCTCGACCGCATCGCAGAGCACACGCACACCCTGGCGCAGGAACTGCGGGAAGAACTCACGCGTCTCGGGCGGCAGCTCTTCACGCCTGCGGGGAACCCCTCGCCCATCGTGAGCTTCTACCATGAGCTCGACCCCACGACCCTGGCTGACGCTCTCGCGAACAGCGGCGTCGTCTACACGTTTCAGGAAGACCGCCGACTCCTTCGTGCCGCCGTCGCGATGTTCAATACTCGGGACGACATCGACCGGCTGATCCAGGTCATCGCCCGCCTGGCGTGAAGCGGTACCGTCACGCCGCAGAGCGCTGAGCATCCGCTCCGCTGCCACGGAGCCACAACCGACGCGTACTCCCCGTCGTGAACGTGGTGATGGTGTTGACGGGGCGAGTGAGCGTCCCGGCTCATGGATATCACCGGCGAATCCGCGAAGGCGCCACGCTGGCCGGAAGACGCGCCTCGCGGTTACCCCTCACGATGCCCGCTCGACACGCCCCCCGGTATGCCGGGCCGCACCGCCCTCAGTCGGACCCCTCAGCCGGCCGAGCCGGCCGACTGGCCGACTGGGTGTGCACGACCTTCCACGCTCCGTCCACCCAGCGGAACAGATACGTGCCATGGCCCTGATTGTGAATGTCGCGTCCGTCCCCGGTCGTGAGCTGGATATCCGTGTCGACGACCGCCCACGCGAAACCGCCCTCGAAATGGGTCTGGATATTCGAGAAGCCCAGACGAAGACCCAGCTCCGCCTCGGGTTCCACATGGTTCTCGACGAGATCCTGTAGCCCGACGTTCTGGCCTCCACCCTCGAAGTACCGAGCTCCGTCCCAGTCCAGAAAGTGCGCGTAGAACGCCGTGCCGTCGCCCTGCTCCCACCCGACCCTGACGTCCTCGATGATCGCTTCGAGGAGTGCCGGATCGGCGACCGCTGCCTGATTGTCCACGCGGGTCTCGGCGGCCCCACAGCCCGCGAGCGCGAGGAGGGTCCAAACGACTCCGGTCTGGTGTCTCATCCTCTCCCAATTCCTCTTGTCAAAGAAATGGTCGCGCGCGCCGCGCAAACGTGTCGTCCGACTGCCCCTGATCCCCACCCATCGTCCCTTCGGGACTCATCGGATACGTGGATTCCCTGCTCCAGGAAGCACCGATCCCTACGCTGGAAGAGGATTTCGGGGCATTTCGTTCGTTCCCTGAAGCCCGGGTACCCCGAAGGCGCGGGAACCGACGCCGACCTCACTCCACGTCGTACAGCACTCGGTACAGGCCCAGGTTGCGGCGCACGTTCTTCACGTACCCGCGCGTCTCCGTGAAGGGAATCCGCTCGGTGAAGCGGAGCGGATCCGACGCCTCCGGGTAGCGCTGCCAGCGGGTCGCCCGCGTGGGGCCCGCGTTGTAGGCGGAGAGCACCAGGGGAAGCACGTCGTCGTAGCGGCGGCTCATGTCCAGAAAGAAGGCCGCCCCGAGGTGGAGATTCACCTCCGGCCGCGTCAGAGACTCCCGGGTGAAGCCTTCCGGACCGTGCGCGCGGGCGAGCTCCGCACCGGTCGGGGGCATGACCTGCATGAGCCCGATCGCACCGGCATGGCTCACGATGTCGGCCTTGAACGCCGACTCCTGACGGATGATCGCCGCCATCATGAACGGATCGATTCCCCACTCCCTCGCCTCCCGGCGTACCAGCTCGCGGTAGGGGAAAGGGTACGTCACGCGAAGGATCTGCCGGTCCCACCCGCCCGCGTCCTCGAGCAGCGACCAGCCCAGGTTGATGCCGTCGATGGTGCGCCCACGGTCGATGAGCGCCTGGGCCAGACGCAGCTTCGGCCCCCGCTCGTCGCCGGCGCGGTCGCGCAGCCGCGCGACCTCCGCCTCGGCACCCCGCTCCAGGCCGGCCTCGATGAGCAGGTCGAGACGGACCAGGCCCTCCATGAGCCATCCCGGCTCCATCGGCCCTTCGCCCTCTGCCAGGTCCACCGCGAACGGCTCGCCGAGGAGCTCCGCCGCCATCACCGCATAGTACTCGATCGGCTGAGTGAGCACGTGGCGCAGGTGGCGTTCCCCAGCCGCGGTATCGCCGAGCTCCAGCCGCGTGCGGCCCGCCCAGTACGCAGCCTCCTGCCAGCGGCGTCCGTCGGGGAAATCGGTCAGGTAGCGCTCGTACACCTCCGCTGCGGCGGTCGCGTTCGAGCGCCGCAGCTGAATCTGACCGGAGCGCATCCGAGCCTCGCCCGCCCGTGCGTGGGTACGGGCGTTGTCCGCGAGGAAGGCGTAGCGCTCGAGCGCCTCGTCCAGTGCGCCTCGAGACTCGGCCGCGCTACCCTGGCTCCACGCGACCTCGGCCGCCTCTCCGCTCGACGGGTACTCCTCCAGAAGCCAGCGGCGCAGTGTGGCGACCTGGGACGTCAGTCCCTGGCGGCTGCGCATCTGAGCCCACACCTCAAGGTTCCGGGCGCCGACGCGCTCGCTGCGCGCGGTCTCCCGGATCGCCCGGAACTCCTCGAGCGCCGCATCCTGGCGCGCGGGCACCGTCGACATCAGGCGGGCCCGCTCGAGCCGGCTGGCCTCCGGAAACTCCTCGCCCTCGCCGGGTGCCATCGCGATCGCCCGATCGTAGGCGCGCAGGGCCCGTCCGCCCTCGCCGGCCCGGTCCAGCGTACGGGCGAGCTCCAGCGTGAGCGTGAAGTCGTGGCCGCCGAGATCGGCGAGCGTCGCCGCCGCACGCGTCCTGGTGGCACCGGACGCACCGGGGAATCCCTCGAGGAGCAGCACCCGCCCGGTGGCCACGTCGCCCGCGGCGACCCGCAGGCGACCGAGCTCCACGGAAGCGATCGCGCGATGCGCCGGCTCTTGACTCTCCCGCAGATCGCGGAACACGTCGGCGGCCCCGGCGGAGTCCCCAGCCACGAGGTAAGCGTCCGCCTCCGCGCGCCAGGTGACCTGCGCCGCCGCCGGTTCCACGACGTGGCGCGCGAGCGCACGCACACCGTCGACGTCACCAGCTTCCACGGCGATGAGCGTGAGCTCCACGGCGGCCCAGCTCCGCACCACGGGGTGGGGGCGGAGCGCGTCGAGCGCGGTGAGCGCCCGGGCGCGATCGCCCGCGTGCCACGCCGCCCGGGAGACCCGGGCGATCGCCGGGACAGCCTCCCACGCGGAGGGTCCGACCGCACGCACGTAGGCATCGTAGCGTGTCGCGGCGTCGGCCCAGCGGCCTCCCTGCTCGAACGCACGACCGAGCAGGTACAGTCCCCGTCCGTTCTCGCGTTCATGGAGCCAGGCGGCGTCTTCCAGGTTCTCGAGGACCCCCGCCCAGTTCTCCCACCCGGCATCCGCGCTCGCGAGGGTCAGGCGTTCCACCGGTCCGGCCTCGGCGGCGCCCGCGGCGCGAAGGGCGCGGGCCGCGTGCCAGTACCGTCCCACCGCGAGCTCGTCGAGCGCGGAGTCGGGGAGCGCCGGCAGCGAAGCCGTCGACGTGCGCTTCGAGGCTCCCTCGGGCGATCGTACCGGCACGTGCGCGCCGGATGCGAACGGCAGGATGATGAAGAGAGCCAAAACGGCAACGGCGGAACGGAGCGACATCTGCAACTCGGACGGATACGAACGTGGAGGCCCGCGTCGGCGGAGAGGTCCGACGCCGGGGGTCCATGATAAGTGTTCGAGGTCGTGGACTTCTAGGAAAAAAAGAGGCCACCCCCGGGACGGGGGTGGCCTCTTCGGTCGCGGTCGACCGGGTCGCGTCGTCAGCCGGCGCGGCCCGTCTCGATGGCGTGGAGCGTGTCGACCATCTTCTGGGCCGACTCCTCCATGTCGATGACCAGGCTGTCGATGCGGGCCACGAAGTAGTTGTGACCGACCGACACCGGGATCGCGATGACCAGACCGGCAGCCGTCGTGAGCAGCGCGACCTTAATACCACCGGCGACCAGCGTCGCCTCGACCTCACCCGCGGCCTCGATCGACTGGAACGCGATGATCATTCCGATCACGGTGCCGAGGAAGCCCAGGAGCGGCGCGATGTTGGTGAGCGTGGCGAGCACGACGAGGCCCCGCTCGAGCTTGCTCATCTCGATCAGGCCCTGGTTCTCGATCGCCTTCATGACGCGGTCGGTGCCCTCTTCGTGGCGCTCCAGACCGGCGTAGAGGATGTTCGCCGCGGGCGAATCCGTGTCACGGGTCAGCTCGAGCGCCTCGCGAATGCGCTTCTGCACCAGGAGCTCGTCGACCTCCTTGAGGATCCGCTTCGTCTTCGCAGCCTTCGCCGTCAGCGAAACGAACTTGACGATGATGACGATCACACCCAGGACGAGGCAGAACGCCAGAGGCCACCGCATGAAGCCCATTCCAATCCAGTTCGTGGACAGCTGCTCCTGCCACGTCAACTCAGGAGCGTCCATGCCCGGGATCTGAAGCAGGGCGGCGTACAGTTGGACCAAGGGAACCTCCAGCCAGTTCTTCGGTGATTATCGAGAGAGCGCCCTTCCGACGGACAGCGTTGGGAGGGCAGTTTCAGGAGGCCCGCAACATGATGCGGGTCCCAAAAGGTGTCAAGCCTTTCATTCGAACGGAAAATCGGGGTGATGGCACGCAGCTGAATGTCCGAATTCTCCGCCTTCCATGGCAGGCAATACGCTCCTGCAGCGCTCGTCCTTGGCCGGGCTCGGGCAGCGTGGATGAAAGGGACATCCCGAAGGTGGATTGCTGGGGCTCGGAACGTCTCCCTCCAGCACGATTCGCTTTCGCTGCTCCCGACCCGCCGGATCGGGGCGCGGCACCGCGGACAGCAGTGCCTTCGTGTACGGATGGCGCGGAGCGCGATACAGATCTCCACCGTCCGCGACCTCGACGATCCGCCCCAGGTACATGACGGCCACGCGATCGCTCACGTGCTCGACGAGCGCGAGGTCGTGCGCGATGAAGAGATAGGTGAGTCCGAGTTCGCGCTGCAGGTCTTCCAGCAGGTTCACGACCTGGGCCTGGACCGACACGTCGAGCGCGCTCACCGGCTCGTCGAGGACGAGGAAATCGGGCTCGACCGAGAGGGCCCTCGCGATGCCGAGACGCTGGCGCTGGCCGCCACTGAACTCGTGCGGGTATCGGTCGACATGCTCGGCACGGAGACCCACCCGCTCCAGGAGTTCAACGGCCCGGTCGCGTCGGTTCGGCCCGCCGAGGCCATGAACCTTGAGCGCCTCTTCCAGCATCGCGCCCACCGACATGCGCGGGTTCAGCGAGCCGAATGGGTCCTGAAAGACGATCTGCATGCGGCGCCGGAGCGCCCGAAGCCCTTCCCGATCCAGGGCCGCGACGTCCTGCCCGTCGAAGCGGACCGAGCCCGACGTCGGCTCGAGCAGGCGCAGGATCGCCCGGCCCGTCGTGGACTTCCCACAACCGGACTCCCCGACCAGCCCGAGCGTCTCCCCGCGCCAGAGGTCGAAGCTGACGCCATCCACCGCCTTCACGTGCCCCGTGACGCGGCCGAAGGTCCCCTTGCGGACGGGGAAGTGCATCTTGAGGTCGCGGACGCTCAGCAGTGGCGCCGCCGCGCGGTCGATCGGGCTCCGTCCGGTCGCGGCACTCATGACTCTGCCCTCCAGCAGCGCGCGGCTCGTCCTTCACCCGCCAGCGCAACGAGTTCCTGGGGGGCTTCACATCCCTCGCCGGCACGGGCGCAGCGATCGCGGAAGCGGCAGCCGGCCGGCCACCCGGTCGGGTTGGGAACGGTCCCCGGAATCGACACGAGCCGCTGCCCCGGATCGTCGACGGACGGCAGCGAGTCCAGGAGTCCGCGCGTGTACGGGTGCCTCGGATCGGAGAAGATCTCGAACACCGTACCGGTCTCGACGACCTGACCGGCGTACATGACCACCACGCGGTCGCACACCTCGGCTACCACGCCCAGGTCGTGCGTGATGAGGAGAACGGCCATCGAGTGCTTCACCCGAAGCGCCGCCAGCAGCTCGAGGATCTGCGCCTGGATCGTCACGTCCAGGGCGGTGGTCGGCTCGTCGGCAATGAGCAGCTTCGGCTCGCACGAGAGCGACATCGCGATCATCACCCGCTGCCGCATGCCACCCGACAGCTGATGCGGGTACTCGTCGACCCGGCGGTCCGGCTCCGGTATGCCCACCTCGGCGAGGAGCCGGATCGCCTCGGCACGAGCTGCCTTCCGATCCATGCGCCGGTGCAGCCGCAGCGCCTCCCCGATCTGATCCCCGATGGTGTAGACCGGATTGAGCGAGGACATCGGCTCCTGGAAGATCATCGCGATCTCGTTGCCCCGCAGCGCCCGCATCCGCTTCTCCCCGATGCCCACGAGCTCATCGCCGGCGAAGCGGATCGAGCTGCCCGCCTCGATCTTCGCGGGCGGCTGGGGGAGGAGCTGGAGGATGGAGAGCGACGTGACCGTCTTCCCGCACCCCGACTCCCCCACGATGCCGAGCGTCTCGCCCGGATGCACGTCGAACGAGACGCCGTCGACCGCCTTCGCGACCCCTTGATCCGTATGGAACCAGGTGCGCAGGTCGCGCACGGAAAGGAGCGCTTCGGTCATCGGGCCGGGCCTCGGCGACCTTCGGAGCGGTGGCTCATGAGCGGAGTCTCGGGTCCAGGGCGTCGCGCAGTCCGTCGCCCACCAGGTTGAACGACAGCACGGTGAAGACGATGGCGAGGCCCGGGAAGGTCGCGAGCCACCATGCGTCCAGGAGATAGTCGCGACCCACCGAGACCATCGTTCCCCACGACGCCGTCGGCGGCTGCACGCCGAGCCCCAGGAAGGAGAGCCCCGCCTCGAGCACGATCGTGTTGCCGATGCCGAGCGTGGCCGCCACGATCACCGGCGCGAGGGCGTTTGGAATGAGATGACGCAGGATGATGCGCCGCTTCGGATACCCGAGCGCCTCGGCCGCCTGCACGAACTCCCGCTCCCGCAGGCTGAGCACCTCGCCCCGCACGATCCGCGCGGTCCCCGGCCAGAGCGTGAGCCCCAGGACCGTGACGATGAGGAAGATGGATGGCTCGAAAATCGCGATGATCGTGATGAGCAGCACGAGCTGCGGGAAAGCGATGACCATGTCGACGAAACGCATGATCACGCCGTCGACCAGGCCGCCGAAAAAGCCCGCGATCGCCCCCACCAGCGTCCCGATCGTGACCGAAATCCCCACGGCGACGAAGCCGATGGTCAGCGAGATGCGGGCCCCGTAGAGCAGGCGGGAGAGAACGTCACGCGCGAAGTGGTCGGTGCCCAGCGGGTGGGACGCGGACATGCCCACCAGCCGCATCGTCTGCAGATCGTACTGGACGTTCGGGTCGTGCGGAGAGATGAGGGGCGTCACGAGCGCGATCAGGTAGAGGCCCACGATCACGATCAGCCCCGCCACGGCGGTCCGGTTCTTCGCGAACGCGGTCACGGCCAGCTCCCACTGGCTCACGCCGACCAGCCTGACCTCGTGGGCCCGGCCGACGCTTCGCCACGACCAGCCCCAGCTCGCCACCAGGCTCGCCGCGAGGGTCGCCACGGCGAGCTTCTCGTCCCACGCGCCGCCCGGTGCCGCGACGACGCGGTCCCAGCGCCGGAGCACGATCCAGAGCATCCCCACCCACGTGAGGAGGGCCATCGCCCCGGTGCCCCACCGTCCCCCCAGCACGTGCGGCAGACCGGGAAACAGTGCCGCGAGCGGGCGTCCTCCGGGCAGGCCGCGTCTCGCCCCGGGCGCGCGCCCCTCCAGCGTGGTCGCCGCACCGCTCATGAGGGCGCCCCCCTGCCGTCCGGGGCGGACGCCCTCCCGCGGGGCGTGCGCACCGTGCCGCGGCTACTCATAGCGGATCCGCGGGTCGACCACGGCATACAGCACGTCCGCCACCAGGTTCGCGACCACCACCATCGACGCGAAGAAGAAGGTGCCCGCCATGATGACCGGGTAGTCGCGGGCGTTGATGGCGTCGACGATGGTCCGCCCCATCCCCGGCCAGGCGAAGACGTACTCGATGAAGACCGTCCCGCTGAACAGGTACGGCAGGTAGAGGCCGACGAGCGTGATGATCGGAATCAGCGCGTTGCGCAGCGCGTGCTTGAAGACGACCACGCGCTCCGGGAGCCCCTTGGCGTGCGCCGTGCGGACGAAGTCCTGCCGCACGACCTCGAGCATCGAGCCCCTCATGTAGCGTGCGATGCCCGCCGTGAGCACGAGGGACAGCGAGAGGGTGGGAAGAACGAGATGCCGGGCGCGATCCGCCATCCGCGCGCCCGCCGACATGAAGTCATGGTCCGTCGACGTCATGCCCGAGGCCGGGAACCAGATCGGGAGATCCCACACGTTCCGGGCGTACAGGCTCATGGTGAGGATCAGCATGAGCGCGAGCCAGAAGGACGGCATCGAGTAGAAGAAGAGCAGGACCACGCTCAGGCTGGAGTCGAGGAGCGAGTACTGCCGCACCGCCTGGATCGTCCCCAGCACGATGCCCACGCCGAAGGCGACGACGAGCGCGCACGCGGAAAGGATCAGCGTGTTGGGCAGCGCGTCCATCAGGAGATCGACGACCGGCCGGGAGTAGACGAACGAATAGCCGAAGTCGCCCGTCAGCATGGCCCCTAGCCAGCGCACGTAGCGGATGTGGATCGGCTGGTCGAGACCGAAGTTCACGCGCATCTGCTCGATGACGTCGCTCGTGACACCCGGCGAGATGAGCAGGAGCGTCGGATCACCCGGCGCGAGGTTGACCAGGAAGAAGATGATCGTGGCGATCCCCAGGACGAGGGGGATCGCGCCGGCCAGCCGACGGAGGACGTACTTGCCCAATCAGCGGCTCGCCGGGTCGATGTACCACTCGCGGATGTTGAGCCACTCGCCGCGGGCGTCCATCACGACGCCCTTCACGCGCGTGCTCACCCCGTCCAGCCGGTCCGGGAAGTAGAAGAACGTGTACGGCTGCTCCTCGATCAGGGCCTCCTGGTACTCGGCCCAGCGCGCCCGGGCCTCGTCGCGGTCGACGATCAGCGCCAGCTGCTCGAGAAGACGATCGATCTCCGGGTTGCGTGTACCCGACCACGCGTACGGCTGGTCGATGCGATCGGAGTGGAAGAGGTCCATGTCGTCGAGCTTGAACTCCACGACCCAACCCATGACCACCCCGTCGAAGTCGCGCAGCTCGGGCGTGTTGATCTGCTGCAGGAGCGTCGCCCACTCCACGACCTGCGGCTGCACCGCGATGCCCACGTCGGCGAGCTGCGCCTGCATGATCTCGGCGACGTCCTGTCGCTGCTGATTGCCCGTGTTGTACTTGATGGAGAACGCGAGCGGGACGCCGTCGGCGTTCTCGCGGACCCCGTCGCCGTCGCGGTCCGTCCACCCGGCCTCCTCCAGCAGGGCCTTCGCGCCTTCCGGGTCGTAGGCGAGCCCCGGCGCGTCCGGATCGTAGGCCCAGTGGAATGGGGGCACGCTGCCGTCGGCCACCGTGCCATACCCCTGCAGGATCGCGTCGACGATGCTCTGCCGGTTCGTGCCCATCGTGATCGCGCGCCGGACGCGGGCATCCGTGAGCTGCGGACGCCGGGCGTTCCACCCGACCAGAACGTAGTTGCGGAACGGGTAGCGCAGGAGCTCCACGTTCGGGTCGTCGAGGATGCGCTGGGCCTGGTCCGGCCGGGGTGCCAGATAGACGTCGATGTTCTGCGTGAGCAGCTCGGTGAGGAGCGTCGTCTGCTCCGGGATGATCCGGTACATGTACCGGTCGACGAAGGGACGCCCGCCCAGCCCCTCCGGGAACGCCGGGTTGGCCTCGAACACCCACCGGTCCTGAGGCGTGTGCGACCAGAAGACGAAGGGGCCGTTGCCGACGGGGCACTGCGTACCGAACGGGTGCTGCTTCAGATCGCCCGGCGGGACGTCGCCGAGGAGGTGCTCGGGAAGGATCGCGACCGTCCGGAACGGGTCGAGGAACTCCGCGTGCGGCTCCATCGAGATGCGCACCGTGAAGTCGTCGATCACCTCGACGCCCTCGGCGCCCTTCACGTAGTGATCCCAGAACGCGGCGTTGGGGAACGCGGTGGCCGGGTTCGTGACCGTCACGTACGTGAAGGCGACGTCGCGCGCGTCCGTCTGCTCGCCGTCGTGCCAGAAGACGTCCCGCCGGAGGCGGAAGGTGACCGACCGGTTGTCGTCGGCGATCTCCCAGGACTCGGCCAGGTACGGGCGCGGGTTGCCGGCCGCGTCGTAGTCCAGGAGTGTCATCAGGTTGACGAACTGCTGGTGCTGCGTGGCGCTGTAGTCCGAGGACACCGCCGCGTTCATCCCGTCCGCCAGCTCCCCGATCGACCCCACGACCAGCGTGCCTCCGTAGCGTGGATCGGTGGGCGCCGGGTGCGACGCGCGCGACGCAGCCATGTAGGCCTCGACGGCCGGAATCACCTGCTGGCAGAACGGGTCGGCGGAGACGGTACGGGTGGCACCACCCTCACCCCCACTGCACGCCGCCAACGCGGTGGCGGCCAGGGCGCAGAACACGGCCTTGGAGCATCCCTTCCGGACCATCGGTCATTCCTTGCGAACGGGTCGTGGTCACGCGCGACGCTTCACGCGCCCGCGCTGTCCGGCCTAACACTCAACCCCCGAGCCGGAAGGTCAACGACGTCGGGTGCGGGCGCGGGCACCGCCTCAGCGGCGCCACGTCCACTCCGGCCGCCCGTAGCGCGTGTCGACCAGCCTTACGGCGGCCGCCAGCTCGTCGGGATGCACCTCGGATTCCGTCCAGGCGCCGCCGAACTCCGCCGCCATCGCCGCCGCGACGGCGCGCGCGACCGTGTCGAAGTCCACCGGGCCGATCAACTCCTCGAGCGTCGCCGGGCGCTCGAAGCCTGCGGCCTCGGGGTTCAGCGCCGCAAGGCGGGACTGGTCGCCCGAGAGGATGATCGATCCGTGCTGAAGGAGCGCCCCGCCCACGCGGGCCTGGGCGCTGCCGATCAGCTTGCGCCCCCCGGCGACCACCTCGCCTTCGGCCGGGGACTGGAAGCACGGCCCGGCGTCGAGGGGGAGAGTGCGGGGCTCTGCGTCGGGGCGCGGTGCGGGTGGCCCCGGCCGAGCGACGGAACCGACCGCGTCCACGTCCGCTCCCAGGCCGCGCATCGCCTCCGCCAGGGCCGCGTTGATCCGCCGGTACGCCTCTCGCGGGCCGCCCATGTCCCGGGCGGGCACGAGGACGGTGTACGTCACCTCGCTGTCGTGCAGCACGACCCGCCCCCCCGTGGGCCGTCGGACGAACTCGAGTCCCATGCCCGCCGCCACCGGCTCCGACCACAAGCCACGGGCCGGCTCGTTACGGCCGAAGGACGCCGTCGGGCGCGTCCACGCGTAGGTGCGCAGCACCGCTCGTCCGCCTTCGACCGAACGCGCCATCGCCTCGTCGAGCGCCATGTTCAGGGCGCCGGGGCGGGCTCCGTCCCGGATGTGCCTCCAGGTGCGGACGCTCATGCGGCGCCCCCGCACCCGGGATTTTCGGGCGTCACGGTCCGCGGCGCCGGCCGAGCGGGCACACGCGGTCCGTACGATCGGGTGAGCGGGGGTGGCGCCTCAGAAGTGGAACGTCGCACCCGGCTTCAGCGCTTCGACGCGCGCCCGGTCACCCACCGCCGTAGCGAACGCCGCGGAGTCCTGCTCGATCGGCGGCCACGTGTTGTAGTGGCAGGGGATCACGACCTTCGGCTCGATGAACTCGACCGCACGAAGGGCGTCCTGCGGCCCCATCGTGTACCGGTCCCCGATGGGCAGGACCGCGATGTCAACCCGGCCCTTCAGGAGCTGCATCTCCATGAGCAGCGCCGTATCGCCCGCAAGATAGACGCGCTGACCGCCGTCGAGCTCCAGCAGGAAGCCGGCGGGAACCGTGGTGAACGCCTCCCCGCCTGGAAGCTCCAGCATCCCACCGTGCAGCGCCGGCGTCATCTTCACGTACCCGAAAGGGTACTGGACCCCGCCACCGATGTGATGGGGACTCGTCGTCAGCCCCTGCCCCTCCATGTACTTCGCGATCTCGTGGGAGGCGATCACCGTCGCCCCCGTACGCTTCGCGAGCGGCACCGCGTCGGCCACGTGGTCGTAATGGCCGTGCGTCAGGAGAATGAAGTCGGCCGACACGTCGTCGACCGACGTCTCACAGCTCGGGTTGTCCCCGAAGAACGGGTCGATGACGAGGTGCTTGCCGCCGTCCGTCTCGATGGAAAAGGTGGCGTGTCCGTGGTAGGTGAGTGTGGCCATGGGGCAGAGGAGCTGGGGTCGGAGGTGCGGGTTCCTGAATATGGCTCCGCACCGGCGCGACCCAAACCGACTCCGGCTCGCGAGCCGGTGTCGGGGCGGGGCTCTAGAAGATCGTGTAGATGAACGGCGCCAGTGCCGACCCCTGCGCGAACACCAGAAGCGCACCTACCGACAGGAGTACGATGATGATCGGAAGGAGCCACCACTTCTTCCGCACCTTCATGAACGCCCACAGTTCCTTGATCAGGCTCATTGCACACTCTCGATCTTTACATGATGGCTTGGCGTCGTCGAATCACGCGTACGGGACGACACGTCAGAACTGCCTCCTGAGGTCGCTCACCGGACGGCCCGCGGTCGACTGCCAGAAACCCCCGTCCCGTTCACCGTGCTTCATCGGCCTGCGGCCAAAGACGCGCATGAGGAGCCCCGTCGGCGTCAGGACCACGAAGTACACCAAGCCCATGAAGATGGGCGTCGTCACCTTCGAGATCGCGAGGGCCATCCGCATCCAGCCGCGATAGACCGGACCGAGCTTGCCAGGCAGGATCGCCCCCGCCACGTAGAGGAGCAACCCGAGTGCCGCGGTCACGCGGAACGCGGTCTCCTTGTCTCTCCAGAACAACAGCGCCGAGAGGACGAGGAACGCGGTCCCGACGGGAAACGCGAACTTGCGTCCGTCGGAGGCGGTGAACTCAGTCGAGTTCGAATCGATCACGCCAGTCTCCTTCCTCGACGAGTTCGGGCTGCTCGCGCTTGTCGAGCAGATAGGGACCCACGACCAGATAATCCATGTCCGTGCGCATGAAGCAGACGTAGGCGTCTTCCGGAGTGCAGACGATCGGCTCCCCGCGGACATTGAACGAGGTGTTCACCACGAGCCCGCACCCCGTCAGTTCGTCGAACTTCGAGATCAGGTCGAAGTAGTCCGGGCTGCGGTCGCGGCTGACGGTCTGAACCCGGGCCGAATAGTCCACGTGGGTGATCGCCGGAATGTCCGACCGCGGCACGTTCAGCTTGTCGATGCCGAAGAGCTTCTCCTGCTCGTCCGTCATCGGCACCCGGCGGTCTTCCCGTACGGGGCTGACCAGGAGCATGTAGGGCGACTCGGCATCCAGATCGAAGTAGTCCGCGGCGCGGTGCTCCAGAACGCTCGGTGCGAACGGGCGGAAGCTCTCCCGGAACTTGATCTTCAGATTCATCTTCGACTGCATCTCGGGGCTCCGCGGGTCACCGAGGATGCTTCGGCTCCCGAGCGCCCGGGGACCGAACTCCATCCGCCCGTTGAACCACCCGATCACGTTGGCGTCGGCCAGGAGCGCCGCGGTGCGGTCGATCAGTTCGCCGCGCTCCAGCTTCTGGTATTTCGCCCCGAAGCGGTGCAGCGCCTTCTCGATCTGTTCCGGAGTGAAGGAGGGGCCGAGGTAGGCGCCCTGCATCGCGTCGCGCCGGCCGTCGAGCGGTCGCGGCTGCTTCAGGTGCCGATGCCAGATGAGCTGGGCGACACCGAGTGCCCCACCCGCGTCACCGGCCGCGGGCTGGATCCAGATCCTGTCGAACATGCCGCTGCGCAGAACCTTCCCGTTCGCGACGCAGTTGAGCGCGACACCGCCCGCAAGGCACAGGTTCTTCGATCCCGTCTCCTGCCGGGCGGTCCGCGCCATACGCATCACGACTTCCTCGCACGCGTCCTGCACGGACCGCGCCAGGTCCATCTCCCGCTGGGAGATCCGCGTCTCCGGCTTTCGGGGCGCCCCCCCGAAGAGCTCGTCGAACGCGGGACTCGTCATCGTGAGTCCACCCAGGTAGTTGAAGTACTGCTGGTTCAGGGTGAAGGAGCCGTCCTCGCGGAGATTCATCAGCTCCTCGAGGATCAGCTTCGTGTATTTCGGCTCACCGTACGGGGCGAGTCCCATCACCTTGTACTCGCCCGAATTGACCTTGAAGCCCGTGTAGTACGTGAAGGCCGAGTAGACGAGCCCCAGGGAGTCGGGCCAGTGGAGCTCGCGGATCAGTTCGAGATCATTGCCTCGGCCAACCCCGATGGATGCGGTCGCCCACTCCCCCACCCCGTCCATGGTCAGGATGGCCGCCTCCTCGAACGGAGACGGCAGGAAGGCACTCGCGGCGTGCGACTCGTGGTGCTCCGCGAACAGGATCTCGCCAGAGTAGCCGAGGGCGTCGGCGATGTCGTCCTTCTGAAAGAGCTTTTCCTTGATCCAGAGCGGCCCCGCCTTGAGGAAGGAACCGAATCCGCGGGGCGCGATCCCGAGATATGTCTCCAGGATCCGCTCGAACTTGAGGAGGGGCTTGTCGTAGAAGCCGACGTACTCGAGATCGTCGACCGTGATGCCCTCCCGCTCGAGGCAGAACTTCACCGCATGGGCGGGGAACGAGGCGTCACCCTTGATGCGGGTGAAACGCTCTTCCTGGGCGGCCGCGGCGATCTCGCCATCCTTGAGCAGCGCGGCGGCGCTGTCGTGGTAGTAGGCGGAGATGCCGAGGATGTATCTGGGTCTGGTCATCGAATCCTGTGGGGTGTCGGCGAAACAAGGCATCGCCCCAAGCCCCCTTCAGCCTGCGCAACCACGTGACCCGCTCTAGAGCCATCGTAACGCTGCCGAACCCGACTTCCTAGCTACCCTCTCCCGGGGTGAAGATCCCTACGCCTCCGCGTACGCCTCCATCGGCAGACACGAGCACACCAGGTTTCGATCCCCGTACGCGTTGTCCACCCGCCGCACGAACGGCCAGAATTTCATGTCCCGCGTCCACGGTGCGGGGTACGCGGCCTGGGTGCGCGTGTAGGCGTGGTTCCACTCGTCCGCCGTGACCATGGCCGCGGTGTGCGGCGCATTCTTGAGCGCGTTGTCTTCGGCGTCCGCGATCCCGAGCTCCACCTGCTGGATCTCGGCGCGAATGGAGATGAGCGCGTCGCACAGGCGGTCGAGCTCGTACTTCGACTCCGACTCCGTCGGCTCGATCATGAGCGTGCCCGCCACGGGGAAGGACACGGTCGGCGCGTGGAACCCGTAGTCGATGAGGCGCTTGGCGACGTCCTCCTCGGTGATCCCGGTCGTCCGCTTGAGCGGGCGCAGGTCGATGATGAACTCGTGCGCGACGAGCCCTTCGGCGCCGCGATAGAGGATCTCGTAGTGCTCCTCGAGTCGCTTCGCCATGTAGTTGGCGTTGAGGATCGCGACCTTCGACGCGTTGCGGACGCCGCCGCGACCGAGCATGGCGATGTACGCCCATGGGATCACGAGGATGCTCGCGCTGCCCCACGCCGCGGCGGAGACGGAGGTGATCGCCTTGTCGCCGCCGGTGCGCTGGACGCTGTGTCCCGGCAGATACGGCGCGAGCTTCTCGTTGCAGCAGATCGGCCCCATGCCGGGCCCGCCCCCGCCGTGCGGGATCGCGAACGTCTTGTGCAGGTTGATGTGGCAGACGTCCGCCCCGTAGTCGCCGGGACGCGAGAGGCCCACCTGGGCATTGAGGTTGGCGCCGTCGAGGTAGACCATCCCGCCGTTCTGGTGCACCACGCGGCAAGCCTCGACGATCCCCTCCTCGAAGACGCCGTGGGTCGACGGGTAGGTAACCATGAACGCGGCCAGCTTCCCGGCGTGCTCCGTCGCCTTCGCCCGCAGGTCGTCCAGGTCGATGGTGCCATCCTCGGTGCTCTTCACGACCACGACCTTCATGCCGGCCATGACCGCACTCGCCGGGTTCGTGCCGTGCGCCGACGAGGGGATCAGGCAGACGTCGCGGTGGTGGTCTCCACGGTCCTCGTGGTACGCCTTGATGACCAGGAGGCCGGCATACTCGCCCTGCGCCCCGGAGTTGGGCTGCAGCGACGTCGCGGCGAAGCCGGTGATCTCGGCGAGCCACGCCTCGAGATCGGAGAAGATCTGGCGATACCCCGCGGCCTGATCGGCGGGCGCCGACGGGTGGAGCTTTCCGAACTCGGGCCACGTGACGCCGGCCATCTGACTCGTCGCGTTCAGCTTCATGGTACAGGAGCCGAGCGGGATCATCGCGGTGTTCAGCGAGAGGTCACGCGACTCGAGCTTGTGCAGGTACCGCAGCATGTCCGTCTCGGAGTGGTAGCTGCTGAACACCTCGTGCGTCAGGTAGGCCGAGGTGCGCGCGGCGAACTCCGGCAGCGCGGGTGCACCGGAAGTCGCCAGCTCGCGCGCCGTGAAGTCCGGCGCCGACCCCGCGTTGAACACGGCGAAGAGGTCGTCCACGTCTTCGGGGAGCGTCACCTCGTCGAGAGCGATGCCCAGGGACCCGTCACCGAAGTCGCGGAGGTTGATGCCGCGGGCCGACGCGTCGCCGAACACCTTCGCGGCATCGCCGGAGGGGCGCACGCGGATCGTGTCGAAGAACGTCTCCGTGAGCACCTCGTGACCCAGCTTTGCCAGCCCGGCCGCCAGGACGCCCGTGAGGTCGCGCACGCGCTGCGCGATCGCGCGGATCCCCTCGGGGCCGTGATAGACCGCATACGCCCCGGCCATGATCGCCAGGAGCACCTGGGCGGTGCAGATGTTCGACGTCGCCTTCTCGCGACGGATGTGCTGCTCGCGGGTCTGGAGCGCCATGCGCAGCGCACGGTTCCCGTCGGCATCGATCGAGACGCCGATGATGCGGCCCGGCAGCTTTCGCTTGAACGACTCCCGCGCCGACATGAACGCCGCGTGCGGACCCCCGAAGCCCATCGGCACGCCGAAGCGCTGCGAATTGCCGACGACCACGTCGGCGCCCCACTCGCCCGGAGGCGTCAGGAGCGCCAGCGAGAGCAGATCGGCGGCGACCACGACCGTCGCCCCCACGGCGTGCGCCGTCTCGGCGAACGCCGCGTAGTCGAGCACCCGACCGTCCGTCGCCGGATACTGGAGCAGGACTCCGAAGACGTTGCCGGAGAGATCGAACGTCTCGTGATCACCCACTACGACCTCGATCCCGAGCGGCCACGCCCGCGTCTTCACGACGTCGATCGTCTGGGGATGGCAGAGCTCGGAAACGAAGAAGACGTTCGCGTCGCCCTTCGCCTCCCCGTGCGCCAGCTGCATCGCCTCGCCCGCCGCGGTTCCCTCGTCCAGGAGCGACGCGTTGGCGATCTCCATCCCCGTCAGATCCATGACCATGGTCTGATAGTTGAGGAGCGCTTCGAGACGCCCCTGCGCGATCTCGGCCTGGTACGGCGTGTACTGCGTGTACCAGCCCGGGTTCTCCATGATGTTGCGAAGGATCACGCCCGGGGTGTGCGTATCGGCGTACCCCATGCCCAGGTACGAGCGGAAGACCCGGTTGTGGTCCGCGATCTCCCTGAGCCGGCCGATCAGTGCCGCCTCCGTGAGCGGTTCCGGAAGGTCGAGGTCGCCCTTCATGCGGATGGCTGCGGGGACGACCGCGTCGATGAGCGCATCCACGGAGTCGTAGCCGACGGTGTCGAGCATGGTCTCGACGTCGGCGGAGCGAGGGCCGAGGTGGCGGGCCTCGAAGTCGGGAGAGGGGTCGATCCGGGTCATGATCTCTCAAGTCAGAGGGCCGCGGCCGCCCGAAGGCGGGCCGCGGCCCGTTCCGTCAATTCACGAAGCAGCGGACGGGTTCAGCCGATGTGGTCCGAGTAGCCGTCGGCCGTCAGGAGGGAGGATACCTCACCGGGGTCAGCGAGTTTCAGCTTGATCATCCAGCCGTCGCCGTACGGGTCCGAATTGACCAGCGAGGGGTCGTCGTCGAGCGCCTCGTTGACCGCCAGCACCTCGCCCTGGAGCGGGCAGTACAGGTCGCTCACGGCCTTCACGGCCTCGATGGTTCCGAAGACGTCCATGCGGTCGAAGGAGACGCCGCTGTCGGGGAGCTCGACGAACACCACGTCCCCGAGCTCGCCCTGCGCATAGTCCGTGATCCCGACGATGAAGACCCCGTCTTCATCGGTGGCCTTCAGGTACTCGTGCTCCTCGGTGTAGAAAAGATCGCTGGGAATCTCGGACATCGGTTCCTCCGGAGGCATCCTCGGTGCCGGGCGGGGTGCCTCGTAGGTCGAGGGCGAAGCCGTCCGGCGACGGCGAGCCTGAGTGTACGGGGTTTTGAGCGCGGGTCAAGACTCCTACTTTGGGCCACCGCACCACCCGATTTCCGGCCCCCGTCCATGGACTCCGATCGCCGTTTCGCCGAGCTCGTCGCCCCGCTGCGGGACGACGTGGTGTCGGGCGCCTCCGTCCTGTCCCGAACCGCGGCAGACGTCATCCGGCGCGCGGCCGTGCGCCTCCAGGCGGGCTCGATCGAGGAGCTGCGATGGGGGCTCGGGGAGGTCTCGCGGCGCATCCTCGACGCGCAGCCCGCCATGGCGCCGCTCGCGGCGCTCGTCCGCGACGTCCTGCAGGCGGTGGAGGAAGCCGACACCCTCGAGCATGGCAGGCACGCCGCCGCCAGCGCGGCCGACCGATTCCGATCGGACCTCGAAGCCCGCTCCGAGGCCGCCGCCCTCGCCGCGGCGGCGGTCCTTCCGGTCGGCGGCATGGTCGCGACGCTGTCCTCGTCGGCGACGGTGCGGAGACTGCTGGCCGAAGAGGCCGGCCCGCGCGGGATCACGGTCCTCTGCTTCGAGAGCAGACCGGTCAACGAGGGTCGCGACATGGCCTCGGCGCTCGCCAGGGCGGGTGTCGACGTCGTCTTCGCCGTGGACGCCGCGGCTCAGCTCCTCGTCCCGCAGGCGGACGCGGTGCTGATCGGGGCCGACTCGATCGGAGACCTCGGCGTGGTCAACAAGATCGGCTCCTGCGTCGTCGTGCACGCGGCCCGGGTCGCCGGCGTGCCGGTGCACGTCCTCGCAGACGAGACGAAGATCCTCCCGCGGGGCTTCCCGCAGGTGCTCGACGACGACCGCCCGGGCACGGAGGTGTGGGACGCCCCGGCGGGCGTGCGCATCTGGAACCGGTACTTCGAGGTCGTGCCGATGGAGTGGGTGACGAGCGTCGTGACGGATCTCGGCGTGCAGACACCGGAGGCGCTCGAGGATCGCCGCGCGGAGCTGGACTTCCCCATCGGCCTCAGGGCGTGGGCGGCATCCCGGAGGCGCGATTGAAGCCGTACTCCACCCACCCGCCCGGGCGGTGTAGATTGCGGGTCACGAATCGACCCGCCCGGAATGAGCCTGGACACCGATAGATTTATGTCGACTCTCGCCACCACGCGCCCCCCGCTCACCGACCTGACCGAGCAGGAGCGCATGTTCCAGGAGGCCGTCCGCGACTTCGCGGCCGCCGAGATCGCGCCCAGGGTCATGGAAATGGACGAGGCGGCGCAGATCGACCCCGGCCTCATTCCCCAGCTCTTCGAGATGGGGCTGATGGCCATCGAGATCCCTGAGCAGTACGGGGGAACCGGTGCTGACTTCTTCACGTCGATCCTCGTCGTGGAGGAGCTCGCCAAGGTCGACCCGTCGGTGTCCGTGCTCGTCGACGTGCAGAACACACTGGTCATCAACGCCGTCATCCGGTGGGCGAACGACGAGCAGAAGTCGCGCTACCTCCCGCGCCTCGCAGCCGACACCGTGGGCGCGTACGCGCTCTCCGAAGCCGGCAGCGGGTCCGACGCGTTCGCCCTGGCCTGCCGGGCCACGCCGGACGGAGACGACTGGATCCTCGACGGTCACAAGCTCTGGATCACGAGCGGCAAGGAGGCGGGGATCTACATCGTCTTCGCCACCGTCGACCCCGACGCCGGCTACAAGGGGATCACGGCCTTCTTCGTCGAGCGGGAATTCGACGGCTTCTCGGTCGGGAAGAAGGAAGACAAGCTCGGCATCCGCGCCTCCTCCACCACCGAGCTCGTCTTCGAGAACGTCCGCGTGCCCGGAGCCAACGTCCTCGGCGAGGTCGGGATGGGGTACAAGACCGCCATCGAGACGCTCAACGAGGGGCGCATCGGGATCGGAGCGCAGATGATCGGGCTCGCCCAGGGTGCGCTCGACCACACCGTGCGCTACGTGCAGGAGCGGGAGCAGTTCGGCCGGGCGATCGGATCGTTCCAGGGCGTGCAGTTCCAGCTCGCCGAGATGGCCACCGAGATCGAGGCGGCCCGGCTGCTCGTGTACAATGCCGCACGCCTCAAGGACGCAGGGCAGCCGTTCGTGACGCCGGCCGCGATGGCGAAGCTGTACGCCTCGGAGGTCGCCCAGAGGGTGGCGTCCCAGTGCATCGACCTCCATGGTGGATACGGCTTCACTCGCGAGTACCCGGTCGAAAAGCTCTACCGGGACGCCAAGATCGGGACCATCTACGAGGGTACGTCGAATATGCAGAAGCAGACGATCGCCAAGGCGCTGATGCGATGATCGGCCTCACATCCAGCCTCCTGATCACGTTCGGCGTGGCCGAGGCCCTCCTCGTGTTCGGCATCCTCGTGCTCCTGTTCGGCGCCAAGAAGCTGCCGGACCTGGCGCGTGGACTGGGCAGCGGCATCCGCAACTTCAAGGGCGCGCTCCAGGCCCCGGACGATCCGGAGGACGAGGAAGACCGCTGAGCGCCGGACCGCTCGCGCGCGTCGCGCTCGTCCTCGATCACCCCAAGGACGTCGTCAACATCGGCGGCGTCCTTCGCGTCATGAAGAACTTCGGGCTCGTCGACCTCCGGGTCGTGAACCCGGACGAGTTCGACGCGTACCGGCTCGAGGGCATCGCGCACCGCACGGCCGACCTCATCGAGGCCGCGCGCATCCACGACTCGCTCGACGAAGCCATCGCCGACTGCACGTTCGTGGTGGGCACGACGGCGAGGGCTCGCACGGCGGGCCGCACGTACCTCCGCCCGCGCGAGGCGGCCGAGGTCATCGCGACGAAGGTCGCGGAGCCATCCGACCCCGAGCCGCGCGTCGCCGTCCTCTTCGGCCGGGAAGACCGGGGCCTCACGAACGAGGACCTCGACCGGTGCCACGCCCTCACCATCATCCCCACCACCCCCGAGTACTCGAGCCTCAACCTCGCCCAGGCCGCCCTCGTGGTCGCGTACGAGCTCTTTCTGGCGGTCGACGGCGGAATCCGGGAGATGCCGAAGGGGCGACGCGCCACGCGCCCGCCCACGCAGGAGGAGCTCGAACAGACGTTCCAGGCCCTGGGTCAGGGGCTCGACCGCATCGAGTTCTACAAGGCCCGGAAGCCCGCGGCGGTCATGCGCACCCTCCGCACGCTCATCGCCCGCGCGGAGCCCGATCGCCGCGAGGCGAAGCTGATCGCCGCCATCGGGTGGGAAATCGCGGCCTACCTCGACCGGCACCTCCCCGAAAAACGCCGGTCCTGACGGAGAGCCGGGACTACAGGCGTGTTGTTACCCGTGGCCCGGCGGCACATAATGGGGTCGTAGGAGCCCCCGCTGCACGGGGCTTCCCGGCAGGAATCGTGGATCCAAATCGCCGCCATGTCCTCTCCCGACAGAGACGCCCACGCCCCTCGCGCGGCGGATCGCTACCGGATCCTGCTCGACGCGACGCGCACCCTCGGGGCGAAGCTGAGTCCGGACGAGCTCCACGAGGCGATCTACCGTGCCACCGCGGCCGCGGTGGAGACGTCGGGCTTCTACCTCGCGCTGCACGACCAGGGCAGTGACCTCGCCCGGGTCGTCTACTTCGCCGAGGAGGGCCGCGGACAGCACGTCGACATCCCGTACCGCGGATCCGACTCCGAGGTACTCACCGCCCAGAAGGGCTCCATCATCAACCAGGCGCTCTCCGACGGGGCCCTGCTCTCGCTCGGCGCCGACGACTCCCGACCGACGCGCTCCGCCGTCGTGGCCCCCCTGCTCCACGACGGCCGCGTGCTCGGAGCCATCAGCGCCCAGAGCTACGACGACGGCGCATACGACCAGGCCGACCTCGAGATCATGGAGGGCCTCGCCGGCGTCGCCGCGGTGGCCATCTACAACGCGCAGCTGTTCGCCGAGCTCGACCGGCGACGGCGTGAGGCCGAGCAGCTCGAGGAGATCGGGCGCGCGCTCACAAGCAAGCTCGACCCCGACCAGGTCGTGGGGCTCGTCCTCTCCGCCGTCTCGGAGATCCTCCACGTGGACGGGGTCGCCGTCTGGCTCCACGACCCGCGTACACCGGGCCTTTGCCGCGTGGCCGATTCGTGGGGTGAGATCGCACCGCCCCCCGGCCTCGAGTGGGAATTCAACGGTGACATGTTCGAGACACTCTTGGGAGAGGGCCGGCCGATCACGATCGACAACCTCGCGGCCCCGAGTGCGAATCTGCCCGCGCACATCGCCGAGCACCTCACGGAAGGATCCGCCGTCGGTGTGCCTCTCGTGCTCGGTGAGCAGATCGAGGGCATCCTGACCGCGTGCAGCCGTCAGCCGCGACGCTTCGGCGGCGAGGACATCGCGGTGCTCCAGCGGCTGGCCAGCCAGGCGTGCGTGGCTCTCGCCAACGCCAGACTCCACACGAGCCTGCACGCGCTGTCGCTCACCGACCCCCTCACCGGCCTGCCCAATCGCCGCCGGCTCGAGATGCACCTGGACCACGAGGTCGCCGCGGCACGGCGCGGGCGTCCCGTGTCCATCGCCATCTTCGACATCGACCGTTTCAAGCACTACAACGACACCTTCGGCCACGTGGCCGGGGACGAGATCCTCAAGGCGGTCGCCCACGTGCTCCAGGTCGAGAATCGGGCGATGAACATCGTCGCCCGCTACGGCGGTGACGAATTCGTGCAGGTGCTCTCCGACACCCGCATCGGCGGCGCCCAGCGCTTCGTGGAACGCGCGGAACACCGGATCGCCGATGACGAGGTCCTGGCCGGATTCGGGATCTCCGTCAGTATCGGATGCGCGGAGTTCGACGCGGACACGATGGTTACCATGAACGACGTGCTGCGGGCCGCCGACGCGGACATGTACGACCGGAAGGCGAAGCGGCAGATGGGAGCGGAGAGCCCTTGAGGGGGGGCACCCAAGAGGTTCGGGAACTCCTCGACTTCGCGACCCAGCTCGCGCTCGAGGCGGGCGACGTGACCCTGAAGTACTTCGGTGGCGTCGTCGACCACGACGCGAAGGGGGACGGCACACCGGTCACCGTCGCGGACCAAGAGGCCGAACGGCTGATCCGCAGCCGCGTCGAAGCGCGGTACCCCGAGCACTCCATCCTCGGGGAGGAGTACGGGGAGTCGAACGAGGGCGCGCGGGTCCGGTGGATTCTGGACCCCATCGACGCGACGCGGTCGTTCATGCGCGGCGTGCCGCTGTACGGGGTCCTCGTCGGCATCGAGATCGACGGCGAAAGCGCGGTGGGCGTGGCGCACTTCCCGCCGCTGCGCGAGACCGTCGCGGCGGGAGCCGGACTCGGGTGCCGCTGGAACGGAAGCCCGTGCCGGGTATCGGCGATCGATCGGCTCGAGGAAGCGGTCGTGTGCACGACGGACGTCGAGCGCATCCTGTCCCGGCCCGAAGGGTCAGGCTGGCGAAAGATCCAGCAGACCGCGGCGTTCTCGCGGACGTGGGGAGACTGCTACGGGCACGCCCTCGTCGCGACTGGCCGTATCGAGGCGCAGGTCGACCCTGTGATGGCGCCGTGGGACGCGGGGCCGTTCCTGACCATCGTCACCGAGGCGGGTGGGAAGTTCACCACGCTGGGGGGCGAGGCGACGCTGCACGGGGGGTCGGGGGTGAGCAGCAACGGGGTGCTGCACGACGAGGTGCTGCGCCTGCTGCGGGGCTGAAGAAGGGGAACCCTGCCCGCTCTCTCGGAATCGACGAGCGCGGGCGCCGGTCAGCGCGACAGCTGAACGATCACGAGCGTGATCGAGGTGAGCAGGCCCACCACCAGCGCCACATTCGAAAAGATCCCCTGACCGCGCTCCGGCAGAACGATCTGGTCGCCCGCCTGCATGTTCAGCTGATCGAGCGAGAGGCCTCCGCGCAGCGCCTCCTGAAGCTCCTCTCCCTCCATGATGACGTCCACGCCCCGCTCGATCCGGAGATCCTCGAGTTCGGCCGTCGGAGCTGGCCCTCCCGCGACCATCATCGCCTCACTCAGGAGCATGTCCGCCGGTACCACGTAGAACCCCGGAGCCCGCACGCCGCCTTGCACCGACACGCGCATCAACCCCTGCGCGTCCACCCGCGGGTCACGGAGGAAGGCCGACAGCGCCTGGGTGATGTGCGCCTCCACCTCCGACCGCAACACCCCCTCCAGGGGTATGTCCCCGAACAGCGGCAGGGTGATCATCGGCCCGGCCACGACGGGCACCGTGTCCGGCAGGTTCGGCTCGCCCTGCACGGAGAGCACGATGCGGTCGCCGAGCTTGAAGTCACCGTCACGCAGTCGGGCCCGGACCCGGGACGCCTCGACCGAGAGGGATGCCTTGACCCGGTCGGAATACGCCGGTGACAGCAGCGCATCCTCATAGAACCGGAGGAGTTGCTCCAGGTCCGCCCTCGTACGCACCGAGCTTCCGGGCTCCGCCTCGAACGGCAGTTGCGCGTCGACAGGGCCGGCGGTTGCGACCATCACGGCGAGGACGAACGTGGCCAGCAGGCCTCGGATTTGAAGGGTCATGGCCGGAAAGTAGGAGCAAAATGCGGACCCGTACAGAACGCCGACACCCCGCCTCGCCCGTGCGCCGATCCGACACGGCGAGCGGGAAACGTGGGGCCTGAGCCACACCCACCCACCCAATGCGGTGCCCCTGACCACCGTCCGAATCCCCAGAACGCTAAAAGCTTTGCGGAAAACCACCCCGGGTGGCACCTTGGGGCATCATCGTGCACGGATCTTGCGATTCAAGGGATGACGCCATCGCACGACGGCTCAAACCTGCCCCCAGCACACCCCTGCGCGTTATGCAGAAAGCCACCGACCTGACGCCTCTCGTCCTTCTGGTGGACGATCAGGAGTGGACGTCGCGGTCCATCGAAAGCATCCTGCGGCCGAAGGGGCACGTCGTACTCAAGGCGTATACCGGCCAGCAGGCGCTGGACCTCGTCGGCAAGGTGAGCCCGGACGCGATCCTCGTGGACGTGAACCTGCCCGACGCTGATGGAATCGACCTGATCCGAAGGCTCAAAGAGTCTGCGACGGTCCACGCCACCACGCCCATCCTGACGCTCACGAGTTCGTCGATCGGGCGCGTGGAGCGCCTCGAGGCCCTGGGCGCCGGCGCGTGGGACGTGCTCACGCACCCCGTCGATGCCAACGAACTGATTCTCCGCATGGACACCTTCGTTCGCGCGAAGCAGGAAGCCGACCGGGTCCGAGACCGGGGGCTTACGGATCCGGCCACGGGCTTCTACAACGTGCGCGGCATCCTCCAGCGTGCGAAGGAGATCGCGGCGGACGCGTCGCGTCACGACCGATCGATGACGTGCGTGGCGTTCGGCCCCCACTCCTCGGCGACGACCGAGGCGGGCGAAGCGGCGGAGATGGTGGCGGAGCTGCTCGGTCGCCCGGTCGCCGAGGCGCTGCGTTCGGTCACACGGATTTCCGACACGATCGGCCGCCTCGGGCCGGGCGAGTTCGTGGTCGTCTCCCCCGGGACGGACCAGAAGGGCGCGCTCAGGCTCGCCGACCGGGTGCTGGAAGCCATCGAAGCCGATCCGAACCGGAACGCCTACGGGGTGAGCACGGAAACGCTCGCGCAGATCCGCGCGGGTTTCTGCGCGGTCTCGGGGCCCGACGCCGCAACGCCGGAAGACATGCTGCTGCGGGCTACGATGGCGCTGCGAAAGGCACAGGCCGACGACGGCAGCTTCAGGGTCAGGGCCCACGAAGCCTGATCGATCGGGCCGGTCCCCCGGCCCCGCGGGATCGGGATCCCTACTCGTCATCCTCGGCGCCGCGCTCGGCGAGGAGAGGCGTCGCCTCGTCGTCTCCCTCCTCGGGGATGGGCTCGTAACTCGGCAGGTACGAGCCGTAGTACGAGTGGTACTGGTCGCGCTCTGAAACGTCGTTGAGGATCGCCCCGAGGATCCGGATGGGAAGCCGCGACAACTGATCGAGCTTCGCCTGCGCGAGCGCCTTCTCGGTCGACCCCGTCCGGATGACCACCGCCAGATTCCCGGTGAGCGACCCGAGGATCAGCGGGTCCCCTCCGGACGCGAGCGGCGGGCAGTCGACGATGATCACGTCGTACGTCCGCTTGAGCGTCCCGATGAAGTACGCCATCCGGGGGGAAGCCAGGAGCTCCGGTGTCGACACCCCGCGCGACCCGGACCCGATGAAGTCGAGGTTCGGGTGATCCGTGGCCTGGATGATGTCCTCACCGGTCCGCTCACGGAGGTAGTCGATCAGACCCGGCGAGCGCTCGCGACCGAGCAGCCGATGGGCGTCGCCTCGGCGCGTGTCGCCGTCGACGAGCAGCGTGCGTCGCCCGACTTCCGAGAACGCGACCGCGAGGTTCGACGAAATGAGGGATTTGCCCTCGCCCTCCGACGGACTCGTGATGGCGAGCGTGATGGGACCCGCGCTGCCGTATGCGAACCCCACGTGGATGCGCAGCTCGCGGAACGCCTCGAGCGCCTGCGCCGCATTCACGACACCGCGCCGCCCCTTCCCCGCCTCGATGCGCGGGATGCTTCCGAGGATGTCGAGCCCGATGTCCTTGCCCACGTCAGCCGCGTAACGGAATCGCGAGTCCAGACGGTCGAGCAGGATCGCGGCGCCCGTAGCTGCACCGAGACAGCCGAAGAAGATGATGGCGGCGAGCGGAAGCCGCTGGTCCCGGGACGGTCGTGACGGCACGGTCGCTTCATCGAGGATGCGCACGTCGGGGATCGAGCTCGCAGCCGCGAGACGCGCGGCCTCGACCCGGCCACGGATCTCGTTGTACAGGGTCGTCGTCGTCTCGACACGACGCTCGAGGCGTCCCTCCTCGATGGTCCGGGGAGGGATCTCGCGGAGCTCGGTCTGGGCCGCGGCGACCCGCGCGCGGAGATCCCGCTCCTGCGTCGAGAGCTCGCTCACGATTCCGGACACGACCCGTGGGATCGCTTCCGTCTCGATAGACTCGATGTTGGTGAGCCAGTCCTGAATGGGCGGATAGTCGTCGGAGTATCGGTCGCGGAGCACCCTGAGCTGCGAGCGGGCCTCGACGAGCTCGTCGAGGATGTTCCGGAGTTCCGAGGAGTTGGCCGCGGCAGGAACGAGCTCGAGCGCCTCGATGCGGACCTGGCCCTGGGCGATCTCCTGCTGGATCTCGACGAGTCGGTCCCGGTCCTGACTGATCTGCTCCACCCGGACCCGCATGTCGAAGTAGCTGCCGAAGACGGGGTCCTGGGTGATGTCGAGCCCCGGCGCGATCGGCATGGACCGGTCACTTGGCAGGCTGATCGTCGAGACCCTGAACTCCTGGAGATCCCGTTCCGCCCCGGCCAGCTGCCGCTCCATGGTGTCCAGCTGTTCCTCGAGGATGACCAGCGTCTCATCGAGCTTGGCGCGCTTGAGTTCCGCGGAGATCGTGACGTGTCGCCCCATCACCGAGTTAAGGATGGACGCGATCTTCTCGGGGTTCGGACCATCCAGGGAAAGGCTCAGGAAGTTCCCCGCACGGTCCATGCGCGTGACCAGACGCTCCGAAAGATCTCGCGCCGCGTCCCGCGCGGTGAGAACAGTGAAGCGGACCTCGGCCTCTTCGGGGAAGGAACCGCGCGCGGGCATCCAACGGAAGCCCACGTTCTCACCGATCGGAACCCCGAAGGCGGCCTGCTGCACGAGCACGCCTTCCGACGTGGTCAGAACGAACTCGTCCCCGGCCTGTCCGACGCGGAGGACGTAGGTGCCTGGCAGGAACTGATCCGCAAGGTCGAACATGGCGAAGGCCGGAGCAAAGTCCCCGGGCACGCCCAGGAAGAGCCGCTCGCGCATCGCGACGGTGTCGAGGACCTGATACGACCGAAGGAGCTCGATCCACGCATTCGACTCCAGGAGCCCGCTCGAGCGGATCGGCGTCACGTCACCGGCGCCCCCGCGGGCCTCGACCTCGATCCAGAGGTTACCCTCCGCGGTGTACGTGACGTCCGTGGTGGTCCACGCGTAGTAGGCACCGGCGGTTCCGACGAGCAGAGCGATCGCGAGCAGCCACTTGTAACGGAAGACCGCGAACAGATAGCGCCGGACGTCGATCCCGCCGGCACCGTGTTCCATCGGCGGGTAGTACGCTTCTTCCAGGTACGGGGACGGCGGTGGCGCTCCGTTACGCTGAGCGGTCAGATCCGTATGACCCGCGTCGATCGCCGGCGGGTGGATCAGCTTGTCGTCGGACATGGCCGCCGGCTCGGACAAAGTGTGGAACATGCACTACACAAGCTAAAACCAATTAGCCTTGAACCACCAGAGCCACGTGAGCGGCTCCGTCAGGACGCGCCAGCTCGCCAGATGGTCGTGATGCGCTACAGCGACACACGGCGTAGGACCAGCGAAACACAGGGCTTGTACGACGGGGGCCTGTCCGTCAAGATTTGTCGGAGTGGCACAACCCCGCAGCCGAAATCACCCCGACACGGCCCCCACATGCAGCGCTTACGCAACACAACCGTGGCCATCCCTGCGACCGGGGCACATCAGGGAGCCGGATGAAGACGCCCGCCGACTCCGGCCGGAGTTACCCGGCGCGCGGCCCGAGAGGCGGCGCGGTGGCCGCGGCCGGCGACGGCGAGTTCGATCTTATCGCGGTGGATGCCGAAACGCGTCAGTCGATCGAGGTCCTCGTCGTCGACGACGAGCAGGCCCTCCTGGAGAGCTGCGCGTCGCTCCTGCGTAACGAAGGCTTCTCCGTCACGGTGTGCGGCCGCGGAGACGATGCGCAGCGGATGATCCGCAACCGCGCCTTCGACATCCTGCTCGTCGACCTCTACATGCCCCGGGTGTCCGGGCTGGCGGTCCTGAAAACGGCCCTCGAGGTGAACCCCGAGACCCTCGGGATCGTCATGACGGGCAATCCAAGCGTCGAGTCGAGCGTCTCGGCTCTGCGGGCCGGGGCCTGGGATTACCTCCCCAAGCCGTTCTCGGCCACCCACTTCGAGATCCTCGTCGGACGCGCCGCGCACGCGGTCACCGTCGCGAGGGAGGGCGCCCGCGCGCAGGCCCGCGCGCTCGCGCCCCGGGCCGGCCACAGTGACGGTATCCCGCTATACGGAAAGAGCGCCGCGCTGCGGCGCGTCATCGAGCTTGCCTCCAAGGTGGCGCGCACCGACGCGTCGGTCTTCATCACGGGGGAGAGCGGCGTCGGCAAGGAGGTCATCGCCCAGTACATCCACATGAACAGTCGCCGCAGCAGCCGGGAGCTCGTGCCGGTCAACTGCGCGGCGATTCCGGAGGCGCTGGTCGAGTCCGAGATGTTCGGCCACGTGCAGGGGGCGTTCACGGGGGCAGTCCGGGACAAGGAGGGTCTGCTCGAGACGGCCAACGGTGGAACGCTTTTTCTCGACGAGCTGACGGAGCTCCCGCTGCCCACCCAGGCAAAGCTCCTGCGGGTGCTCCAGGACGGCATCGTGCGTCGCGTCGGATCGACCCGGACCGATGCGGTGGTGAACGTGCGTTTCATCGCGGCGACGAACCGGAACCCGCTGGAGGCCATCGAAGACGGGTCGCTGCGCACGGATCTGCACTACCGGCTCCGCGTCGTGCCCATCCACATCCCTGCGCTGCGCGAGCGACCGGAGGACATCCCCGTCCTCGCGGAGGAATTCCTGAAGGAATTCTGGGGACAGCACCGCGAGCCGGGCGCCGCGGTGCCTCGCCTTTCGACAGAGGCCGTTGGGGTTCTGAGCCGTGCTCCTTGGCCCGGCAATGTTCGTGAGCTGCGGAATGTGATCGAGCACGTCGTGGTGCTCGCGGAGGCGGGTCAGGAACTGAGGCCCGAGGACATCGTCTTCCTGGACGAGCCGGGTTCAATGGTCGTGCCCCCTTCGACCGGACCGGGGGAGGCCCCACCGGCCGTGATGGAGATGGATTACCACTCCGCCCGGGAGCTGATCCTGTCCCGCTTCGAGGTGGATTATCTCTCCCACGTGGTCCAGTCGTCGGGGGGCAACATCTCCGACGCGGCACGGCTGGCGGGCGTCGATCGCACGACGCTCTATCGGCTCATGGACAAGCACGGCATCGGTCGCGACTCCATCGGGTCGGACGCGGGCTCCTGAGCCGCCGGAATCGAGCTTCGCTTCACGCTTCTCAGGGGTCGGCCGCCGGGGGTCACACTCCTGCGGTCAGCCGAGCGCCCGTGCGCAGGGATGACGACCATGATGGGCGCCCATCCGGGCCCTGCGACTGGCGTTGCGCTCACGCCACGTCTGCGTGGCCATCATCCCACAATCCTCGAGATCACCAGCCACCGGAAGGGGTACGTGCAAGACCATAAGTCTCTGTAGTGAAACGATATCGATGAACTGAAGCGATTGTGCCGCGGACGAGAACGGGGCTTGCACCAGAATCAATAGAAGGGTACGCCTGCCCAACCGACAGCATTCGACTCGTGAGCCGAAACCATTCTCTGCGCCCGCACTGGACGTCGCCCAAGCCCGCGATGACCTTGGGCGCGCTCGCGGTTCAGGCTTCGCCTCTCTCGTTGCGCTACAAGGCGCGCAACCTGGTCGCCGAGCCTCCCCGCATCCGCAAGCGGGACCGGGCCGCCCGGATGGTCAATGTCGTCGTGGCCGTGGTCGGCATCGCCCTGACGGCGCCCCTGATGCTGCTCATCGCAGCCGCCATCAAGCTCACTTCCCCGGGGCCGGTCATCTTCAGGCAGCCGCGGGTGGGAATCGATCGGCGTCGCGCGCGCGGTCCCGAGGCCGTGACTCACCGTCGCGACGCGGACCGGGGCGGAAAGATCTTCACGATCTACAAGTTCCGCACGATGCGACCCGACGATGGCAAGGCCCGTCAGTCGTGGGCTTTGAAGGACGACCCCCGCATCACGCTCATCGGCCGGTTCCTCCGTGCGACGCGACTCGACGAACTGCCGCAGTTCTTCAACGTGCTGAAGGGCGACATGAACATCGTCGGCCCACGGCCCGAGCAGCCGGACATCTTCGCGGAGCTGCAGGACGCGCTCGGGGGCCGGTACCGACGACGCCAGAAGGTGCTGCCGGGCATCACCGGTCTCGCCCAGGTCAATCTGGGCTACGACACCGACCTCGAGGGGGTCCGTCGCAAG
>JAURER010000084.1 GCA_030827315.1 Gemmatimonadota bacterium | reverse complement strand
GCCATAAGGCCGAACGGCAAAGCGGGGAGCCGCCGTGGGCAGCTCCCCGCTCCATTCATCCACCTGGGCCGCCGTTGGGCGACCCGTCAAGCGATCAGCCGCCGAAGAGAAGCCCGCCCTGGACGACGATACGGTGGGTGTCGATCGCGCTGGCCAGACCGGCAAGGTCCGCTGGATCGATCTCCTTGCCGAGCTCGAAGCCGCCCTCGAGGAAGAGGGACACCGTGAAGTCCAGCTGCAGGCCGGCGCCGACCATGAACCCGTTCTGAGAGTTCCCTCCCAGGTCCTCAGGACGGAGCTGGTAGCCGGCCGTGACGTAGGGCTTCAACACCGGAAGCGGCAGCCGGAGCTGCGCGGCGAGGGTGCCGGTCCAGAGCTCGCCATCGTCGGGAAAGTACTTCGTATACGAGCCCACGAGGGCAACGGGCAGAAGCGGCGGGTCGATCATGGCGCGCGCACCCACGCCGTAGGTCCCGCTCGGGACGTTGACGTTCTGACCCGCGACGAGGACTTCGTCCACGCTCGCGATGGTCGCACCGTGCACGCCGAACTTGAGCTGGGCGTCGGCAGGATTCGTCGCGACCACGAGGGCGACGAGCACGCCCAGAACGGAAAGGAAGCGCTTCATGGCACTGACCCCTTCTTGAGTAAACAATCGCTTGCAGCGAGAGGCCACTCCCCAAACTCCGGGGGGCGCATCGAAATCTAATCTGCCTGCCGCCGATTAGCATTTACGGCGATGCCGGCGTGCGAAGTTCGCCGTACCTTTCGGCGCACACGTGATCCTTCGGCACGACGGAAACCCGGGAAGGCACCGACCATGGCGAAGAAGGAGTCGTTCGACATCTCCACGAGCGTCGACATGCAGGAAGTCGACAACGCGGTGAACCAGACCATCAAGGAGACGATGACCCGCTACGACTTCAAGGGCACCGACTGCAAGGTCGAGCTCGATCGGTCGGCGGGCGCCGTGAAGCTCGACGCGGACGACGAGTTCCGGCTCACGCAGCTCCTCAGTGTCCTGCGCGAGAAGCTCAGCCGCCGCTCCGTCCCCCTGAAGAACGTGCACGAAGGCGACGTGGAAGTCGGCACGCTGGGCCGGGCACGCGTGACCGTCTCGCTCAAGAGCGGCATCGATCAGGAGACCGCGAAGAAGATATCGAAGGACATCCGCGACGGCGGCTTCAAGAAGGTCCAGGTTCAGATCCAGGGCGAAGAGCTGCGTGTCACCTCGGCGTCGCGTGACGAGCTCCAGGGCGTGATCGCTTTCCTGAGGCCGAAGGACTACGGCGTCGAGCTCATGTTCGGGAACTACCGCTAGCCATGCGCGATCTCGTTGAAGTGGCCGGCGCGCTTCGCAGGCGCGACGTGTCGGCCGTCGAGCTGATCGAGGACGCCGCTGCCCGGCATGCCCGCTTCGGCGAAACCCTGCACGCCTACCGGCACACGGACTGGGCCGCGGCACACAGGACCGCCGAGGCGGCAGACCGCATGCTGGCCTCGGGCGAGGCCCCTCCGCTCTGCGGCGTGCCCGTGTCCGTGAAAGACATCTACGGCGTCGAGGGGATGCCCACGTACGCGGGTTCGTCGCGCCAGCTGCCCGCCGACCGGTGGTCGCGCGACGGATGGCTGGTCCGGCGCATGCGCGAAGCCGGAGCGGTGATCGTCGGCAAGACGCTCACCGTCGAATTCGCGTACGGCGGCGTCGGCGTGAACCCGCAGTGGGGAACGCCACGCAATCCCTGGGACCGCGACGTCGCACGCATTCCCGGAGGCTCGTCGTGCGGCGCCCCGGTGAGCCTGTGGGAGGGCTCCGCCCTCCTCGCGCTCGGGTCGGACACGGGCGGCTCGATTCGCATCCCGGCGGCGTTCAACGGGGTGGTGGGCCACAAGACCACCAGGGGTCGCCTGCCGACGGACGGGGTCACGCAGCTGAGCAGCACCTTCGACACGCTCGGAGCGCTCACGAAGACGGTGGCGGACAGCGCGTACTTCTTCGGATCCGTCGATCCGAAGTGGGGAGACCCTCTCGCACTGCTCGACGCCCTCGAGACGAGTACGGTCGACGGACTTCGCATCCAGGTGCCCCGGTGCATGATCTGGGAGGCATGTCAGACCGACATCGCCGACGTGCTGCACGGGGCGCTGCACCAGCTCGAGTCCGCGGGCGCGGAGCTTCGTCACCCGGCGGGACAGCTCCTGGACGACGCCCACGATCACTACATGAGCGCGGGCATCGGCAAGGCGGAGATCCACGCCTGGCTCAGCGAGGAGCTGCCGGAGTGGATCGACCTGCTGCACCCCATCGTCGGGGCCCGCATCGCGGGCCCGATCCCCCTGGCCAGCGAAGAGTACCGGACGGCGATCGCCGGGCAGCGCCGCATGGCCGCGCTCGCGGACACGCTGTTCGGCGACGCAGACGTGCTCGCCCTGCCGGCCAACCTGATCACCCCACCGCCGGTGGCCGAGGTGCTGGACGACCTCGATCGCTACAAGCACGTGAACCTGGCCACGCTGCGTCCTACCTGCCCGGTGAACCTCCTCGACCTGTGCGCCGTCTCCCTGCCCGTCGGGCTGGACGACGCGGGCATGCCGGTGGGCCTGCAGCTCGTGGCGAGGCACGGTCAGGACGAGGCGCTGCTGGGCGCGGCGCTGGCCGCCGAGAGGGTCCTGGGAACGGCGGCCGCGCGGCTCGGGACGCCGCCTCTGCTCCGGAGCTGACCGGGCCGGCGGGCGTCAGCCCACCGGCCGCGGCCGCGTCAGTCGATCCTTCTGCTGGATGTACGGCACGCCCGTCGTGATCCAGTCGGGAGCCGGCTCGCCCTTCAGGTAGTGGCCGAACCACTGCATGATGCGCGCCTGGTAGTCCTTCTGGTTCGGCTCCTTCGCCAGTCCGTGGTTCTCACCGTCGTAGGAGAGCATGACCATCTGCTTTCCGAGGCGACGCGCCGCATTGTAGAACTCGACGCCCTGGTTGTACTCGACCGCGCCGTCGTTCGTCCCGAACATCATGAGGAGGGGCGTATTCAGGTTCTGGATGTGGTGGATGGGTGAGTTGGCCTCGTACGACGCCCAGTCCTCCCACCACGGCACCTGCATGCGGCCCTGACTGATCTCGAAGATGCGGGCGTCGGTACTGCCGCTGTTCCAGTAGAACGACAGGTACATGCTCATGAGGTTCGTGAGCGGCGCCCCCGCGACGGCCGCGGTGAAGAGGTCGTCCTGAGTGACGAAGTACGTGGTCTGGTACCCGCCCCACGAGTGCCCGATGAGCCCGACCCGTTCCCCGTCCACGGCCGGCGCCTGCGCGACGGCCGCGGCCACGGCGGGACGGAGCGTCTCCACGTTGGACTGACCCGGACGCCGGTCACGGTAGACGATGTCGGGGCGGAAGACGAAGTAGCCGTTCTGGCTCCAGATCTGCTGGTTGTAGTACTGCGTCGGATCGGGGATCTGGTACTGGTGAAGCCCCTGCGACAGCAGCTCGTACTGGTACACGATCATCGGGTACGACTCCGATGGATCGTAGTTCGCCGGATACGTGAGCACGCCCTGCAGTCGTCGGCCCCACTCGTTCTCGTAGTCGACCAGCTCGGTGCCACCCCAGGCGTATTCGGACTGGAAGGGGTTCGTCTGCGTCACCTGCCGGGGATTCGCCAGATCGGGGCCCGCCACGAACCAGTCGGGCGAATCGTCGAAGCCCTCCATGCGGAACGCGAAGACGTCCGCCTCCTCGGCTTTCTGCAGACGACCGAAGAAGCCTCCGAACGACTTGTCTTCCCAGACGAGCATCTCGGGCGTCGATCCGAGACGCGCGCGTGCGTACCCCGCCTTCTTGGTCCACTCCCCGTAGACCTCGTAGTAGACCGGCTGCTGCGGATCGAGTCCGTCTTCGTCCCCGTCCTCGTCCATGTCCACCACACGGTAACGGATGCCATCGTCCGACCCGGTGGTCAGCTTGCGACCGCCCGAACCGTCGAGGCGTACCTCCCACACGTCCCACTCGTCGTAGAGCAGCACCGCGCGCCCGTTCTCGAGCCACCCGCCGACGCCGAACGCGGGCATCTGCTCACGGGTGGGCGTGACGTCGAGGTTCACGAACGCGGTCGCGATGTCCGCCGTGAGGTTCTGCGACTCGCCACGCCGGAAGTCGTATGCCCAGTAGTCCTCACCCTCGAACCACAGCGCATACCGGCCGTCGGGACTCGTGTCGAGGAGATTCTCCACCCGCTCGCGAATTTCCGTCTTGGCGCCGGTGCGCACATCGATGGCGTAAAGGTCACCGAACTGCTGACGGAACATCGCGTGCTCGTCGTACGGCGTCTCGTCGCGGCCCACGACGTGGCGTCCGCCACGGACCAGCTCGGTGGACTCGGTGAACTCGTCGCCCAGCTGGACGAACGTCCCGCCGTCCAGATTCCAGGCAGAGAGATAGTTCTCCTGCCGGAGCTGGCGCTCGCGGACGCGCTGCTGCGGAACCGGGTCCACGTCGCGCGCGTGCCAGATCTCGACGCCCGGCGCCTCGTCGTCCTCTGCGGGGCAGTCGTCGTCCGTGCCTTCGGCCCCGACCGGATCGGGCGCCCCCGTGTCCTCGGTCTCGTCCGTCTCCGGCGCACACTTCGGTGGCGCGGGGATCCGTTCCTGGACACCGAAGAAGAGCGTCGATCCGTCCTCGGACCACTCGGGCGCGCGGAACTCGACGATGCGCATGCTGGCGGGGAAGCGCTCGTCCGAACGCGGATCGAGCCGTAGCGCCCGCGGCTGGTCGCGATCGAGTCCGCGCCACACGAGCGCCACATGCGCGGTGTCCTCGTACGCTTCGTCCTCGACCGTCCTGAAGACCACGAGGTCCGTCGACTCCTCCCGCCACGAGAGCCGGCGATACGAGGCCCGGTCGGTGTCGAGCGCACGGATCCGGCCCGTCGCGGGGTCGTAGACGGTCACGCCGTTGCCGACGCGGTCGTCGGCGTCGATGGTCATGGCCAGGAGCGACCCGCCCTCCTGCCACGCCATCTCGTCGACGTTTCCGAAGCTCATGTCGGCGCCGCTCGCGAGGTCGTGGACCACGACGTCGACACCGTCACTCTTCTTGTCCTCCGGCTTGTAGCGTGTCAACGCCAGCCAGCGGCCATCGTCCGAGAAGGAGAACGACGCGAAGTCGGCGCGCTCCGTCTGCTCACCGGTCTCGAGATTCAGCAGGCCGAGCCGGTCCCGCGCCTGGCTCTTCGCCTTCGACGCGGCCTCGCGTTCTTCGGGTGAGACACCGACGAGGTAGGCGACCCATCGGTTGTCGGAGCTGAACTCCGGCGACGTGCCGAAAGGCACCACGACCGTGGAATCCATGGACGTCGCATGGATACGCAGCTCGCCTTCGCCGTTCACCCGGTCGATGGAGACGGCCATCCAGCGGCCATCGGGAGAGAGCTCGGCCGAGCCGAGGCGCTCCCACTGGCCGTAGTCCTCTTCGGTGAGGGTGGGCTTCTGCTGGGCGGTGGCCGCACCGGCAAGACAGACCATCGCCGCGATCACCCACGACACCCGCACGACGCCGGGTCGGCGCGAAGGCACTACGAATCTCATGTC
>JAURER010000094.1 GCA_030827315.1 Gemmatimonadota bacterium | reverse complement strand
GATGACGCGGCAGATCGTCATGACCCGTACGTCGCCCGAGGGCACGATGACGCGCGAGTTCGAGATCGTGATCACCTTCGACGGGTCGTCCATCGCCAGCGCACGGATCAATGGTCGGCTGGTGCAGATCGACCTCGCCGCAAAGCCGGGCCGCCGCCCGCTCCACAATCGCCCCGGATGAGCAGGACGTAGTTCCACGGGCGGACGCGTGCCGAGCGTCCGCCTTGTCGCGCCACGCGGGCAGGCCTACCGTGCGAACGCTCCGACCGATCCGGAGCGTTCGCTCCGTGTGAACGGATCCGCCCCCTCGTCCCCGCCGCGCGTCTCATGATCGCACTCCGGTACCGTCTCGCCTTCGCCAGCCTCGCCTTCGCCACGTTCCTCGGAAGCTGTTCCTCGGCCAGCGCTGCACGCCCCACCCCCGCCGACGCACCCGCGCCGGCACAGCAGCGGCCGGGCGGTGGAGCGCGAGGCGGCGGAGCTTCGGAAGGGCCGAAGCCTTACGCCGAGGTCATCACCGGCGCCGCCGTGACGAAAGCCGGCATGTTCTCGGTGCACGAAGTCGGGAGCAGACTGTACTTCGAGATTCCGCGGGCCGAGCTCGAGCGCGAGATGCTCCTCATCCAGCGCGCGGTCGAGTCGACGCTCCAGGATGCCGGCTCCTTCTTCGGAGGTGGGCCGCGCCTGATCGTGCAGTGGGAGCGCGACCGAAATCACATCGTGCTCCGCGAGAAGGAGTACGATCTGGTGGCCGACGAGAGTGAGCCCATCTGGCGCCAGGTTTCGGGCTTCCGAAAGGGACCGGTCCTGCAGCGCTTCGCGATCGAAGCGTTCGGACCGGACAGCGCCGCGGTGATCGACGTATCGGAGCTCTTCATCTCGAACATTCCCGAGCTCGGACCGGTCGAAGGGCTCAACAGCTCCCGGAGCTGGGTCGAAGGCACATGGTCCTTCGACGACGCCGTGAACGTACAGGTCACGCAAAGCGGCCAGTCGCGGCCTGGTGGGGGGGGCGGACTCGGCGGTCCCGGTGGGCCCGGACGTCAGGCTCAGCCGCGCTCCCAGACGGCGAAGCTCTTCTTCAGCATGGCACGCCTTCCGGAAGACCCCATGATGCCGCGCTGGCACGACGAGCGCGTGGGGTTCAACTCCAGCCGGTCGTGGGACTTCAGCCGGCCTGACAACCGCCTCGAGCAGGTGCGCTTCATCCATCGTTTCCGGCTGACGAAGGCCGAGCCCGGCGCGGCGGTGTCCGACCCGGTCGAGCCCATAGTCTACTGGATCGACCCGGCGACACCCGACTGGCTCAAGCCGTGGATCGTGAAGGGCGTCGACGCCTGGCAGAGCGCGTTCGAGAAGGCGGGCTTCAGTAACGCCATCTTCGGGCGCGTCGCCCCGACACCCGAGGAGGACCCCGACTTCTCGCTGCTCGACGCACGGAAGTCGGTCATCTACTGGCGGCCCTCGACCGTGGCGAACGCCACCGGCGGACAGATCGTGGACCCTCGCTCGGGGCAGATCCTGAAGGGCGAGGTCAACATGTACCACAACATCATGGAGCTCCAGAAGAACTGGTACTTCATTCAGGTCGGCCCGCTGGACGAGCGAGCGCATTCGCTGCCGATGCCCGATTCGCTCATGGGACGCCTGGTCGAATACGTCGTCACGCACGAGATCGGACACTCGATCGGATTCCCGCACAACATGAAGGCGTCATCGCAGTATCCCGCGGACTCCATCCGCAGTCGCTCCTTTCTCGAGCGTATGGGTGGAAGCCACGTCGCGACGCTCATGGACTACTCTCGGTTCAACTACGCCGCCCAGCCCGAGGACGGGATTCCGCTCGAGTACCTCATCCCGAAGGTCGGGCCGTATGACGACTTCGCGGTCAACTGGGGATATGCCGAGATCCCGGGTGCGGCGACGCCGGACGACGAACGCGCGACCCTCGACCGGTGGGCGCGCCAGCAGGACGACTTCCCGTGGCTTCGATTCTCCACGTCCGACGCGGGCCAGAGCGATGCCGGGAATCTGACCGAAGCCGTCGGCGATGCCGATGCAGTGAAGTCCACGCGCTACGGCATGCTCAATCTGGGCCGCGTGATGGACATGATGCTGCGCGTGACCGAGCGGCCGGGAGAGGACTACACGGAGCTGGAGAACATGTACGGCCAGGCCGTCAACCAGTGGGGCAGGTACATGGGCCATGTCACCGCCATCGTGGGAAGCGCCGACACCCAGGAGAAATACGGCACGGGACCGCGCTTCGAACCGACCCCGGCCGCCCGTCAGAGGGAGGCGGTGCGATACCTCGGCGACGTTGCGTTCCACGTGCCCGAGATGTTCCTGGACGAGGACATCCTGCGCCGCATCGAGCCCACCGGTGTGGTCGAGCGCTTCCGCGTGCAGCAGGCCCGCGTGCTCAACAACCTCCTCAGTCAGTCACGCCTGGAACGTCTCGTCGAGTTCGAGGCCATGGACGGGCCCGCGACCTATACGCTGGCTAATCTCATGGCAGATCTTCGCGACGGCGTCTGGGGAGAGTTGGACGACGCCAGCGTTCGCGTGGACACGTACCGGCGCAACGTCCAGCGCGCGCTCCTGCAGGCCGTCGACGCACGGCTCAACCCGTCGGAGGAGGACCTCGAGCGTCCGAACAACCCGGCGCCCGCGCCGTGGGCCTCGGACGTGCGCGCCGTCATGCGTGCCGAGCTGCAGGACATTGCGGAGGCGGCGAACGCGGCGCTCGGGCGCGCCGTGGACGACATGACGCGCATGCACCTGCGGGATATCCGCACCGAGATCGCTCGGATTCTGGACACCGACTGAGCGTTCGATGACTCCGCTGATCCTGATCGCGATCCTCGCCGTCCAGGCACCTGGGCAGGACCCAGGG
>JAURER010000055.1 GCA_030827315.1 Gemmatimonadota bacterium | reverse complement strand
GTAGTCGGACCGGACCCCGCCCGGCGTCGGCACGCCTCCGATCACCAAGTCCACGTCGTCACCCCGCTGCGCCCACATGAGCTCGGCCCGCACCGCGAACCACGGAATCGGCGTGGCCGCGTTCGCGAAGCCCCCCAGGAGGACGCCGCCCGCCGGGGTCGACTCCGACGCGGGCTTCCATACACCCTCGTTCATGACGTAGCCGGCGACCACGCCGACGATCGTCGGTTCGCGCTCGACCTGCGCGCTCAGTGCAGCCGGGAGGGCCAGACTCAGCGCGGTCGCCGTGATCGCCCGGACAGCAGGGGTGCGCAGGCGGATCCGTTTCGTCATCCGGGGGCTACCTCCCGTAGCCGCGCCGTACCGGCTCGGCGATGGAGTCCCACGCGTAGGCACGCTCGACCCGGCGCTGGAGTTCCGCGATGAGCTCGGAACCCCGGTCACCGTTGGTCATGATGGCGACGCCGTACCCCTTCGCGGTGTGGGCCACGAGCGACGCCCGGAAGCCCCAGTTGCTGCCGCCGTGGCTGAAGTACCAACCCTCGCCCCGTTTCGCGATGGAGAAGCCGACCGCGTAGGGACCCACGCCGACCGGCGTAACCATCTCGCGCGCGCCCTGACGGGTGAGCACGCGACCCGACTCGTCCCGCAGGGCCCGCTGGACCTCGATCGCGAAACGCGCGAGGTCGGTCGGCGTCGTCCAGAGCCCGGCGGCCGCCTGCTCGGGATACACGTGCCACTTGGCGTCCATCGCGCGCCCCTCGCGATCGTGGGCACGCGCCGCGTTGCGGTCCCACTCGGGCGGGAGCGGCTGCGCGTACGTGCTGTGCGCCATGCCGATCGGATCGAGTACCTCGTCCGTCAGGATCTCGTCGAAAGGCCGTCCGTGTGCATCCTGCAGCGCCTGCTGCATCAGCGTCACGCCGCCTCCCGAGTATTCGTACGCGGTGAGGGGCTCACGCTCCATGAAAAGCCGGCCCACGTTCGACGGGGCCGCTCCGTCGAGGATCTGGAGCAGCGTCGGTACCGCGTCGTCGGGGTGGTAACCCGGGAAGCCGAAGCCGTCCCCGAGACCTGACGTGTGGCTCGTAAGGCTTCGGGGGGTCACCGGGCGGGCCGCCGTGAACCCCTCGCCGTCGAGCTGCCAGGACCGGAGAATCGTGTTGACGTCGTCGTCGAGACCGAATCGCCCGTCCTCCGCGGCCCTGACCACCGCCATCGCGGCGACCGGCTTGGAGATCGACGCGGCCTGGAAGACCGTCTCGACGTCCGCGGGTCGTCGCAGCTCCGTGTCGGCCAGACCGTACGCCGCGGACCAGTGGACGTCGAAGTCGTGGATGACCGCGATGCTGACCGACGGTACGGCAAACTCCAGCAGTAGCTCTTCGAGGGTGAAGACGCCGAGACCCTGATCGCCCCCATCCGGCTGCGCGGCCTCGATGCGGGCGCGCAGGTCGGCCGGGGCGTCCTGGGCGGCTCCCCCGCCCGGAGCGACGCCGAACGCAGTGACGACGAGCGCCAGCACGCCCGGGCACGTCACAAGGCGCAGCGGAGACGTGCTCCTCACAGCAGCGTGGAGCTCAGCAACTCCTCGTTGTATCCGACGATCAGCTTCTTCCCCATCCGGATGGTGGGAGCGCGTAACGCCCCGGAGCGCCCGAGCAGCATGGCCAGCAGCTCGTCATCCGACGGACGGCTCTTCGACAGGTCGACGTGGACGGTCTTGCTTCCCCGGGCCACGTACAGCTCCTTCACACCCTCGAGGAGCTCCAGCGCGCCCTCCGCCTCGATGGGGTCCCGGCCGGTGCTCTGCACTTCGCCGTCCTCGATCTTGTTCGTCGCAAGAAACTCCTGCGTGCGTTTGCAGCTGGTTCAGCCAGGGCGGTGATAGCGCCAGTCGAGACTGCGGGGCATGGCCTTCCTCCGATTTTCGGGTTCAGCGCGGGTCCGTCCGGTCCCGCAAGGTGCGCTTCGGCACACCTCAGACTGCCTAATCGCTCTTGTTCTCGCCGAAAACTGCATCAAGGTCCGAGCGCGAGTAATACGTCCTGCTGCCAATCTTGAGCGTGCGAATCTCAGCCTTTAACTGCTTCTGCGCCGCCTCAATCCACTTACGCATGGTCGGACCCGAAGTGTTACAAACCTTCGCGTACTGCCCTACAGTCACAAAACCGTTCACAGTCACACCTCCCAGGGATTTGTCCAGCTTGCTCAGTTTTTATGGTTCCTATGACACAGGGCGATCGTGTTCTCGATCGTGACCCTGTCAAATCAAGCCAAAGATAGATTTTAATTTGTCGATCGCAAGGGCTATAACTCATTTCTTCTTGATTTCATTATGAAATGAGGAATTCACGTCTCCTTCAGCAAAGTATTCGTGACAAACAAAGAATGTTTCCTGAACGGTTCCATTGAAAACGTCGCACAAACCCATCTGCTCGTCGTGAATGAACACCAATTGAGCATTCTTGTCCCCATGAGGAGCTTTTCGCTCGACCCAGCACCGAACAAGCCCATTCAACTGACATGTGAAAATCGTTCTTGAACGCAAATTCTCATAGCGTTCTCCTAAGACCGTTCCAATCCTCTTCGAGTATACCCCAGACCAGACTGTCCCTCACCTGGCCCCGGACGACGGTGTCCTGTCTCAGACGGCCTTCGAGTGTCATGCCGATCTTCTCCAGCACGCGCCGGGACGCTGCATTGTCGGGATCGCACGCGGCCCAGATCCGCCGCAGGCCGAGGGCGTCGAAGCCGATCTCGAGCATGGCGGTGGCGGCCTCCGTGGCGTAGCCCCGACCCCAGACGCCGCGGCCGTACGCATACCCAAGCATCGCCTGGTCCTGGTCGTGGTAGCGGACGTAGAGGCCTACCGTCCCGACCAGCCGGGGGGCCTCTCGCGTCTCGACCGCCAGGATCCAGTCCATGCGGGGCTCGGCCGCGGCACTCGCCATCGTGACCGCGACGAAGTCCCGGGTGTCGGTCTCCGTGTTCGGGCCCCAGGGGACCCAGCGCACGACCTCCGGGTCGGACGCGTACGCGTGCACCGCCTCGAAGTCGTCGGCGTGTATCTCCCTCAGGACGAGTCGATCAGTGCGAAAGACCGTCACCAGCGCGCCCTCATCGCTCGATAATCAGACGCTGGAGCAGCGGCTCCCAGCTCCCCTCCCCCGCGTCGAGGTTGCCGTCGAGCACGCTGATGGTGACGTACCCCTGCATGAGCAGAGCGAAGTCGGACCCTTCCTCGGCCCGGGCGGGATCACCCGGCACGCTCTGGACCCGGGCCGGGCCTGAGGCGCCAGCGACGGAAAAGAGCTGCCGGAAGGCACGCTGACTCGAGACGGACGCGAAGCGGACCCCCGCCGGCTCCCCGGAACCCACCGCGGGATAGTTCACGTTGAGAATCGTGCGCGGCGCGAGCAGGCCCGTGCCGCCGGTCTCCGCCAGCTGCCGGGCGATCTCTACCACCAGCGCGGCGGCCGGTGCGAATGCCGCGGTCGTGCTCGGAAAGGCCGGCGACTCGCCCGCTTCCCCCGCGTCCGCCGCAACCGACACGGCGATGGCAGGGTAACCCGCGCGCGCTGCGGTCAACGCGGCCCCTGCGGTTCCGGACGCGATGACGTCGGCGCCCACGGTGTGGCCGAGGTTTGCCCCCGAGATCACGAGATCGGGAGGGCTCGCGCGCATCACGTGCACCAGCGCGAGCGTCACCGCGTCGGACGGAGTCCCGTCGACGGCCCACACGCCCTCGGCCTGCGGGTAGTAGTCGAGCATCCCGCTCATGGTCACGCTCGAGCCCGTTCCACTCCGGTCGTCCAGGGGCGCCACGACGGTCACGCGGTGCCCGGCAGCCAGGAGCGCGTCGCGCATCGCGCGGAGCCCCGGGGCGTCGAAGCCGTCGTCACCGGTGAGCAGGACCTCGAGCTGCGCCTGAGCCGGTGCGGGCGCAATCGCAGGGAGGAGAAGCAGGGCGGACACCAGGGTGAAGGCGACAACACGCCGCCGACGTTCGAAGAACACGGAGGATCCTCTGCAGAAGGTTGCACTCAGCATGCCCCGGTGCCCCGAGCGGGCCGGAACGTCCAGTCGAAGTCTCGCTGGTACAGGTGGACGTTCCCACCGAGCGTCACCACCACCGCGATGTGGTCGGGGTCGAGCGTCTCGAGCAGCTCCGCCGGGCACCGGTACTCGTTCACGTACAGCCGTCCGCAAGGAAAGTTCGTGTCCGGCTCGCGCTCGCTGGAAGGGGTCCAGTTCGGATCCGAGGTTCCGCCGAGCGCCGTGGGCGACGGGCGAGGGACAAAGCTCCCCTGCCCCGGGCAGACCTGAGGTCCGTGATGCACGGGAATGAACAACCGGCGCAGGAGCTTCGTGTTGTCCTCGGCTCCGGCCTTCGCCTCCTCGAGCGCGAGGCCCTGGATGGCCCTGTAGCCGAAAACGCCGTTGGGGTTCTCGCCGATCTCCCTGGTCAGATACTCCTCGAGTTCCTCGTTGCGCACCGAAGCCCGGTGGGGATCGAGGCGGATCGGGGCGGGGCCGTACCGCGGCGCACCGGGACACACGCCGCACCGCGACTCCTTGCCCGGCTCGACGCGGCGTCCCTAACCTCCGTGACCGCCCCCGACGCTTCCCATCATTCTCGCACCTCCGCACCGGATCAAGCATGACCGACCGCCGATCGTTTCTGAAGACCACCGCCCTGGGCGCTGCCGCCGCCCCGGCGCTCCTCCACGGGTGCGCACCCGCCGACGCTCCCCAGGGCGCCGCCGCGGCCACCGGCTCATCCCGGGCGGTGCGTCCGGTGGCGCTCTCCACCTGGGAGCACGGGCTCGCGGCCAACGAAGCCGCCTGGCCGATCCTCACGAGCGGAGGCCGCGCACTCGACGCGGTGGAGGCGGGCGTGCGCGTCCCGGAGGCGGACCCGGACGTCACCTCGGTGGGTTACGGCGGCTGGCCCGACCGCTACGGCCACGTCACGCTCGACGCCTGCATCATGGACGAGGCGGGCCGATGCGGATCCGTCGCCTTCCTGCGGGAGATCCTGCATCCGATCTCCGTGGCCCGACAGGTCATGGAAAAGACGCCGCACGTCATGCTCGTGGGCGACGGAGCGCTCGACTTCGCCGTGAAGAACGGCTTCGAGCGCCAGAATCTCCTCACGGAGAACGCGCGCCGAGGGTGGGAGCAGTGGAAGGCCGAGAACGGAGAGGAGACACCGTCGATCTCGATCGATAACCACGACACCATCGGCATGCTCGCGCTCGACCAGGCCGGAAACCTCTCGGGCGCGTGCACGACGAGCGGCGCGGCGTACAAGTACCACGGCAGGGTCGGTGACTCCCCCATCATCGGCGCGGGTCTCTATGTCGACAACGAGATCGGCGGGGCCACGTCGACGGGCTGGGGCGAGGCGGTCATCCGGGCCGTGGGATGCTTCCTCGTGGTCGAGCTCATGCGCCAGGGTCATGGCCCGCAGGCGGCATGCGAGCTCGCGGTGGAGCGCGTCATCGCGAAGAACCCCGACTGGCGCGACATCCAGGTCGGCTTCCTCGCCCTGTCCAAGACCGGGGAAGTCGGAAGCTTCTGCATCGCGCCGGGGTTCGACTATGCCGTGTACACCCCCGACGAGGGCAACCGGCTGGTCGACTCGGGGAGCCGCCTCTGACACCCTCCCGAAGCGCCATGACCCCCGAACGCCGATACACCGACGCCGAGGTCGCGGAGATCCTCGACCGCGCGACGGAGACCCACGCGGGGTCCACGCCGGGCGCGCCGTCGGCCACCGGCCTGACCCTCGCCGAGCTCGAGGACATCGGCAACGAGGTCGGAATCCCGAAGGACGCCATCGCGCGGGCCGCGGCGCGCCTGGACCGGCCGCTCCCGGACGCGGTCGCGCATCGCACCTTTCTCGGGACGACCGTGGGCGTGGGGCGGTCCATCCAGCTTCCCCGGCGCCTGACCGACGAAGAGTGGAACCGGCTCGTCGTCGACCTGCGCATGACGTTCGACGCGAAGGGGAAGATCCGACAGGAGGGCGCGTTCCGTCAGTGGACCAACGGGAACCTCCAGGTCCTCCTGGAGCCCACCGGGTCGGGCGAGCGCCTGCGGCTGCGTACGGTGAAGGGCTCGGCGGTGCCCGGCATGGGCGCGGGCGGAGCGATGATGGCCGGAGCCGCGATCGGTGGCATGGTCGCGTTCTTCACCGGAGCCACGTCGGCCCTGGTCGACCTGTCGATGCTCGCCGCCACCGGTGCCGTGCTCTTCGGCTACGCACGCATCTCTCTCCCCAGCTGGGCGCGCACCCGGGAGCAGCAGATGGAAGACGTGATCGCGCGGCTCGGCGCGAGCGTCGGGACGGAGGGCGACGGGACGGGCTGACCCGCGGGCGGTTCCCGGGACGCGGGCCGGGGTTTCCGGATCCCGACCGTCGCTCGGCCGTCGCTCAGCTCCCGACCGCGACGCTCGCCGGGGTCCTCAGGCGGACCGGCTCCTCCCCCTCGACCTCGAGCAGGATCGTCGTCCCTTCACCCGGCTCGAGTGGATCCTCGGAATCCACGACCAGCAGGAAGGCGCGCTCGCCGCCGGAGGGAATCTCGCCCACGCCGGTGACGCTGGCCCACCCCGAAGCGACCTGCAACTCACCCAGCGTCGTCGCGGCGAAGGCGAACCGGCCGTCGGTCAGAAACTCGAGAGGCCCCTGCGCCGATCGCGCCCCCGCGGCCTGCGACAGATCCATCAGCAGGAGATAGTTGCCCGAGGCGTTCGAGATCTCCTCGGTGAGCGTGACGCGTCGCGGTGATCCCGTGTCCAGCCCGCGCGAAGGCATGTTGGGAGAACGGCGCAGCGCCCGGCCCGCGCGCGCGCCGGTGGCGACACCGTCGCGGAGTGCCCACTCGCCGTTGACCAGGACGTGGACGATCCCCTCGGACGGCAGCGTCGGCTCGGCGTACGTCGCGTGGTCGATGACGGTCTCCGGATCGAAGACGACGACGTCCGCGACCATCCCCGGAGCCAGGACGCCGCGATCGACCATTCCGATCGTCGCAGCCGGAAGTCCCGTCATCTTGCGCACCGCCTCTTCCCACGTGAGCACACCGAGCTCGCGAACGTAGCGGCCGAGCACTCTCGGGAAGGTCCCGTAACCACGCGGATGCGAGGCGGACCCGTCGGACGGGTCGCAGTCGCACGCGATCGAAGTCGTCGGGTGCGCCAGGATCGCGGCCAGATCGTCCTCCCGGCCGAAACGCAGGATCGACGTGGGACTCGACTCCTCCCGGGTGAGGATGCGCACGACGGCGTCGCCCCCGCTCGTCGCCCCCGTCTCGGCCATCACGTCGGTGAGCTCCGCCTGCGTCTCGGGCAGGAACACACCCTGCGGTCCCCCGAATCGGGCCTCGAGCGCCTCGTCGGCCTCGGCGACGATGCGCGACCGCTGGGCGCCGTCGGCGAGACGCTGCATCATCGCTTCCCATCCACCTTCCTGGGCCCATCCCGGAATGATCAGCGCCGCCAGAGACGTCTGACCCGCCAGGTACGGATACGCGTCGGCGGCGGTGTACACGCCACGGGCCTCGGCCTCGTCCATCATGTCGAGCACGGCATCGGAGGTGCCCTGCTCCCTGCCCTGGATCTTCATGTGGGTGATGACCGGCACGAGGCCGGCCGCTTCGCCGATCTCGACGGTCTCACGCATCCCGACCATCGAGCTGAACCCCGACTCGGGCGTGATCCGGTCGTGGTTCGTGAACACGGTCCGCCAGCGCCCCGCATCGTGGAGCACCTCGTTCACCTCGTCGGTGCGGGCGTAATAGGCAGGCTTGTAGTCGAGACCGGCGGAGACGCCCCAGGCACCCGCTCGAAGGCCGCGCTCGACCAGGGCCCGCATCTCGGCGAGCGCAGTGACCGTGGGGCGCCGGTCCTCCCGGCCATTCACTTCGGCCCAGGCGCGGTTGAACCCGATGTTCGGCCCCACATTCACCGCGAGGCCCGCTTCTTCCGCCTCTGCGAGCTGGGCATCGAGATCGAGCGGTCCGCCCCCGTCGGCGTTCAGGATGATGGTCGTCACACCCTGTCCGAGGAGGTTCACCGACGTCGGAGCGGCGGACAGACGGTCGTGGCTGTGCAGGTTGATGAAGCCGGGCGCAACGAAGAGTCCCGTCGCGTCGATCTCCTCGCCCGAACGCACGTCATGGAGGTCCCCGACGGCCAGGATCCGATCGTTCCGGATGCCGACGTCGGCGGCGAACATCGGGCGTCCGGTGCCGTCGACGACGGTCCCGCCACGAATGACCACGTCGAAGTCGCCCCCGCCACCGCAGCCGGCCAGCACCGTGAGACCGGTGAAGGCGACCAAGAGTGCGCGCGCGCGCGCGCCAGAGGCCTGCACGGATCCTGCGTTCAGCAGCGGTCGCCGCACGCGATGTTCGCGGCCAGAACCAGGAGCAGGGCGGCGGGCACCATGATCCCGACCGAGCGCAGCACGCTGACCCGTTCCACCTCGACGGCCCGGACGTCTCCGAGCAGGATGGCGCCGGGCGACCGGGTCGCCACGATGGCGCCCGCCCGTACCTCCGGCCCCTCCAGCGTCAGCTGCACCCCGTCGCTCCGCGTCACACGCACGCGGTCCGGGGCCTGTTCACGGACATACGCCTCGGGCGGAGCCGATACGGCCTGCCACGATACGCAGGCGCCGGCCTGGACGACGAGCAGGAAGAGAACCGGAAGACGGAAACGTCGGCTGCGCACGGCGGGGCTCCACGGGAGGATGGAGGTGGTGAGACGAGATGCGCCAATCTGGGGAGAGAGCGCCCGGCATGCCAACGCCCGGCGCGTCGCCGGAAGTTCCTGGCCGGGGGACCCGTTCAGGCGCCCCGCCGCGGACGTCGCCCGCGTGCACCCAGCAGCCACCCCACGAGCACCATAACGAACGCGCCGGCGCCCACCACGAGCAGTGGACCGGTGAGGGAACGGGGCACGAACCCCCGCGTGATCATGAGGAGCGCCACACCGACGGCGCCCCCCGAGCTCCAACCCATCTTCTCGACGATGTGTGCGCCCTCGAGGAGCCCCGGTCCGGCGCGGCGCCCCCACAGCTGTGCGCCTGCGCGCCAGATGCGGTCGCCGTCCCAACACACGAGGTAGACGACCGCGAGCAACATGCCTCCCGTCACCCATACCGTCCCCTGGAATCCGACACCCCACGTGATCAGGAAGATGCTCAGGATCACGGGCAGAAAGAGTACGGCGCCGAGCGTCGCCGTAGCCGGCACGAGCAGACAGACCGCCGCGGCGATCTGCACGAGGCCGATGAAATGCCAATACGGACCCGTGCGAACCATCGCCTCGAAGAAGAAGCCGACCGGATTCTCCACCGGGAGTGAGGTGAAGCGCTGACCGGTGGCCTTGACCAGTCCGGTGGGAATGAAGGCCATGGCCAGCAGGAGCCTGTTCATGAGCGTGAAGCGCCCCAGCCACGGCTGGGCGCGTGCCCATCGGTGTGCGGAGGCCAGCGCCTCCGGCAGCGGGGATTCGGACACGTGTCGGGACGCGGCCTCAGCCGCCCCGGCGCCGCGCCGTGAAGGTGCCCTCGAGCATGCCGGCGGCGATGTCGATGGTACCCGACATCGTGCCGTCCCCGGCGACCGTACCCTCGTACGCAACCCGAATGGACTGACCCTGAAGGTTGGCCGAGAACGACCACCGGACCGCCGTTCCCGCGACCGAGCCCTGGACCCGTGCCTCGCCGAGCGTGGCGGAGGAGTAGGAACCGGAGAGCGTCCCGCCGTCCTGCTGGAAGGTGACGCTCGGAGTCGTCACACCCTGGTCGGTGGTCACGGAGAGATCCCACGTGCCCGCAACGTCGACCGTCTGGGCTCGAAGCGGGGCGACCCAGAGGATCATCGCCAGCAGGGCGGCAAGCGTGCGGATGCAGCGCGGGCTTCGTCCAGTGGAGACGGACAGCGTCAGGTATTTCGCCATGTGCCACCTCTTCGGTTCGAGTCGCCCGGCAGGGCGATCATGTCCATCCGACCCGCCCGTCGCAACTCCCGGAGCTCCCGGAAGATTCACGGGACTCCGAGGTCGACGATCCGCCACGTGATCGTGCCCTCGGCGTCGACCACGAGCTGGCCTACCGTGACAGGAAGCTGAAATCGCCGATGCCCGGCTGCTCCAGGATTGAAGAAGAGGACGCCACCCCGCACGTCGGCCGCGGGTCGATGCGAATGCCCATAGACCACGACCCGAACGCCGGCCGCGACGGGATCCAGATCCAGATCTTCGATGTCGTGAACGATGCAGGCGAACGGGGCGTCCGAAGCCGGCCCCAGGCCCACGACGTCACGGATCGGGAGCGTCGCGCCGAAGGCTCCCCCGTCCGTGTTTCCGCGCACCGACCGTACGGGTGCGATCCCGGCGAGGCGCTCGAGGATCTCGGGCGGACCGACGTCGCCCGCATGGAGGATGAGTGCGCTCCCCTCCAGTGCCGCGAGGGCCTCGTCACGGAGCAGGCCGTGCGTGTCCGAAATGACTCCGATGGTGCGCAGGGGTTCCTCCTGGGGAAGTCGGAGCGTCGGTGCCCGTTGCCGGGACCCGGCACGTCGGGTCAGCTTGCGTGCTCGACCTCCCCCACCGCAACCGCCCCCTCGAGGCAGCTCGATGGATCTCCCCTTCCACACTCTGGACGTCTTCACCGACCGCGTCTTCGGCGGCAACCCGCTCGGCGTCTTCCCCGACGCGGCCCACCTGCCGACGGATCTCATGCAGCGCGTGGCCCGGGAGATGAATCTGTCGGAGACGGTCTTTCTGGGCCCCCCGGAAACGCCCGGAGGTACGGCCCGCGTGCGCATCTTCACGCCCGGCCGGGAGGTGCCCTTCGCGGGACACCCCACGGTCGGGACCGCCGTATGGCTCGCCGCACGCGCGGCCGAATCGGGTGCCATCCCACAGGGTGTGGACCGGTCGGGCACCGGGTCGATCACGCTGGTGCTCGAAGAGAACGTCGGCCCCGTGCCGGTCGTCGTCCGCTTCGAACGGGGAACACCCGTCTTCGCCCGCTTCACCACCGCGGTGCTCCCGGAGCACCGCCCGTCCCCGCATGGCGTGGCCGAGCTGGCGAAGATGGTCGGGCTCGCGCCGGACGACATCGGGGGCCAGGCACCCGGCGGCGGCGCGCTCGAGCCGGAGATGGTGTCGTGCGGCCTCGAGTACTTCGTCATTCCCGTGCGTACCGTCGACGCGGTACGCCGCGCCGTGCTGGACACGGGTCGGTGGCAGGAGCTGCTCGCCGACGCGTGGGCGCACCACGTCTACCTCGTCTGCATGGACGCCGAAGGCCCGAACGTCGACGTGCGCGTCCGCATGTGGGCGCCGGGCTCCGGCGTGCCGGAAGACCCGGCGACGGGGTCGGCCGCGGCCGCCCTCGGTGGTTACCTGTCGAGGGCCGAAGGGAGCGAGGAGGCCTCGCTCGCGTGGACGGTCGAACAGGGCATCGAGATCGGGCGCCCGAGCCTTCTGTACGTCGAGGCGGATCGCGCGGGCGGCACGACGTCCGCCGTGCGCGTCGGTGGCAGCGCGGTGCAGGTAAGCCACGGGATCATGCGCGTGCCCGACGGTGCGTGAGGCCAACCAGTCGCGAGAGCGATTCAAGACGGTCGTGCTCGTTTCGGCCGTCGCCCTGCTCGCGGCGGCGGCACCGCTTCGCGCGCAGACGATCCTCGGGCGCGTCGTGGACGAGGTGAACGAGCGGCCCGTGGGTGGGGCGATCGTCACCCTGATCGCCCGGGACGGGGAGCAGCGTGCCCGCGTGCTCGCCGATTCGGCGGGCCGGTTCGTCCTGACCCCTCCGGAGGCGGGGGAGTTCGTGCTGGTGGCCCAGCGCTTCGGCTACATCGACACCCGCTCACCTCTGCTCGCGCTGGTCACCGCGGGTCAGGCGCCGCTCGAGCTGCTCATGGCGCCTGAGCCACTCGGTCTCGAGGGTCTCGAGGTCTCCGTCGAGGAACTCGCCGCGGAGGAGCTCACCCGGATGGGCCTGAGCCCCCGGCAGCTCGGCAACCGCTGGATCAGTCGTGACAGGATCGACGACATCCCGGTGAAGCGCGACGTGGGCGTCATCATCGAACGAGCGGGACCATCGGGCCTCCGAGTGATTCGACCCGAGAACCAGACGATGGGAGGCGACGACATGGGACTCTGCATTTCGCTCAACCGCGCGACGCGCATGGGGCGCGGCAGCTGCGCCCTCAACGTGCTCGACGGGGTTCCGATCTCGGGGCCGCAGGCGCTCAACATCGATCCGGAAGCCGTCGAGAGCATCGCCATCCTGGATCCCATCGAGGCCGCGTTCCAGTACGGCACGATCGGTGGCAACGGGGCGGTTCTGTTCTGGACGCGTCGGGGGCGGTAGGCTGAGGCAACTCAACAGGAGTCTTCTCATGAAGCTTCGTCGTTCCCCCGGAGCGCCGGCCCGTCTGGGCTTCGCTTCGGCCGCGTTTCTCGCCCTCGCCTCGGCGAGCTGCTCGATTCCCGATGCGCCGGCACAGACCCAGAGTCCCGCCGAGCCCTGGAACTGGTCGGAGGAGTACGTCCGATCTGCGGTAAACCAGGTGCGCGCCGGACGAGACCTCACTCCTGCGTCGTGGCCAGGCGGGGCGCGCGTGGCGGTCCTCTTCTCCTACGACGTCGACAACGAGACCGTGCAGGGGCTGCGCACGGGCGAGATCAGCATCGGCCCGCTCTCCCAGGGTGAGTACGGTCACCGAGTCGCCCTGCCGCGGGTGGTGAAGCTCCACGACGAGGAACAGGTCCCCGCGACCTTCTTCTTCCCGGCATGGAGTCTCAAGATCGCCCCCGAGCAGGCCGACGTGGTGACGGCCTCCGGCATGCACGAGATCGCAGTGCACGGCTGGATTCACGAGCTGAACACGACGCTGGACGGTGAAACCGAAGAGCGCCTGCTGCGGCAGGCAGTCGACGAGATGGAGCGGATCACCGGAGAGCGTCCGGTCGGCTACCGCGCGCCATCGTGGAACCACAGCCCCAACACGCTGCGCATCGTGCGCGATATGGGCTTCCTCTACGAGAGTTCGCTGATGGCGGACGACCGTCCCTACGAGCTCGTGCAGGACGGGGAACCCACGGGACTGGTGGAGCTTCCGGTCGAGTGGATCCTCGACGACGCGCCGCTCTTCAACCCCCGGGGCAACAGCTACATGAACCCCCGCGACGTGATGCAGGTCTGGATCGACGAGTTCGACAAGGCGTGGGAGGAGGGCACGATGTTCCTGCTCACCATGCACCCGCATGTCAGCGGACATCGCTCGCGCATCGTCGCGATCGAAGGCCTCATCGAGCACATGAAGGCGAAGGGCCGGGTCTGGTTCGGCACGCACGAGGAAGCGGCGCGCTGGGTACGCGAGCAGGCCGGGATGCCCGCAGTGAACTGAGGGGGCGAGAGGTGCTCGGGCCGGCCGGCGTCGCACCGGCCGGCCTGGGTCGGGCGGGCTACCCGGTGACCTTGTTGATGGCTTCCGTCAGCTGCGCGATTCGGAAAGGTTTCGCGAGCACGGTATAGGGCCCGGAAACCGGAGCTTCGTTGCCGGTGAAGACGCCCTCGGCAAACCCTGTGACGAACACCGTCGGCCGCGGGCCCATCAGCTCTTCTGCTCGCCGCACTAGTTCCAGCCCACTTACCCCGGGCATCCGGACATCCGACACGATCACGTCGAAGCGGCTTCCGGACTCCATGGCATGCAGGGCCTTCGTGGGATCGTTGAAGGCCTCCGTGGCGAACCCTGCCATCTCCAGGACCTGGGCAAGAAGCTC
>JAURER010000042.1 GCA_030827315.1 Gemmatimonadota bacterium | reverse complement strand
GAGCGTCCCGGCAGGGATTTCGACCTTCCGTGAACGACCCGACACGCAGGCATGTCATGACTACGAAGCAGATTCTCTCCGCGCTCGGCATCGAAGACGTGAACCCCGGCGGCTTCGCCGGTGAATGGGTCGGTTCCGGCCCGCTCCACGAGATCTGCACGCCGATCGACGGCACCCGCCTCGCCGCGGTCCGGGAGGTCACGGAGGCCGAGTACGACGAGATCGTCGATCGGGCGCACGGGGCCTTCCTGGAGTGGAGGAAGGTGCCGGCGCCGAAGCGCGGCGAGCTGATCCGGCAGCTGGGCAACCGGCTGCGCGAGAAGAAGGCGGAGCTGGGCGCCCTGGTCACCCTCGAGATGGGCAAGATCAAGGCGGAGGGTCAGGGTGAGGTCCAGGAGATGATCGACATCTGCGACTTCGCCGTCGGGCTCTCTCGCCAGCTGTACGGGCTCACGCTGGCAAGCGAGCGGCCCGACCACCACATGCGCGAGCAGTGGCACCCGCTCGGCGTCGTCGGCGTGATCAGTGCCTTCAACTTCCCCGTCGCGGTGTGGAGCTGGAACTCCGCGCTGGCCGCGGTCTGTGGTGATGCGACGCTCTGGAAGCCCTCCGAGCGAACACCGCTGACTGCCGTGGCCGTCACGAAGATCGCCGCCGCGGTCTGCCGTGAGAACGACGTCGACCCCGCAATCTTCTCCCTCGCGGTGGGTGCGGGCCCCACCATCGGCAACCGCCTCGTCAACGACCGCCGCGTGCCGCTCGTGTCGGCGACGGGATCGTGCCGCATGGGCAGGATCGTGGGGCAGACGGTGGCCGGGCGACTCGGCCGCACGATCCTGGAGCTCGGCGGCAACAATGCGATCATCGTGACGCCCAGCGCGAACCTCGACCTGGCCCTGCCGGGTATCGTCTTCGGATCGGTGGGTACCGCGGGCCAGCGCTGCACGAGCACGCGCCGGATCATCGTGCACCGTTCGGTGAGCGGCGAACTCGTCTCTCGCCTGACCCGGGCGTACGAAGGCGTTCGCATCGGAAACCCGCTCGAGGACGGCACGCTCATGGGCCCGCTGCTCAACCGTGATTCCGTCGACGCCATGATGGCCGCGAAGGCGAAGGTGGTCGAGGAGGGTGGGGAGATCCTCTACGGTGGCGACCGGCTCGAGGGCGAGGCGTACCCCGGCGGTCTCTACGTCACTCCCTGCATCGCACGCGCCGAGAACCACTACGAGATCGTGCAGGACGAGACCTTCGCCCCGATCCTCTACATCATCGAGTACGGAAGCGCCGGCGCGACGCCAGCCGAGGCCATTTCCGAGATGGACGAGGCGCTCGCGATCCACAACGCCGTACCCCAGGGGCTCTCTTCGTCGATCTTCACCGACAACTTCCGCGAGGCCGAGTACTTCCTGTCGCACCGCGGCAGCGACTGCGGGATCGCGAACGTGAACATCGGGACGTCCGGGGCCGAGATCGGCGGCGCGTTCGGCGGCGAGAAGGAAACGGGCGGCGGCCGCGAGTCCGGCTCCGACGCCTGGAAGGCCTACATGCGCCGCCAGACGAACACGGTCAACTGGAGCACCGAGCTCCCGCTCGCGCAGGGCATCTCGTTCGGATGACCCGGCGGGGCGCCCGCCCCGCGCCCGGGTGAGCGACGTGGACCGGCCGGGCCCGAGGGACCGGCCGGTCGCGTCTCACCCGCCTGGCCGCACGTCGTCGCGCGCCGGCGCCGCGCGGTTCACGCGGAAGGACGACACCCGGTAGGCCCAGGCGTCGGTCGCGTTGCGCGCCCATCGGTCGCCGGAACCGGCACCGAACGTGAGCTCCGCCACGACGCTCCCCGCGGCATCGAAGGCCGTGGTCGTGGCCGCACGTTCGAGTCCCGCGATGGAGTCGCCTTCGGCCAGGAAGCCACTGGCCACCATGCGCGCGAGCTCCGCCAGGATCCCCGCGACGGCGGTACCCGCCACCTCTCCGCTCCCTTCCAGCGTCCAGGCCGTGTCCCCCCGCACCAGCACGTACGAACCATCGACGCGGTCCACGACGATGCGCGTGACGGATGTCGTGTCCACCGTGACGACGGTACGATTTCTCCAGGATTCGACGTCCCTTCCGAGATGCGCGCGCAGGTCCCCTTCCAGGAGGTAGACGTCGTCCCGGTCCGGAAGACGGACGTACGCGGTACCGAACCGGCGCCCGCTCTTGCCCACGAGTAGCGTCCGCGCGTCGCCTCCGGCCGTGAACGTCGTGACGTAGGCGCTGTCGTCCGACACGCCCATCCGGGCATGATTGTCGGGGTTGGACGCGACCAGGTCACCGACGGAGGCGTCCTCGAGGATCTCCAGGAGGCGAGCAACGCCTTCGATGTCGGCGGGGTAGCCGTCTACCGTCCACCCGTCGGCCGCACGCTCGAGCTCGAAGCCGGCGGCGCCGCGTGCGACACGAAGCTTGTCGAGTGAAGTGCCGTCGAGCCCGTCGAAGAAGCCGGCGACCTCGCCCGGAGCGGCGATCGTCCCGGCCCCGCCCCGGAAGAGCGCGCTCACGGCCCAGATCGCCACGAGCACCGCCAGGGCACCGACCAGCTGCTTCAGCGTCCGCTCGCTCACGAGATCACCTCCGACCAGCGTGCCTCCGCCCGGCGCCGCCGACCCGACACTCTGAGGAATCCCACGAGCACGAAGAGGAGGGGGATCCCGATCAGGTTGCCGAACTTGAGGAGATTGCGGGTCGCGTCGGACTCGAAGACCAGTCCCGGCGGAGTCCGGTTCTTGGAGCGGATGTTGATGAGTGCCTCGTCCTGCGCGAGCCAGTCGATGGCATTGGCGAGGAAGAGGAGGTTCCCCGGGTTGGCCCCGATGTAGTTCTGCTCGGTGAACGAGGCGTCCCCCACCACGATCATCCGCCCGCCCGGCGCACCCTCGGCCGGCTGGACCGCCGCCGCTACCGTGCGCACGGCCAGATCCTCCTCCCCGAAGATCCAGTCCTGGTCGGGCGTGATGGGCGCCATCATCGGGTGGATCGCGCCGTTGTCACTCGTCTGCCAGATCGGCAAGACCGACCCGTCGTCCGCGTCGATGTCCAGCGCCGCGGCCCACGCCAGCGTGAGGGCGTTGAGCCCACGGGTCACAGGATGATCTCCTGCCGGCTGTACGATCGGCCAGAGCGGGTAGGGAGCGATGACGCTGAAGGGTCCCTGCCGCCCGAGGGACACCCGCTCGCTCGACGCGAGATCGACGACCAGCCCTTCGACGACTCTGAGCCCGCGCTCGGCCAGGAGCTCCTCGAGGCCCGAGGAAGCCGGAATCGGCATCGGGGACTGGGGGTTGAGCACGATCGGCTCCATGAGGAGGAGCGCGGCTCCTCCCCCGTCGACGAAGTCCCGCACACGGCCGAGCGCCATGGGATCGAGCGGCTCCGTCGCACCCGCCACGACGAGCACTTCGGTGGAGTCCCGCCCCACCGCTTCCGCGGAGTCCCCGGCGATGTCGATCTGCCGGATGCGGTACCGCTCGGCCAGGCTCTCGCGCAGACCGGGGATCTGCCCGGGCGTCCTGGCGCCGAAGCCCTGCACGAAGGCAATCCCTGGACGCTCCGTGGTGGTCATGCGGTAGATCTGCGAAGCGAGCCGGAATTCCAGGTCGTCAGTCCGCTGGATGACCGGCGTCACCTCGCTCTGATCGGCGTACAGCACGGCGAGACCGTAGTAGCCCTGACGGACCTCGAAGTTGTCCTCGCGAAGCACGCTGAACTCGACCGCGTAGATGCCGAGCTCCGCGGCCTCGGTCGCCGCCGCTTCATCGACGGACGGGTCCACGTCGCTCACCAGCAGGTTCCCGTTCGAGGCGCGCCGCATGTCCGCCAGGAGATCACGGACGTCCCGAAGCTGCAGCTGGACTTCCGGAGGGAGCTCCGAAGACGCGTACAGCTTGACCTGCACGATGTCGTCGAGACCGGCCAGCAGTTCCCGCGTTCCGTCCGAGAGCGTGTACAGATCGTCGCGCGTCAGGTCCACGCGCCCGCGCACGCGGCTTCCCACGAGGTTGAGCACCAGGACGAGCACGAGCGCGACGGCGGCTCCGGTACGCAGTCGGCCGAACTCCGCACGCGCCCGACTGAGCCGCTCCGCGGATACGGCCGTCCATGCGAACATCAGGAAGAGGCCGGCCGTCGACGCGAAGTAGAGGACGTCGCGCAGGTCGACGACGCCGCGGGCGACGTTCTCGAAGTGGCTGACCACCGAGAGCTGCGCCAGCGTACCCGACAGCACCGGAGGCAGCCCGATCTGGACGAACGGAAGCCCGATGAGGAAGAGCGCGAAGCTGAGCGCGGCCGCGACGATGAACGCCGTGATCTGATTCCTCGTGATCGCGGACGCCCACACTCCCAGGGCGGAGAGCTCCGCCGCGAGAAGGATCGCCCCGAGGTACTGCGCCACGACGATACCCGGATCGGCCCCGGACACGACGAGAACCCCGAGCGCCGTGGGAACCGTGCCGGCGAGGGCGAGCAGCACGAAGCCCCAGCTCCCGACGAACTTGCCCGCCACGAGATCCCACTCCGTGATGGGCTGCGCCATGAGCCAGTCGAGCGTTTTGCCCCGGCGCTCCTCGGCGAGGCTGCGCATGGTGGCCGCGGGCACGAAGATCGCGAAGAGCATGGGCAGGAGATCGAACACCGGACGAAGCGACGCCACGCCGCTCGCGTACATGGTGCGAAACGCCAGGAAGAGCGTGATCACCAGGAAGGCGACGATCAGAACGTACGCCGTGGGCTGGTCGAAGTAACCTCGAATCTCCCGCCGGGCGATGGTCGCGATGCGTGCCATCACTCGCCCTCCGCGGTCAGGCTCCGGAAGAGCTGCTCCAGGCTGGCCTTCTCGCGGTGCAGCTCCCAGAGCGTCCACCCGCGGTCCCGAGCCATCGCGAAGATCTCCGTCCGCAGCTCGGTTCCGTCCGCGACGTCGAGGTAGACCCGGAGCCGGTCGACCAGCTGCTCGGCGGTGTGCCCCGACACGCCGCGGAGTCCGGCGAGGGCCTGGGCTACGCCATCACCAACGGCCTCCACCACATACCGCGCACCCCCCGAGCGGCTCGAGATCAGGTCCTGCACGCCGCCCTCGGCGGCGAGCCGGCCGCGGCTCAGGATCACGAGCCGCGAACAGGTGGCCTCCACCTCCTGCATGACGTGCGTGCTGAGCAGCACCGTGCGCTCCCGGCCGAGCGACCCGACCAGACGACGGATCTCGACGCGCTGGTTGGGGTCGAGTCCCTCGGTCGGCTCGTCGAGAACGAGTACCTCCGGCCGGTGCAGGATTGCAGCCGCGAGCCCCACGCGCTGGCGGTAGCCCTTGGAGCACTCGCCCACCGGCCGGTAGAAGACGTCCGCGATGTCGGTCTCGTCCACCGCATCGGACACGCCCGACCGGGTCTGCTCGGGCGTGAGGCCCCGCAGCTCCGCGACGTACTCCAGGTACTCCGAGACGAGAAGCTCGTCGTAGAGCGGGTTGGACTCCGGCAGGTATCCGACGCGGCGTTTGGCCGCCGTCAGGTCGTCGGCGATCGGCGCGCCGTCGAAGCGGACCACGCCCCCGTCGGGCTGGAGCGTACCGGTGATCATCCGCATGGTGGTCGACTTCCCGGCGCCGTTGGGGCCCAGGAACCCGACGACCTCTCCTCTCTGGACCTCGAAGCTGAGGTTGTCGACGGCGAGGACGTCGCCGTACCACTTCGAGACACGTTCGACGCTGATCATCGCTCTCCCGCGAACGAAAAAACCACGCCGGGCCGTCGCTCGACGCGGCGCTGGCGCGAAGGGTCGTCATCGCGCGCTCGGTCGGTCGAGTGAGGGCTGTTCAGGATACGCGACCACGATTCTAAGGACGGGCCGGTCGACTGTCCACCGGATCTGCGGCGCCAAGGACCGGCCGGCTCGCGACTGGCGTCGAGCCCGCACTCCGTTCCGATCCGCGCTCCTCCAAGCCACTTGCCGCGGATCGTCACGGTCGGAAGACCCTCGAGACGCACCCGGCGCCGTACCTCCTCGTCGATCAGAGGGAGTTAGGCGGGCTGCCCGGGCAACCGCGACGTCACTTCTTCGCCTTGCGCTTCCTCGGCTTGCGACCCTGATTCGGGTGCTCCAGGTGCTTCCACGTCTCACCGCGGCGCAGCATGTAGATCGTGCTGGGGGAGACGCCGAGCTTGCGCGCCCACTCCGCACCGGACTGCTTCCATCGGTCGGCCTTCTCGTCCCAGTCGTCGAGGACCTTCGCCGCCTGGGCCGCCGAGAGTTCCGAGTGCGGCGAGTTCTCGCCACGGAGCCAGACGTTGGAACCGTACCAGCGGTCGACTCGCTGAATCGGCCCGCCCAGCTTGCGGCCGGTGTGGCCGAGGCAGTAGTGCCGGACCTGATCGACCGAGAAGTCCGGATAGATGCGCGAGATTTCCGCATAGAGGTAGCCGTCTTCGGCGAGTTCACGCCACTTCACGATCAACCTCTCGTCCGGCTTGGGCATGCCACCTGCTCTCCTTGGGGTCAGAAACTTACCACGCCAATATTAAAAGGTTACCGCACCAATCCTAAGAGGAATGGGTCGACCCACACAGGGGTGCAGGAATAGAACAGATGGAGGGGGTTTGACGCTGGTTTGGTACTAGCGGGCACCCGAAATCCGGTGGACGAACCGCTGCCGAAACTTGGCCACCTTGGGGGCGATCACGCTGGCGCAGTAGGGCTGACCCCCGTTGCGTCGGAAGTAGGCGTCGTGGTAGTCCTCGGCCGGCCAGAAAGTGTCGAGCCGGACGACCTCGGTGACGATCGGGTCGTCCCAGGGCCCGTCCGCGTCGACCGCCGACAACACCTCCCGCGCGATGTCCGCCTGCTCCTCAGAGTGCGCGAAGATCGCCGAACGATACTGCGTGCCGACGTCGCCTCCCTGGCGGTTCAGCGTGGTCGGGTCGTGGATCCCGAAGAAGATCTCCAGCAGTTCCGCGTACGAGATCACGGCCGGATCGAATTCGATCTGCACGACTTCCGCGTGGCCGGTCTCGCCCGTACACACGTGCTTGTACGTGGGATTCGACACGTGGCCCCCGGCGTAGCCGGACTTCACGCCGGTCACACCGTCCACCATCTCGTAGACCGCTTCCAGGCACCAGAAGCAGCCACCGCCGAGCGTCGCCTGTTGGAGGGTCGCCATCGAGTGTCACCTTCGGTTGCAGTTCACATGGGATGGTTGGAAATCATGAACCCCGCTCGGCCCCGGCCGGGTCCATCGAGACCCGCAGTGCGGCGAGCGCCGAGGCCATGACGCCGAGCGCCGCGGAGACGTCCTCGTTCGCGACGTCGCGGTGCAGCACCGCACGCACGCCATGCGCGCCGTTGGGCAGCATGTGGACCCCACGTTCGTGGCAGGAAGTCGCGAACGCCCCGGCGTCGACGTCGACTTCAAAGCGGACGATGTTCGACTGCACCCGGGCGAGATCGAGACGCACGCCCGGAACGGCCGCGAGCCCCTCGGCCAGGCGGCGGGCGTTGACGACGTCCCGGCGCAGCTCCGCCCGATGGTGCTCGAGCGCGTGCAGCGCAGCAGCAGCGACCACGCCCGCCTGCCGCATGCCCCCGCCGAACTGCTGCCGGAAGCGGCGCGCCCGCGCGATGGTGGCACGCGACCCGGCCAGCGCCGACCCGACCGGCGCCCCGAGCCCCTTGCTGAAGCACACGTTGACCGTGTCGAACGCCTCGGCGTACTGGCGCTCCGGCACACCCGATGCGGCGCTCGCATGCCAGAGACGGGCACCGTCGAGGTGCACGGAAAGCCCGTGCGCGCGCCCGACCGCGCACACGTCTCGGAGGCGGTCCAGCGGCCACACCGTACCGCCGCCCGCGTTGTGCGTGTTCTCCAGGCACAGGAGCGTGGGCGGCGACGGGAGCGTCGGAGGGTTGAACGGGTGCGAGCGCCCGAGCGCCTCGACCACGGCGTCGGGTCCGAACGTACCGTCTGCGCCGGAGAGAGGCCGCATGGAGACGCCCCCGATGGCAGCGCCGGCTCCGCCCTCGTTCAGTACGATGTGCGCGGCTCCGGACAGGAGTGCCAGGTCGCCCGGCTCGGTGAGCGTGCGGATGGCGATCTGATTGGACATGCTGCCGGTGGGCACGAAGACGGCTTCCTCCTTGCCCAGAAGCTCGGCCGTGCGCGCCTCGAGCTCCTTCACCGTCGGGTCGTCACCGTAGACGTCGTCGCCGACTTCGGCGCGGGCCATGGCCTCGCGCATCGCGGGCGTGGGGCGGGTGACGGTGTCACTTCGAAGATCGATCATCGCGGGCCTCGTGGGCGGGCATCGTTGTGGCCCGGCGGCGTTCCGGGTGCATGCGGCCTGGCTAGAGTCCGCCTGCGCTCTTCCGCTCGCAAGGCCACCGTCCCCGCGGCCACACGGGACGCCGCGCCCTTGACGCAGCCCCGGGCGCGCGGAAGATGGAGAGGAACCCACGCTCACCATCGGAGTTCGCCGTGCCCGGCCGCACCGTTCGTCCCCTCGTCCTCCTCGCCCTCACGCTCGCCTTGGGCTGCAGCGGTGGCGCCGACACCGCAGAAACCGGCGACCCCAGGCTCCGAGACCCGCTCCTGCGCCCGGAGCGCTTCACGGAGACGGCCCCCGAGCGTTTCCGCGTCCGGCTCGAGACATCCGCCGGGGACGTCGTGATCGACGTGCGCCGAGCCTGGGCGCCGCTCGGCGCGGACCGCTTCTACAACCTCGTGAAGGGTGGCTTCTACGACGATACGCGGGTCTACCGGGTGGTGGCGGGCTTCATGGCCCAGTTCGGCCTGAACGACAACCCGTATGTGAATCAGGTGTGGAAGTCGGAATACCTGGTCGACGACCCGGTGGTCGAGACGAACGCGCGCGGCCGCGTCGCGTTCGCGAAGGGCGGCGTGCACACGCGCACGACGGAGGTGTTCATCAGCTTCAAGGACAACGCCGCGCTGGACGCCAACGGCTTCGCGCCCTTCGGGCAGGTCATCGAGGGGATGGACGCGGTGGACGCGTTCCACGCCGCCTACGGCGACGGCCCGCCCCGGGGGGACGGGCCGTACCAGGCGATGGCATCGGCGCGCGGCAACGAATACCTCGACGCGGACTTCCCGGAGCTGACAAAGATCGTGCGGGCGACGATCGAACCGGAAAGCTAGGCCGGAACCCTAGGCCGGCCCCCCGCCTCCGGCGGCCACACCGCTCGTCGGCCGCGGGCGCTGCATCAGCGCGTTGAAGAAGAGCTTGAAGGTGCCGTGCGTCTGCGCCCGGTGCTGGGCCCGGAAGCCCAGCATGAGCACGGTGCCCTCGCCCCTGTCCACGGCGACGACGGCCGCCCTGTTCGCGATGGCCTCCTCACCGAGGAGCCAGCCGCTCCGCAGGATGTCGCGCTCGGGATACGTCGCGAGGCGACGGACGTCGGCGCTGCGGGCACCGGCCACCGTCTCGTAGACCTGGCCGCCGGCCAGATACGTGGCGAGCGCGTCGCGGGGCATGCCCCACGCGAAAGGGTCGGTCGTGTCGACCCGCATGTGCAGTGTCGAACCCGGAGACCAGAAGTCGTTCCCCCACACCCCCTCGACGGCGTTCTCGACGGGAAGGTCGAAGTCCGCGAGCGGAAGATCCCCGGCCTGTGCGAACGTCACGAGCGTTCCCCCGTTCTCAACGAATTCCCGCAGGGCAGCGACGCCCTCGTCGCCGAATCCCGACCGGTACGGCGGGGGCGTAGAGCTCACGTCGTTCGGCCCGTCGACCATCATCTGCCGCGAATCGGCCGGCAGGACGATGACGTCCCAGCGTTCGCGCAGCGCTCCGCGCAGGATCTCCGCGTCCATGATCGTAGCGTACTCGAACGAGAAGTCCTCGAGCAGCCAGCGCGTCCACCCCTCGTCCATGTTCCCACCGTGGTAGCGCTGGTACATGCCCACGCGCTGACGGGTGAGGGCGAAGGTCGAGGCGGACGCGTCGGCGCCGAGCGGCGCGAAGTCCACGCCGGTCTCCTCGGCGATCCGCCGCACCACCGCCGGGTCCGCGTCGGCGGCCACGACGAAGTCCCCCTGCCTCACTCCCGATCCGTCCCTCCAGGCGCGGCGTACGGACACGCCGGCCGCGAAGAGCAGGTTCACGGCTTCGAACGAGTCGTTGAGACGCCCGTCGAGCACGTATCCGCTCGCCCCGGCCGTCACCGTGCCGCTCGGGTCGATCATGCCGGTGACGCGAGTGAGCGACGCCGTGATCGGTGATGCCACCGGGTCGACCCGCACGCCCATGAACTCGGCGAGGTTGTCCGTGGACATGTCGTACGGGCGAATCGGGTCGCCTTGGCGGTCACGCGTGTACGAGTTGTCCGGATAGTACGTCTGCCCGAGCAGCCAGCGGATGACGCCTCGCTTCGGCTGCGCCATGGACACGACGTAGCTGCCGCTCCCGTAGGCCCGACCCTCGTGCACGAAGTCACGGGTCGCGCGCTCGACGGTGATGCCCTGCAGGAGCAGCTTGTTCACCATCTTCTGCATGGTGAGGGGGTCGTGCTGATCGACGGAGATCACGAACGCCTTCACATCGCCTTCCGCACCCCGCTGCGTCTGTCGCGTCGCCTTGTTGTACGCGTTTCGCAGCACGGTCTGCCGATTCTTGGCGGCGAGCTCGAGCGGCGAGAACGTCGCCACGACCTGCCGCTCGACGATGTCGCGCACGCGCCACCAGCCACCCTGCCACGGACTCGGAAACGTCGTCTGCTCCTCGTACTCGGGGAGCTGGCGCGATCCCTCGAGTTGATCGGGGTGGACGTAGAGCGGGGTAGCGAGCCGCGCGCTCGCCGACTCCGTCAGCATGCCGGCGATGTTGTGGAACGGCGTGATCCAGTGGAAGCCGAAGTGGCCCCATCCGGAGTAGATCGCCGCGCCGATGGCACCGGGCAGGTCGTGCTCGTCCATCTTGTAGGCCATCTGCGCGCCGTACCACGCCATCTCCCGCCAGACCAGGGGATCCCCGCCGGGTCGGATGGGCTCGGCGTAGGGAGGCAGGTAGATGCGCGCGGTGTACGCACCCATCTGGTGGTGGTCGATGAAGGCCTGCGGGGTCCACGCCCGGAAGAGCAACTCGGCCACGTACTGCGACTCCACCGTGTTCTGCATGAACGCGTCGCGGTTGTTGTCGTGGCCGACGTAGTGGTGGTAGAGCTCCGGCGGGCCGCTGCCCTCGTACTCCGTTCCGACCCATTGGTCGTACCAGTCGGTCACGATGTTCGTCCCGTCGGGGTTCATGCCCGGGACGATGATCGACACGGTTTCGTCGAGGATCTGCGTCATCTCTTCATCGGTCCGCGTCGCGAAGAGCCACGCGACCTCCGCCGCGGTCTGGCTCGCCGCGACCTCCGTCGAGTGCAGCCCGTACGCCTGGAGGAAGACCACCTTGCCGTCCCGGACCGCGGCCTCGATCACCTGCTCGTCGTGCCCCCGGGGATCGGACAGCACGTGGTTCATCCGCTGGATCTCGTCGAGGTTCGCCAGGTTCTCGGGCGAGGAGATCCAGAGGACCAGGAATGGATTGCCGAGCGTGGTGGGTCCCACCTCCTGCACGACGATCCGGTCGCTCGCTTCCCCCAGCATCTGGTAGTACTCGACGAGACGGTCCCAGCGCACGAGCTGGCGGTCCGCGCCCATGGCGTGCCCGAAATACTCCTCGGGCGACGGGATCGACTGGCCGGCGGCGGGCCGGGCCGCACCAAGCGTCAGCAGGGCGGCGAGCGCAAGGGATACGGCTCCCGAAGGCGCGGGGCGATGCGATCTCATGGAAACTCCTCGACAGAGCGTGGCGACGTCGTTCGAACAGCGTAGAGGCGCCCGCCGACACCCACAAGCCAGGCCGTCAATCGAGTCGGACCCCGGGACCGAAGTACGCCACGAGCACGACCATCGAGACCACGGCGAGAACGATCACCGGGATCGACCGCTCGAGCCGCAGAGGCGCACCCGGCACCGGCGCGCCGGCCACGGCCCGGGCGGCGAGCAGGATCGGCCACGTGCTCCCGAAGGTCGCCGCGGCGGCGATCGGGACCGCGTGGACGGGCCCTGCCGGGTCGCGCACCGCCGCGAGTACGGCGACGAGCCCGCCCGCGGCCCATGCCCATCGCGTGATCGAGCGCGCGCGCGCCGCGCGCGCGTCCGCCGCCCCGTTGCCGACCAGCCTCGCGAGGGTCTGCACCGTCCCCTTCCACAGCTGGGCCGCGACGAAGAGGCCCGTGACGGCCGCACTCGCCCGCATCGGACCCAACTGCCGGAAGCGATCCAGCACGGGCATCCAGTCGCCCGCGCCGAGCACGGGGCTCACCGTCAGGTATGCCGTGGGGATCCACGCGTTCGTCACGAAAAGAATCCATCCGACGGCGGTCCCGGTCGTGGGCGCCCGCACGCCCCGGCGAAACACCAGCCAGCCGGCGAGCGCCAGGATGCCGTGGGCCAGCGAGCCACTCGCACCGAGGGCGAGGACGCCCGCGTTGCGGAGCCCGGACCAGTACCCCTCGAAGCCGGTGCTGGTGACGAGCGTCGGACGGCCACCGGCCATCGCGCCCACGACCACGTGCGCCGCCTGATGCGCCATCGTGCCGAGGGCGATCGCCAGAACCGCGGCCGCGGCCACCGTGGGCAGGTCGACGCGGTCGACCTCCGCCGGGGTACTCAGCGACGCTTCGCTCTCGAGCGCGTCGACGCGCTCACGGTATGCACGCGGCGCACTCAGGCGCCTCGGGAAAGACGAAGAGGCGCTCGAAGACGATGGGTTCGCCACACTCCACGCAGGTTCCGTACGCGCCCCGGTCGATCCGGGACAGTGCCCCGTGGATCTGCGAGAGCCGCGCGACTTCCCGGTCCTGGAGTTCCCTGGAAAGGCTCTGGTTCTGGATGGAATCCATGCGAGACAGTCTGCCGACGGCCGTCTGGTCGAGCTCGACCGGGCGCACCGCCTCCTCCGTGAACTTCATGCTTCTCTGGAGCCGGGCGAGCTGACGCTCGAGCTCGGCCCTGAGGTCGCCGAGCTGGTCGGCGGTCAGATGCCCGTTCATTCCGGCCAATCTCCGCCCTCGACGCTCCGCCGCAACTCCGCAATCTCCTCGGGGCCGATGCGACAGCACCCTCCGACCACTCTCGCCCCCGCCGTCCACGCGTCGCGCAGCCCGTCGAGCCACGGCCAGGTCTCGTCGGACGGGCCATCCTGCCTCCAGCTTCGCGCGACCGCGTCCCAGCGCTCGCCCGAGTTCGGGTAGGCGACCAGGGGGAGATCAGTCACGGCCGACGCCCGCTCGATCAGGCCACCGAGGTGACGGGGCGAGGTGCAGTTGACGCCCACGGCCACGACCGCGCCATGCCCCGAGCACGCCCGCACCACGTCGTCGATCCGGGTCCCATCCCAGAGCGACTCGCGGTCGCGGCAGCTGAAGCTCATCCATGCCCGCACGCCCGGCAGGTCGTCCAGGATCCGGAGCAGCACCTCGGCTTCGGCTGCGCTCGGCAGCGTTTCACACGCGAGGAGATCGGCGCCGCTGCCGGCGAGAATCTCGATCCGGTCGCGATGGAAGTCACGAAGCCGGGCGGCTCCGACGCCGTACCGCCCGTCATACTCCGACCCATCGGCGAGAAACGCGCCGTAGGGTCCTACACTCGCCGCCACGAGCGGGACGCCGGTCACCCCCGCCGGGACCTTCGCCGCGCCGAGGACGCGCGCCCGAGCCTCGACGGCCAGCCGGGTCGAGAGTTCCAGGATGGCGCCGGCCTCCCGGACGTTCAGCCCCATGCGCGCGAGCCCCGGAAAGCTCGCCTGGTACGACGACGTGATGACGCAGTCGGCGCCTGCTCGGAGGTAGGCCTCGTGCACGGCGCAAATCTCCTCGGGCTCGTCGAGCAGCAGGCGTGCCGACCAGAGATCTCCGGAAAGGTCGTGGCCGCGTCGTTCGAGCGCGGTCGAAAGCCCTCCGTCGAGCAGAACCCGGCCCCGTTCGGCGAGGAACGGCGCGAAGGGGCCGCCTCGCATCCGGGATTCGGACGTCTCGGAAACTCCGTTCATGGCCTCGACCCTCCGCGAACGCTGTGCCCGGTTCCTCCGTGGCAGCATCCGCCCCGGAACGAATCACAAAAAAGCGAACGGGCCGCTCCCCTCGAAAGGGAGCGGCCCGTGGTCCTGACCATACGGTCGGGTGTTACGAAACCGTAACGACGTTCTCCGCCGCAGGGCCCTTGGCGCCCTGAACGATGTCGAACTCCACCGTCGCGCCTTCAGCCAGGGTCCGGAACCCGTCCGACTGAATGGCGCTGTGATGCACGAAGCAGTCCTTGCTGCCATCCTCCGGCGTAATGAAGCCGAAGCCCTTCTGATCGTTGAACCACTTCACGGTGCCTCTGGTACGCATCACGCGTGCTCCTTGGTGTTGCGATCGTTGGAGTTCGGGTGACCCGTACTTTACCGACCACATTGTTCAGCGCGGCAAACCCCGCGCGGGTTGCGTGGCCCACCCGGGCTCACGCGCCAAGACCGTGACCTCATGACCACGGATGAGGAAACGGTCGCAGTCAAAAGAGCCGTAGTCAACTTGAAACTGGCACGTTGAAAACATCGTTCGGCCGACCGTCAGCCGTCGTCCCGCAAGCGTCGTACGCTCACGATGGAATCGAGCTCCGGATAGACCCGATCGAGGAAGGCGTTGCCGACCGTCGCTATGGAGTCTTCCCACTCCATGGTCTCCTCACCATACCCGCCGTGGAGCGAGTCGACGACGTCCATTCCCGTCACCACGCGTCCTACCGGAGGAAAGCCGAGCACGCCTTGCCACTCGAGCTCGTCGAGTGGCGTGTTGTCCACGCGATTGATGAAGAGGATGGCGCCCCGACTGCCCGGCCCGCCGCGCGCGAAGCTCACGGAGCCCCGCACGTTACTCGCACGGGAGGGCTCATCGGGTAATCCGTCCCCGATCCATGTTGCGTCCAGCTCGGGCTGCCCGCTGTACCCGAACTGCGCGTAGCTGTCATTGACCCGGTAGAAGCGCGCCCCCTGCCAGAAGCCGATGTCGACCAACTCGCGCACGCGCTCGACGGCGACGGGAGACCACTCGGGCACGAACTCCACCTCGAACGTGCCGGCACTCGTAACGAACTCCACGCGGAACGCTTCGGGCACGATCTCCGGCTCCGTTTCCCCGACGGTCCCGATTTCCTCACTGCCGCCGCAGGCGGCGAGCCACGCGGCCACAAGCCCGATGACCTGGATCCGGCGCTTCAATGCTCGACCTCCTCGGGTCGTAGGGGGGCATCGCCTTTCGATGAATCCAGCCACGAAGTTTCCGCACCCACGTTGATGGCCAGGTGCTCCCCACCTCCGCCGGGCGCGGCCCCGTGCCAGTGCTCCTCCCGGGCGTCGATGACCACCACGTCGCCTGGCTCGAGCGCGAGCGCGGTCCCCTCGCGGTCGACGACCACGCACCGCCCCGACAGTCCGAAGAGGATCTGGGCGGCGTCGTGCGCGTGCCAGTTCGTGCGCGCGCCGGGCTCGAACGTGACCCGATAGAGTCGGACATCCTCTCCGTCATCGCGCCCGAGCAGCCGCTGCATATGCGCAGGCATGACGAAGTTGTCCGCGTCGGCGGGCTCGTGGCTTCGTGTTCGCTGGTCGATGCGCCTCATCGTCCTTTGAGCTCCACCAGCTGGTCGGGGTCGATGCGGTACACGATGTACGTGATGGGCTCGGTGATCTCGGAGAAGCCATGGGCGATACCAGCCGGAATGAAGACGACGTCGCCGGGTCCGAGCGGCTGGGACGCACCGTCTCGAATCGTGCCTACGGCGCTCGGCCCGGTGAGCGTGCGCACCACCGCGCCGTCCGGATCCAGATCGGTCGGATCCACGAGCGCGGGAGACGTGATCAGGACGCCCGCCCCCTGCACCACGCGGTAGATCTCGGCCTGACGGTGATGCTGGATCGCCGACAGCGTCGACGTCACCGGTCGCTGCACCACCCCGACGCCGAGGTTGATTCCGCCCGCGTCGATCATGCGGATCTGCTCATCGCTCACCTGACCATCCGGCGCCGCATCGATGACGGCCGCAAGCTCCGCGGCGGACACGTGCGCCGCCGCCACCTGACCCAACGCGCTGCTCCCGGGCAGCGTGAGCGCGGCCGCGCACGCGGCGACACGCCACGCTCTCATGGACGCCGGCCCCCCGCGATCGCCGCCCGGATCGCGCGGGCGGTGATCTCCGCCCGGTACTGGACGAGTCGCCTTCCGTTCTCGACCGTCCGCTCCAGAGGCGCGAGGTCGACGCCATTGATGCTGAACAGGCCCACCTCCATCCGCTGGCGCGCCCGGATGCGCTCCGGATCGGTCGTGGCGATGATCGACGAGTAGTGGTAGTCGTCGTGGTACTCGTTGCGCGTCGCCACGCAGTTGTCGGGCTGCTGAAAGACGCCGAGCTCCGCCTTGAGGAAGTCGCAGCTGTACATGTCCTCGGTGTAGTACGCCCCCACGTGGTGGACCCGCGCCGGCCCGTCGGACCACTCCGCGTTGAGACGGTCGGCGACGTTCTGCATGCCGCGCGTGTTGCCTCCGCTGTCTCCGATGAGGACGATGTCGGTGAAGCCGTGGGCCGCCAGCGAGGCGACGATGTCGGTCAGCAGCGCCTCGAACGTCTCCTGCCGGACGCTGATGGTGGCGTGGTAGCGCATGTGGCCGGAAGGCGGGTCGATGTCTCCCTCGGGCACGAACTTCACGATCGGCGCGACCAGCGCGTCACCCAGTTCTTCCGCGATGGCCACGGTCGTCGCGCTGAGCACGAAGTTGTGCTTCCCCGAAGCGACGTAGGGGCCGTTCTGCTCGACGCCGCCGGTTCCCACGATGACGGTGGTCATGCCGTCGGCGAGGGCGTCCCGGACCTCCATCCACGTCATCTCCTCGATGAGAAGCGTGCTGGTCCCGGCGATGGGCCGTGGGGCATCCAGGTTCTGGGCCTGGAGGGGACAGGCCAGCGCGACGAACGCTGCGAAGGCCGAGGCAGGAGAACGCAGACGCATGACGAAGCCTCCGAGAGGGGTCAATCGGACCGGCAGACTGCCGCCCCCCGGCGGCATCGGCAAGTGGTCCCGCGGACAGCAAGCGAAGAGCGCGGAGTGTCTCTAGCTTGTCCCGCCGCCGTGCAGGGATCCCGAGTGCCTTGAAAGGAGTGTCGACGTGACGGACCGTCTGGCCCGAGCCCTGAACATGCAGCCCGGAGAGATGCCGCTGGCCATGCTGGCGGTCGTGTTCCACTTCTGTGTCCTGTGCGGCTACTTCTTCCTGCGCCCGGTGCGGGATGCCATGGGCGTCTCCGGGGGGATGGATGACCTGCGCTGGCTCTTCATCGTGACGTCGTTCGTCTCGCTGGGACTCGTGCTCGCCTTCAGCGGGGTGGTCGCGCGGACGAACCGGGCCCGCTTCATCCCGCTGGCCTACCTGTTCGTAATCGCGTGCCTTGTGGCATTCGCCGGTCTGCTCGTCTGGGACGCGCTCGCGGGGGGCGGCCTGATCGGCTCCGACGCGGAGACTGCCCTGTCGCGGGGCGTCGGCTACACGTTCTACGTCTGGCTCAGTGCCATCAACCTGTTCACCACGAGCGTCTTCTGGGCGTTCATGGTCGACGTGTTCGACGTGGATCAGGGCAAACGCATGTTCGCGTTCATCGGCATCGGCGGCACGCTCGGCGCGCTCGCCGGCGGCGCGGCGACCACGGCCATCAGCAGCCTGACCTCGTCGGTCTTCCTCCCGGCTGGCCTCATGATGCTGGGCGCCGCGTTCTTCGCCGTGGGCATCGCCTCCATGCTGGTGCTCGACCGCAAGGCGAGTGCCTCCGGGCACTCGCGGCTCAGGTCGAGCGCACCGTCCCCGGACGCGACGGCGGGAGGCGGGGAAGCCCCGATCGGCGGGACCTTCTGGGACGGAATGCGGGCCGTGGCCACGTCGCCGTACCTCCTGGGGATCGGCCTCTGGATCGTCCTCATGGCCATCGCCAACACGATGATCTACTTCACGCAGGCCAACATCGTCCTGAACGAGGCGGACTCGTTCAGCCAGCGGGTCGCCGGCTTCGCGTTCTTCGACGCACTGGCCCAGTTCGTGACCCTGCTCACGCAGACGTTCGTCACGACGCATCTCATTCGGCGACTGGGCGTCGGATGGACCCTGGCCCTGCTGCCGCTGGTGACGATGGCGGGCTTCGCCGTCCTGTCCGTGTGGACGCTCTACGGGGTCATGGCCGTCTTCCAGGCGCTCCACCGCGCGACTCGTTACGCCGTCTCGCGGCCCGCGCGCGAGACCCTGTTCAGCGTCGTCCCCGCCGCCGACAAATACAAGGCCAAGCCTGTCGTGGACGTCTTCCTCTACCGCGGCGGCGACGTCGCGGGCGTCGGCGTGGACGGGCTCTTCGCGGCACTCGGCTTCACCCTTCCGATGGTGGCGATGGCGACCGCACCGATCGCGGGCGTGTGGGCGCTCCTATCGGTAAGACTGGGGCTGGCTCAGAAGCGCCTTATCGAAACCGGACCGGACGGCCCGCCGGCGGCCTGATCCCGAGGGGGTGCCGAGGAACACCGTCCCCGCACCGGGCCGTGGGTGGGCCCGGGGCCTCGCCGTGCGTTCAGCCCTGAGCCGCGTGCCAGGCGTCGAGCACTTCGCGTTCCCGAGCCCGGCTCATCCCGAAGCGCCGGTTCGCGCGCTCCTCGGCCGGTCGGGTCCGGTCCCACTCGAGCAGGTCCCGGCTCGTTTCGGCGATGGATCGGAAGGTGAGCCCTGCGGCCACCGCGTCACGCACGTCCACGAACATGAGTGGATCGCCCGGGATCCACGCGGGGAGATCACTCCACGGAGCGACGCCCCTGGCCTCGAGGAACGACTCGGGCACCCAGGTGAGTTCGTGGGGCGTATCGACGGCGGAGCCGATGCGCTCCAGCATGGACCCCATCGACATACGCTCGGCGGGACCCGTGGCGTTGAAGTCACCCGTGGTGCCACGCTCCGCCAGGCGCACGATCCACTCGGTCAGGTCCCGCTGGTCGATGACCTGGTTCGCGTGGTCCGGATTGCCCGGCGCGAGCACTTCTCCGCCGTCGTCCAGTCGCACCGGCCAGTAGGTGAAACGATCCGTGGTGTCACCCGGCCCGACGATGAGTCCCGGTCGCACGATCGTGGCCCGACCGGGGAAGGCCGAGTGCACGATGTTCTCGCTGAGCGTCTTCATGAGCCCGTACGGCGCGTCGTCTCCGTCGCGCCATCCTTGCGGCGGATCGATGCGGGGATGGTCCTCGTCGACGAGGGGTTCCGTCATGATCCGATCCGCGTACGCCCAGCCGAAGCCCTCGAGGGCGTACGCCGATATGGAGGAGACGAAGACGTACTGGTCGGCCGCGTCGGCCAGCAGAGCCGCGCTCTTCTGCACCCAGCGGTAGTCCTGGGCGTTGTTGTCCAGCACGACGTCCCACCTGCGCCCTTCGAGCGCGGAGTGGTCGTCGTTGCGGTCCCCCACGAGCTGCTCGACGCCGTCGGGGATGTCGGTGTCGCGGCGCCCTCGTGTGAAGATCGAAACCTGGTGCCCGCGCTCCATCGCGTAGCGGACCATGTGCGGCCCGATGAAGCCGGTTCCGCCGAGAATCAGGAGCCGCTTCGGGGTCGGAGCGACCGCGTCGGAGTGGTCGGCCGCGCCATCCTGCCGGTCCACGCACCCGGCGGCGCCGAGGTAGGCCCCGGCGCCCAGGACGCCCGCCGTCCGAAGGAAGTCTCTACGTGTTGGGCTCATCGTCCCCTTTTCTCCGGCTCATTCGGTGTCGCCGTCTCGAGGCGGTCCGTTCACGGACGCGCACACCATGCCGCCCCGCCGGGCGACCGGCAACCCGAGCGTCGCACACCTGACTTCCGGTGTGCGGCTCCGAAGGCGTCCGGCCATCGCGCTGCCCCGTCAGCCCGTGGGGCGCGGGATCCCGACGCGAGCGACGACCTCGAGCGCGCGGTTCTGCGTGGAGACGGCCAAGCCCGAGTACGCGTCGGTGAAGCCCCGAAAGACCCGCGCTTCGACCTCGACGCGGTACCGGCCCGCGACCCGCATGCCCAGACCCGCGCCGCCGCTCAGCCCGAAGATCGTGCTCGTTCCCTGGATGATGGGCGCCAGGGAGGGGTCGACGCGTGACTGGAGCAGCGTCTCGAGCACGGGGCCACCCGCCAGGTGAATCCGGAGCGGACCGAGGGAGGTGGAGACCCTCGGATGGAGCGTGAAGGTCAAGTAGTCGGACCGGACCCCGCCCGGCGTCGGCACGCCTCCGATCACCAAGTCCACGTCGTCACCCCGCTGCGCCCACATGAGCTCGGCCCGCACCGCGAACCACGGAATCGGCGTGGCCGCGTTCGCGAAGCCCCCCAGGAG
>JAURER010000068.1 GCA_030827315.1 Gemmatimonadota bacterium | reverse complement strand
TGCGGCCGCCGGCAGCTCTTGCGCGCTGGCCGGCGTGACCGTCGGCGCGAGGGAGAGTGCCGCACAGAACAGCGCACCCGCCGCCGTCAATGGACGCAGTCGGCCGGCAGGCCGGTGCCAATGGTCGCTGTCGGGATGGCGAAGGCTCACGAGACGGCTCCTTGCGAGAGATCGCGCATTTGGCGCAGGATCGCCTGGCTGCGCCAGTGGGGTGCGCGCCTCGCGGTGCTCTCCCTTGAGCCCGGCGGGCTCACGCAGCACTCTACTCGAGCCCGACGAACCCCCGTCGCCCAGACCCGCGCCCAGCCGACCATGAACGATGCCCACGAGCGTTCCCGCCCCTCGTCCTCCGAGCGACCTCTCGATCGCCGTCACCTTCTCAAGCTAGGCGCGGCCGGTCTTGGCGCCGCGGGCGCGGGTCTGGCGGGTCTGGGGGGCGCCGCGCGGCTGTCCGCTCAGGACGGCGCTGGCCTCCAGGAGCGTCCCGACCTCGGTCCGGCGCCCGAGCACCTCTTCGCCGCCGACCCGATGGACGTGGTCCGGATCGGCTTCGTGGGCGTTGGCCTGCAGGGTGGTTCGCACGTCCGCAACTTCCTGGCCATCGACGGCGTCGAGATCGTAGCCATCGGAGACGTGAACGCGGCACGGGCGGAAGAGGTCGCCGGGTGGGTCGAGGCGGACGGCCGCCGCAGGCCCGCGCTCTACACCCGGGGGGAGCGAGACTTCGAGCGGATGTGCGCGGAGGAGGATCTCGACCTCGTCTTCACCGCGACGCCGTGGGAGTGGCATGTGCCGGTGTGCCTGGCGGCGATGGAAAACGGAAAGCACGCGGCGACCGAGGTACCCGCGGCCTACACCGTCGACGACTGCTGGGCCCTCGTCGAGGCGGCGGAGAAGCACAGAAAGCACTGCGTCATGATGGAGAACTGCAACTATGACCGTCCGGAGATGATGGTCTTCAACATGGCGCGGCAGGGCCTGCTCGGAGAGATCCTGCATGCCGAGTGCGGATACCTCCACGACCTGCGTGCCATCAAGTTCGAGGACCGCGACGAGGGGCTCTGGCGCCGGGCCCACGCGCAGGTGCGAGACGGGAACTTCTATCCCACCCACGGGCTGGGGCCGGTGGCCAACGTCATGGACATCAACCGGGGTGATCAGCTCGACTACCTGGTGTCCATGAGCACCCCGTCGCGGGGGCTGCACGACTGGGCGCGTGCGCATTACCCGGAGGGACACCCCAAGAGGGCCGAGCGCTACGTGCAGGGTGACGTGAACACCACGATGATCAGGACCGTGCAGGGAAAGACCATCTACGTGAGCCACGACACCAACCTCCCCCGGCCCTACTCCCGCATCCACATGGTGCAGGGGACCAAGGGGCTCTTCCAGGGCTATCCCCACCGCGTCTACGTCGAGGGGATGAGCGAGCCGCACCGCTGGGACGACTGGATGGAGCGGCGCGATGCGTACGACCATCCGATCTGGCGTGAGCTCGAGGAACGCTCGGCCGGGGCCGGGCACGGCGGCATGGACTACATCGAGGACTACCAGCTGGTGAGGGCCCTTCGGGAGGGACGGCCCACCGACATGAACGTCTACGACGCGGCCATGCTCTCGGTGATCTGCCCGCTCACGGAGTGGTCCGTCGCGAACCGCTCGCGCCCCGTGGACGTGCCGGACTTCACGCGGGGGCGGTGGGCGCAGTGGCCGAAGCTGGACTTCCTGGGGGCCGCGGTGGGGGGGTAGGGATCGACGAGTCGAGGTCGTGATGAGCCACGGCGCCCTGCTGCCCGCTTTCGAGGCGTGCTTCGATGCGGCACCCACGCACGTCTCGCGTGCCCCTGGTCGGGTGAACCTCATCGGCGAGCACACCGACTACAACGGGCTGCCGGTGTTTCCGATGGCGCTGCAGCGGGAAGTGCGCATCGCGCTCCGGCCTCGAAGCGACGGGATGGTCGTGCTGCGAAACACGAACCCGCGCTTTTCTCCCGTGGAGTTCGAGATCGGGCCGGCCATTCCACCCGGCCCGCCCGGGACCTGGGGCAACTACGCCAGAGCGCCGGCCAATGAGCTCGCGCGGCGGTATGCCATCTGGCGTGGCTTCGACGGCGTCGTTTCGTCGGACCTGCCCGACGCCTCGGGTCTCTCCTCGTCGTCGGCCCTGGTCAATGCGGTCGGCCTCGCCCTCGCCCATATCAATCAAGTGCCGGTGGACGTGCGCGCCTTCGCGGCCCTCATGGCGGACGCGGAGCAGTACGTCGGGACGCGGGGTGGCGGCATGGACCAGGCCATCTCACTGGGCGCTCGCGACCGGTGCGCCGCGAAGATCACCTTCGACCCGGTGCGGCTGCGCCACGTGAACGTGCCGGACGACTGGTGCGTCGTCATCGCCGACACGGGCGTGCGGGCGGAGAAATCGGGTGCGGCGCGGAACACCTACAATCTCCGGCGCAAGGAATGCGAGGAGGCGTTTCGGATCGTGAGCGGACACGTGGCCACGGCCCGCATCACGGACAAGCTGCTCACCCGCTGGCCCGATCTTGTGGCGGCCATCGATGCGGACACGCTGGTGGCCATCGGCGAGGAGGTCCTCGATGCGAAGCTCCTGCGCCGCTTCCGGCACGTCGTGCGGGAGGCGGACCGCGTCGAGACGGCCATCGACCGGATGTACGCAGCGGACACCACGGGCTTCGGCGCACTGATGGACGCCTCGCATGCGTCTCTGCGCTCGGACTTCCTGGTGAGCTCGGCCGAGCTGGACGAGCTCGTCGCGATCGCTCGGGAGGGTGGGGCGGCCGGGGCCAGGCTGACGGGTGCCGGCTTCGGGGGGTGTATCGTCGCGCTCGCGGACCGCTGGACTGTCGGCAGCGTCCTCGAGACGCTGGTGGCGGAGTATTACGAGTGCCGGAACATCACCGACCGCATCGACGACCGCCTCTTCGTGGCGGTTCCCAGCCGGGGCGCGAGCTACGATCCGCTTCGCTAGCGCAGTCCGACGCGAGGCAGGGTCTTCATGAGGGCGAAGGCGGCCACCCCGGCCGCACCGAGACACACGGCGGCAAGGGTCATCCGACCGTAGAGCGCGTAACCGCTGCCGAGCACCGCCCCGTAGACGACCGTGCACCCGAGGAACCACGCGAGGAAGGCTGCGGTCGGGTTGTCGTCGGACGCCGTCGCCTCCAGACCCAGTCCCGCCCCGGCCCATCCACCGCCCATGGGGCGGATGAGGGCATGGAACGAGCGCAGGGTCGCGTCGTCCGCAGGCGGCGTCAGCAGGGTCACAGTGAGCCATCCGGCCGTCGTCACGAGCACGCCGATCACGAGCTGCAGCGCGGGGTCGAGTGGCGCGAAGCCCGCCTGCACGTGGCCGAACTGGAACCAGAGTGCCACCGCGAAGGAGATCAGCATGGCCGAGAGCTCGCTCCACGCATTGATACGCCACCAGAACCAGCGGAGCAGGAAGACGAGGCCGGTTCCGGCCCCGATCTGAAGAAGGATCTGGAACGCCTGCAGGGCGTTCTCGAGCCACAGGGAGATCGCGCTCGCTACGACGACCAGACCCACGGTGGCGATGCGGCCGACCCGGACGTAGGCCTTCTCGTCGAGACCCGGTGCGACGAAGCGACGGTAGACGTCGTCGACGATGTACGACGCGCCCCAGTTCAGATGCGTACTGATGGTCGACATATACGCCGCGGCGAGGGACGCCACAACGAGCCCGAGCAGGCCCGAGGGGAGGAAAACGAGCATCGCCGGGTAGGCGAGGTCGTTGCGCACGATGGAAGGGTCGAGCGCCGGGAACGCCGCCTGGATCGATTCCAGCGTGGGGTAGACGATGAGCGAGGCCAGTGCCACGAGGATCCACGGCCACGGCCGGAGCGCGTAGTGGGCCACGTTGAACCAGAGGGTGGCCTTCATGGCGTGCGACTCGTCCCTGGCCGCCAGCATCCTCTGGGCGACGTATCCGCCGCCGCCGGGTTCCGCACCGGGATACCACGTGCTCCACCACTGGACCGCAATGGGGATGATGAAGACCGTCGAGGCGGTCTTCCAGTCCGTGAAGTCCGGCAGCAGGGCGAGCTTCGGCGTCACCTCCGGGTGCGTGAAGAGGCCGACGAGCCCGCCGACCTCGGGCTGGGCCAGAGCATACCATGCGGCAGCGACCGAGCCGATCATGGCCACGGCGAAGAGGATGAGGTCCGTGACCACGACGCCCCACAGCCCCGACGTGGCCGAGTAGAGCGCGGTGACGGTCCCGGCGAGCAGCACGACCTCGTACTTCGAGGCCCCCAGGAGCACGCCCCCGATCTTGATCGCGGCGAGCGTAACCGTCGCCATGATCATGCAGTTGAAGAAGACGCCCAGGTAGATGGCGCGGAAGCCGCGCAGGAACGCGGCCGGGCGGCCCGAATAGCGAAGCTCGTAGAACCCGACGTCGGTCACGATTCCCGACCGGCGCCAGAGCCGAGCGTAGAAAAAGACCGTGCACATGCCCGTGATCGCGAAGGCCCACCAGAGCCAGTTCTGGCTCACGCCGCCGCTGCGGACCAGGTCGGTCACCAGGTTCGGCGTGTCGGTGGAGAATGTGGTCGCGACCATGGAGGTGCCCAGCAGCCACCACGGCATCGTGCGGCCTCCGAGGAAGAACTCTCCTGTCTCGCGGCCGGCACGACGAGCGAAGTAGAGGCCGACGGTCAGCGCGACGACGGCGTAGACGGCGATGACCGTCCAGTCCAGGGCAGTGAGCTGCATGCTTGACTCAGTTGAGGCGGGCGAGGGCGTCGGCCAGATGAACGGGGTACACGCCCGAGGCGATGCGTTCTCGGAGGATGGCCTCCGAGCGGGTACGGTCGGCTGCGTGCGTGATACCGAACCAGCTGTCGGGCGCCTGGCGCACCTTGACCTGCGTGGCGCCCAGTCCGATCTGACGGCTCACGGAGCTGGACAGGAAACACTCTTCATGCGTGTCCGCGCCCCAGATCTCGAGAAAACGACGGAACTGTCGTCTCAGGAGGTCGATGACGGGTGTCGTGAAGCCCCACAGGTTCATCGATACGATTTCCTTGCCCGAGAGTTCGACGGGGGAGCCGTCGGTTCGATAGCCCGTGATCCAGCCGTCGCGTCGCTGGATGTTCTGAACTTCCGTGACCCGCTCGAGCATCTGGCCGCGCGTGAGGATGCAGATCCCCCGGGCGACGCCACCGGCACCGGACAGCGTGTTGTCGAGCTGGTATCCGATCGCGACCCCGTCGCAGGAAGCCGGTTCCCGGCTCAGCTCCTCGTGGAGTAGAGCGAACGCCTCCGGACCATAGAGATCGTCGGCGTTGCAGACCGCGAAGGGGCCGTCGATGGTGTCGGCCGCGCACAGGACGGCGTGTGCCGTCCCCCAGGGCTTGGCCCGATCGGCCGGAGCGTGGAAGCCATCGGGCAGCTGGTCGAGCTCCTGGCAGACGAAATCGACCGGGAAGGTACCGCCGATCACGCTGTCGACGTGCGCTCGAACGTCGTCGATGATCTCCCGGCGTACGACGTACGTAACACTCGTGAAACCCGCCCGGGCAGCGTCAAACACGTTGTAGTCCATGATCGTCTCCCCGCCTGGCCCCAGGCCATCGAGCTGCTTGAGGCGTCCGTACCGGGTCGAGAGACCCGCGGCCATGACCACGAGAGGGAGACTCACTGCTGCATTCCTGCGGAGAGGGAAACGACGCGGTCGAATCTGCACGGCAAGGGCGCCTCAGGCGAGCCCCCGGTGGTCGCCGGGAGCACCGGTCTTCACGCCATCCCATGGACTGGCGTACGTGCATGCGACGGATTATTCATTATTGATGAATAATCACACGATTCGGGCAATCGGGGGGGGTGCGGCCGTGGCGAACGAGGAACCGGCGCCGGTAGGCCGCAGGGTCGTCCTGAAGCTGGGCAGCCGACTGCTCACCGGCGGCACCACCCAGCTCGATCCGCAGCGCCTTTCTTCCGTTGCCCGCGCGATCGCGTCCGCTCCGGAGCAGCAGGTCGTGATCGTCTCAAGCGGCGCGGTGGCGGCCGGCTTCCGCGCGCTGGGGCTGAGTGCCCCGCCGACCCAGCTCGACGAGCGGCAGGCGGCCGCGGCCGTCGGGCAGGGGAGGCTCATGAAGATGTGGGCCGACGCCTTCGCGGAGGTCGGACTCGTGGTGGCGCAGGTTCTGCTCACGAACGACTGCCTCACGGATCGCAAGCGATACAACGCCGCGCGCGGTGCGATGAAGGCACTCCTGCGGGCGGGCATCGTCCCGATCGTCAACGAGAACGACACCGTCTCCGTGGAGGAGATCGTGGTCGGCGACAACGACAACCTCGCGGCGATGACCGCGGCCCTGGTGGACGCGGACCTTCTGGCGCTCCTCACGGATGTGCCTGGCGTGCTGACGGGCGACCCCGAACACGACCCCACCGCGCGCCTTGTGGAACGTGCCTCCGGACCGGCGGAGCTCCGTGAACTCTGCTTTGCGAAGAAGGCGGTCGAGTCGAAGGGGGGCATGGTCACGAAGCTCGAGGCCGCGGAGCGGGCCGGGCGCTACGGCATTCCCACCGTCATCGCGGACGGCACGGATCTCGAGGCGCTGAAGGAGGTCGTGGCCGGACGTCCCGCCGGGACGTTCATCGCGGCCGACACCCAGCCGCTCCCCGCCCGCGAGCACTGGATGGCGACGCAGAAGGGGCTCAAGGGCTACCTGGTGATCGACGACGGAGCCGTGCGGGCCATCCGCAGCAAGGCGAGCCTCCTCCCGCGTGGCATCGTCGGGGTCCGGGGGCGCTTCCGGCGGGGCGACCTGGTGTCGGTTGTGGACGCGGGCGGCACAGAACACGCGAGGGGAATCGTACGCTTCGACGACCGCGAGGTGGACCGCATCCGCGGGCTGCACACCGCCGAGGTTCGTGCCGCGCTCGGGGTAGAGCATGGCCACGTGGTCATGCGGCCGGACCGGATGGTGCTGGCCGGTGAGCGGGAGGGGACAGCTCGGTGACGAGCGCTGCGGGTGAGGCGAAGGAGGCCGCTGCGGGCTCCGGGTCGTCGGTCGAGGAGGCGGTCGTGGCGATCGCGCGCGCGGCCCGGGTGGCCTCGCGGCGGCTCGCCCGCTCGACGCCCTCGGAGCGGACAAGCGCGCTGGAGGCGATCGCCGACGCCCTCGACGCGCATGCGGACGCGATCGTCGAGGCCAACGCTCTCGACCTCGAGGCCGCGGACGCGTCCGGCATCGCGGGGGCCATGCGGAATCGGCTGGAGCTCAACGCCGCGGGCGTCGCGAAGCTTTCCACCGCCGTTCGTGAAGTCGCGGCGCAGCCCGATCCGCTCGGTGGCATCGAGGACGAACAGGTGCGTCCCAACGGACTCCGGGTCGGGCGGATGCGCATTCCGCTGGGGGTCGTGGCGATGATCTACGAAAGCCGCCCCAACGTCACATCCGACGCGGCCGTGCTCTGTCTGAAGGCCGGCAACGCCGTCGTCCTTCGTGGGGGATCCGAGGCGTTGCACTCCAACCGGGCCATCGCGGGGGCGATCCGGGCAGGACTCGAACGATCCTCGCTCCCGGCTGACGCCGTGCAGCTGATTCCCATGTCCGACCGCTCCGCCATCGACGTCCTGCTCGTGCAGGAGGAGTCGATCGATCTCGTGATTCCCCGCGGCGGCGAGGGGTTGATCCGTGCGGTCACGCGGAAGAGCCGGATTCCGGTCCTGCAGCATTACAAAGGGGTCTGTCACGTGTTCGTGGATGAGAGCGCTCCGCTGGAGCGCGCAGTCGACATCGTGCACAACGCCAAGGTCCAGCGTCCGGGCGTGTGCAACGCCGCGGAGACGCTGCTGGTGCACGAGGGGGCGGCCGAGCGCGTCCTGCCGGCCATCGCGCGGCGGCTCACGGAGTCCGGCGTGGAGCTGCGGGGCTGTGAGCGTACCCGGGAGGTGCTGGTCGGGGTGGCCGTGACGCCTGCCACGGAGGACGACTGGCATGCCGAGTACCTCGACCTGACGCTGGCCGTGCGCGTCGTGCCCGACCTGGAGGCCGCGCTCGACCACATCGCCACGTACGCGTCGTCGCACACCGAGGCGATCGTGACCGATGATCCGCAGGCTGCCGCGACATTCGTGTCGGCGATCCAGTCCTCGACGGTGCTCGTCAACGCGAGCACGCGCTTCGCCGATGGAGGAGAGCTCGGCCTCGGCGCGGAGATCGGCATCTCGACCTCGAGGCTCCATGCCTATGGCCCCATGGGGGCCAACGAACTCACGACGCGGAAGTTCGTCGTCTTCGGGGACGGTCAGATCCGGGGCTGACGACGCGCGGCCGCCTTCCGGCGGCAACGTCGGGCCCGGCCCCGTAGGCCCCCGCATCGCTGGTCCACCCGGACGCGATCGGGTCGTCCGCCCCGTGAAGACGAATACGATGTCCGAGATCCTCCTGGCCCTCCTGCTCGCGTCGGCGAGCCCTTCCGGGTCGAGTCCGCTCGAGCGTGGGGACGTTTCTGGGCGATGCCGCCGTGCGAGCGGGGGCGGTCGTCGCTAGCTTACGGGCGCTTCCGGAAGGAGAGAGGGCATGAAAAGGAAGAAGATCGCGGCCGTGCTGGCGGCCGTGTCGGCCGTCGCGGCGGTTCCGGCGTCGGCTCAGGATGGCACGATCCCGATGGACAAGCCGGCGTGGGTCGTGGGTGACGTGCCTGATACCGTCTGGATCCTCATGGAGCACGCGGTCGCCGTCGGGGTCGACGACGAAGACCGCATGAAGGAGGTCCTGAAGGAAGCGGAGGGCTTCGCGCGCGCGGCCGTGGTCGGCCACGAGGAAAGCGTAGGACGTCGCTTCGCCCTCGCGGCCGTGCTCGGGATGCGCGCGGATCGT
>JAURER010000082.1 GCA_030827315.1 Gemmatimonadota bacterium | reverse complement strand
GATCTGGATGCGCCACCCCTGGTCTTCGGTGAGGTGCCAGTGGAAGCGATTGATCTTGTAGCGGGCGAGCAGATCGATGTAGCGCTTCACGAAGTCGGGCTCGAAGAAGTGCCGCGCGACGTCGAGGTGCATGCCGCGGTATGCGAAACGCGGGGCGTCCTCGATGATCATGGCGCGCACGTCGATGCCCCCCCCGCCGGCGTCCGCCTCGACACCCGGGGGCATGAGCTGGGAGAGCGACTGGAGTCCGTAGAACAGACCGGCGTGGTCGTTGCCGGCGACACGGATCCCGTCGGTCGTGACCGTGAGGCGGTACCCCTCCGGCGGGCCCTCGCCGGTCACGGCGACGGCGATCGCTCCGCGCCCCGCGGAGGCTCCTTCACCGGACCCGCCCGGGCCTGAGCCGTCGTTCACGAGAAGCGTCAGCGCGCCGCCCGCCCGGATGGGCCTCGCCCAGAGCTCGGCGACCTCTCGCGCTTCGGAGTCGGAGGGGTCTTCCAGAACGATCGGCGTCCGGGCGTCGACCCTGAACGAGCCCCGCGAACGCTCGACGCTCGCCGGCATCGGAACGATGTCGTGCGCGGGTCCGCCGGGCTGGCAGGCGCTCAGCACGGCCACGACGGCCAACTCCACGAATCCGCGGCGGGCACCCGGGCGCATCAGACGGCCCTCGTCAGCACGCGGGTTTGCGTGAACTGACGGTGGCCGTCCCTCGACTTGTGGAAGCCGAAGCCGCTCTCGCGGGCGCCGACCCAGGGCGTGCCCGGCACTCCCCCGGCGGCACGATTCACGCCGATCATTCCTGCGGTCAGCTGGCGAGCCACGGATTCCGTCCGCTCGGGGTCTTCGCCGAAGACCACGGCCCCCAGCCCGAACCGGGTGTCGTTCGCCCGCCGCACGGCCTCGTCCACGGAAGAGACCCGGGTGACGCAGGCCACCGGCCCGAAGGTCTCCACCGTGCCGATGTCCATCTCCTCCGTGACGTCGGACAGCACGGTCGGGGTCACGAAGTTGTCGTGGTGTCCCGCACCGCCGGTGAGCACCCGGGCGCCCGAAGCGACCGCCGCGTCGATCTGTGCCAGCACGTGATCGCGCTGACGGGCGTTGACCATGGGGCCGACGTCCGCGTCGTCGAGCCCGCTGCCCACCCTCAGCGCGTCCGCGAGCTCCGAGAGCGCGGCCTCGAAGTCGTCGGCGACGGAGTCGAGGACGAAGATGCGCTCAGTCGACACGCAGACCTGTCCGCAGTTACGGAAAGAGTTGAACGCCGCGAACTTCGCGGCCTTCGAGAGGTCGGCGTCGTCCAGCACGATCATCGGGTCCTTGCCGCCCAGCTCGAGCACGACGCGCTTAAGGGTCGAGCTCGCCTCGCGCATGATGTGTTTACCGACCTCGCGCGACCCGGTGAAGGCGATCATGTCGACGTCGGAGGCGACGAGCGACTTGCCCTGCGCGTCCGCCCCGTGCACCACCGTGAGGACGTCCGGAGGGAGCACCTCGTTGAGGGCATCGGCGTACGCCTGACCGCAGAGCGGCGTCTCCTCGGACGGCTTGAGCACGACGGTGTTGCCGGCCGCGAGGGACGGAAGCACCATCCAGTGGGGCATGGACATCGGGAAGTTCCAGGGCGTGATCGCGCCCACGACCCCGAGTGGGTCGTGGTGGATCGTGGAACGCAGTCCACCTTCCTCGATCACGTCGGGGCGGAGCGCCTCGACCATCTCTCCGACCTCACGCGCCAGCCCGGATCCCAGGGACTTCGCCTCCACGCGCGACTCCTTCAGCGGCTTGCCCATCTCCCGGGTAATCAACTCGGCGTGGGCGTCGGCGCGCTGCTCGAGCACGACGGCGGCACGCGAGAGGACCTCGGCGCGGCCGTCGAGACCCAGCGCGGCCCACGCCGGCTGCGCGGCGCGGGCGCGATCGACGGCGTGCTGGACGAGCGCGGCCGGTGTGACCGTCACTTCGCCGACCACGGCGCCGGTCGCGGGATCGAGAGAGCGGAGCGTTTCCATGGAACGGGCCTCGCGTGGAGGGTTGCCTCGGGTCAGGTTGGCGGATCCGCCGTACAATGCCGAAACGCGCAGGGGCCGAAAAGGGAGGGTCGGATGACACGACCGCTGGAACTCGCCGTGGGACAGGTCGCCACCCGCTCGCTGGAGGTGACGGCCGAGCGCGTGCGCATGTACGCCGACATCACCGGCGACCGCAATCCGCTTCACTTCGACGAGGGGTTCGCCGCCATGACCCCGTTCGGCAGGCTCGTGGCGCACGGTGGCTTCGCCACGGGCGTCCTGCACGCCCTCGTGGCGGAGGAGATGCCGGGGCCGGGAACCGTCTTCCTGAGCCAGAACTGGAAGTTCACCGCCCCGGTCTTCATCGGGGACACGATCACGGCGACGGCGGAAGTGGCGAGCGTGCACGCGAGCAAGCCCGTCTGCTCGCTGCGTATCCGAGTGGATCGTGACGACGGCGAGACCGTGCTGGAGGGCGAAGCGTGGTGCTACCGGTTCGTCGTCGGGGAGGCTCCGTGACGGGACGGGCGGGGCGAGCGCGCGGCGTCGCGGTGTTCCTGCTCCTCGCCCTCGTCGGCGTGCCCGGCTTCGCGGCGGGGCAGGTGACGCTCAGGGTCGCGGCGTACAACATCCGGCACGGCGCCGGAATGGACGATCGCGTCGATCTATCCCGTGCGGCCGAGGTGCTCCGCGCGCTCGACGCCGACGTCATCACCCTTCAGGAGGTCGACCGCGGCGTGGAGCGCACCGGCGGGGTCGACCAGGCGACGGCGCTCGGAGCGATGCTGGGCATGCGGGCGCACTTCGGTGCGTTCATGCCGTACCAGGGCGGGGAGTACGGCATGGCCGTGCTCTCTCGACTCCCGGTCGTGGAGGTGCGCAACATCCGGCTGCCCGACGGCGAGGAGCCGCGAACGGCGCTGGAGGTCCGGGTCATCGCGGGCGGCGCCTCGGGCGCCGTCGAGCCACGCGTCGTCTCTGTCGTCGGAATCCACCTGTACATGACCCCGGAGGAACGACGGGCTCAGGCCGACACGCTCTCCGCACGCCTGGACGGCGTCGCGCACCCGGTCGTGCTCGCCGGCGACTTCAACTCGCGGCGTGACGACATCGTGCTCCGCGGTCTCGTCGAGTCCGGCTGGCTCGTGCTCGACAAGGAGGGCCCGTCCGACACCTATCCGGCGGATGCGCCGGCGCGGGAGATCGACTTCGTGATGCTGCGGCCCGGGGCGGCCTTCGAGGTCGTCGAACATCGGGTGATCGAGGAGCTGGCGGCCTCCGACCACCGTCCGCTGCTGGTCGTGCTCCGGCTCTGGTAGGGGCGGTCGGCGCGTGCCGCGCCGCGGCGGCGCGCTGGCGGGGTCCCGGCGAGCGTAGGCCCGGTCAGGAGCCCGGTCCGAAGTTCTGGACCAGGAAGACGTACAGCGCGCCGGCGATGGCGACGATCAGCGCCATCTTGAGGAGCTTCTTGAGGATGGCGTAGATGACCATCGCCGCGATCAGCAAGATGGGCGCAAGGAAGATGGGGTTGGCGAGCAGGTGCTCGATGATCCCGACGGCTTCGTCTCCCATCGCTCTCGGGGTGGTTCAGTTCAGGAGGGTAGCGGAACGAAAGCGCGGACCCGGGACGGTGTTCACCTTCACCGTGCCCCGCGGTTCGTCCGACGCTCGTGGTGGGGGAAAGGGAAGAGACCCGGGGCGCGGGTCATCGGGGGGATGCATACGACGCCTCGAGGTGTCTGACCATCCAGTCGCCTACCCCGCTCGTCGACAGCGATCCGCCGAGATCCGGGGTCGTGCACCCGGCACGGATCGACTCGACCACGCCGGCCTCGATCCGCGCGGCCGCATCCCCATGGCCGAAGTGATCGAGCATGAGGCCGACGCACCGGATCGCGCCAAGCGGGTTCGCTCTCCCGCTTCCCGCGATGTCCGGCGCCGAGCCGTGCACCGGCTCGAACATGGCGTTGCGCCCGGGATGGATGTTGGCCGACGGGGCGAGCCCGAGCCCGCCGGTGATCTCCGCGGCGAGGTCGCTCACGATGTCGCCGAAGAGGTTCGCCGCCACGATCACCTCGTACCTGTGCGGCCTGCGGACGAGGTCCATCGCCATGGCGTCGACGTACACCGCGTCCTGCTCGATGCCCGGATACTCTTCCCCCACAGCCCGGAATACCCGCCGCCACAGGCCCCCGACGTGGCGCATCGCGTTCGACTTGTCCACCAGGGTCACACGTCCCCGTCCACGACTGACCGCGAACTCGAACGCCGCGCGGATGATGCGCTCGACACCCTTGCGCGTCGCGATGTTCTCCTCGAGCGCGACCTCGTCGGGCGTGCCCGTCTTGAAGCTGCCGCCCATGCCCGTGTATTCACCCTCGGTGTTTTCGCGGAAGATCTCGAGCCGCAGCGGAGACGCGTCGCGCAGCGGAGACATCTCTGGTGAAAGAAGCACGCACGGCCGAAAGTTGACGTACAGGTCGAGTCGGAACCGCATTCCGAGAAGGATGTCCTTGGCGTGCTCGTTTCCGGGAACGCGCGGGTCACCGAGGGCGCCCAGGAGAATCGCGTCGTGATCCTCGTCCAGAGCGCGGAATTCCTCGTCGGTGATCGTCACCCCCTCCCTCAGATAGCGGTCGGCGCCCATGTCCCAGTCGGACAGCTCGCAGTCGAGCCCCTCCGCGGCGGCGACACACTGGAGGACGCGGCGCGCTTCACGCACCACCTCCACACCGATTCCGTCTCCTGGAATCAAGGCGATGCGAGGCATGACAGGCTTCTGGGGTCCAGTCGGAAGTGGGATCGGCCCGGAGTCGGGCGAGACGAGAAAACCGGGGTGCAGAGTAGGGCAATCCAGAGGGCCGCGCCAGCGAGGTCAGCGGGTGCCCCGAGCCACCACGACGATCACCCCGCGTCCCTCTTCTCGATTGCCTTCGAGACGGTAGGGGTACCTGCCCTCCGGCGCGTCCGCGAAGGTCAGCACGAAGCGCGCATCCTGCTGCAGCAGCGGCGGCGACGCGGTCTGCATCGTACGCTCGAGAAAGGCGCGCGCACCGGCGCTCACGCTGTCCAGTTCGAAGTGGACCTCGTGGACCATCCAGTCGGCGGAGACGAACTGCACCAGGTCTCCCACGAGCACCTCGAGGAAGTCCGGATCGGCCCGCTCGCCCACACCCGCGCGTACGGAGACCGTGTGGACCCGGTCGCGGTCCGTGAGGCCCAGCTCGGCGCGGAGCCGGTCGTCGGGCAGGAGCTCGGGGTCGGGAGGAGGCTCGCACCCCGTGACCGCCAGGAGGATGGCCACACCGAAGAGGGAGCACCTCGGACGTCGGCCCTGCTCCCCGCGACGGGTCAGGCTTCGACCCCGGTCCCGCACGAGGCGCAGAATCTCCACCCCATCTCCAGCGCCGCGCTGCAGTCGCGGCACGGCACCAGCGAAAGGTCCGAACCGCAGAAGGGGCAGAAGTTCACGCCGGCGCGGCGTGGGAGCGACTCGCTGCACCACGGGCACGCCTCCGCCCCCTCCGCCCCCGGAGCGGTGCCCGGCCTGCCTTCGGCGCGAGAAGGCACCGGCACCGCGTCGACGAACTCCGGGGTAAGCGGGGCACGGGGCGCGGATGGCGCCGGAGGCTTCCGCACGACGGGAGGCGGATCGCTCGGCGCGTCCCCGAACAGGTCGGCCCCCGGGGGCACGATCTCGATCGAGGACGAGACCGTCTTCTCAGACGGGGCCAGCCTGGCGATGGCTGCGGGATCTTCGGCTTCGAAGGCAGGCACCAGTTCGGGCGCCTTAAAGACGGTGCTCGAGGCCGGG
>JAURER010000072.1 GCA_030827315.1 Gemmatimonadota bacterium | reverse complement strand
TGCAGGAAGCGCTGCAGGCGGCCGGCGCGGCCTGACCCGGCAGGCCCCCCCGCCCGCTTCGTCGGTGGACCCGGCTCCGCCGCAGGCGACCCTCACGGTGCTCGGCTCCGGCACGCTGCTTCCGGATGCCGCCCGCAGTTCGGCCTCCTTCCACCTCGACGTCCCTGCCGGGAACGGGTCGAGCCGGGGCGTCCTGCTCGACTGCGGCTCCGGAACGCTGCACGGACTCGCGCGGCACGGCGTCGACTGGCGGGCCATCGACGTGATCGCGCTGACCCACTACCACACCGACCATGTGGGCGACCTCGCCGCCCTCCTCGGCGCGTTCCGGTACGTCGGGCGCTCGCGCCCGATGACGATGCTCGGCCCCGGGGACCTGCGTTCGTATCTGTCTCGGCTGGCTGCAGTGGCGGGTCGATGGGTCACGGACCCTGGCTTTGCGCTCGACGTCGTGGCGCTCGGGGCACGCGCCGGCGGAGCCGATGCCGTGTGGTCCGATCCTGACGGGTCGCTCGCCATCGGTTCGTGCCGCACGCCTCACACGGACGTGTCCCGGGCGCTGCGCGTGCAGGGTGCGTGGGGGCGCGTCGGGTACACGGGCGACACGGGCCCGTCGGCCGAGGTGGCGGAGTTCTTGAGCGGGTGCGACGTGCTGGTGGCGGAGTGTGCGCTCTCGGATCCTCCGGCGATGGAGACGCACCTCGCGCCCTCCACGCTCGCCGCGATGGCTCGCCGCGCCCGTCCGGACCTTCTCGTGGTGACCCACGTGTGTCCTCCGCGCGCGGGGGACGAGACGGCCGAGGAGATCCGCGCCGCGTGGCAGGGCAGGGTGGTCGCCGCGTACGACGGGATGCGGGTGCGGGTCTCCGCGGAGGGGGCCACCGTAGACCACGCGGCGGGCGGTCCTTAGACTTCAGGGCTTCACCGTCTTCAACCGAGCGGGTCCGATGCTGGTCGTCATGAAGCACAATGCCTCCGAGGAGCAGATCTCGGGGGTCGTGTCCACGATCCGGGAGATGGGCTACGATGCGCGCCCGATTCCCGGCGGGCAGCGTACGGCCATCGGTCTGATCGGAAACGACGGCCGCGTCGACTCGGGACGTCTCGAGGGGCTCGAGGGCGTGCTCGAGGTCATTCCGGTCACGCACGCCTACAAGCAGGTGTCGCGCGAGTGGAAGGATGAGGACACCCGCGTGCGGCTGCCGAACGGTACGGTCGTCGGAGGTCCCGACGTCGTGGTGATGGCCGGCCCCTGCGCGGTGGAAGGGGAGCACCAGATCGTGGACATCGCGCACCGGCTCCGGGAGATGGGGGCCACGGTGCTGCGCGGTGGCGCCTTCAAGCCTCGCACGTCCCCGTATTCCTTCCAGGGGCTGGGGGAGGAGGGTCTCCGGTTCCTCGCCCGCGCCCGCGACGAGACCGGGATGATGATCGTGACGGAGGCCCTCGACCCCGACGGGGCGGACCTCGTGGCGGAGTACGCGGACATCATCCAGATCGGCGCCCGCAACATGCAGAACTATCCCCTCTTGCGGAGGGCAGGAAGGACTGGCAAACCCGTCCTGCTCAAGCGCGGGATGGCCGCCACGATCGAGGAATTCCTCCTCGCGGCGGAGTACCTTCTGGCCGAAGGCAACGAGAACGTCATCCTGTGCGAACGGGGGGTCGCGAGCTTCGCCAAGCACACGCGCAACCTTCTGGACCTCGCAGCCATTCCTGTCGTGAAGGGGCTCTCCCACCTTCCGATCATCGCGGACCCGAGCCACGGGACGGGGCTTCGCGCCAAGGTGATCCCGATGGCGCGGGCAGCCATCGCGGCCGGCGCCGACGGGCTGATCATCGAGGTACACGAGGATCCGCCACGCGCCATGTCGGATGGTGCCCAGTCCCTGTACCCGACTCAGTTCGCCGAAATGATGGCCGAGATCGGTGTGATCGCCCGTGCCATCGGGCGTGACGTGACCGCTCCGCTGAGCGTTCCGGCCCCGGCCTAGGGCGGGACGGGCCCGCGGGAAGGTCGAGGGGTCCGGCGCGGCGTGGCTGCGCCGCCGGTCAAAAGTCGGGGCGCCAGGCATCCTCGAGATGGTCGCACCGGATGAGGCGTCGGCCGGGTCCGGTCACGATGGACACGACGTCGAAGCGCACGTCGGTCCATCCCCGGGCGTGTCGCACGAGGTAGTCGCGCGCCACCGTCTCGATCTCGCGACGCTTGCGCACGGTGACTGCTTCCTCCGGCGTGCCCCATCCGTGTCCGCTGCGCGTCTTGACCTCGACGAACGCGATCAGCCCTCCTCGACGCGCGATCAGGTCGATCTCGCTCCGGCCCAGACGGTAGCCACGCTCGAGAATGCTCCATCCGGTGCGCGAGAGCATGTCGTGCGCTACCGCTTCTCCCCACGCGCCCAGGGCGTGCGGCGGGTGTCTCGGCGTTTCCGCTCGGGGGCGGGACGGTGGGGAAGCCATGGGTGCACGATGTACGGGGAGGCGGGGCGGTTCCATGTCCCGACGGGCCCGTGTTCCGGCGCCGTGCGCGGACTGCCTCCGCGTTGACCTCCTCGCGGGGCACGGGTAGCTTCCCTGTTGCCCCAGGTCCGCAGGGCGAAAGCTCACGAATCCCGTCAGGACCCCGCAGGTAGCAGCGGTAAGTGCGGTGATCGTCGCTGCGGGTAGCCTGGGGCATTTTCGTTCGCCCTTTGCTTCAATCGGTGAGCGCAATCCATTGAGTCACAAGGCTTTAGCAAGAAAGCACCGGCCCCGGTCATTCGCCGAGGTATCGACGCAGGAGCACGTCTCCGAGACGTTGCGCCGGGCCGTGGCGACAGACCGGGTCGGTCACGCATATCTCTTCTGCGGCCCACGCGGCGTGGGGAAGACCACGCTGGCTCGCGTCCTCGCCATGGCGTTGAACTGCGCGGACCGTACGGAGGACGGAGAGCCGTGCGGCGAGTGCGAGAGCTGCACCCGTATCTGGGGGGGGCACACCGCCCTGGACGTCGTCGAGATCGACGCCGCCTCCAACCGCGGCGTGGACGATGCCCGCGAACTCCGCGAGCGCGCGATGTACGCGCCCTCCGGGGAAGGTCGGACGAAGGTCTACATCGTTGACGAGGCTCACATGCTCACCCGGGAGGCGTGGAATGCCCTCCTGAAGATCCTCGAGGAGCCGCCTCCCAGGGTGATCTTCGTCTTCGCGACGACGGAGCCCCAGAAGATCCAGCAGATGGCGGCGCCGATCCTCTCGCGATGTCAGCGCTTCGACTTCCGTCGGATCGGTGTCGACGACATCGTCGCCCAGCTCGGACGAGTGCTGGCCGACGAGGGGGCCGAGGCGCCCGACGACGCCCTGCGCGTCATCGCGCGCAAGGCCGACGGGGGGATGCGCGACGCCCTCTCCCTGCTGGATCAGGTCCTGTCGCTCACGGGCGGATCGGTCGAGCTCGACGCGGTGCGGCGGGTGCTCGGTCTGGTCGAGGACGAGCGCTACGTCGAACTGCTCGACATCCTGCGGGACGGCCGACACGAGGGGGTGTTCGCGCTCGTCGAGGGGCTGGTCGACGACGGCTACGACCTGGTGGAGTTCTACCACGGCCTGCTCGACGTCCTTCGCATCCTGCTGCGCCTGCGGCTGGCGCCCGACGCCAGACTCGATCTGCAGGAAGAGTTCCGGGCCCAGCTTCTCGAGCGCGCCCGGGGCTTCGCGCCGGGCGATCTCGTGCGGATGCTGTCGCAAGCTGCGGAGCTCGAGAGTCAGGGAAGCCTGCGCAAGGCTCCGAACCCCAGGCTGCCTATCGAGATGCTGCTTCTGCGCATGAGCTTCCTCGATCGGACGGTGTCGTTCGAAGAGCTGATCGGCGCGCTCGGGGGCGCGCCCTCGCCCTCAGGGGGCGCAGGCCCCGGGGGTGGCGGGGACTCCGGCCCGCGCCCGGCGGCCTCGGGCACCGAGCGCGCATCGGCCGCCGGAGCGCCCGAACGCGGTCCTGCGGCGTCGGCTGCCCCGGAATCGCCGATCCCGGAGCCATCGGTTCCCGCGGAGCCCGTGACGCCCACCGATGACGTCGTCGAGGCCTGGAAACGCTGGTTGGACGCGGGGAAGGGCATTCCCGCGGGATTCGCTCCGTTCCTGCGCTCGGCCGAGGTGCGGGACGACGGGAGCGGCCGGCTTTCGATCCGCCCGCTCCCCGGGCCCGCCTACGAACGACTCCTGGAACGCCCGGTCACGGACGCGATCGTCGAGGGACTCGTCCCGCATCTGGGACGGATGCCGGTGCTGGTGGTCGAGGCCCCGCTGGACGCCCGGGACGGGCGAGCCCCGATCACCCCGGAAGCGGTCCGAGAGGACACGCTAAGGGCGCTCTACCGTCAGGAACCGCGCCTCGAGCAGGCGGTAGAAGAACTCGACCTCGAGCTGATGGACTGAACTCCGTCCGCCTCCCCCGCATCCCTGTCCGCGCCGAATGACCGATCTGTCCCAGCTGATGCAGCTCAGCCAGCAGCTGCAGTCGAAGATGACCGAGCTCCAGGAGTCGCTCGAGGCGAAGTCGATTTCGGCCACCTCGGGTGGCGGAATGGTCACGGTGACGGTGAACGGGAAGGGGCACGCGACGCGGGTTCAAATCGATCCCACGTGCGTCGATCCCCGCGACGTCGAGATGCTGGAAGACCTCGTGCTCGCAGCGATCAGCGAGGCGCAGAACAAGGCGCAGGCCGAGTATGAGCGGGAGATGCGCCGCGCCGCGGGCGGGCTGCCGCTGAACATCCCCGGCCTGCCCAAGCTTTTCTGAGGAGGGCCTCCGGCGCATGTCCGCGATCGAGCGGCTGACCGACGAGTTCTCGCGCCTTCCCGGCATCGGGTCGAAGACGGCGCTCCGCCTCGTTCATCACCTCATGAAGGGCTCCCGCGACGAGACGCGAAGACTCGCTCGGGCGCTGGTCGATCTCGCCGAGAAGATCCGCGCGTGCGACGTGTGCGGGAACTTCAGCGAGCACGAACTCTGCGACGTGTGCTCGAATCCCCGTCGGGACCGATCCCTCCTCTGCGTGGTGGAGGAGGCGTACGAGGTGGGCGCCATCGAGCGCACCGGACAGTATCGGGGCCTCTTTCACGTCCTCGGAGGACGCCTGTCCCCGCTGGACGGCATCGGTCCTGAGGAACTCAACATCGCCGCGCTCCTGGCTCGCATCGACCGTTCCGCGGGAGAGATCCGGGAGGTCATCGTCGCGACGAACGCCAGCGTGGAGGGTGAGGCGACCTCCGTCTTCCTCGAACAGGAGATTCGGCCGCTGGGCCCCCGGGTCACGCGCCTGGCGCGCGGCATTCCGGTCGGGAGCGATCTGGAATACGTTGATGGGACGACGATCGCGCAGGCGCTGGCCGGCCGAAGGGAAATGTGACCATGAACAGGAGAGTACGGGCGGCGGCCCTCACGGTGTTCGCGGCCGCGGCGGCCGGGGCGGTGGTCGCGGTCATCATCCAGGGCCAGATCAGTCGTCACCGGCGGGATCTGTTCAGCCCTCGGGCGTTCCGGCGCCTCGCCGCGCTGGGCCACATCGGTCGTGAGCCGGCGTCCGTCGATTACATCCGGCTCCTGCGCGACTTTATCGCCTGGGAGCCCCGGAAGATGCTCCGAGAGCGGGCAACGGCCATCGTCGAGCGCATGTTGGACGACGCCGAGCGACTGCGCGTCGAGGCCTCGGCCGAAACGGCCTGATTCCGCCAGCCTTGCACCGACTGGCGGGCGGGCCGAAGTTACTGGCCATCACCCGCTTCCGGGCCGCCGCCGGCGTGTCACGACTCGCAGACGCGCCCGTTCACCAGGGACCGATCGGAGATTCCGTGCCCGCTTGTTACGAAGATCTGAGGAGGTAGCGTCGACCCATGTCGATGATCAACTACGCCTCGCGTGAGATCAACTGCAAGATCGTGTACTACGGAACCGGTCTGGGCGGGAAGACGACCAATCTCGAGTACATCTATTCCAAGGTGAATCCCGAGGCCAAGGGGAAGATGATCTCGCTCGCCACGGAAACCGAGCGAACGCTCTTCTTCGACTTCCTCCCCATCGACCTGGGTGAGGTTCGTGGCTTCAAGACCCGGTTCCATCTCTACACCGTGCCGGGTCAGGTGTATTACAACGCGAGCCGTCGGCTCATCCTGAAGGGGGTCGATGGGATCGTGTTCGTAGGCGACTCCCAGGCTTCGCGTGCCGAGGCCAACATCGAGTCGATGCACAACCTCTACGAGAATCTCGAGACGTACGGATACGACCTCGCGACGATCCCGTTCGCCATTCAGTACAACAAGCGGGACATGCCGAACATCCTCTCGCCAGAGGAGCTTCGCGCCCAGATCAACCCTCTGGGCGTGCCCGACTTCGAGGCCGTGGCCATCAACGGCGTCGGCGTCTTCGAGACGCTCTCCGCCGTGAGCAAGGCGGTCGTCGAGACACTGTCCTGACCGGCCGCCGCATGCGATCGGCCGGCTCGGGGGCATGCTTGTGAGCAGGCGCCTCAATCTTCCGAACGTCATTACGATCGTCCGGATCGCCACCTGCCCGGTGATCTTCTGGCTTGCCGTGGCCCCGGGCACGGGGGAGAGGTTCGCCGCGTTCGGGCTCTTCGTGGCGGCGGCCCTGTCCGACATCTGGGACGGGTATCTGGCCCGCCGATACGACCTGATCACGGACCTGGGCAAGCTGCTCGACCCGTTCGCCGACAAGCTTCTGCTCGTGGTGACGCTGGTGCCCTTCTATCTGATCTCGCACCGCGGCGGCCCATTCGATGCGGTGCCGTGGTGGGGGCCCCTGCCTCTCTGGGTCCTCGCGGTCATCTTCGGCCGGGAACTCTTCATCACCCTCTTTCGAAGCTACGCGGTCCGTCGGGGCGTCGTGATTGCCGCGGGGGCGTCCGGCAAGCGCAAGACGATGTTCCAGATGTTCTTCATCGGAGGGCTCCTCCTCTGGTACCCGCTGGTGGCTATCGGCGCCGAGCGGGCGTGGTCGGGCTGGTTCTGGAGCTTCCTCTCGACCGGCCTCGAGATCTGGATCGCGGTCAACCTCGCACTGGCGATCTTCCTGACGGTCGTGTCGATGATCGTGTACCTCTGGTCGTACCGTAGCGTCGTCGTTTCCCAATCCTGATCATTGCGATGGCCCGACCGGACGTGTCCCGCGCCGCGATCGTCTCCGTGGGAAACGAGCTCCTGTATGGTCAGACGGTCGACACGAACGCCGCGTGGCTGGGCCGGGTGCTCGCCGAGCGGGGCATCCCCGTCGTGTGGCGCTGCACCGTGGGGGACGTGGACGCCGACATCGTCGACGCGTTCGACGCGGCGCGCGCGAGGGCCGACCTGGTGCTGGTGTCCGGTGGCCTCGGGCCCACTCCGGACGACCGTACCAAGCCGGTGATCGCAGCGCACCTGGGCCGCAGGCTCGTTCCGGACGAGGGGGCCCGTCGCGACGTCGAGGCGCGATTCCGCGCCGCGGGCCTCGACGCGGTGCCACCGCGGAGCCGCGGGCAGTACGACGTTCCCGAGGGAGCGCGCGCGCTTCGCAACCCGAAGGGCACCGCGCCGGGGCTGCTGCTGGAGGAGGACGGCTGCACGGTCGTGCTGCTCCCGGGCGTGCCCCAGGAGCTCCGGGCGATCGTGGAAGGCGACGTGTTCGCCCTGCTCGACGGGGGGGGCGTCACGCGCGAAGCGGTCCGTCACCGTGTCGTTCACACCACTGGAATCTTCGAGACCAGGCTGGCGGAGGTGCTGGAGCCTCGGCTGGCCTCGCTTCCCGCGTCCCTCACCCGAGGCATCGATCTCGCATACCTCCCCGACCTCGGGGGTGTCGACCTGCGCTTCACCACCCGCGACTCGGATGTTGGCGTGGCCGGCGAGCGGCTCGAGCGGCTGGTCGAGGCGCTCGAGGACGTACTCGGTCCGTGGCGGTTCGAGGCGGAATCCGGTGACCTGGCCGAGGCCACGGTGCGAGCCCTCGCTCGTTTCGGCCGGACCGTGGCCGTGGCGGAGAGCTGCACGGGAGGCCTGATCGGAAAACGGCTGACCGACGTGGCCGGGGCGTCCGACGTCTTCCTGGGTGGGGTCATCGCGTACTCCAACGCGTCCAAGGTTCGGGATCTGGGCGTCCGCGAGGACGACCTCGCTCGTCACGGGGCGGTCTCCGAAGCGGTCGCGTGCGGGCTGGCACGCGGCGTCGCCGCGCGGTTCGCGGCCGACGCTGGGATCGGCGTCACCGGCGTGGCCGGACCCGCGGGCGGTAGCGACGAGAAGCCGGTGGGCACGGTGTGGATCGCGGTCTTCCTGGACGGCGAGGTCGAAGCGTTCGTGGCGCACTTTCCCGGCGACCGCGACTCCGTGCGGGTGCGCGCGGCGCAAGCGGCCCTGGCTGCGCTGCACCGGCGCCTCCTGGGGGTCGAGAGGAGGTGAAACCTCCACGCCTTCGGCCCCGTCGGGGGGTGAACCCTCGACCGCGTGCCGTGGTATCTTTCGTGCGCGGCCGCTGCGGTTGGCGGCTGATCCATCCGACTCCCGAGTGTCAGTGATGACGGAATCCGGAAACAGCAGCGAGAAGGCCGGTCGCGAGGACCAGGGACTCGAGTCCG
>JAURER010000073.1 GCA_030827315.1 Gemmatimonadota bacterium | reverse complement strand
CCCGGCGACGTGATCGTGGCGCATACCGTGCTCGAGGAGCGGGGCGGCCTCGGCATGAAGCACCTCCTTCAGTCCCGTGAAGTCGAGCCCGGTGTGGTCATCATCGGGGAGGCGACCCAGGGTGACGTGTGCATCGGGCATCGCGGGCGGGCGGAGGTGGAAGTCGCCGTCTCCGGGCTGGCGGGTCACGCCAGCGTCCCGGCGCGCGCGCGGAACGCGCTCGACCTGCTCGGCGACGTCCTCGCGGGGATCCGCGATCTGTCCGAACATCAGGCGTCCGACCCGGTGCTCGGGCGTTCGAGCCTCGTGGCGACGATGGTCGACGTCCTGCCGCAGAGCAGGAACGTGATCCCCGACTCGGTCGTCGTGACCGTGGACTGGCGTATCCTTCCGGGTGACGACGACGAGTCGCTCACGCGACGACTGCGCGAATCGATCGCGGCGCGCGTCGGTTCCATCCCCGAAGGCCTGGCGTGGAAGGTGCGGATGGCGCGGGAGCACCAGAAGACCTACACCGGGCTCGAGGAGGAAAAGAACCTGCTCACACCCGGCTTCCTGATGCCGGCCGACGATCCGGTCGTGCTCGCCGCCGCGGAGGCCGTGGGTCGGCGTGACGGGGAGGGTCCCGCGAGGGTCCGCCCGTGGCAGTTCGCCACCGACGGGGGGTGGGCCAAGGGTGTCTTCGGCATCCCCACGGTAGGCTTCGCCCCGGGTGAGGAGCGCTACGCGCATACGAATCGCGAGCGTCTCGACGTCGAGGAGGCACGCTGGGGGTACGCGCGGTACCCGTTGCTGGTGTCCGCGGTGCAGGGGGCGCTCGCGGGCTGACCGTCCGCTCGCGGGGGGCGGGTACCGTCCGTCGCGGGCTTCCACTACTTTTCGCGGCGCGCCGAACCGGCGCGTCACAGACAATCATCCCGCTCCGCGCGGATGCCTTCGCCGCTGTCGAGGCATCGAATCGCCGGGGCCCGTTTTCCCACTACGGACCGAGGGAACGAAGATGCGGCTTTACGAAGTTGTGTACATCCTGGATCCGGCGCTCGACGAGAACGCCGCGACGGCCAAGCTCGAGCGGTTCCATGCGCTCGCGACGTCGCACGGCGGTGAGGTTTCCGCCGTCGATCACTGGGGCAACCGGCAGCTCGCCTACCCCATCGAGAAGCAGGGCACCGGCTACTACGTGGTCGCGCAGTTCACCGCGGCCTCCGAGGCGCTGCCTGAGTTCGAGCGCCTTCTCAAGCTCGACCCCGAGGTGCTCCGGTACCTGCTCGTGCTCAACGAGGGCGAGCCGGCGACCGGACGCTCGATCGTCGCCGACGTCCCCGTGCGCGAGCATGCGGAGGACGAGGACGACGACGACGACGACGACGACGACGATCGCGGCCGACCGGACGACGACGAGCCGGTGGGGAACGCGCCCGCCGAGTTCTCGGGTGCCCGAGGCCGCCGGCGTCGGATGGAGGGTCCGCGGATCCTGGTGCTGAACTACAAGGACGTGGCCACGCTGTCGCACTTCATCACGGAGCAGGGGAAGATTCTTCCCAAGCGTACCACCAAGGTGACGGCTGCCTTCCAGCGTCGCCTCGGCACCGCGGTCAAGCGCGCTCGCTACCTCGGCCTGCTGCCGTACGTTCGTCGGCAGGACGGCTGAGGCGCCCGGTCGGGCGACGGCGGGGAACGGCACGGTGATCGGGAACGGTGTCGCGGCGGCGCGGGGCGGCCGCGGCGGGGGCAGGGCGGTCGGCCTGCTCGTGGTGGTATTCGCCACGTCGATCGTCCAGCCGACCGTGCTCGTCGCCCTGCCCCTGCTCGTGATGATGGCGCTGGGTGCCCCGCGGGGCGCCATGGCGACGTTCGTGGCGATCCTCGCCACGCTGGTCGCGATCGCGGGTCCTCGCGACGGCCTCTGGTACGTGGAGCGGGCGTGGGCCCTTTCGGTCGGTGGCGCGTTCGCGGCGCTTTCGCTGGTCCGGCCGGCGTGGAGGGTGACCTCGCGGGCGATCGCTTCGATCGTGGGCGCCTCCGCCGTGTTCACGGGCTTCCTGGTATCGAGGTCGTCCGGATGGGCGGCACTGGACTGGACCGTGTCGGACCGGCTTCGCGGCGGGTTCGCGACCTGGGTGGACGCGATGGCGGTCCTTCGGGACGGGCAGGCGCCCTCGCCCGCGCTCGTCGGGGCGATATGGCGGACGGTGGAGGCGCAGGTGCACGTGTTTCCGGCGCTGCTCGCCCTCGAGACCGTGGCCGCGCTCGGTCTGGCCTGGTGGCTCTGCGAGCGACTGGCCCGCGGTGGCGGTGACGGCGGACTGGGGCCGGTAGCGCAATTCCGCTTCAACGACCAGCTCGTATGGGTCATGATCCTCGGCCTCGTGCTCCTCAGCGTGCGCCTCGGAGACGGTGCGGCGCGGGTAGGGGCCAACCTCGCGGTCTTCATGGCGGGGCTCTACGCGCTGCGTGGCTTCGCCGTGGGTCTGGGGGTGAGCGGGGGGATCTCGTTATTCGGTTATGCGATGATCGCACTCGGACTCGTGTTCATGGCCCCGGCCGTGATCGCGTTCGCGGTGCTTCTGGGAGTCGCGGACACGTGGCTGGACCTGCGCACGCGGGCCGCATCGCTGTCCGCCTGAACATCACGTCGGAGGAATCATGAAGCTCATCTTGAAGAAGGACGTCCCGAACCTCGGCGATGCTGGCGAGGTCGTGCAGGTCAAGGCCGGCTACGGGCGCAACTACCTCCTGCCGCAGGGACTCGCCTACGTCGCGAGTGCGGCCAACATCCAGATGCTCGAGGAGGAGCAGGCCCAGGCGCGGGAGCGCAAGCGGCGTGACTTCCTCGAGGCGCGTCGACGTGCCTCGCAGCTCGAGGGTCTCACGCTCTCGTTCACCGAGCGCGCGGGCGACGACGGCAAGCTCTTCGGGTCGGTCTCCGTGGCCGACATCGTGGAGCGCGCGAATGCCGGCCTCGACTTCGAACTCGACAAGAAGGCCGTTCAGCTCGACGAGCCGCTCAAGTCCATCGGCTCGTTCGAGGTTCCCGTGCGTCTGCATGCGGACGTCGCGGTCCACGTGACCGTGGAAGTCGAGCGGGAGGAAGGCTGATTACGCCCGCGGGCCTTCCCACAGCCGACCCCGCGGACTTCCCGCGGGAGGTCGTCCGGGCGGCCGAACTCGCGCTCGAGCTGAAGGCCCGCGACGTCCTCGTGCTCGACCTCCGAGGCATCTCGTCCGCGACCGACTTCTTCGTCATCGCCGAGGGTACGTCCGACACCCAGGTGAAGGCGATCGCGGACCACGTGGAGGTCGAACTGAAGAAGGAGGGGGTGCGCCCGGAGCACGTCGAGGGCGTTCGGGGAGCCCGTTGGGTCCTGATCGACTACGTGGACTTCGTGGTGCATGTCTTCCACCGCGAGGCCCGCGCCTTCTACCAGCTCGAGAACCTCTGGGGGGACGCACCTCGCTGGGAGGCCCCGGAGGCGTGATCCGGGGCCCCTCGAGACGAGTTGCGTGGAGCGTTCCGACCCTGGGGCGGCCTCGCTCCGGCGCTGGCTCAGGAGAGGATTCGCAAGGGACGGCGCGGGGTTTGCCGACGTATGGCGCGCGGTCTACTTTTCGCCGTCGAGGGCGCCCCGGGATCGGGGTCCGATGCCCCGCACCTCCCACGCACGGATCGTGACAACGCCGATGGCCTCACTTCCCGAATGGCAGCCGATCGAAGGCGTCGCTCCGCTGGCGCCCGCGGGGGACGGGAGAGGGCGCGTGGTCGCCCTGGTCGCCACCGAAGGCGCGATGGCGAAGCTGTGGGCCCCTGCGGCCGCCTTGGACCTCGCACGCGCGTGGAGCGCCCACGGTGAGCGGGTCGTTCTGGTCGACGCGGTCCTGAACCGGCCCACGCTGCAAGAGGCCGCAGGTGTGCCGCACCGTGAGGGGCTCGCCGACGCGGTCCTCCACGGTGCCTCCGTGGAGCGTGTCTCCCACCCGGTCGACGGGGGGCACTTCTTCGTCGTCACGGCCGGCACCCCCGTCGCGGACGCCGGCGCGGTCGCCCTCGCGCCCCGCTGGCATCGCATCACGGCTGGGATGGTCGAGGCCGGAGTCACGATGCTGATGCTGCTCCGCGACGGCGAGAGCGGTACCGCGGCGTTTCTCGGATCCGCCTCGGACATCGTCGTTCTTGCCGACCCCGCGCACACCCAGCCGGCTTCGGTCCGCGATCTCGAGCCCCTGGTACGCGCGGTGGCGGGTCCGGCATGAGGCTCAAGGCCCTGAAGGTTCAGGGGTTCAAGTCGTTCGCCGACGCGACGACGGTCGAATTCCACGAAGGGATCACGGCGATCGTTGGCCCCAACGGGTGCGGCAAGTCCAACATCTCGGACGCCATCCGATGGGTGCTCGGCGAGCAGCGGCCTACCGCGATCCGCGGCGCCAAGATGGACGAGGCGATCTTCCAGGGCACGGTGAACCGGCGCCCGGTCAACCGCGGCTTCGTGTCGCTCACCGTGACCAACGAGGACGGCGCGCTTCCGATTCCCTTCGAGGAAGTGGAGATCGGCAGGCAGGTGTTCCGGGACGGAGGCAGCGAATACTCGATCAACCGCTCCGTGGTTCGCCTTCGTGACGTGGTCGACCTCTACCGCGACACGGGACTCGGCGCCAACGCGTATGCGATGATCGAGAATCGCATGATCGACGCGATTCTGTCGGATCGGGCCGAGGAGCGCCGGGGGCTCTTCGAAGAGGCCTCGGGCATCGGGAAGTACAAGGATCGGCGCAAGGCGGCCGTGCGGCGTCTGGAGCGCGCGGAGATGGACCTCCAGCGGCTCGAGGACGTGATCGCCGAAGTTCAGACCAAGGTCCGGTCGCTCGCTCGTCAGAAAGGAAAGGCGCAGCGGTACACCGAGTGCCGGACCCGGCGCCTCGACGTCGAGGTCGCCGTCGTCCGCCACCAACTCGAGACCCTGCAGGGTCGCCTCACCGGAGTCAGCAAGGCGCTTCAGGGCGACCAGCAGACCGAGCAGGGCAAGGTTGCCGAGCTGGCGGCGGCCGAGGCCGAGTACGAGTCGCTCCGGCTGCGCGAAGTCGACGCGGAGAAGGAGCGGACCGCATCCGCCCGTGTACTCGAAGGTGTTCGGGAGCAGCTGGTCCGCTGGGAGCGCGACCTCGCGGTGGCGGACGAGCGGGCCGCCTACGCTGCCCGACGACTCGCCCAGATCGACCAGGAACGCGCGGACGCCCGTCAGCGCGTGGGCGAGCTGGAGAAGGAGTCCGGCGAGCTTTCCGAAGCCCGCGATCGCGTCCGGGGCGAGCTCTCGGCCCTCAGGAACGTGGCGGACGAGCGCGCTGCCGAGACGGGTAAGGTGCGGGCGCGTCTGCAGGAGGCCCGGGCCGCGCTCGAGGGTGTGGAGTCGACCGCCCGCGAGCTCGCGCGCCGTGGGGCTCAGCTCGAGGGTGACGCCGAAGCAGCAGACGCTCAGGCCCGGGAGCTCGAGCGCCGACTCGAGCAGGTGACCCAGGAACTGGCCAATACGTCCGACACGCTGTCGGATCTCGAATCGCAGGGGGACCTCTTCTCCGGCCGGCTGGACGAGCTGGCGGGGACGCTGGACGAGGCGCGGACCCGGGTGTCCGGGGCCGAGTCGGCCATGGATGCGGCCCGTCGGTCCTGGGAAGAGGCTCGACGCGTCGATCGGAGCGCGGCCGATCGGGTGGCGTCGCTGGGCGCGCGCCGGGAGGCCCTTGAGAGCCTGGACCGCGACCGCGAGGGCGTGGAACCCGTCGTGCGCGCGGCCCTGGGGCTGGGCGAGCCCGGGGTGCTCGGCGTCCTTTCCGATTTCATCGACGCCGACGCCACGTGGACCGCCGCGGTCGAGGGATTCCTCGGACCCCTGGCGACGGCTCTGGTCGTGCGTGATCGTTCCTCGCTGCAGCGCACGCTGAGCTGGTTCCACGAGGATTGGCAGGGTGGCGGCGGTCTCATCGTGCTCCCGCTCGATCGGGTCCCCGGAGGTGGTTCGGGGTCCGGGGGACTCCTGGAGCGGGTTTCCGTCCGAGGCGAAGGCGCTCCTTGGGTCCGCGCACTCCTCGACGGCGTCGACGCGTCGGATTCCAGCGCTGTCCCGGTGACCGAGCGCGCCGGTGTCGTCCGCGTCGGCAATCCGTCCGGTGGATCGGGCGTCCTGGAGCGCAAGGAGCAGCTGCGTCGCGTGACCGCGGAACACGCCGACGCCCGGTCCGCCGCCGAGTCCGCTCGTGCGGACCTCGAGCGCGCGGAGGCGGCGATGGCGAAGGCGGAGGCGGATCTCGAAGCGGCCCGCCAGGCGAGCCGGGGCGCGGAAGACGCGCACCGGAAGGCGCATGGCGAGCTCGCGGCGCAGTCCGACCACCGTGGCCGCATGGATCGTCTCCGCGACGAGCTCGCGAGGCAGCTCGAGGGCGCCCGGGCGACCCGGACCCGCGCCATCGACCGCGCGGGGGAGGCGCGCGAGGACCGTGCGGTCCTGCTCGAGCAGGAAGCCGGACTCCAGTCTCGCCGTGACGAGGCGCGTGCCGCCACCGACGCGGTCCAGGAGGAATGGGAGACGGCCCGCGCCGAGGAGGCGCGGCTGGCGGTTGACGTGGCGCGGCTCGAGGGCGACGCGTCGCGACTCGACGACCGGCTCGAGGGAGTGACGGCCGCGCTGGAGCGGGCGGCCGAACGGGCTGGGGCGCTCGACAAGGAGGAGGCGGGACTCCGCGAGGAGCAGTCTCAGGTCGGAGCGCTCCGCGCCGAAGGCGACGAGGCTACGGAGCGGCTCTTCGCGGAGCGGACGAAGGCGGAGGCCGAGGTCCAGACGCGTGACGAGGCCCTGCACGAGATCTCGGACGCGCTGTCACGAGCCGAGCGGCGGGTCCGCGAGGCGCGCACGGCCGAACGCGCCGCTTCGGACCGCAGGCACGCGCTCGAGCTCGAAGAGAAGGAGCTGACGGGGCGGATCGAGCGGATCCGGGAACGGCTCGAGGGAGAGTGGGGGCGCCCGCTGGAGGTCCTGCTCAGCGAGGCGCAGCCGGTCGAAGGCGAGCAGGCTGATCTGGAGAGGGAGCTGGAGGAGCTGGTCGAGACGCTCGAGCGACTCGGCCCGGTCAACATGCTCGCGGTCGAGGAGCACGACGAGGAAAGCCAGCGCCTCGACTTCCTGAGCGCCCAGCGCGCCGACCTCGTGGAGGCCCGCAACGACCTCCGCTCCGCGATCCGCGAGATCAACAAGACGGCGACGGATCTCTTCACCGGAACCTTCGACCAGATCCGCGAGAACTTCCGGGCCACCTTCCTGCGCCTGTTCGAGGGTGGAGAGGCTGACATCTGGCTCCACGACCCCGAGGACCCGCTCGAGTCGCCCATCGAGATCCACGCCTCGCCCCGAGGCAAGAAGACTCAGCGAATCGATCTGCTCTCTGGTGGGGAGCGGGCGCTCACGGCGCTTTCGCTCCTCTTCGGGATCTATCTGGTAAAGCCCAGCCCGTTCTGCGTGCTCGACGAGGTGGACGCCCCGCTGGACGAAAACAACATCGGCAGGTTCATCAAGCTCCTGCAGGATTTCAGTGCCCAGACACAGTTCGTCGTGATCACGCACAATCCTCGGACCATCGAGGCCGCCGACTGGATCTACGGTGTGACCATGGAAGAGCCGGGTGTCAGCACGATCGTGGGCGTCAAGCTGCAGGAAGCGCTGCAGGCGGCCGGCGCGGCCTGACCCGGCAGGCCCCCCCGCCCGCTTCGTCGGTGGACCCGGCTCCGCCGCAGGCGACCCTCACGGTGCTCGGCTCCGGCACGCTGCACGGACTCGCGCGGCACGGCGTCGACTGGCGGGCCATCGACGTGATCGCGCTGACCCACTACCACACCGACCACGTGGGCGACCTCGCCGCCCTCCTCGGCGCGTTCCGGTACGTCGGGCGCTCGCGCCCGATGACGATGCTCGGCCCCGGGGACCTGCGTTCGTATCTGTCTCGGCTGGCTGCAGTGGCGGGTCGATGGG
>JAURER010000037.1 GCA_030827315.1 Gemmatimonadota bacterium | reverse complement strand
GCGTAGAGCTCCGTCTTCCGATAATCGTCGCGCACGATGAAGCCGGCCGAAGCCTTGGCCTCGGGACCCACGCCGTAGTGGTTCAGCAGAGAACCCCACTTCTCGCCGAAGTACTGGTAACCGATGCGGTAGGACGTGTCTTCGCCGCCCGAGCCTTCGGTGAAGCTGCGCGAGCCGAAGAAGTTCCAGACCCAGGCGCGGCCGATGACGAACTGGCCGTCGACGCCCGCGACCGTGTTCGCCGCCGCGTTTCCGCGGCGGTCGACCACCATGGCCCCGAGGTAGTTGCTCTCGCCGACGTCGCGCTTGATGCGCGCGACGGAGAACAGCTCGCGATCGACGGCCTCTCTGTCGGGCGAGGCGGGCACGGCGTCCGTCGCCACGGACATGAAGCCGACCGACTGTGACCCGAGGCGACCGGTCAGTCGCGCCCCCCCGAGGATCGGGACGTCGCCGTCCTCGGAGATCCCGATGCGGCGGCTGAAGAACATCTGGTAGGCGGGCGGCTCCAGGGGGTTACCCGGGATCCCGAAATCGAAGACACCCGAATTCTCGAGGAAGAAGTCGCGCTTCTCGGGAAAGAAGAGGGAGAAACGCGTCAGATTCACCTGGGCATCGTCGACCTCGACCTGCGCGAAGTCGGTGTTCATGGTGAGATCCAGCAGCAGACCCGGCAGGACTTCGGACTTGAGGTCGAGACCGATGGCCGGCTCCGTCGTCGTCGAGACCGCGCCCACTTCGTCGACCTTCTGGCGCCGCGCGCCCAGGACGTAGGGCTTGGCCTCCACGTTCAGCCCCTGACGCGGCAGATCGGTCAGCCCGGCGAGGTGCCCGGCGCGACTCACCCTCTGGAGCCCGCCCCCCTCCCGCTCCCACGACTGCCACACGGCGGTCTCGTTCTTCCTCCGGATGACCCGCATGAAGTTGATCCCCCAGGGCTCGTCGCTCGCGTCCGGGTAGCGCAGCGTGGGCCACGGGATCGCAAATTCCGCGCTCCACCCCTCGTCCGTGCGCGTGCCCGCCACCTCCCACACGCCACGCCAGTCGACGTTGATGCCTCCGCCCTCGTCGGTCAGGAGCGCCTCGAACTCGGCTCCGTTGGGATTCGTGGCGAAGACCACGCCGTTGCGGTGGTCATGGAACGGATCGAGCAGGATGGCGAACGCATCGTCACTCGCGGGCTGGAGTCCACCATTCCCGAACGCGTCGGGAACGAGGACCTTGTCCCGTTGCATCAGGCGGGCGACGACGCCCTCGGGCCGACTGTCGTAGGCGACCACCGCCACATACAGGGCCTGGTCGTCGTAGGCCAGCCGGACCTCCGTACGCTCCGACGCGGCTGCCCCCTCGTCGGGGTCGCGCTGCCGGAAGCCGGTGATGACCGGCGCACGACCCCAGAGCTCCTCCGTGACCCGGCCGTCGAGATCGACGCGGAGGCCGGAATCGGAGGGGATCCGGAAGGCTGCGGCCTGTCCGTCCTGGGCTCGGGCCCCGGGCGCGACGAGCAGCAGGAGCAGGAGGGCCGGGAAGATGGAGACCGGTGCGGCCGGTCGGCGGAAGACGTTCTTCGGTGCTTGCATGCACAAAAGTAGCCGTCCGCCGTCAGAGCGCACGGGCGACCTCGCGCGCGCGCCGCCTTCGGGGGCGCGACTACCGCGAAGAGGCCCCCGGACGCCAGCGCTTCCCGCGCCGCATCCACGCCACGGCCGCGAACACGACCGTGTTGACGACGGGCACGAGCGGACCCATGTCGCCGGGGTGAGCCAGAAGCGTCACGACGGCGACGAGCATGATCGCGGCGATCAGGGCGCCCGCGTACGTGGCGAGCCGCGGCACCAGGAACGCGACGCCGGCGACGAACTCGAGCCCGCCGACGAGGTAGCTGAGCGCCGGCGGATACCCCCACCCGGCGAACATCTCGATCCACCATTCGGCGGCGGTGAACTTCGTGGCCCCTGCGACCGCCATCGCCACGCCGAAGGCCAGGGTGACGGCCCACAGCAGGATCCTGCCGAACTTCGCTGCGGTCCCGTTGTTCTCGACCATTCGCCCTCCCGCGGCCGAGGCCGACGGCTGTCGTCGGACTCGCCTTATCGTCGCAAGGGCGACGGGGGAGAGCAAGAAGGGGGCGGGCGCGCGGGCGCCCGCCCGCGGCCCTCACCCCTGCGGCATCGCGTACCGTTCGAGGTAGTTGAGGTCGAACTCGTCGAACGCCACGACGTAGATCGTCCCGTCCCCGAATCCCACAATTCGACGGTTGTTCGGGAGCGTGTACGTCGCCACACGCGTCGCGGTGCCGTCGAAGACGTCGTACGTGGCTTCCTCACCGGCGGGCACGTGCCGCTGGATCCACGCCCGGCCCGCAGGGTCGACGACGATGCGGCCGTCGTGGAACGGCGCCTTGGTCTCCGGCCACTCGTAGTCGTCGATGGTGGGCTCTCCCTGGCCAGCCATGCGCATTCCTCCGCCCCGCCGGAAGCTCGTCTGCATGGCCCCGTTCTCGACCGACAGCATGATGCCGATCCCCCCACCGGACCGCCCACGTGCGGCGAGCCACTCCTCCTTCTCCTCCGTGCCGATGGCGACCGGCGTGAACGGGACCGGCGGTCCGCTCACGACGCTGCCGTCCGGCCGGATCCACTCGACGTGGTAGTCGGCCGACCGGGCGACGACCACCGATCCGTCGCCGGCGACGCCCCACGCGTCCTGCGCGGAGAGCGGGATCGGCGAGATGCTGACGTTACGGTTGTCCGGCCCCCCGCTCACGCTCTGCGTCCGGTCCTCCAGCTTGAAGGAGCCGACGGTGTCGACCGCGAACGACCCGCGCTCGACGCGCAGGATGGCTCCGGAATCGGGGAGCGCGGCGCCCATTCCGCCCCCCATGCTGCGGGCATAGATGCGGCCCGTCGCGTCGACACCCTGGGGGAGCGCGATGATCAGCCCCGACCGCGGATCGCCGGCCGACAGGGGCGAGGTCTCCCCGAAGGCGAAGTCCGCGTCCATGGGCATGAAGCGCGCGTTGCCGAGGTCGACCACGAGCGTGGAGTCGCCGGCGATGGGCCAGACGGTGTCGGGCTGCCGGTACTCGCCGGGGCCCTGGCCCTCGGTGCCGATGACCTCGCGGGTTCCGGCGTCCATGTCCACGACGTACAGCGCGCCCCCCAGCGGGTCGGCAACCATCACCCGCCCATCCGCGAGTTCGCGCACCGACTGGATGGTTCCGAAGTCCTCGGCGAACGAGGCGATCGGCGTACCGAGCGGCGTGGCCCCGGATTCCCCGGCGGCGGAGCCACCCCCTGCGGGGTCATCCCCCCCGCACGCGGCGAGGCAGAGGCAGGCGACGAGCGTCGTCGGAAGGACGGCAGGGCTCGAAGGGCGAAGTGACATGGCGCGACTCCGTGGAAACGAGTGCCGGGGTGCCTTGAACCGCGGCGATGCGTGGAACGAGGATACAGACTTAACAGACACGCTGTCGGGCCGGAAGCTTCGGCGCGCCCGTCAGAGGGCCGGAACCGGCACGGGTGACGCCTGCGACGGGGTGGAGGCGACAACCTCTTTCGCGCCGGGACGCGAGGTCCCCCGCCCCCGCTCCAGGACGTGGTAGGCGGCAGGGGTGATGGTCAGCACGAAGAGCGTCGACGAAAGCAGGCCGCCGATCAGCACCAGCGCCAGGGCGTCCCAGATGTTCGTGCCGGTCCCGTCGCCGAACAGAACGAGCGGGAGGAGGCCGAGGACGGTGGTCGACGTGGTCATGAGGATCGGCCGGACGCGTTCGAGCGTGCCGCGCACGATGGCATCGGCGAGGGGAAGCTCCGCCTCGCGGCGACGCACACCGTTGACGTGGTCGACGAGCAGGATCGCATTGTTGACGACGATGCCCAGCATCATGATGACCCCCACGTAGGCCTCGCGCGTGAACGCAGCCTCCGTGTAGAAGAAGATCAGGTAGACCCCGATGAGCGCCATCGGCACCGTGAGGATCACGCACAGGGGCTGCCGCAACGACTCGAACAGCGCGGCGGTCACCATGTAGACGAGCAGCAGTGCGAGGCCGAGCAAACCCCAGATCTGGCCTCGTTCCCCGGCGTCGATGTAGAAGCCCTGGTCGGACGCTTCCACGGTGTAGCCCGGGGGGACCCGGGTGCCGCCGATGACCTGTTCGTGCACGAGGTCACCCAGGCGACTCGGGCCGCGGAACTCGTAGGCGACGGTGCGCTCGTACTGCTGGTTCTCGCGACGGATGCGCGCGAGCACGTCGCGCTCCTCGATGCGGATCACGTCCCCGAGGCGGATCCGCCCTCCGGCCGGCGTGTCCACGAGCGTCTCGGCCAGCTCGAGGATGTCGAGGTCCAGGTTGTCGGCCAGCTTGACCTGGATCTGGACCTCCTCGCCACCGAGCTTGATGAAGCCGAGCCCCGCGGTGCCGGCTACCGTCGCGTTGAGCCGCCCCACGAGGTCGTCGACGGTCATGTCGAAGTGCGCGAGCCGCGCACGATCCACGGTGGCGACGAACTCCCACGCCTTTTCGCGCTCGAACCGACCCGACGTGGCGTTCGTGTCCACCTCCACCACGCGGTTCAGGCGCTCGAGCCGGCGTCCGATCTCCTCGGCGATGTCGCGCACGCGCTCGTAGTTGTAGCCGAGCACCTTGATGCCGTAGTTCGGCGCACTCCCACCACCTCCGTAGAAAGACGGCCCGAACCCGTAGACCCGAACCTCGGCCCCCGTGAACGTGTGGCTGTAGGCCTCCATCTGCGCCTTGATCGCCGGGGGGATGGCGGTGTTCTCGAGCGAGTCGGGGAAGGTGATCCGCATGACGGCGAAAGTCGGCATGACGTCGGCGGTGAAGCGCTCCACTTCGGGAAGATCGGCCACGCGATCCTCGAAGTAGCGCATGAGCTCGTCGCTGCGCTCGAGGTTCGACCCCCGCGGAAGCGTCATCTGGACCGCGATGTACGTGTCCTGCCCCCTGCCTCCGCCCCACATGGCCCAGGTGCTCACGTACCGGTCGAAGAGGGAGTACGAGCCTGCGAAGACCATCACGGTCAGGATCATCGCGGGCCACGGGTACCGGACGGTAAGGCCGACGATGTCGGCGTAGAAGCGGAGGTAGAAGGGGGGACCCGACCTCGCACCCGTGCCGGAGGGGCTTGCCGCGCGTCGGGCCGCGCGCGCCACCAGGACGCGCGACCCCAGTGCCGGGATGAAGGTGAACGCCACGAAGAGCGACGCGATCAGCGTGAGCGCCACCACGATGGCCAGGGGCACGTAAAATACGCGCAACTCTCCCTGGAGATACACGAACGGCACGAAGACGATGAGCGTGGTCGCCGTGGAGGCCAGGATCGGAAGCACGACCTCGCGTGCGCCTTCCTCGGCGGCCTCGAACGGGTCGGCTCCGCGCTGGTAGCGCCGGTACACGTTCTCCAGCACCACGATCGAGTTATCGACGATGAGACCGAACCCGAGCGCGAGCCCCATCAGCGTGAGCAGGTTCAGCGACAGCCCACCGAAGTAGATGAGGTTCACCGCGATGAGCACACTGAACGCGATCGTCGCGAAGACGAGCAGCGCCGAGCTGAACGAGCGGAGAAACAGGAGGAGCACGCCGAAGATGACGATGGCGCTGAAGAAGGTGCGGGTTCGCAGGTCCGAGAGCTGCCGCGCGATCTCCTCGCTCATGTCCTGCTCGAGAATGAGGTCGGTGCCGAGCGGGTTCAGCCGCTCCAGCTCCGCGACCCTCGCCTTGACGGCCTCGGCGACACGGACGGTGTTGGTGCCGATGCCCCGCATGACCTCGAAACCCACGGCGGGCTGGAGGTCGATCCGCGAGATCTGCCGCGGCTCCTCGTAGGTGTCGAACACGGTGGCGATGTCACCGACGCGCACCGGCGTCGGGCCCGCGTTCATGAGCACCGTCCGGCGTACCTCCTCGGCGTCGGCCGGACGGTTCGTGATGGTGATGGTCCGCTCCGTCCCGCCCTCCCGGACGACGCCGGCCTCGCCCACGAGGTCGAGGTCGAGAATCGACCGCCGCACCGTCACCGGATCGAGGCCGAGGGCTCCGATCTTCTGTTCGTCGAGCTGGATCTCCAGCCGGCGGGCGCGCCCGCCGAAGACACGCACGAGCGCGACGCCCTCGACACCGGCGATCTCGGGCGCGACGATCTCGTCGAGGTGCCGACGCAGTGCCTCCAGGGTGAACGGGCCCGTGAACGTGTAGAGGAGAAACGGCTGGGTCTGCTCCTCGAACTCTTCCGGCACGTACTGGCTCAGGCCCACCCGTCGCACCCCGGCGGGCAGCGACGCTTCGAGCGTCGCGATGCGCTCGGACAGATCGAGGCGCACGAAGTCCATGTCCGTGGAGCGCTGGAACTCGACGTCGACCTGCGAGGTGCCCGTGCCCTGGCGCTCGAACGACTGCGAGACGATCCGCTCCACCCCGCGCACCTGCTGCACCGTCGCCTCGAGGGGCGCGGTGAGGAACGCCTCGACGGTCTCCGGCGACGCGCCCGCCCATTCCGCGGTGACGGTCAACCGCGGCAGCCGGGTGTCGGGAAGGAGCTCGATGGGAAGGTTCTGCCACGCCGCGACACCCAGAAGCGCCACCGCGGCGTACGCCATGGCGACGGCGACAGGGCGCCGGAGGCTGAGGCGGATCACGCCCTCGCCCCGAAGAGCCGGACCCGTGTTCGCTCCACCGTCTGGTACACGACCGGAACCACGACGAGCGTCAGGGCCGTCGCCACCACGAGTCCGCCGATGACCGCGATGGCCAGCGGCGCCCGGAGATCAGAGCCGCGGCCGATGCCCAGGGCCATGGGGAAGAGACCGAGCACGGTCGTGACCGTGGTCATGAGGATGGGGCGCAGGCGGACGCGGCCGGCCTCGAGGATCGCGTCGCGCAGCGACCGACCCTCCCGCCTCGACTGGTTGATGAAGTCGACCTTCACGATGGCGTCGTTGACCACGATGCCCACCAGGATGACCACGCCGATGAGGCTCATCGTGTTGAGTCCCTGCCCTGTGATCGCCAGCGCACCCACGGCGCCCGCGAGCGCCAGCGGCACCGCCATGAGAATAGTGAACGGGTGCACGAACGACTCGAACTGCGCGGCGAGGATCATGTACACGAGGATCAGCGCGAGTCCGAACGCGAACGCGAGGTCCCGGAACGACCTGCGCATCTCCTCGTTCTCCCCGCCGACGTCCCAGCGCACGTCCGCCGTGGGCTGGAGCGTGCCGAGCGAGGCGTCGATGCGCTCGATGGCCTCGGCCAGCCCGCCACCGACCACGTCGGCGTAGACCGGAATCACCCGTGACTGGTCCTCGCGGCGGACCTCCGACGGCCCGACCGCCTCACGGATGGTCACGAGCTCGCGGAGGGGCACGCCGTTCACGCGCAGCCGTTCGAGGGTCTCGCGCTGGTAGCGCCGGTCTTCGGGGTAGCGCACCACGACGTCGATCTTGCGGTCGAAGTCCACGAACTCGGTCGCGACGTCCCCACGCATGGCTCGGTCCACCGTCTCGGCCACGGTGCGCGGATCGATGCCGTAGCTGGCGCACGCCGCGCGGTCGATTTCGACCTGGATCTGGGGCTGCCCCCGCTCGGTGCCGATGCGGACGTTGGTCAGGCCGGCGAGGCCGGCCACGTGTGCGGCGACCTCCTCCGCGACGGCGTAGACCCGGTCGAGGTCCTGGCCGCGAACGCGTACCGAGACGTCCGCCTCCGAGCCTCCGAGCATGGCGCCGAGCGCGGTGGCCTGGCCGGCCTCGACCGTGAGCGCGCCGGCGGGAAAGCCCGCCGCGAGTGCGCGGGTCCGCTCCGCGACCGGTCCGGTGGGGACACCCTCCCGTACCCGCACCTGGAAGGTCGCCGTGTGGAGGCCCGACGCCTGCTCGCCTTCGGCGTACGCCCGGACATCGCGCCCCACGCTGCTGAAGACGGTCGCCACGTCCGGGTCGTCGAGGATCGCCTGCTCGACCAGGAGCGCGGCCTCGTCCGTCGACGAGAGCGCCGTCCCCTCGGGCAGGACGAGCTCGACGGAGAATCCACCCTGGTCGACGTCGGGGAGGAGGTCGCGGGGCAGGGCGAACCCGAGGGCCACGGTAAGGGCCAGCGTGAGCGCCGAGCCCGCGAGCACGAGCCCCGGACGGTCCAGCGAGCGCAGCAGTACGGCGTGGTAGGATGCGGCGAAGCGGGCGAAGGCAGCATCGAAGCGCGCGAGGAGCGGCGACGCGAGCCTGCCGACGACGGAGCCGGCGGACGCGGCCCAGAACCGCACGAGCTCCCAGGCGAACGCGGCGACCCAGCGCAGCGCCCGGGCCGGCGCGGTGACGAACCGCGACACGATCCGGCCCGCCCGCACCAGGCGGCCCCCGGCCATCTCGCCCGATTCGGCAGGCGGCTCCACGGCAGCCTCGCCCGCGCCGCCGAACCGGGACGCGAGCGACGGCAGCAGCGTCAGCGCCACCAGGAGCGAGGCGAGAAGCGAGAACGCGACGACCAGCGAGAGGTCCTCGAAGAGCGCACCGGCCACGCCCTCGACGTAGACGATGGGTCCGAACACGGAGATCGTCGTGAGCGTGGAGGCGGTCACCGCGGCCTGAACCTCCTCGGCGCCCGCGGCGGCCGCCTCCGCGGCATCCTTCCCGAGCTCCTCGCGGTGCCGAAAGATGTTCTCGAGCACCACGATCGAGTTGTCGACGAGCATGCCGACGCCCAGAGCGAGCCCGCCCAGGCTCATGATGTTCAGGCTGACCCCGGCGGCCTCCATGAGTGCGAACGTCCCGACCACCGAGATCGGGATCGCCACCGCGATGGCGACCGGGTAACGGGTGTCGCGGAGAAAGAGGAAGAGAACGAGGAACGCGAGCAGGCCTCCGAAGACCAGGGCCTGCACGACGTTGGAGATCGAGTCGGCGATGAAGCCCGCCTGGTCGTCGGCGATGTCGACGCGAACTCCGGGATACTCTTCCGAGAGGTCGCCCAGCACGGCCCGCACCGCCTCGGCCACGGCGACCGTGTTCGCGCCCGACTCCTTGAAGACCAGAAGCCCGACGGACTCCTCGACCCCGTAGCGGGTGATGGTCTCCCGCTCGGCGAATCCGTCGACGACCCGCCCCACGTCGGCCATGCGCACCACGCGCGTTCCCGACTCGAGGGTCTGCCGCGCGAGGACGACGTCCTCGATCTCCTCGACGCTCTGGAACTCCCCCAGCGTGCGGAGAGGGTACCGGTACCGTCCCTGGAGGATCGTTCCGCCGGGAGCACTCACGTTGGCGCGCTCCAGCGCCGCCGAGACCTGCGCGAGCGTGAGTCCGTAGGAATCGAGCAGGTTCGGCTCCACCTCGACGCGGATCTCGCGGTCCAGCCCGCCGGTCACCGAGGCCTGCGCCACCCCGTCGAGCTGCTCCAGGCGTCGCCGGAACACGGTCTCGGCGAGCTCCTTGGTACGCCACAGGTTCTCGCCTCCCGTGACCGCCAGCGTCATGACGGGAGCGGACTCCGGGTCAACCCTCAGAATCGTCGGACGACCCACGGTCTCGGGCAGTGCGTCGCGGGCGTTGTCGAGGCGCTCGCGAACGTTGAGCATGGCGAAGTCCATGTCCGTGCCCCACGCGAAGCGCAGCGTCACGAGACTCACGCCGTAGCGCGAGACCGACGTGACGCGTTCGACGCCCGGCACCGCCGCCACCGCACCCTCCACCGGCTCGGTGATGCGCCGTTCGACCTCCGCGGGCGCGACCTCCGGATACGGGGTGTAGACGACCAGCCGCGGGTAGGATACATCCGGCAGCAGGTCGATGGGCAGCCGCGCGTACGAGATGCCTCCCAGGAGCACGATGGCCAGGAAGAGCATCCAGACCGCGACCGGACGCCGCGTCGACGTCCGCGAGATGGACACGCGTCAGCCCCCCCCGGCCGGTGCCGGGATGAGCTCGCGGAGCGACCCGCCCACGGCCTGCTCCAGCGCCAGGAAGGCGTCGAAGAAGCCGTGGCGCGCCGTGATCACCTGCCGTCGCGTCTCGGCCTCCTGTTGAAAGCTCGAGCGCAGATCCTCGAACGAGCGCGTGCCGAGCCGGTACTCCTCCCGGGCGAGCCGCAGCGCTTCGCCTGCGATCTCGTTCGAGCGCTCCGTGAGGCGGAACGTCGTCCACTGGTCTTCCAGGTCGAGGAGTGCCCCGCGGATCGTGGCCTCGAGCTCGAGGCGCGCCGCACGGTCGTCCTCACGCCGGTTGGCCAGCTCGACGGAAGCTCTCTGCTGCTCCATCCCCTGGCGGAAGACGCCACCGAGGACCGGGATCGAGAACTGCAGGAAGAACTGGCTCTCGAGGCTGCCGGTCAGCGTGGGGTCGAAGATGGCGTCGCCCTCGCCGGCGAAGCTCTGCCGGTAGAGGTCGAAGCCGGTGCTGATCCGCGGCCACCACGCGCTCTTCCGCTCGGCCAGACCCAGCCGGGCCGTCTCCACGGCGACCTCGGACTGCCCGATGACGGGGCTTGTTTCGAGTGCACGCGCGTAGAGCGCGGCGGCGTCGAAACCCGACGGGTCGAAGAGGGGCAGTGCCGTCTCTACCACCTCGACCGGTCGTGTCTCGGAGTATCCCATGGACGTGCGCAGGGCCAGAAGCGCGCGGGTGTGCGCCGTCTGCTGCTGCCGCGCCGCGAGGAGCTGCTGCTCGACGGCGAGCTCCGCGCCGAGCACGTCGACGCGGGTGCGCAGCGCGAGGGAGAAGAGCCGCTGCGCGACGTCGAGGTCGATGCGCCGGGCCTCGACGAGCTCCTCCTCGGCCGCGAGCAGCGCCCGCTGCTCGAGCGCGTCGAGATATCGGCGCTGGACCTCGATCTGCACCTCCGTGAGCACCCGCTCCTCCGCGACGTCCCGGTCTTCGTTCAGCAGCGTCTGCCGACGGTGCGTCTGGAAGAGCGACGGCCCCTGGAAGCTCCAGGCGAGGTTCAGCCGGTGCAGGGTTCGCGAGAAGTAGTTCCACTGCGCGGAGGGATCGGCGATGGGATTGCCGAAGTTGTCGAACGCCTGTCGCTGGAGGTTCCCCGTGAAGCTCGTGGTGAAGAGGGTCAGCTCGGCCCTCGGCAGCAGCTGATCGAGCCATACGCTGCGCATCTCCGAGCCGTTCAGCTCCGCGCTATTCGTCGCCCGGCGGACCTCCGGGTTCTCCCCCGCCGCGAGGGCGAGGGCCTCGTCGAGGGTGAGCCGCAGGCCGGACGGCTCCTGCGCCTCCGCGGGCGCGGGTCGCACCGCGGGAAGTCCGACGGCGAGGCCCGCCAGAGCCGACACCACGAGCCGGGCCCGCCCGGCGCGGCGCGGGTGACGGTCCGGATGCGTCGTCCTCATCGGCCCGGCCTCCCACCCTCGGCCGCTACGTCCTCAACGAGGCGCACCGGCGTGTCGTGCGCCAGATAGTGATGTCCGTCGACGAGCACGGTCTCGCCGGGCTCGACCATCCCCTGCTCCGGCCCCTCGGCGAGGATCTCCACGTACATGTCGTTCTCGCGGCCCGGGTTCACGTAGCGCCACTTGGCCAGCCCCCCCCGAGGGCCTTCCTCGTAGACGAAGAGCATGGTGCGCCGGCGGCCTTCCCCCCGTTCGAGGATCGCGGTGCGGGGCACCAGGATCCTGTCGGGCAGGGCTTCGGCATCGAGGGCGACCTCGGCGTACATGCCCGGCTTGATTCGCCCCTGGGGGTTGGCAAGGACGACGGTCACGCGGCCGGTCCGGTTCTCCGGGTCCACGAGCGGGTTGATGGTGCGGATCGCGCCCCGGAAGACCTCCCCGGGGAAGGCGGCGAAACGCACCTCGGCGCGCCGCCCCTCCGCCAGCGTTCCCAGCTCCGCCTCCAGCACCTGGACCTCCACCTTGATGGGATCGAGGTCGACGACGGTGAGCAGCTCCGTGCCTGCGGTCACGTGCTGCCCCTCCACCACCCTCAGGTCCGCCACCCGACCGGCGTACGGCGCCCGGACCCGGGCGCGCTCCAGCTCGAGCTCGGCCCTGCGGACCGCGACCTCGGCCTGGTCCAGGCCACTCGTCGCGCGGGCGATGCGCTCCCGCTCGAGGCGCAGCGACGGGTTCTCGATTTCGTCGTCGAACAGGATGCGCTGCCGGTAATCGGTCTCCGCCACCCGAAGGTCGGCTCGGGCCTGCGCGACGTCGAGCGCGTACGCGACCGTGTCGATCTGCACGAGCGCGACGCCCTCGGCCACGGCGTCGTTTTCCGCGGGGGGGATGGAGCGGATGACCCCTTCGACCTGCGCCGACAGTGTCGTCCGCCGCCACGCCTCGGCCTGACCCGCGGCGCGAACGCGAATCCAGAGCGTATCACGCCGGACCCCGGCTCCGGATACGGGTTGGGCGACGCTCGCCGAGAAGGCACCCGGGGCCTCTCCCTCCGGCAGGACGGACGGCGTCGTCGATGGCTCGGTTCCGGCCTCGGCGCCCGGGGCCCGGTTCTTCAGGAGCCGCCAGCCGACGCCGGCTCCGGCAGCGGTGAGGACGACCACGACGGTGGCCAGGGACAGCGTTCGGCGGGAGTGGCTCATGCGATGTCTCGTACCGGGGACTGCGGGGCGCGCCTTCGGTTCGTTTCGGGCCGAACGTGAGACGTATCGGTGCTCGTGATCCGTTGCCTCGGGCGGCCCGGGAGGTGAGGCAATATCGGGCGCGCGGCGCGCCGGGGCGAGCGGGTCACGCACCGGCCGGGCCCGCGGCCCGTCCGCGCCGGCCTCGTCTTCGTCAGCTCACCGGTCGCCCCAGCGCCGCCGCGCCCCCGACGATGGGGAGCGTGATCGACGTCCCGGCCAGGTCGACGGCGAGCTCCGTGCCGGGCGCGGGCCAGAGCGTGAACTCCGGGTCGCTGGAGAAGATCATGAGACCGATCCGCTGGCCCGCCGGGATCACCTGGTCGTCGGGCTGCAGGTCGAAGGTCAGCTCCCGGAACTCGCCGGGAACGAGCGGCGTGCTTTCGCGCGGTGACGTGTTCTGGGGGTCGGCCCACCCGCGCGTGACGAGGTTGTCGGTGATGGCGCCGCCCTCCGTCCACGGCAGCGCGACGAGCCAGACCGACAGGTTCGCCGCCGGCGCGTTCGCCGCCACCCGCAGGGTGACGCTGGCCACGCCGGAAAGGTGCACGTCCTTCACCAGTTCGGGCGTGGCGTAGAGGAGCCGGTTGGACGACGCGGTGGCGGACGCGAGCGCCGCACCCGTCCGGCCGACGTCGTCGGTGAGCGCCTCGACGACGTTCTCGACGGAGCCGTCGTCGACGGTGAGGAGACCCACGCCGTTACCCCCGGCGCGCGGCCGCAGCTTCACCCCCTCGGCCTCGGGGTGCGGGTAGTCGGGATAGGGGGTGGGCTCGCGATCCCCCTCGCGCACGATCCACGCCCTGGGATCGTTCTCCACCCCGTTGTCGATGCCGTACAGGTAGCGGGTGAACCACCGGTTCATCCGCTCGAGCGGGGGCGGGCCGCCGTGGCCGCCCTGGTGGTAGTAGATCTGCACCGGCACGCCGCGCTCACGTAGCGCCCGCGAGATCCGCCAGCTGTGCTCCGGCATCACGTTCCAGTCGTTGAAGCCGTGGGCCATGAGCGTCGCGGCACGGACGCCGTCGATGGCGTTGAGGTAGTCGCGCCCCTGCCAGAAGTCGTTGTAGTCGCCGGTGACGCGATCCCGGCCCGCGGCCATCTCGCCGTCCCGGTACGTGGCGTTGCAGTACGCGCGCCGCTCGGGATCGCCCGAGTTGATGAAGTCGTAGAGCACGTCTACGTCCTCGCCCAGATAGCCGCCCGGCGACCGCACCAGCCCGTTGGAGCGGTAGTAGTGGTAGTACGACGTGTTGGGGGCGATGGGGATGATGGCCTCGAGCCCCTCGACCCCGGTGGTCGCGGCGGCGAGCGGGAGCGTCCCGTTGTAGGACGTGCCGGTCATCCCGACCTTGCCGGTCGACCAGTAGGCCGTGACTTCCTCGCCGCCCACGGGTTCGGTGAAGCCGCGCGCCCTCCCGTTGAGCCAGTCGACGACGGCCTTCGGCGCCAGGGACTCGTTGATGCCCCCGACCGTCGGGCACCCCTGGGAGAGCCCGGTTCCGGGCGACTGCGAGTGCACCACGGCGAAGCCGCGCGGCACCCACGTCGCCACGTGGGCGTTGGAGATGATCGGCCGGCGGCTCTGCTGCTCGATGGGAGGCATGTCGCCCCGCCTCGGGGGCACGGCCCCGACTTCGTGCCGCACGTTCCAGAAGTACTCGGACTCCGTCGAGCCGACGCCCGAATAGTACGGGGACGACTCGTAGATGACCGGCACCTCGAGGCCCTCGCGGTCCGTCTGGCCCGGGCGCGACACGTCCACGTGCACCCGGTCCAGCCGGCCGTCGCCGTCCGAGTCGAAGTCGGTCTCGACCCAGAGGTCGTGACGGATCCAGGTCGAGGGGTCCGCGAAGCCTCCCACCACCTGGGCCTGGCCGTCGACGAAGACCGGGACGGCTGGCCCGGTCACGACCTCCGGGGTGGCGTCCCGAGCGGGTCGCGGCGCCTGCGCGGCTGCACCCGCGGCGCACAGACCGACGGCGACGACGGCGGCGGCGAGAGCGGAGGCGGGCAGGCGCGAGGCACGGGCGACGGGGAGCGTGCGGGTGGTCATGAAGTCGCGGGTCGGATGCCCGGAGTCAGAGTTCCAGATCGTACTGCAGGCCGGTGAAGGTCAGACGATGATGGGGCGTCAGGCCGAGTTCGTCGATGGCCGCGCGGTGCTCGGCGGTGCCGTACCCCGCGTTGCGCTCCCATCCGTACCCGGGATAGCGCACCGCAAGACGTTGCATGAGGCGGTCGCGGACCACCTTCGCGACGATCGACGCGCACCCGATGGAATGCACCAGGGCGTCGCCGTCCACCACGGCGTCGTGCTCGCGGCCCAGCCACTTCACCGGCAGGCCGTCGACGACGACGTGCCCCGGCGCGACCGCGAGCCGGTCCAGCGCGCGCTGCATGGCGACGGTCGTGGCGCGCAGGATGTTGCGGCGGTCGATCTCGCGGACCGACGCGGCCCCGACGCCCACCGCCGCGGCCGAGGCGACAATCCGGGTGAACAGCTCCTCGCGCACGGTGGCAGAGAGCTGCTTGGAGTCGTCGGCGCCCTCGATGTGCACGTCTTCGTGCAGAACCACCGCGGCCGCGACGACCGGGCCGGCCAGCGGTCCGCGGCCCGCCTCGTCCACGCCGGCCACAGAACGACCGCGGCCCCAGAACCGGCGCTCGTACTCGAGCAGGTCCTGGGGCCGCGATGACCCTCGATCGTCCGGCTTCACGGCCGGGATCCCGGTCAGCGGGCCGAGCGCTTCTCCGTGATGCGGGCGGCCTTGCCGCGGCGCCCGCGCAGGTAGTAGAGCTTGGCGCGGCGCACACGGCCACGACGGACGAGCTCGACGCCCGTCACGGTGGGAGCGTGGAGCGGGAAGATACGCTCGACGCCGATACCGCTGGAGATCTTGCGGACCGTGAAGGTCTCGTCGACGCCCCCGTGCTTGCGCGCGATGCAGACACCCTCGAAGGCCTGAATGCGCTCCTTGGCACCCTCGCGGACGAGGTACAGGACTTTGACGGTATCGCCGGGAGCGAAGTCCGGCGCGTCGGCGCGGAGCTGCTCCTTCTCGATTTCCTTGATGATGTCGGTCATGGTCGACTCCAACGACAGACCCGGACGCGTTCCGGGAGAGACGGGTAACATAATGTCGGCGCCGGGGGCCGTGAAGTCCCGGTGTGTACCCGGTTTCCGGGCATGGCGGGCCCCGCGAGATTCCCGTCTTCCGATCCGATCGCCAGGAGCCGCCATGGACGCCGTTCGCCCGGTCCCCACCCCTTCCGCCGCCGGCATCGCCCTCGCGGCCGCCCTCCTGCTCGCTGCGTGCTCCGGCGACGATCCGGACGGCGCAGCCCGCGAACGTTCCGGCGCGGCGACGATCGGCGCCGCGCCGCTCGCCGACGCCGGGCGCCCGCGCGACGAACGGCTCGCCGACCTTCTCTCCACGCTGGCCGCCGATTCGATGGAGGGCCGCCGCACAGGCACCGCGGGGGCGCACCGCGCGGCGGCCTTCCTGGCGGCGGAACTGGAGCGGTACGGCATCGAGCCGGCAGGAACCGACGGATACTTCCAGCCGGTTCCCATGGCGCGGGTGACGACGCAGACGCAGAACGGCGCCAGGGAGCGGCTCGTGCTGCCCTCGGCAGAGGTGGACTTCGACACCATCCCGGCCGAGCGCCTGCTCACCCGGGAGGTGAACGTCGTCGGGATCATCCGCGGTTCGGACCCGGAGGTCGCGCACGAGGCCGTGGTGCTCGGTGCGCACTTCGACCACGTGGGCATCGGCGCAGCCGTCGCGGACGCGGCGGGTGTCCTGGACTCGATCTACAACGGCGCCGACGACGACGGATCGGGCACGGTCGCGGTCCTGGAGATCGCGCGCGAACTGTCCACGGGAGCGCCACCGAGGCGCACGGTGGTCATCCTCCTGAGCACCGCGGAGGAGGTCGGCCTCCTCGGGACCCGCTGGTACATCGAGAACCCGGTCGTCCCCATGGAGCAGACCGTCGCGGACCTGCAGATCGAGATGATCGGACGCCCCGACGAGCTCGCCGGCGGCTTCGGCCGCGGATGGCTCACGGGATACGAGCGGACCACCATGGGCGACCAGCTCGCCGCGGCCGGATCGCCCATCGTCGCCGACGCCCGCCCCGAGATGAACTTCTTCTTCCGCAGCGACAACATCGCGTTTGCGCAGCTCGGCATCCCGGCCCACACGCTCTCCTCGTACAACATGCACGAGGACTACCACCAGCCGTCGGACGAGGTGGAGGCCGTGGACTTCGCGCACATGGCGGCGCTCGTCGACGCGGCGGTGCAGGCGGTGCGCTTCCTCGCCGATGGTCCGAGACCCGAATGGAAGGAGGGCGGCAGGGAGGGGCTGACCCGCGACTGACGCGCGGCAGGCCTACTCGTCCAGGAGCTCCGGACGCCGTTCCCGTGTCAGCCGGAGCGCCTGTTCACGGCGCCAGGCGGCGATCTTCGCGTGATCTCCGGAGCGCAGTACCTCGGGGACCTCGTGTCCCCGATACACCGGCGGCCGCGTGTAGGACGGGGCCGAAAGCAGGCCCTCGTCGTAGAAGGAATCCGTCGCGGCCGCGTCGTGGTCCCCCATGGCGCCCGGGAGGAGCCGGACCACCGCGTCGGTGATGGCCAGCGCGCCGACCTCGCCGCCCGACAGCACGAAGTCGCCCAGCGAGACCTCCTCGGTGGCGAGGTGGTCGGCGACGCGCTGGTCGACGTCCTTATAGTGACCGCACAGCAGCGTGAGCTCCTGGGCCACGCTGAAGCGCACCGCGTCCGCGTGGGTGAACCGGCGTCCACGAGCGGAGAGGAGCACGATCGGCCCCTCCGGCTTCACGTCGTCGAGCGCCTCGAAGAACGGGTCCGGCTTCATCACCATGCCCGCTCCGCCCCCGTACGGCACGTCGTCCACCGTCCGGTGCCGGTCGTGCGTGTACTCGCGCAGATCGACCAGGCGGTACTCCACGAGTCCTGACTGAGCGGCTCGGGCAGGGATCGACAGCCCCAGCGGACCCTCGAAGAAGCCCGGAAAGATCGAAACGATGTTGATGCGCATCATGTTCCGATCAGGCCGAGACGGCGTCGTCCGCCGCGTCCGAATCGTCGGGATCGTGCTCCGCGTCGGAGTCCGCCGCACGGTGCAGATCGAGGAGGCCTTCCGGCGGATCGATCACCATCACGCCCTCCTCCACGTCGACCGCCACGACGATCTCGGGGCGGTACGGAACCATGACCAGCCCGCGCGGGCCGCGTACCTCGAGAAGATCGGCCGGTGCGGACTCGAAGACCTCGACGATCGAGCCGACCCGCTCGCCGCCGACGGTGACCACGTCCATGTCCAGGAGCTGGTGATAGAAGACCTCGCCCTCCTCGAGGGGAGCCACGTCGGCGATGGCCTGGTAGAGGTACCGGCCCCGAAGCATCTCGGCCTCGTTGCGGTCCTCGACACCGCCGAACTGTACGAGCACGCCGCGCTGGAATGGGCGCGCCGACACCACGCGCAGGGGAGGGAGGTCGGGGTTCGGTTCGTCGTCCGACTCCTCCCCCAGTAACAGAACCACCCCGGGCGCGAAGACGCGCTCGGGGTGGTCCGTGAGGGGCCAGACGTAGAACTCGCCCCGCGTGCCGTGGGGCTTGTTGAGGTGCCCTACGACGAGATGACTCGGGTCTCGGCGACCCATCGATGCAGGAGACGCCCGAGGGTTACTCGGACTTCTCCTCCTCGCCCTCGGCGGCGGCGTCGGCGGAAGCCTCGGGGGCTTCGGCGGCGGCAGCGGCTTCCGCCGCAGCGGCTTCCGCCGCGGCAGCTTCCGCGGCAGCGTCTGCCTCGGCCTTCTTCGCGGCGGCCACCTTCTGCTCGGCGGCGCGGCGGGCGGCGAGCTCCTCGGCACGCTTGGCCTTGCGCTCGTCGGCATCGACCTCGCCCAAGGCGACGGTGGCGTCACCGCCCTTGCGTGCCTTCATGATGAGCGTCTTCACCGTGCCGGACGGGCTCGCACCCTCTGCGATCCAGTGGTCGACGCGCTCCATGTCGAGCACGAGTCGGGCAGGCTGGGCGAGCGGCTTGTAGTAGCCGAGGGTCTCGACGAAACGCCCGTCGCGCGGCGCGGCGCTGTCGGCGACGACGATCCGGTAATGAGGCCGCTTCTTGCGGCCCATCCGGCGGAGTCGAATACGTGCAGGCATCTTGGTTTGTGCTGGGTTGTCCTCTCCTCGACGCCGCCATGTGCCGCGCCGACACCCCCTTCCGGCATGAACCCCGAAAAGTGGGCAGACGCAAAGGATACAAGAGGACGGCCACCCTGTACAGCGACGGAGGCTGCGACCAGACCTCCCCGCCGAGACTCGTGAAGTTCCGATCCTGCGCCCACGACCGCCGGGCGGCGTGCGGGGCGCAAAGTCTCTCCGAGAGACGTCGTCGTCGCCCCGGAGCTACCGGCCGAAGGGCATCCCCGGCATGCCGCCGCCCAGCCCGCCCATCATCCCCTTCATCTGCTTCATGAACTTCTGCATCTCGTCGAACTGCTTCATGAGGCGGTTCACCTCGGCCACCGGGCGCCCGCTCCCCTTCGCGATGCGCGCGCGGCGCGATCCGTTGAGGAGCTTCGGGTTCCGCCGCTCCTCGGGGGTCATGGAGAGGATGATGGCCTCGACGTGCCTGAAGCGCTTCGGATCCATGTTCGCCGCGGGGATCTTCATGCGGCCCATGCCCGGAATCAGCTTCATGAGTTGATCGAGCGGACCCATTTTCTGGATCTGCCGCATCGCGACCAGGAAGTCCTCGAGGCTGAACCTCCCCTGCCCCAGCATCTTCTGCTGGAGCTTCGCCTGCTCCTCCTCGTCGATGGCGACCTGCGCCCGCTCCACCAGACCGACGACGTCGCCCATCTGGAGAATGCGACCGGCGAGCCGCTGCGGATCGGCGGCGTCGAGGTCGTCGATGCCTTCGCCGACGCCGATGAATTTGATGGGCCTGCCGGTCACGCCGCGGATGGAGAGCGCCGCACCGCCCCGCGCATCGCCATCCATCTTCGTCATGACCACGCCCGTGACCCCGAGCGCCTCGTCGAAGCCCTTGGCGATCGTGACGGCCTCCTGACCGGTCATCGCGTCGGCCACGAGGAGGATCTCCGCAGGCCGCACCGCATCGCGGACGCGCCCGAGCTCGTCCATGAGCGTTTCGTCGATCTGCAGGCGTCCCGCGGTGTCGACGATGAGCACGGAGTGCTTCGACTCCTTCGCCCGGGCCACGGCGGCGAGGGCGGTCGCCACCGGATCGCCGCCGAACTCCCCGGCGAACACCTCGGCTCCGATCTGGTCGCCCAGCGTCTGGAGCTGCTCGATGGCGGCGGGGCGCTGGAGGTCGCACGCCGCGAGCATGGGGGTGCGCCCCTCGCGGCCGAGGCGGCGGGCCAGCTTGGCGGCCGTCGTGGTCTTGCCCGCGCCCTGCAGCCCCACCATCAGGATCACCGTCGGGCTCGACGGGCCCTTCTCGAGGGTCGGGCGGCCCTCTCCGAAGAGGTTGGCGAGCTCGTCGTGGACGATCTTCACGATCTGCTGGCCCGGCGACACCGCCTTGAGAACCTGCTCGCCCAGCGCGCGCTCCTGGACGCGCCCGAGGAAGTCGCGCGTGACATGGAAGTTCACGTCGGCTTCCAGCAATACGCGCCGCACCTCGCGGAGCCCTTCCTTGATCATGGGCTCGGTGAGGACCCCACGCTGGCGCAGCTTTTTCAGCGCGCCTTCGAGCTTGGTCCCGAGTTCGTCGAACATGTCTCGGCTGCCCTCCGTCCCCGACCCCTGATCAGCCAACCGGAATGATCTGACTGCGCTTCGACCCGACGGAGATCCACCGAACCGGCGCGTGGGTCAGCTCCTCGATGCGGTCGAGATAGGCCCGCGCGTTCTTCGGCAGGTCCTCGAGCCGGCGCACGTCGCCGGTCGGCGCCTGCCAGCCGGGCATCGTCTCGTAAACGGGCTCGACGTGGGACAGCGACCAGGTATCGGCCGGGAAGAACTCGCGGACCTTGCCGTTCGGCATCCGGTACGCGGTGGCGATCCTGACCTCGTGCAGCGTGTCGAGCACGTCGAGCTTCGTCACGGCCACGCCGGTGAGGCCGTTGACCTGCGAGGCGTAGCGCGTGAGCACGGAGTCGAACCATCCGCAACGGCGGGGTCGCCCGGTGGTGGCGCCGAACTCTCCGCCGAGCTGCCGGATGTGCTCGTCCATCTCCGGATCGAACCCGGTGGGGAGCGGCCCCTCGCCCACGCGCGTGGTATAGGCCTTCACCACGCCGATGACGTCCGTAATCGACGTCGGCCCGATGCCGGTGCCGGTCGCGGCGCCGCCGGCGGTCGTGTTCGACGACGTCACGAACGGATACGTGCCGTGGTCCAGGTCGAGCGCCGTGCCCTGCGCCCCCTCGAGCAGGACGTTGCGACCCTCGCGCAGCGCGGCGCTGATCTCCGGCCCCACGTCGGTGGCGAGCCCGAGCAGGCGCTCACCGAGGGCCAGCGTCTCGTCCATGGCGCGCTCGAGCTCGGCCCGGTCGGCGCCGAGCTCGTCGAGACGGGCCACGACACGGTCCTGCGCGGCATCGATGCGCTTCGCCAGCCGCTCCGGATCGAGAAGGTCGGCCACGCGCACGCCCCGCCGCCCGGCCTTGTCCTCGTAGGCGGGCCCGATGCCGCGGCCGGTGGTGCCGATCTTCACGGCCGCGGAGTCTTCCACCGCCCTGTCGAGCCATCGGTGGTAGGGCATGAGCATCTGCGAGCGGTAGCTCACGCCGACGCGTCCTGCGATGTCGATGCCGCGCGCCACCAGCGCGTCATACTCCTGGAAGAACTGGTGCACGTCGAGCACGACGCCGTTGCCGAGCAGGCATCGCCGTCCCTCGTGCAGGATCCCCGACGGGATCTGGTGCAGGACGAATTCGTCGTCTCCCACGTGCACCGTGTGGCCGGCGTTGGCGCCGCCCTGGTAGCGCGCGACGATGTCGACGTTCTCGGCGAGCACGTCGACGATCTTGCCCTTACCTTCGTCGCCCCACTGACAGCCGACGATGACGGTGCAGCTACCCGTTGAAGCCATATCTTCCTCGCACGAAAAACGGGCCCGTCCCGCAGGGGGATGGGCCCGTCACTCACGTATCCTTCAGGAGAAGCTACCCGGGGCTCCGAGGGGTGTCAACGCGATTCCGGGAGCCGTCAGACCCCCGCGGGCGTCAGTAGCTCCGCCGTCTCGAGGATGGTACGGATCTCGGCGATCCGCGCCTCGGACGCGCGCTCCAGCGGCGGACGAGGCGCGCCCCCGTGGTAGCCGAGCAGATCGATGGCGGCCTTCACACCTGGCACGCCCATGCCGCCGACGATCTGGTTGTGCACCGGGGCGATGCGCTCCTGCACGCGCCCGGCATCGGCGGTTCGACCCGCGGCGAAGGCCACGGCGATCTCCGCGGACTCGGCCGGAGCCATCAGTCCGACCGCGACGATGCCGCCCACGGCTCCCATCTCGAGGGCCCCGTAGAGGATCCCGCCGGAGCCCACGAGGACCTGGAAGTCGTCAGCCGTCTGGGCCACCAGCTCGCCGACCAGTTCGAGCTTTCCGCGCGAGTCCTTGATGCCGACGATGTTGGGGTGATGCGACAGCTCGGCGACGAGCGACGTCGGCAGGTCCAGCGTCGCGAGGCGCAAGGGCACCTGATAGACCATGACCGGCACCGGCGAAGCATCGGCAACGGCCGTGTAGTGCCGGGCGAGCACGGTCGGCGTCATGGCGCCCGTGAAGTAGGCGGGCGGACTGACGAGCACCGCGTCGGCACCCGCGTCGGCCGCCTCCTCGGTCAGGCGTATCGTATGGCGCGTGGACTCCGACCCCGTCCCGGCGATGACGAGTCGATCCTGCGGCACCACGTCCGCCGCGGCGGCCACGAGAGCCCGGCGCTCCTCGTCGTCGAGGTAGACCGATTCCCCGGTGGAGCCCGAAATCAGGATGCCCGCCACGGGATGCTCGAACCAGCTGCGCAGGTTGGAGCGAAAGGCCACGGTGTCGATGTCGCCCGTGACCGGGTCGAAGGGGGTGGTGACGGGCAGAAACGCCCCGGAGAGATCGATCGAAGTGCGCTCGGCCATGCCCGGCTCAGCCTCCCATGAGATTGGTCATTTCGTCCGCGAGCCCCGTCGTGCCCGCGGGTCCCCCGCCACTACTGTGCCCAGGCCCCTCCACGGGGCCGAACATATTCATCTTGAGGTCGAAGTCGGCCGGGTTGTTCGCCGCGGCCTTGGCGACCTCGAAGTCCACCAGGTTCGCCGTGACCATCTCTGTGAGATGCTGGTCGAAGGTCTGCGAACCATAGACGCTGCGCCCTTCCTCGATGAGGTCGGGGACCTCCTCCATGCGGTCGGGGTCCCTCACGCAGTCGCGGATCGTCGCGGTCATCAGCATGACCTCAACGGCCGCCATTCGGCCGCCTTCGCGCTTCTGGACGAGACGCTGCGACACCACCGCCTGCAGTGACTCCGACAGCCGGACCCGGATCATCTCCTGCTCCGCGGGCTCGAAGACCGCGATGATGCGAGACATCGTCTGAACGGCGTTTCTGGTGTGCAGCGTCGAAATGACCAGGTGGCCGGTTTCCGCCGCTCTGAGCGCCGTGTCGATGGTGGCCTTGTCGCGCATCTCGCCGATGAGGATCACGTCGGGATCCTGACGCAGGACGCTGCGCAGCCCCGTCTCGAAGGAATCCGTGTCGGTGCCAATGTCGCGCTGCGTGATCGAGCACTGGTTGTCACGGTGCAGGAACTCGATCGGGTTCTCGAGCGTGACGATGTGCAGCCGCTTATGGCGATTCATCCAGTCGATCATCGCGGCCATCGTCGAGCTCTTGCCCGAGCCCGTCACGCCGGTCACGAGAACCAGGCCCCGCTCGGCCGCCGCGATCCGGTTGATGATCGGCGGAAGCCCCAGGTCTTCCACCGACGGGATCTCGATGGGAATCGCACGCATGACGATCATCGGCGAGCCGCGCTGCTTCATGATATTCACGCGGAAGCGGCCGACGCCGGGGATCCCCCACGAACAGTCGTAATCGAGCAGCCTGCCGAAGTTGTCCCGGTCCTCCTGGTGCGGAATCAGCTGGAGCGCGATCCCCTTCACCTGGTCCACGGTGAGCTTCTGCTGCGTCAACGGCTGCAAATCACCGTAGATCCGGGCACGTATGTAATCGCCCGCCTTGATGTGGATGTCGCTGGCGCCGCGCTCGACGGCGGCCTTGAACAGTTCCTGCATGCGTGTCCCCCGGAGCTGTCTGGCTCGATGGGCGAAGATATGGAGCGGAAGGCGCGGGCGAAACGAACCCCGGCGACGAATTCCGGAGCGCCGTGCCCCGGGGCCGTCGCTCATGCCGCCGTCAGCCCGTTGCTTTCCGCCAGTCGAGGCCCATCCGGTCGCGGACCTCGGCCATCGTCTGTTTCGCGATGGCCCGTGCGCGCTCCGCGCCGTCGTCGAGGATCTCGCGAACGAGCCTCGGATTCGCGTGGTACTCCGCCGCTCGCTCCCGGAACGGCCCGAACGCCGCCGCGATGTTGTCCGACAGGATGCGCTTGCAGTCCACGCACCCGATCTCCGCGCTGCGGCAGCGGCGATCGATGTCTGCACGCGTGCCCACGTCGCTGAAGAAGCCGTGCAGCGTGAAGACGTTGCAGACATCCGGCCGGCCCGGATCGGACTTCCGAACCCGCTGCGGATCCGTCACGGCGGTGCGCACACGGTTCCAGATCTCGTCAGGCTCGGCCAGCACCGGCACCGTGTTGCCCAGCGACTTGCTCATCTTGGCCTCGCCGTCGAGGCCCATGATACGCCCCACGCCCTCCTCGATGAGCGGCTCCGTCTCGGGAAACGTCTCACCGTAGGCCGCGTTGAATTTCCGGGCGATGTCGCGGGTGAGCTCCAGGTGCTGCTTCTGGTCCTCGCCCACCGGAACCGCGTCGGCCTTGTACAGCAGGATGTCGGCCGCCTGCAGGATCGGATAGTTGAGGATCCCCGCCGGAATCGACTCGAAGCGCTGGGCCTTGTCCTTGAACTGCGTCATCCGCTCGAGGTCGCCCACCGGCGTGACGGCGTTGAACAGCCACGCCAGCTCCGTGTGCTCCGGCACGTCGGACTGCACGAAGATGATCGCCTTCTCCGGGTCGAGCCCCACGGCCAGGTACGAGACCGCCAGGTCGAAGACGTTGCCCGGGAGCTCGGCGGGATCGCCGCCCGCCGTGATCGCATGCTCGTCGACGATGCACCAGACGCAGTCCCAGTCGTCCTGCATCTGCACCCAGCGACGCAGCGCCCCCAGATAGTTTCCGAGGTGCGCTTCGCCCGACGGCTGCATGCCGCTGAAGACGCGCTTCTTCGTGCCGGAGGATGCGGGTGTCGTCATGACGCTCGTGCCGTTTCTGGCGCGCGTGCGCGCGGCCTGTACCGTGTCGGAGGGGCCGCTAAGTTAGCGCGTCCGTCCCCGCTCCAACGAGTCCGGCCCGTGAATCCGCTCCTGCGCACCGCACGCGAAGCCGCCGAAGCCGCCGCGCGCATCCACCGCCGGGACGCCGGCCGCATCGTACTGTCCGGCGCCACGACCAAGGCACGCGCAGACTACGTCTCCAAGACCGACCTCGACGCCCAGGCCGCCGCGCTGGCGATCATCCAGGCCAACCATCCCGATCACCTGATCCTGGCCGAGGAGTCCGACGAGCCCGTCGAAGCCCAGCTCGCCCGGTGGGACGGGCGCCCCCTGTGGATCGTCGATCCCCTGGACGGAACCGCCAACTTCCTTCACGAACACCCCCAGTACTGCGCCTCCGTCGGCGTGGCCGTCGAAGGTCGCCCCGTGGCGGGGGCCGTCGTCTCCGGATCGACCGGCGAACGCTGGTGGGCGTCGGAGGGCGAAGGCGCGTGGAAGAACGGACGCAGGATCCGTGTCTCCACGGAACGCCCCCTCCTCGAAGCCCTCGTCGGCACCGGTTTTCCGTTCAAGCTCCTCGAGGTCATGCCCCGATACCTCGGCCAGCTCGACCGCGTGCTGCGCTCCGCGTCCGGCGTGCGCCGCGCCGGCTCGGCCGCCCTCGACCTCTGCTATCTGGCGCAGGGATCGCTGGACGCGTTCTGGGAAGAGATCCTCATGCCGTGGGACTTCGCCGCCGGGCTCGTGCTCGTGCGGGAAGCCGGCGGGATCCTGGCACGCCCCGACGGAAGCGAGCTCGAGATCGCGCCGGGCGCCGTACGAGGCGCGAACAGCCACTCGCTTCTGGAGGAGCTGCGGCGCGCGCTCGAGGACGCGCGCGAACACGGCTGACGGCTCACCCCCGCAACCGGCGCTGCCGCGACCCGCCCTGCCATGGCTCCGCCCCTCCACGAATACGTACGTGGGGCATGTGCGCCGAAACTTCCCCGCCGGACCGTCCCCCGGAGCGCAAGGTGCTCCAGTGCCTCGCAGACGCAATCCGCGCCCGGCGCTACAGCCCCAGAACCCAGGAGACCTACCGTTCGTGGGTGATCCGCTACGTGCGATATCACCGCATGCGGCACCCCGCCGAGATGGGTGTGGAGGAGGTCAACCGCTTCCTGACCCACCTCGCCGTCGACCAGGGGTGCAGCGCTTCCACCCAGAGCCAAGCCCGCGCTGCCCTGCTCTTTCTC
>JAURER010000070.1 GCA_030827315.1 Gemmatimonadota bacterium | reverse complement strand
GATGCTCGCTCCGACCACGACACCCAGGGCACAGACCGCCCGCGTGAGACTCGCGCTACCCGACCGTGACCGCTGCATATGTGATCCCTGACTGGAATTGCTTCTGCGCGACCCACCTGCCACGAAGACCCGTCGCACGCGGTGACCGCGCGCAGGGAGGTCCCGTAAACTAGGCGGCACACCGTTCTTCGCCACACGCCCCCCCGCTATCGGGACACGGAGAAGCAGCCAGGAGTTCCCGTGTTCCACCGCCTCGGAGGCCGACGCGGATGTGTCACGGAACACAGCAAGGCCGCATCGAGGTGATTTCCGGCGTGATGTTCAGCGGAAAGTCCGAATAGCTCATGCGACGGGTGCGTGGGAGGCGGTGATTCGTACGAGGCTCGCTGCCGTCGCTGCCACGAACTGCCGCAAGCGACCCGCCACCAGACCGAGCTGGACATCCGCACGGAAGCCGACGTCTGGGCCGAGCGGACCCGCTTCTGGTAGCAGGCCCGCATACGCTCGGGCCGCCCACTCGCGCGCTGCGAAACCGTCCCGATCGATCATCGCATCGCCCGAGGTCTCGCGTCATTCTCACCTGAGGCCTCGCAACGCGTTCGGGACCTGACGCTGCAGTGCCCGCGTAATCTAAGAGACGGAATCCGCGACCATGCCTCCTTCGCTCCCGGGGCTCGCAGCAGAGCCTGCCATCCTGCTCGACGAGCGGTCGCGGCCGGACTTCCGCTCCGTTTTCGGCACGCTCGCCCGCGGGTCGACCGACATCGCGGTCGCGGTCACGCGCGTGCGACTGAGTACCCTCGACCTCGCGCCCGATGAACTCGCGAACGTGGAGGCGATGCGCGTCCTGCTGACCGAACTGAACGCACTGACGCTCGACGCCGAAGCACGCCTGATCCGGGCAGACCCGACCCGGGCGTGGCGGGTCGAGCTCTTCCGGCAGATGCTCGAACAGCGGCGGCTGGAGATCCGGTCGGCTCCGCTCGGCGGCTGGTCCCCCGATTTCACGGTCTTCGCCGACCGTGACGGGCCGCAGGCACTTCTGACAGGCTTCCACTGGTTCGAACGCCCGTACCCGCATCGCGGGCCGGCTCTGGCCTCGGTGCACTTCGGCGATGCAGCGCGCAGCGGGGCCCGTCGGCACCTGGAGGTCTGGGAAAAGGCACATGATGTCGGGCCAGCCGTGTGGAGCATCCTGTCGAAGGCGGAGCGAGTCGGACGAATGCGGAGTCCGACGACTGGTTGACACCCTCTCGCCCGGAGATCTTATTTATGCCCCTGCCATTTCCACGGTCGGGCGCCGATCCGGCGTAGCTCAGTTGGTAGAGCAGCTGGCTGTTAACCAGCGGGTCACAGGTTCGAGTCCTGTCGCCGGAGTCCATGCAGGTGCGAGGCTTCCGCCTCGACCCCCGAGATGAGGAAGGTCCCGTCGGAAACCCGATGGGGCCTTCCGTCGTTTTCGCCCCGGGTGACCGCCCGGACACACCAGGAGCAGCCCATGAGCGAGGCCGGACCGCCGAGCCCCCGGGCCGACCACGCGCCGCGGTGTCCGTGGGTTCGCGATATCCCCGAGTTCCTCCCGTACCATGACCACGAGTGGGGATTTCCCATCGCCGACGACGCCCGGCTCTTCGAGACGATGAGCCTGGAGTCCTTTCAGTCAGGTCTGAGCTGGCGCACCATCCTGAACAAGCGGGATGCGTTTCGATGCGCCTTCGAGAACTTTCGGGCCGAAGACGTCGCACGTTTCGGCCAGGCCGACGTGGCACGCCTGCTGGCAGACGCCCGAATCGTGCGACACCGGGGCAAGATCGAGGCGACCATCCACAACGCGAAGATCGTGGAGGACATCCAGAACCGGTGCGGGTCGTTGGCAGCCTTCGTCTGGCGCTTCGAGCCAGCTCCCTCCTCGCGCCCGACACACCCCACGCGGGAGGACGTGATGGCCGTGGCCGAAACCGACGAGTCACGAGCCCTGTCGACCGCCCTCAAGCGGGCTGGGTGGCGATTTTTCGGCCCCACGACCGCGTATGCGTTTATGCAGGCCGCGGGCCTGGTCGACGATCACGTCGAATCGTGCTGGTGCCGACCACGCGCGGAAGCGGCCCGATCGGTGTTCGTGCGACCCCTCTGAGGTCAGTGCCCGGCGGCACGCTTCCCGGTAAACGGTGTGGCGACGCCCATCTCGGCCATATAGGCCTCTCCGACCATCGCGTCGCCGTCCACTTCAGCTTCCACCTCGACGGCGAGCCACTGTCCCTGCACACCGACGTGCAGCACGAACGACAGCACGCCGTCCTCGAACAGTCCGTCGGTGAGGTGCGTGCCCTCGATCTCCGGGATGCTCATTGAGACGGTTCCGGTCACTACGGCCCCCTGCTGCTGGAGATCGAACTCCATCGCGATCGCACCCATGTCGGGCGAGTTGACCGTGATGGTCCACTTTCCTGAAGCACTCTCCTGTGCGGACGCCGTCGCGGCAAAGAGCAACAGGGCCAGAAGCGAGAAAAGGAGACGGCGGCCAGTTCGGAACATTTCAGACCTCGCAGCGGTGTGGTGGCAACGATCGGAACTTTATACAGTGCGCACGTCGATCGGGATCCCCGGGGTCGGCCCAGGCGTCCAGGTCAGTCGAGCCGTTGCGCGATCCAAACGGTTCGATAGAGCGCGGTGCCAACGGTACCGACCGCCACGAGTCCCAGCAATCCGAGGAGCAGCGTGCCCTCGGCCCATCCGCGCCAGGCCGCGGCCGCCGGATCGAAGATGCCTCCGAAGCCGATCAGGAGCAGTCGCTCGGCACGCTGCATCACTCCGACCTTGGCGACAACCCCGAGGCTCTCACCTCGGGCGCGCGCGTAGCTCACGAGGAGCGAACCACCGAGGGCGGTCGCGACCACCCCAACCGCAACCGCGGAGTCTCGACACATGACCGCAAGGCCCACGAACATGGCCACTTCCGCGAAACGATCGAGGGTCGAGTCGAGGAAGGCACCCCTGGGGCTCGCGATACCTCTCGCCCGTGCAATCCGGCCGTCGAGCACGTCCGCCGTGCCTCCCAGCAGCACAAGCCAACCCCCTGCGTATACCGATCCGCTGGCGAAGCACCAGCCGGCCCATGCCCCGAAGACCACGCCGAGCACGTTGAAGACGGTCGGGGACAGCCCGAGCGCCAGCGCCGACCGTTCGACGGGCCACACGAACCAGTAGAACCAGTTCCGCACGAAACTCCCGAGTACGAAACCGCCGCGATCGCCGACCTCGTTCACGTCGCGGCGGGACTTCGCGACGACGGCGTAGACTGGCATGGTCAGGAGGGCCATGCCGACGATCGCCAGCAGCACGGCCATGTCGGTCCTCACTTCTTCGCCTCCCCTCCAGGGCGCATGAAAAGCACGCGCAGGGCGCGCGGCCAAAGGAAGATGAGGGGCAGTTTTCGCTCGAGGGCGTTCAGCTCGATGATCCGCCCGGTGTGCCGCTCGACCTTGCGCGTCACATAGGGCAACCAGTTCGCAAACGTGATCATGTGCTTGAACCAGCGCAGCGTGGTCCGAGCCTTCGACCGCCGAAAGTAGCGCTCGACTCGTCGACGCTGCGCGTGCGACAGGGGACGGGCCAGCCGAAATCGGGGCGCATGTCCCGGCGCGGCACCAGCCTCGTGCACCATGAGGCCCGTTTCGACCGCATGCTCCAGGGTAGGAGCGAGCACGGACTCGAAGTGATCCGCCTGGGCCTCGAAGATCGCATCGGCGCGGTCGGGCGATTCCGGACGGAACTCGCCCCGATAGCAGACCTCGATCAGGCGACGGCCGAGGTCGACCGCGTCGACGGGCCCATCGAGGTAGGGTGCGACCCAGTCGAGGACTCGGGCCTGCGCCCCCCGTGCCTGGTCTCGGACCCACGCGAGATCTTCCGTGGAGGCCGCCCATACTTCTCCCACGCGCTGAATCATGCGACCGAGCAGGAAGTGGTCTGGGTGGTCAGGCCCGAGGGCCCGCTCGAAGTCCTCCTCGCTCACCACGAGACACTTGGCGAGACCGGTTCTTCCCTCTTCCGGCGCGTAGGCAATGACGTTCGGGGCCAGGAAGCCCGCGAAGAACGTCATCAGGCCCGGGGGCCGGTCCACTTCTCCGGCCGACCAGAGGCCCTCGTAGAATGCGCGGTAGTCGTCGACGATCACGACGAAGTCCAGGGCACTGAAGTGGTCCGGGCCCGTCTTGAGGAGGCGGGAGCCGTACAGCAGGACGACACGGACGCTGTCGCCCGTGTCACGGGCCATGCGGCGCGCCAGGGCGGCGGCTTCCGGCCACGCGGCACCCAGTCCGGCGGGCGCGCCCTGGTTCATTCCGGCTCGGTCGGGGCCCGCGGAACGCGCAGGATCCCCGTAGGATCCCCGCCGGCCCGGAGCGACCGAAGTCCCTCGATCATCCCGTCTCGGATCGCATCGATGAAGGAGAGTGGGTCGGACCCCGGGGTGTTCCACCGGACTGACCCGAGATACGCGCTGCTGCCTCTGATGTGCGCCATTCCACCGAAGAAATGCTTGAACTTGGCGATCTGCCAGAACCCGTCCGTGATGAAGACATGAACGGTCCAGTCGCGCTCGGCCAGAAGGGCGGCCAGGCCTCTCGTCCGAAAGCGTCCGATCTCCCCGTCCTTGCTACGCGTGCCTTCCGGAAAGATCGCGATGGGTACGTCAGAGTCCAGCGCCGCCTGGGAGAGAGAGACGAGCGTCTCGCGAAGCTGCTCGGCCTTCGCCCGGGGGTCCACGACCGGGTATTGATACAGCCTGACCATGTGCGAGATTAGCGGAATAAATCGGTAATAGCGTCTACGTGTCACGACGCGTGGGTAGCCGTCTCGCACGGTCCCGACCACGAGTGGGATGTCGATGAGCGACTGGTGGTTCATGATGATCAGAGTGCCCGGACCGGAATCCACGATCGGCTCGGGCGCTGAAAGGCGGGCTCCACCGACGCTCGAGAAGCAGCCGATACAGAACGCGCGCATGGACTGAATCCACCACGTGAGCATCGAAAGCCGACGGGACGGCCTGATCCGCACGTACAGCGCAACGACCGTCCTCTGAAAAATGTCGAAGAACGGAAATGCGAGGCAGATGATGCCGAGGGCCACGTAACCTCGGATCTTCACGTCGAATGGCTCCGTGAGTCGGCTGACAGGCACTGAATCCATAACAGCGCAGGACCGGAACGCTAACCGGATCCGCCAACCATCATCAAGACGACACCGACGAACATGAGCGATTCCGGAAACACCTACTACGGCTTCGACCACTGCGTCGGCGGCTACTTCGAGATGGCCACCGCGGATGCCCGGAAGCTGCTGCCTCCTCATCTCGAGCCGCTCGAGAAGCAGCACGATCGCAGCATCCTGGCGATCACCGCGTTCCACTTCAACGAAAGCATGGTCGGTTCCTACGACGAGGTGGTTCTCGCCATCGTCGTGCCGCCCATCGTGCGGCCGGACAGGCCGCTTCCCAAGGCGGCGTTCTTCCCGTTCATGGTCGGCACGTCGACACCCGAGTCCCGCATGCACGCAATAGAGCGCTGGCACCTGCCGCACTACATGAAGGACGTCGACATCAACTTCGATCGACGAGAAGGGGAGATGGTCGTCAGCGTCACGGACGCCGGGACACCCGTTCTGGAAATGGTCATCACGGAGTTCGATCGTGGGCAGGCGGGCAATCTCTACGAATGCTTCACGGTGGATCCGCGTGACCGGTACAAGGTCAACATCCTCATGGAGGCGGACCACTGCGAGCATGAAGAGGAGTCCGGCTCGCTCACGCTGTACGCGCACCCCATGACCGAGGGTCTCTCGCTCGACGAGGTCAACACGTACCCGTTCCGCGAGGAATGGTACGGCAAGGGCCTGCAGACGTTCGACCCGATGGTGAGTTTCTGACCGCGAAGCGACACTTCGTCATCTTCAACCCCGCGTCCGGGCGGGGCCGAGGCGGGACGCGCATCGGGGCGTACCGCTCCCTCCTCGACCGGGCTCTCGGGGACGTCACGTACGCGGCGACGACCCGGGCCGGGGAGGAACGAGAGCTTGCCGATGAGGGCATCGCGGGCGGGTACGACGTCATCGTCGCCGTGGGGGGGGACGGTACCTGGAGCAACGTGGCCGACCGGGTGGTGGCGTCCGAACGGAGCGACGTGGCCTTCGGGGTCCTGCCGAGCGGCACGGGAAACGACTTCGGTCGAAACTTCGGTCTCGATCCGAGGCAGCCGGCCGACGCCGTGCGCGTGCTCGCCGAGGGCAACACGATTTCGATCGACGTCGGTCGGCTGGAGACGCCGAGCGCTTCGGAGCATGATCCGGAACGCTTCGAAGCCCGGTACTTCCTCAACCTCATCGGATTCGGGTTCGACATCGCGGTGATCGATGCGGCCGCGGGTGCTCGGTTCCTGCGTGGAGAACTGCTCTACAAAGTCACCGCCCTGCAGCAGCTGTTCCGCTTTCCCGGGATTCGAGCTCAAGTGGCCTCCGGGGACGGCCGTGTGCGTTCCGCCGAGCAGCTCATGCTCACCGTGTCGAACGGTCGCTACTTCGGCGGGGGCTTCCCGATTGCGCCGGCGGCGACGCTGACCGACGGCCGACTCCACGCATGTCTGATCGGAGATGCGCCGCCTCTTTCGCGGCTCCGGCTCTTCAACCTGGCTGAGCGCGGACGGCACGTGACGTCGGATCGCGTGGAGATCATCGACGACGGGTCCTTCCGGCTCACCTTCGATGAGCCGCCCCGCTTCGAGATGGACGGTGACGTGCGACGGTCATCGAGTGCGGTGATGGAGGTTCGCGCACTGCCGCGCGCGCTCCGCGTGGTTGCGCCGTCCCGCTGATCCGCGCCCGCGCCGAACGGCGCGACCCCATCGCAGAAAACACTGGTGATGCGAGAGGGTGGCACGTACTTTGCGATACAAAGTGCAGAAGTGCGCCCCCGTCCTCTGTCGAAGGCACGCGATGAATTCACCGATCCGGAAGCTCCACTCCCGGCAGGAGCCTCCTCTCGCGCTGCACGACCGCGCGATGGACAACCTCCAGTACATCCGCGAGACGATGGAGCGGTCCGAGGCGTTCACGCACGTGTCCGGGGCCGGAAGCGTGTTGATGGGCCTCGTGGCGCTCGCCGCCGCCGCACTCGCGTCGGTGGCAGCCGACGCCACGGAGTGGATCACGATCTGGCTCGTCGCCGCCGGGATGTCCTTCGGGATCGCGGCCCTCTCGATCGTGCGAAAGTCCCGGTCGGAGGGCATCTCGATTCTCTCTGGACCCGCGCGCACGTTCGCGTGGAGCGCGATCCCTCCGCTCGCCGCAGGCGGGGTGCTCACCCTCGCGCTCGTTCGGGGTGGCGCGCTGGACCTGCTCCCGGGGATGTGGCTGCTGGTGTACGGGACCGGCGTGGTTACCGGGGGTGCGCACTCCGTGCGACCCGTTCCCGCCATGGGGGCGGCCTTCATGCTGGCCGGGCTGGGCGCTCTTCTGACCCCGGCCGCATGGGGACAGGTGTGGATGGCAGCCGGCTTCGGCGGTCTGCACGTGCTCTTCGGTGCGGTGATCTGGAGGAAGCATGGCGGGTAGGCAAAGTGCGTTTCAGCCGGCGGTAGGCGCGACACCGCCGCTGGGTCCGGTCGACGGACGGTCCCCGGAGGCCGATGCCCTGGAGCTCGATCGGGTCATCCACGAGCGCGTCCGGCTGGGCATCGTCAGTTCCCTCGCCGTAAACGGATCTCTCGCCTTCACGGACCTCCGGGACCTTCTCGGAATCACCGATGGCAATCTGATCGCGCACGCGCGGAAGCTGGAGGACGCGGGCTACGTGGCCGGATCCAAGTGTCAGGACGGAAAGAGTTCCAAGACGGAGTATCGACTCACCCGGCTGGGCCGGGCGGCGCTGCGTGCCTACCTCGACCACATGGAAGCGATCATCGACGCGACCCGAAACCCGGATCGGGGCTGAGCATGACCCACGTCGCGATCATCATGGATGGAAACGGGCGGTGGGCCACTGCACGGGGCAGGCCTCGCGAGTTCGGACACCGACAGGGTGCCGAGTCCGTCCGGCATGTCGTCGAGGCCGCGCCCGACCTCGGGATCGGTACCGTCACCCTCTACGCGTTCTCATCGGACAACTGGCATCGGCCCGCTGCAGAAGTGACGGTGCTGATGAAGCTCTTCCGTCGCTACCTGAAGTCCGAGACCGCGGAACTCGTGCGCAACGGGGTCCGGCTTCGCGTGGTCGGCCGACGAGACCGGCTCGACCAGCAGCTGGTCCGGGCGATCGAACGCAGTGAAGAGGCCACATCGGGGGGCACCCGGCTTCTGCTCCGGCTGGCCGTCGACTATTCAGCCCGGGACCTGCTCGTGGAAGCGGTCCGCCGGGCCGCGACCGCCCCTGACGTGGAACGAAACAGCCTGGCGAACCTGCTTGGACAGGCGATGCACGGGGGAGGCCCGGCGCCCGATGTCGACCTGCTCATCCGGACGGGTGGCGAACAGCGCCTGAGCGACTTCCTTCTCTGGGAGTGTGCCTACGCTGAACTCTACTTCACGCCTGTGATGTGGCCCGACTTCGGGGCTGCCGAGCTTGCCGAGGCGGTGCGAGAATTCCGTTCTCGTCACCGGCGCTACGGCCGAGTGGCCGTGGCATCCTGATCCCG
>JAURER010000059.1 GCA_030827315.1 Gemmatimonadota bacterium | reverse complement strand
GCTCAGTCGCCGCCTGGTCCCGCCGACCGCGAACCTCACGCACCCCGATCCGGCCTGTGACCTGGACTTCGTCCGCGGGGTGGGGCGCGACCTCCCGGATCTCCGCTACGCCCTGTCCAACTCCTTCGCCTTCGGGGGCTCAAACGCGGCCCTGGTCTTCGGGCGCGCGGGAGACCCGGGCGAGTAGGAGCGCGGAGGCCGAGGATGCGCCGGCCGAAGCGTTCGCGCTCCACCACCGGCGAGGTCTCTGCGCCTAGATGGCCACGGTCGTCCCACCACCGCATCGGTCTTCGTACCGAACCTTCCCTAGAGCCCCCCCTCCGCCATCAGGTCCGCAGCATGGTTCGCGGCGCGCGCGCTGAACGCCATGTACGTAAGCGAGGGATTTTGACAGGCCGAGGACGCCATGAACGATCCGTCGGTCACGAACAGGTTTGCGACGTCGTGGGCTTGGCACCAGCCGTTGAGCACCGACGTCGCGGGGTCGCGACCCATGCGGGCGCTGCCCATCTCGTGAATGCGGTTGCCGGGCGGGGTCAGGTCGACCTCGGCTGAACGGATGTCGGTGCAGCCGGCCGCCTCGAGCATGGCGATCGCGTCCTTGCGTGCCTCCGCGAGCATGATGCGCTCATTGTCTCCGTAGGTGACGTCGAACACGGCGATCGGGTTGCCCCACGAGTCGCGTCGTGACGGGTGCAGCGTGACACGGTTGTCGGGGTGCGGCAGCTGTTCCCCGAACGCCCCGATCGACACCCGCCACGGAGCAGGCGCGCGATGAGCCTCCTTGAAGGCACGGCCGATGCCGGCGACCCCGCCACCGGCGCCGACCGGGGTCCCGCCTCCCTGGAATCCGAAGCCGCGCAGGTACGGCTTGTCGTGCTCGGTGATGTTCGCGTACCGGGGGATGTAGATGCCTCCGGGTCGGCGGCCGAAGACGGTCCGGTTCTCGAATCCCGCGATGAGGCCCGAGGCGCCGGCTCCGCTGACGTGGTCCATGAGATTGCGGCCGACCTGGTCCGAACGGTTCGCCAGACCGTTCGGGAAGGCCTCCGAGGCGGACTGCAGCAGAATCATCGCCGAGGCGATGGTCGAGGCGTTCAGGAAGAGGACGCGCGTGGTGTAGGTGCGTGTGCGCTTCGACACGGCGTCGATGACCCGCACTCCGGTCACCCGCGCCGTTCCGGGATCGTAGTCGATGGACTGGACGATGGCGTTGTGCACCAGCGTGAGATTGCCGGTGCGCCGCGCCGCGGGCAGGGTTGCGTTGAGCGAAGAGAAGTACGCGCGAAAGACACACCCGTGTTCGCAACGGTCCCGCACGCGACAGTTGGAACGTCCGAGCGCGCGTTGCTCCTCCGTGGCGGCCGTGATGTGCGCCACACGCGCCGGGATCACGTTGCGACCGGGAAAGGCGGCTTCAACCCGCGCCTTGAACTCCTCCTCCGCGCAGGTGAGGGCGAAGGCCGGCTGGAAGACTCCGTCGGGGAGCTGAGCCAGCCCCTCGGCGCTTCCCGCGATTCCGGCGAAGCGCTCGACGTGATCGTACCACGGGGCGATGTCCTCGTAGCGGACCGGCCAGTCGACGCCGACGCCCTCGCGCTCATTCGCCTCGAAGTCCTGCGGTCCGAGCCGGTAGGCCTGACGGCTCCACATGATGGAGCGGCCTCCGGTGTGGTAGCCCCGCAGCCAGTCGTAGCGCGTGCCCTCGGCTTCCTCGTAGGGGTGCTCGTCGTCCTTCACCCAGAAGTGCTTCGTCGTCTCCTTGATCGCGTAGGCGACGCCCCCGTACTGCTTCGGGTAGTGCCGCTCGATCTCCTCCTCGGGGACGCGGTCCAGATTCGGTCGCTCCCAAGGGGGTATCGTGTCGGTGTAGTCGCGGTCCGGAACGATCTCGGGACCGCGCTCGAGCACGAGCACCTTCAGACCCCGCTCCGCGAGCTCTTTGGCACTCCATCCGCCGCTCATGCCCGATCCCACGACGATCGCATCAAAGTCGGCCATGGTGGCATCTCCCTGTAGCGAGGCTCTCCGCATCGGGCGCGGCCCCGGGGCTCGTGAAGCTCATCGGTCGGCGCACGGGTCCCAGCGACCGGGCACCGCGACCCATCCCTGCTCGTCCACCGCGCCTCCCTCCGTCGCGAAGTACGCCTGCGTGACGAGCGCCTTCAGATCGCGGTATCCCTCCACCGGTTCGCCGCCGAACGCGTCCGCGTCCACGGCGGCCAGAGCCCGTTCGGCGACCGGGTCGGGGGCGGCGAGGAAGTCGCCCCCGGCCCGTATACCGAGTGCTTCGTCCAGGGCTGCGAGCGACGCGCGGTGCTGCGCGCGGGTCTCGGCGTTCGCCCATTCGGCCATGAGCCCGTCGAGGAGGGCAGGCACGTGCACGTCCAGCGCGCCCGGGGTCTCGGTGCGGGGCAGCAGCAGATCGCTCACGCGGGACAGCACCGCCAGCTCGCGCTCGCCGTAGAAGCGGGCCCCCGCGTCGGGCGCCAGCGCCTGCAGCGTCACCCGCCCGCCGCAGGCGCTCAGGAGGGACGATCCGCCCAGGGAGATGACGAGGTTCCGGATCACGTCGCGGCGGCTGATCATGCGGGAACCTTCCGGCGGGGCGGGGGAGAGCACGGCACGCATTGCGAGCGCACCCGATCTCGACAAATTAGGCGAGTCGAGCGTTCGCGCCACGCGGTGCCCGGGATCGTCGGGCGCAGCGCCCTTTCGACCTACCAACCGGCCGATGCGCATGAACTTCCCCAGGATGTCGGCCGGCGCGCGCACCGCGGGGTGCCTGCTGGGTCTGCTGGCCCTTTCGAGTTGTGCGCCGGCGGACTCCGGGTGGACTCCGCTCTTCAACGGAGAGGATCTTTCCGGCTGGACGCTGAAGATCCGTGGCCACGCCCTCGGGGACGATCCCCACGGAACCTTTCGCGTCGAAGACGGACTGCTGACGGTGGGGTACGAGGGGTACGACGACTTCGCCGACCGTTTCGGTCACCTCTTCTACCAGACCCCCCATTCCCGCTACCACCTGCTGGTGGAGTATCGCTTCGTGGGGGAGCAGGCCCCGGGCGGCGCGGAGTGGGCGCTGCGCAACAGCGGCGTCATGCTCCATGCCCAGGCACCGGAGACCATGCTTCCCGACCAGGACTTCCCGATCTCGGTCGAGGTCCAGTTCCTCGGGGGGAGTGGAAGCGGGGAGCGGCCCACGGCCAACCTGTGCACTCCGGGAACCCACGTGCACATGGACGGGGCCCTCGTGGAGCAGCACTGCGTCGAGTCGTCGTCCGCCACGTATCACGGAGAGGAGTGGGTCACCGTCGAGGTCGTGGTGCGCGGAGGCGAATCGCTCACGCACATCGTGAACGGCGACACCGTCCTGGCGTATACGCGTCCCGTCGTCGGCGGCGGGGTCGTGAACGGATTCGACCCGGCCATGAAGCACGACGGGGCTCCCCTCTCCGGGGGCTACATCGCCCTTCAGAGCGAGAGTCACCCCATCCAGTTTCGTCGGGTCCTGCTCCGGAGTATCGATGGGCTGGAGTGAACGACCGGCGCAGCGACGTGGTGCGGGGGTTACCCCGACAGCAGGCGCCGTGCTCACCCCTACAGCGGCTCACCCGGTGGTTGAGCCATTGTTGCACAGGCTCCGATGACATAGCGCTGCTCGAAGGCGCGGGGCCGCAGCGCCCGAATCCACGTATACTGAGTGCATGGGAACGATTCCGAGAACTGCCCTTCTCGCCCTCGCCTGCGCGGGCGTTCCGTCGCTTCTGACAGCGCAGATCCCGGCGCGGGACCTGACGCACGAGCCGCAGCCGTCGACCCAGGTCGTGGACCGCACCTTCCGCCACGACCGGCACGCGCAGTTCCAGTGTCTCGAATGCCATACCATGGATGCGCGACACGGCGGCATGACCGTGCAGGACGCCTCCGACTGCCGGGCCTGCCATCATTCCGGCGAGAGACTCGAGCAGGGGTGCGAAACCTGCCACAACCCGCAGGAGCTGCACGACGCGGTCTTCCCCGTGCAGCGACCGTTCGACCTGACCGTTCGTAACGAGATCTTCGTTCGCGAGGTCCGGTTCGACCATTCGGATCACGCGGATCGGCGGTGCGTCGAGTGCCACCTCGAGGGGCCCTCCTTCGCGATCCCGAACCTCGATTGCACGAGCTGCCACGAGGCGCACCACGAGCCCACGCTCGACGGGTGCATGAGCTGTCACAGGGCGGCTCTGGAGGGCGCGCATACGCTCGAGGTGCACACCTCGTGTTCGGGGTCGGGATGTCACACCGAGCCGCCGGTGTCTGAGGTCCCGCGCACGAGGGTCGGCTGTCTGTGGTGCCACGAGGAACAGGTGGACCACAGGACGGAAGGCAACTGTGTCGACTGCCATATCGCGGGCGGAGATGCCGTGGACTCCGGGCCGCGCCGATCCAACCGGTCGAGGTGAATGAAGATGCCGATCTGCAGTTACGTGGTGATTCCGAACAGGGGTGCCGCGGCGTCGGTGCGAGACCGACTCGACGCCATGCCCGGATGCGACGTCGCCGTGGCGCACAACCGCGACGTCCTCCTCCTCGTCACGGACACGCCCGACCTCGCGGCCGAGGTGGAGCTGCGGGCCTCCATCGAGGCGATGGACGGCATCCAGGCACTCCTGCTGGCCTTCGGTGAGATCGACCCCGATGCGCAGGTCCCCGACCTCCTTTCGTCGAGCGGCGTGGGAAGCCGCGGCCGCGCGGGACGTGGGCCGGAGGGCCCCGGGGCCGGAGGCGGGCGATGAGTGTCGTTCCGCGCAGGGACTTCCTCAAGCGTACCGCCCTCGCGGCGGCGGCGGCCTCCGCGGCGTCGCTGGTGCCGGACGTCGTGTTCGGTGAGGATCTCGACGGGGTCGGCCTCGATGTGGCCTGGAAGAAGACGCCCTGCCGCTTCTGCGGGGTCGGCTGCGGACTCCTGGTGGGCATCGAGAACGGACGGGCCGTCGCCGTCCGCGGCGATCCGGACTCCACCGTGAACCGCGGACTCGCGTGCGTGAAGGGGTACCACTCGGTCCAGGCACTGTACGGGAGGGACCGCATCACGCGGGCCCAGGTGCGTCGCGACGGAGCGCTGGTCGAGGTCCCCATTTCCGAGGCCCTCGACCTGGTCGCTCGGCGCCTGCGCGAGACCGTGGACGCCCACGGCCGTGACAGCGTCGCTGTATACGGCTCGGGTCAGTGGACGATCCCGGATGGATACGTCGCATCCAAGCTGTTCAAGGGGGCCATCGGCACCAACAACGTCGAGGCCAACGCACGTCTGTGCATGGCAAGCGCCGTGACGGGCTTCCAGACCACCTTCGGGCTCGACGAGCCGATGGGTTGCTACGAGGACATCGACCACGCCGACGTTTTCGTACTGTGGGGCAACAACATGGCCGAGATGCATCCGGTTCTGTTCTCCCGGATGCTGGAGCGTCGCCGTCAGCAACCGCACGTGCAGATCGTCGATCTGGCCACGAGGACGACGCGAACGAGTCATGCCTCGGACCGGTCGCTTCTCTTCGCGCCGCAGGCGGACCTCGCCATCGCGAACGCGATCTGCCACGAGATCGTGCGGAACGACTGGGTCGACCACGACTTCGTCGAGCACCATGTGGCCTTCAGGAAAGGCAGAACCGACATCGGCTACGGCCTCGCCGACGACTTCGGGTTCACGGAGGAGGTGGAGGAGTCCGAGTGGGAGGAGTTCGTCGAATTCCTCGACGAATACACCCCCGAGCGCGCCTCCGAGATTTCCGGTCTGCCCGCGGCGGACATCCGCTGGCTGGCCTCCCTCTACGGGGACCCGTCGCGCCGGGTCATGTCGCTGTGGTGCATGGGTGTGAATCAGCACACGCGCGGCACGTGGATGAACAACCTCATCTACAACATCCATCTGCTCGCAGGGAAGATCTCCACGCCGGGCAACAGCCCGTTCTCGCTCACCGGGCAGCCGAGCGCGTGCGGCACGGTCCGCGAGGTGGGTACGCTGACCCACGGACTGCCGGGGGGGAGGGTGACGGATCCCGCGGCGCGACAGCGCGCGGCCGAGATCTGGGGCGTGCCGGTGGACAACATTCCCGCCGAGCCGACGCACCACACCATGTCGATGTTCCGGGCCCTGGACCGGGGCGACATCCGCTTCATGTGGATCCAGGTCACCAACCCGATGACGACGCTGCCCGACCTGCGCAGGTATCGGGCGGGGGCGGAGAAGCCCGACCGCTTCCTCGTCGTCTCCGACGTCTACCCGACGGCGACCACCGCGGTGGCCGACGTGGTGCTGCCGGCCGCGATGTGGATCGAGCGTGAGGGGATGTACGGCAATTCCGAGCGGCGCACGCAGCACTTCGATCGTCTGGTGGATCCGCCGGGCGAGGCGATGAGCGACACCTGGCAGCTCGTGGAGGTCGCGCGGCGGCTCGGGTACGGTGACCTCTTCCCACAGGACGAAGAGGGGCACATCGAGGAGATCTGGAACGAGTACACCCGCTTCCATGACTCTCCGGAGCACCGCATGGCGCCGCTCTCCGAACTGCGCGCGAGGCCCGGGGTCATGTGGCCCTTCGTCGACGGTCGCGAGACGAAGTGGCGCTACAACACGGAGACGGACCCGGCCGCCGACGGCGCGCACGGTGCCTACGACTTCTACGGTCATGCCGACCACCGCGCGTGGATCTGGCTGCGGCCGTACGAGGCTCCGCCAGAGTGGCCCGACGACGAGTATCCGTTCTGGCTGAGCACCGGACGCGTGCTGGAGCACTGGCACAGCGGTTCGTTGACGCGACGGATTCCGACGCTCCATCAGGCGGTGCGGTCGGCGTACGTCGAGCTGCACCCCCGGGACGCGGAGGCGCTGGGCGTGCGTGACCGGGACCGGGTCCGCCTCGTGACCCGTCGCGGGTCGCTCGAGCTGCCGGCCCGCATCGACTACCGCGGCCGGCCGGCTCGGGGGCAGGTGTTCGTGCCGTTCTTCGACGAGTCCATGCCGGTCAACGAGCTCACGCTCGACGCATACTGCCCCATTTCCGCGCAGCCGGACTACAAGAAGTGCGCGGTCCGCGTGGAACGGGTTCGTAGATGACGCGGCGTCGCGCCGACGGGCCGGGCTTCAGTCCGCTGAACATCGCGCGGGGCGTGACCCTTCTCGCCCTGTTCGCGCTGATCGTGGGTACCGCCCTGGAGCGCGGCACGGAGGCGATGCGCTATCCGTCGCCCGTCTCCCAGGGCGACGCGAAGCTCCCACCGATGTCGGACGCCGGGGTCTTCCGGCTGGGGATGGACGATTTCGCGGTGGCGCCCGATTTCGTGGTGGCCCGCCCGACGCACCCCCGCACGCTCGACTTCGCGCGCCGCCTGCGCGCCTACCCGGGTGCGCCCCCACGCGTGCCGCACGGGCTCACCCGGGAGGAGTACGAGCGGACGAGCTGCAACGTGTGCCACCAGCGGGGTGGCTGGGTCGCGCGCTTCGGGACGTATGCGCCGGTGACGCCGCATCCGGAGCAGGCGAGCTGTCTCCAGTGTCACCTCCCGCAGGACGAACTGGTGGGCAGACCACTGCCTGAGCCCGGCTCGGTCGTGTGCACGCAGTGCCACGTCGACCCGGACCGCCGCCCCGCGACGTTCGTCGGGATCGACTGGCGCCCGGCCGCCTGGCCGCAGACCGAGCTTCAGGCGATGGCTGGGAGCCCGCACCTCATCCCCCACGACGTGGAGAGCCGGTCGAACTGCCTGGCCTGCCACGGCGGGCCCGGTGCCGTCGCCGAACTGCGCACCGACCACCCCGACCGGTCGAACTGCAGACAGTGTCATGTACCGGCCAGTGGAGAACCCGACGATGTCTTCGATCGTGCGGAGACCCCCTCGCCGGCCGGCTCGTCCGGTGCCGAACGGGGAGGTGAGCGGTGAACTCCCGGCTCTACCCGGCGGTGGTGGCCGCGTGGGTGCTGGCCGCGATCGTGGCCGTCGCCGCGTCTCTCGCCCGCGGCAGCGTCGCGGTGCAGCATGACACGGAGGCGCTGCCGACGCTCGAGCCCGGCTCGCGGGTGCGCGCCAGCTTCGAGACCGAGGACACCCTGCCGTCCGCCCTCGCCGGTGTGGTCGCCGAGGCCGTCCATGCCGACTGGACCGGGCCGGGCGGGCGCCCCTTCTACGTCGCCGTACGGTCCCGGAGCGATGTCGACTACCGGCACCGGCAGATCGGCCGGAGCACCTGGTACCTCGGGCTTCGCATCACACCTCCGCCTCTCGTGACCGAATCGTGTGCCTCCTGCCATGCGGCTCAGGGCCGCGTAGATGGGAGGACGGGTCGTGAGTCGGAGGAGGTGCACCAGAACATCCAGCCCGTGCATCCGCGGCAGACCGGGGCGGAGTGCCTGACCTGCCATTCGGCGGAAAACCCGGGCCGACTCAATACGGGCAGCGCCGGCACCGTGGAGCTCGACCACGCCTACCAGCTCTGCGCCCAGTGCCACTTTCAGCAAGTGGAGTCGTGGTCGTACGGGGCGCACGGCAAGCGGCTGGTGGGATGGAGGGGACGGCGGGTGGTGATGGGGTGCGCGGACTGCCACGACCCGCACGCCCCGGGCACCGAGTCGCGCGCGCCCTGGGCCGGCGTTCAGCTTCCCGGAAGGCTGTCGGGCGGTTCACACGAAGGGGGAGAGGTCGCCGCGGGGGCGGCCCAGGGCCATGGAGGGTCGCATGACTGATCGGAGAGATCTCACCTTCGAGGACCTGCTGCGCAACGCCGGGGTGGCGGAGGCCCAGAGTCGCCTCGAGCGGCTCGCGCCGGACCCCGCGACGCTGCCACCCTCGGAGCTCGAGAGGCGGCGGGGCTCCGCGGCCCGGGCGGGAGGCGGAGGCGGATGCGGATCCGGTTCGTGCGGGTGCGGGTCGTCCGCCCCCTCCAATACGCTGCTCGACAAGCCCCTCGACCGGCGTCAGGCCCTCGGCACCCTCTTCGGTGCGCTCGCGGTTACGACGCAGGCCGTGGGCGCCTGCTCGCCGGTCAGCATGGAGTCCGACGAGGAACGCGAGGCGAAGCTCCTGGAGCGGGACGAGTTCTTCAAGGGCAATTACCGACTCATGACTCCGGAGGAGCAGACGGAGACGGTCCGCCGTCTGGAGCGACTCGCTCACCTGCGGGGACAGGGCGACGTGCAGATTCGCACCGACCAGGCCCTCGAGGGCGTCATGTACGGCTATGCCTTCAACATCTCGAAGTGCAAAGGCTTCCGTAACTGCGTCGAGGCGTGCGTCCAGGAGAACAATCTCGACCGGCCGAGCGATCGTCAGTACATCCGCATCTTCGAGAAGCCCGACGGCGAGTCCATCGACGATCTGGAGCATGCCGACGCCACGTACGGCCACGAGGTGCCCGCGGAGGGACACTACTACCTCGGCACCCAGTGCTTCCAGTGCGCGAACCCGCCGTGTGTCTACGTCTGTCCGGTGCAGGCGACCTGGCAGGAGCCCGACGGGATCGTCGTGGTGGACTACGACTGGTGCATCGGGTGCCGGTACTGCATGGCGGCGTGCCCCTACTGGGCCAGGCGGTTCAACTGGAGCGAGCCCGAGGTGCCCGCGGAGCAGTTGAACCCCAGGCAGCACTACCTGGGAAACCGCGCCCGCAAGAAGGGCGTGGTCGAGAAGTGCACTTTCTGCATCCAGCGCACGCGCGAGGGGCGACTTCCAGCGTGCGCCGAGGCGTGCCCCACGGGCGCACGCGTGTTCGGAAACCTCCTGGATCCCGATTCCGAGATCCGCTGGGTGCTCGAGCACAAGCAGGTCTTCCGGCTCAAGGAGGATCTGGGGACCGAGCCTCGCTTCTGGTACTACATGGATTAGGAGCGAGCGCCCATGCACCTCAAATGGTTCCTGCTGAGCGGGCTGCGATCCGCGACCACCGGGGGTAGGCGCTACCACCTCTGGATGGGCACGCTCACGCTCGTCATGCTGCTCGGCGCCTACGGGTACTCGGTGCAGCTGCGAGACGGTCTCGGCGTCACGGGCATGAACGACCACACGAGCTGGGGTCTGTACATCTCCAACTTCACCTTCCTGGTCGGCATGGCCGCGGCGGCGGTGATGCTCGTCCTGCCGGCGTACGTCCTCGAGGACGTCAACTTCAGCCGGGCGGTGCTCATTGCGGAGGGTGTGGCGGTTTCCGCGCTCTGCATGTGCCTCGCGTTCGTGGTGGCCGACCTCGGCAACCCGCTCGCGTCCTGGCACCTCATCCCGAAGATCGGGATCCTGAACTTCCCCCGGTCCATGCTGGCCTGGGATGTCGTCGTGCTCAACGGCTACCTCGCGCTGAACACGATCATTCCGTTCTACATCCTCTACAGCCACTACACGGGCCGGACGCCGAACAAGTCGCGCTACGTGCCGTTCGTCTACCTGTCGGTGTTCTGGGCGGTGAGTATCCACCTGGTGACGGCGTTCCTGATGGCGGGCCTTCCGGCGCGGCCCTTCTGGAACCACGGTCTGCTGGGCCCGCGCTTTCTGGCGTCGGCGTTCACGGCGGGCACGGCGTTCATGATCCTGCTGCTCTGGTTCGTGGACAGCGAGACCGACTACGACATCGACGCAGGCGCGTTTCGGAAGCTGGCCATGGTCACCACCGTCGCCGCGCAGGTGAATCTCATCATGCTCGGCTCGGAGATCTTCACGGAGTTCTATTTCCCCACGCACCACGTCGAGAGCGCTCGGTACCTCTTCTTCGGTCTCGAGGGCTACGACGCGCTGGTGCCGTGGATTCGCGTGGCTCTCGTCATGAACGTCGGGGCGACGGTGGTGCTCACCCTGCATCCTCTGCGGGAGAACCGCTACTGGCTCCTGTCTTCGTGCGCCGTGCTCTTCGTCGCGGTCTGGGTGGAGAAGGGCATGGGGCTGGTCGTTCCGGGATTCGTGCCGTCTCCCCTGGGTGAGATCGTCGAGTACTCCCCCACCTGGGTCGAGGTCGTCGTGACGGCGGGGATCTGGGCCATGGGGCTCTTCATCCTGACCGTGCTGACCAAGGTGGCGCTCCCCATCGAGCTCGGAATCGAGCGCAGTCCGCTGATCGTCCAGGAACGCCCCGGGCAGACCCGGTCCCAGGCGGGCGGGAAGCAGAGGGCGGGGACATGAGGGCCTCGTTGGACCGCTGCATTGACCGGTACTCCCCTACGGCGCTGAAGGGGAAGTCCCCTCTCGCCGCGCCCGCACGGGTACCCAAGATTGTTGAACATCGGGCGGTGCCCGCGCCTCCGGCGCCACGCATTGCGTGCCGCCCGTCTCGAATGAACCGAGGAGGAAGCCGGTGATGAACAGCCTTCTGGATCTCGCGCCCTGGATCGTGGTGGGAATCGCTGCCTTCCTTCTGATCGTACCGCCGGGTGTACGAGTCATTCGGCAGTTCGAGCGGGGTCTCATCTTCCGCTTTGGACGCTTCACCGGGACCAGGGAGCCGGGCCTCCAGTTCATCGTCCCATGGATCGACCGGATGGTGAAGGTCGACATGCGGACCGTGACGTGGATCCTGGAGCAACGGCAGGAGATCATCACGCGAGACAACGTCACGGTGCACGTCGACGCGGTGGTCTACTTCACCATCGTCGATCCGATCAAGGCCGTTCTGAACGTCGAGGACTACCGAACGGCCACGGAGCAGCTGGCACTCACGTCGCTTCGGAGCGTGGTCGGCCAGTCGGATCTGGACGAGGTGCTGAGTGAGCGCGACCGGGTGAACGACCGACTGCGGGCCATGATCGACGAGCAGACGGAGGAGCCGTGGGGCATCCGCATCAACCTCGTGGAGGTCAAGGACGTGCTCCTGCCGGAGTCGATGCAGCGCATCATGGCACGCGCGGCGGAGGCCGAGCGGGAGAAGCGGGCCAAGATCATCCACGCCGAGGGTGAGTTCCTGGCGGCCGAAACGCTGACGAAGGCGGCGCACGTCATGGGCACGGAGCCGATGACCTTGCAACTGCGCTACCTCGAGACGCTGGTCGAGCTGGCGGGTGAGGCGAATTCGTCGATCATTCCGCTGCCG
>JAURER010000004.1 GCA_030827315.1 Gemmatimonadota bacterium | reverse complement strand
TCGACCGCGTGCCGTGGTATCTTTCGTGCGCGGCCGCTGCGGTTGGCGGCTGATCCATCCGACTCCCGAGTGTCAGTGATGACGGAATCCGGAAACAGCAGCGAGAAGGCCGGTCGCGAGGACCAGGGACTCGAGTCCGAGCTCCGCGAGTCGCCGGACGCGGCCGCGCGGGCTTCCGCGGAGCGTGTCACGGCGGCTCCGGGCCCGGATCTTCCGGGGGCCGCGGACGGGCACGGAGCGGCTGCCGGTGCCGGCTCGGTCGACACGTCCCCGACGGACGACGCCTCGAGCCGGACGGAGCTCGGCGTACTCCGCGAGGAGTTCGAGGCCCTCAACGACCGCCACCTCCGGCTCGTGGCGGAGTTCAACAACTTCAAGCGCCGCAGCGAGCAGGAGCGACTCGGCGCATGGGCCCGTGCGCAGTCGGAGCTGGCCGGACGCCTCGTCGAGGTTCTGGACGACCTGCAGCGCGTCGCTCAACTCGATCTTTCGAACGCCACGGTCGAGGCGATCATGGAAGGCATCGACCTTGTCGAGCGGAAATTCGCCCGTGCGCTCACCGACGCCGGTATCGAGGTGATCGAGCCGAACGGGGTCGCCTTCGATCCCACGTTCATGGAAGCCATGATGCGCGTTCCGGCGCAGTCCGACGACCAGGTCGACCAGGTAGCGCAAGTGTTCCAGAAGGGGTACCAGCTCAAGGGCAATCTCATCCGGCCGGCCCGGGTGAGCGTCTTCACGCAGAGCTGACCATGCCCGGGGCCGGCAAGGACTTCTACAACATTCTCGGGGTCAGGGAGAAGGCGACCCAGGACGAAATCAAGAAGGCCTACCGAAAGCTGGCGAAGGAGAACCACCCGGACGCGAACCAGTCGGACCCCAAGGCCGCCGACCGCTTCAAGGAGATCGGAGAGGCGTACTCGATCCTCAGCGATCCGGACAAGCGCAAGCAGTACGATCAGATGCGAAGGCTCGGGACTCTGGGTTTCGGGGGCATGGGCGGGGGACAGGCGCGTCCGCGCTCCGGCGGGCCCCACGCGGATCCGGGCTTCTCGTTCGACGACCTTCAGGGAGGCTTCGGCAACATCTCCGACCTCTTCAGCTCCCTCTTCGACCTCGGCGGCAAGCGGGGGCCGGACGGCGGGCCCGGCGCGGGACCGAAGCAGTCGTCGGGTCGGCAGAAGGGCGAGAACGTCGAATACGTGGTGGAGATTCCGTTTCTCACGGCCGCGCGGGGTGGCAGAGTCTCGGTCGACGTCGCGATCACCGAGGACTGCGCCACGTGCGGGGGCGACGGCGCGAAGCCAGGCACCCAGGTCACGCGGTGCGAGGAGTGCCGGGGCTCGGGCAGCGTCTCGTTCGGACAGGGGGGCTTCGCCGTGAAGCGTCCGTGCCCGGCGTGCTTCGGCCGCGGAAGGATCCCGGAGACGCCTTGCGCGTCGTGCGTGGGACGCGGGACGGTACGCCAGCATCGAACGATCTCCATCAACGTTCGGCCCGGTGTGGAGACGGGCTCGAAGGCGCGCCTGTCGGGGCAGGGTGAGCGCGGCCGACTCGGAGGGCCTCCGGGTGACCTGATCCTGACCTACAAGGTCAAGCCGCACTCCTTCTTCCGGAGAGAGGGGCTCGACATCCACGTGAAGGTGCCGATCAACATCGTCCAGGCCACGCTCGGATCGAAGATCCGGGTGAAGACGATCTCCGGGAAAAAGGTCGTGCTCAACATCCCGAAGGGGACGCAGTCGGGCACGAAGTTCCGGATTCGCGGGCAGGGGATCGAGAAGCCCGACAAGACCGGCGACCAGTACGTCGAGGTGGTCGTCACGGTGCCGGAGAAGCTCACGGAAGAGGAGCTCAGGATGATGGAGGAGTTCGCGGAGGCTACCGGGTTGAAGCACTGAGTCCGGCGGATGCGATACGGCCGCCGCCGAGGACGACGTCTCCGTCGAACAGCACGGCGGACTGACCCGGTGTGATCGCGGCCTGCGGCTCATCGAGTACCACTTCCAGACGGTCCGGCCCGTCGCTTCGCCCGCTCGCGAGCAGCCGCACCTCGCCCACCGCCGCCGGTGCGCGGTAGCGCAGCTGTGCGCGCACCTTCCGGCCGGGCCCAGGTGCCGGGCCGAGCCAGTTCAGCTCTTCGATCACGACGCGGTCGCGGAAGAGCTGCTCGCGCGGGCCGATGACGACCTCCCGCCCGTCCGGCCGGATTTCGAGGACGAACATCGGCTCGGCGAATCCGCCACCGATTCGCTTTCTCTGCCCGACCGTGAACCCCGCGAAACCCTCGTGCTCTCCCACGACGGTCCCATCCGCCAGCACCAGATGCCCGGGCTCGAGGGCCGGGTGCACGGTTTCGAGACGTCTGCGAAGGAGATCGCGGTAGTCGCCGCTCGGGACGAAACAGATCTCCTGGGACTCCGGCTTGTCGGCGGTGACAAGCGCCAGTTCGCGGGCCCGCGTCCTGACCTCGGCCTTGGTGAGTTCCCCCACGGGGAAGAGGAGTCGGGGCAGCAGATCCGCCGGCAGCCCCCAGAGGAAGTACGACTGGTCCTTGGACGGATCGAGACCGCGCATCAGGGTCGAGCCTTCGGGGGCGTGGGCCACGCGGACGTAGTGTCCCGTGGCGATCCGGTCACAGCCGAGGGCGCGGCCCCGGACGAGCAGATCCCGGAACTTGGTGTTGCTGTTGCAGCGCACGCACGGGTTCGGCGTGCGGCCGCGAGCGTATTCGTCGACGAAATCGTCGATGACGTCCCGCGTGAAGTCTTCCTCGACATCGAAGACGTAGTGCGCGATGCCGAGCGCGTCGGCGACCCTCCTCGCGTCGGTGATCCCGTCGAGGCCGCAGCACGTCTTGCCGTGGCCCGGGGTCTCCGAATAGCAGAATGTCTTCATGGTCACGCCGACGACCTCGTGCCCGGCCTCCGCGAGGAGCGCCGCGGCGACCGACGAATCGACGCCGCCCGACATGGCCACCAGCACGCGGCTCACGTCCAGCCTCCCCGCGTCCCCCGGTCGATCACGGCGTCGCCCTCATGCGTTCGACGACGACGCCGGTCGTCTCCGCAGCTCGGAGCACGTCGGCTTCTGTCGTGCCGAGGCCCAGGGAGAATCGGACGGTGGCCGTCGCGTCGTCCGCGCCGTAGAGAGCCGTGATCACGTGACTCGTCCGCGCGGCACCGCTGTGGCAGGCGGATCCGCCCGAGGCGGCGACGCCCTCGAGGTCGAGCGCCATGAGCAGGGCCGCGCCGTCCGTATCCGGAATCCCGACGCTGGTCACGTGGGGCGAGCGGGGGCCGCCGGCACAATTGACCCGCAGCCCCGGGACGCGGGCAACGAGTGCAGCTTCCAGGACGTCGCGCAGTCGCGTGAGGCGCGCAGCGTTCGCTTCGCGCTCCCGGACCGCGAGCCCGAGGGCGGTGGCGAAGCCGACCGCCCCCGACACGTCCTCCGTCCCCGGCCGGAGCCCCCGCTCCTGTCCTCCCCCGAAGAGGAGCGGCGGCACGTGCGTGCCCTCCCGCACGAAGAGCACGCCGGTGCCCTTCGGGCCGTTGATCTTGTGGCCCGTGGCGGTGAGGAGGTCGGCCGGCACGTCACGCAGGTCGACGGGCACCTTGCCGACCGCCTGTGCGGCGTCGGTGTGGAAGGTGGCCCCGTGGGCGCGCGCGAGGTGCGCGACTGCGGCGACGGGGAGCGTCAGACCGGTCTCGTTGTTGACCCACATCACCGAAACCGTGGCCTCGCGCCCCTCGATCATCGCGGCCAGCGCCTCGAGATCGAGGGCACCGTCGGCAGACACCTCGGCGACCCGCACGTCCGCCGCGCCCTCGGCGGACAGGTGTGCGGCGGCGTCCCGCACGGCGCTGTGCTCGACCGAGCTGATGACGAGCACGGGTCGCCCGGACGCGGCCTTCGCGCGGGTGGATCCGATCAGGGCGAGGTTGTCCGACTCGGTGCCACCGCGCACGAAGAAGATCTCGGCCGGGCGCGCACCCAGCGCGGCGGCGACCTCGGCGCGCGCGCCCTCGAGGGCGGCGTGCGCTGCGCGCCCCCAGCGGTGCAGGGAAGACGCGTTGCCGAACGCGTCGCTCTGCCAGGGCTGCATGGCGGCCAGCACCTCCTCGCGAAGGGGCGTGGTCGCCGCGTGATCGAGATAGATGGGGTCCATGGAGTGCTGGTTGGCCTGCGATCGAAGCCCGGGTAAGTTAACGCGGTCGCCGCATCGCCCCAGCCACCCGCGCTCGCGAGAACGAATGACACAGGCGTGTCCGCCGTTTCCAGAGGGTCAGCCGTCGCGATTCCGGTCGACGGTCCACGGGACGGTGTTCGCGGGACGCGAGCGCTTCGTAGACCACCTGCACGACGGCGACGAGCTACGTCTCGTTCCCGATCCCCCGGTGCAGGAGGAGCCCGAGGTCTGGGTTCACACGACGACGGGCGAGCCCATCGGACACCTTCCGTCGGAGATCGCGAACTGGCTCTGGCCGTGGCTCGCGCGGGGCGGGATCGCGCGGGCTCGCCTTCTCCGCGTCCGTGGCTCCGATGTGCCTTCGTGGCGCAGGATTCTGCTCGAGGTCTCCTGCCGGACCGCCTGACCCTGCTGCGCCGGGGAACCGACGCGGCGACAAGGCGTCAGAACGTCGCCACGCCCAGCGTCGCGATCTCGTCGACCTCCAGCGCCTCGTCGACCCGGAACGGCTCCCCGTAGCGTACTCGGATCAGCGATCCGTAATGCGCCATCTTGTGGCGGATCTGCTGCAGCAGGGGCCGGTCTCCGGAGGGGAAGACCTCGCCGGCCTGCGTGGCGTCGGCGAACTGGGAGGCGTAACGCGCCAGCGCGTCGAGCTTTCGCTCCATGGTCTCCGTGACGTCGACCACGAAGTCTGGTGGGTCGGCGTCCTCGCGAAAGGCGGTTGCGTAGACGAGCTTGAAGGGGCGGAACGGTTCACTGGGGAGGTCGAGCTTCCTGAGACCGCTGAGGAAGCAGGCGTCGCGCACGAGCTCCGCGGCGATACGGTGGTCGCGGTGACGCCCGCTCTTCCAGTGGGTGATGACCACCCGGGGACGAAGGGCCCGCAGGTGCGCCGCCACGACGAGTCTCGACTCCTCGTCGTTCTCGAGAGCCGCGTCGGGAAGTCCGGCGCACATCCGCATGGCGAGGCCCATCTGGCCGGCGGCCGCATCGGCCTCGCGCGCACGAATCTGTGCGTTGCCGGAGCTGCCCATCTCGCCTGCCGTCAGGTCGAGGACACCGACGCGCTTTCCCCGGCTGGAGCTCTTGATGAGGGTGCCCCCGCAGAGGAGCTCCGCGTCATCGGGGTGGGCCATGACGGCGAGAATGTCGAGGGGTGCTTTCCTGTCGACCATGGGCGGCTACTCGAATCGCAGGGCCGCCACCGGTTCCAGGCGGCTGGCGCGGTACGCGGGGAGAAGTCCGAACAGCATACCGGACAGCGCGGCCATTCCCAATGCTGCGGCCACCGCCCAGGCGGGAATTGCCGCCGGAAGTGGAGTGAAGCGAGCGACGGTCGCGGCCATCCCCCAGCCGATCATGAGGCCCACGGCGGCCCCGCCGCACGTGAGCACGGACGCCTCGACGAGGAACTGCCAGAGAATCTCCCGGCGTGTCGCACCGATCGCCTTGCGGACACCGATCTCGCGCGTTCGCTCCGTGACGGAAATCAGCATGATCCCGATCACGCCGACGCCGCCCACGAGGAGACCAGCCGAGGCGAGGAGCAGGATGACCAGGAAGAAGACGGCCGTCAGCCGGTTGAACAGGTCCACGATCTGCGCGGACGCCAGCAGGCTGAAGTTGTTTTCCTCCCTCGGCCCGAGGCCCCGCATCCCCCTCATGGCCGCGACGACGTCGTCCTGCGCGCGCTGCGCGCTCACGGAGTCGGCCGGGACTACCAGGATCTGTGCCTGGAACGTGCTCTGACGCAGTCGTCGAACGGCGGCCGTCCACGGGAAGACAGCCCAGTTCCTCAGGGCGCCGGAGAAGATGTTCTCCTCGAGCTCGTAGACACCGATGACGGTGAAGGGCTCCTGGGTGCCACGGAAGGGATTCGAAACCCGGATCCGGCGCCCGATCGGGTCGCGCTGACCGAAAAGCTGCTCCGACAGGCCGGTCGAGAGCACGACCACCGCCCGGTTCTGCTCTACCTCTGCCGGGGTGAAGTCTCGACCGACCACGAAGTCCCCCGCCTGGTAGGCCGACCATCCGGCCGACGTGCCACTGCCGAGCACGTCTTCCATGACCTCGGTCTCGAAGGCGATGTCGACCTGGAACTGATTGAGGTCGTAGAGTGCGTCCTGCACCGAGGGAAGCGCGTCCAGTCGCCGGGCCTCCTCCGCTTCGATCTCGGGCTTTCCCCACCACGGGGGGCGGTCGTTCCGGTCGCCCACGGTCAGCGAGGTGAAGTCGAAGCGGGTGACGACGAAGTTGTCGGGGCCGGCTGCCTCGAAGGCGGTCATGACGCTCTCGCGAAGCCCGGTCATGAGCGCCCCGATCGCGACCACCACCGACACGCCGACCGCGACGCCGAGGACGGTCAGGAGGGAGCGGATCCTGTTGGCCCGGATCGCGTCCCGGGCGATGAGGAATCCCTCGACGAGCGCCATGAGGCCGGAGGCGCCACGCTCCTCGAGCCTCGACGTGCCCGGTGCCATGCGTCCCGCGCCCGGGTCGGTGCTCACTCGTACCGCAGGGCGTCGACGGGGTCGAGCTTGGAGGCCCGCGCGGCCGGATAGACGCCGGCGACGATCCCGACGGTGAGCCCCAGCAGGACACCGAGCGTAATCCACTTCGGGGCGACCGCGGCCGGGATCGGCGAAACGGCGGAGACGAGCTTCGCGATGGAGAGACCGACCGCGACGCCGAATGAGGCGCCGACCGTGGAAAGTGTTGCGGACTCGATCATGACCTGGGTCAGGATGTCGCGGCGGCGCGCTCCGAGCGCCTTCCTCACACCGATCTCACGCGTCCGTTCCATGACCGAGACAAGCATGATGTTCATGATCACGATGCCCCCCACGACCAGGGAGATCGAGACGAGCATCGGCAGAGCCATAAAGAGGATGCGGGAGATGTTGTTCCAGAAGCTGATGGCTTCGTCCGCCGTCTCGAGCGAAAAGTCGGGCTCTTCCGCCGGTCGGAGCTTACGGCGGACCCGCATGATCCCTTCGGCCTCAAGCTGAATGTCTCTCAGCTGGTCCGCGTTGACGGCCTGGATGATGATGTCGCTGACATTACCGCCCGGCGCGGTGATTGCCTGGATAGGCGAACGGGCGGGCGCGATCACGAGATTGTCCTGCGATTGCCCGAAGAGCGTACCCCGCTCCTCGAGCACGCCGATGACCCTGTAGGGGAAGCCTCGCACGCGGACGCTCCGCCCGACCGGTGACACACCCTCGAAGACGAGCTCGGCGGTCTCGGAGCCAATGACCATGACCGGGGATCCGGCTTCGTCCTCCTGCGCAGAGAAGGCTCTCCCTTCGGAGATGTTCAGGGCGCGGATGTCGAAGATCGAGGCCGAAGCCCCGTGTACACGCGCTCCGGAGGCGGTCACCCCGTTGTCGCCCACGATCGTGGCGCCGGTGCTGTTCTCGACCGCGACGCGGGCGGGGATCGTCAGCTGTTGGCGGAGGGCCTCGGCGTCATCGAAGCGCAGTCTGGGCCGGCGATTCCGGGCCCGCCGTTCCTCGCGGGTCAGATTGATGTTGACCGACTGCCAGCGCCGCAGGGTCACGGTGTTGACCCCGAAGACCTGGGACGTGAAGTCCTCGCGCACGTATCGGTCGAGCCCCTCGACCACGGTCACGACCACAATGAGGAACATGACGCCCAGAATCACGCCGAGCAGGCTGAAGAACGACTTCAGCTTTTCGGTGCGTATCTGCTGCAACGCGAGGGTCACACCCTCCCAGATGTGCACGCGACGCTACCTCTGGCCACCCGGACGTTCCGTATCCTCCTCCATGGGGCGGATCGCGTCGCCGTTCTTGAGCTGCCGGATCCTCTGGTACGGTCCGGCGACCACCGTGTCCCCCTCGGCCAGCCCCGACAGCACTTCGAAGTACTCCCGCCCCGCGATCCCGATGACCACCGGAACGAAGCGGACGGAGCGTTCCGAGACCAGGAAGACACCCTCGACGTCGTTGGCCGCGCCTGCGTCACCTGCCGCGTCGGCCGTGGGCGGTGGACCCTCAGCGTCGGCCGCGTCCGTGGGCGTGTCGCCCCCCTCGAGTTCCGATCGGTCGCGCACGGTAAGGGCGATGATCGGCACCGCGACGACGTCGTCCCGGCTCTCGATGACGATATCCGCCGTCGCGCTCAGGTCGGGGCGCAGGGGTGCCTCGGACGGCAGAAGGGTGAGGACGACCTCGAAATCGATCGCCGCCTGCTGCGTCGTCTGTTGCTGGGTAGGCGGGTTGATGGCCGAGTTTCCGATCTCCGTCACGTGTCCCGCGAACTCGACGTCCGGAAAGGCGTCGATGCGGATCGAAGCGCTGTCGCCCAGGGTAATTTCCGAGACTTCGGTTTCGTCGACCTTCACGACGACCTCGATCACCGAGAGATCCGAGATCGTGAGCACGAGGCTGCCCGGGTTGTTCATGGTCCCGATAATCACGGTCTCACCCTCTTCGACGTTCAGGCGCGTGACCTTTCCGTCCATGGGGGCCGTGAAGATGGTCTTCGAGAGACGGTCCTGGGACTCGTCGACGCCCGCGCGGGCCTGCGAGACGCCGAAGCGCGCAGACTGAAGGAGCGCCTGCTGCACCTCGACGCGGGTCTCGGCGTCGTCGATCTGCTGGGGACTCACGAGCAGCGAGTCCCGGGCGCGCAGCTGTGCCAGCCGATCCCGATCACGCTCGGCCTGCACCAGGTTGGCCTGCTGCTGGGCCTGCTGCGCCTCTGCCTGGGCGAGTAGCGCCTCAGCCCGGGAGAGCGCGGCGCGGTACTGGTCGGGCTCCAGCCGGAGCAGGGTCTGGCCCGTGACGACGTCGTCACCCTCGTCCACCAGGAGCTCGGATACCCGTGCCGATACGTCCGAGCTGATATCGACGGTGCGGCGCGCGCGGATGTTGCCACTCGCGGTGACGATCTCGACGAGGTCTCGGCGCTCGATGGACTCCGTACGCACTTCGATTCCCCGGTCGCGGCGCCCGCGGACCGAGAGAAATGTCCCGAGGCCGAACACCACGACGACGGTGATTCCGATGAGGATCTTGTTTCGTGTCTGCATGGGAGGGCGCCTAGCGGAGAGTGGCGCCCACGAGCGCCTCGAGGGTGGTTACGGCGTCGTGATAGGCGAAGACCGCGCGGGTACGGTCGGCGTCGGCGTTGACGAACACCGTCTGGGCGTCGACGAGTTCGACGAAGGTGATCGCTCCGAGCTGGTAACGCTCGCGGGCCAGGTTGAGCTGCTGCTCGGCGAGGAGCCGGTTGCGGTCCTCGAGCAGCGCGCTCTCGTAGAGCGTCCGCGCCGTCTCGAGGCCGATGGCCAGGTCAGCCTGAAGGGCGAGCTCCTGCTCGCGCACCTGCTGCACGAGGTCGTCCCGCTGCAGCTTCGCGGCCTGCATGTTCCGTTCGCGGCTCAGCCCCGTGAAGATCGGGATGCTCAGGTTCAGCGAAAGCGTGGGGGGCGACCGGGTGAACGCGAAGGGGAACTGGTCGTTGCCAGAAACGATCGCGGCGGCCTGATCGTCGGTGAACGCGAACTGAGCGCAGTCGATGGGGGGAATCGGCGGGGTCAGTCGCGCGTAGAGGTCGTTCGTGCGTACGCACTGCTGAATGGAGCTCGCCACGCCTGCCTGGGCCTGCGCGATGAAGAAGTCTGTGCTGCTCGCTTCCCGGGTGAAGCCGCTCCATCCGGTTGAGAGGGAGAGGGTCGGCAGGTACTGCGACCAGACCGCGCTCACGGCCACGTCGGCGGCGTCGGTGGAGGAACGTCGCCGAAGCAGCTCGGGGTTGTCGGCCATCGCCATCTCCGTGAGCTCCGACAGCGACCACATCGGTGCGCTCAGCTCGAACGTCGTCGTCGGCTCGAACCGCTGCTCGACCGGCAGACCAAGAGCCTGGAGGAGACGCATCCGCGCCGTCGTGCGGGCGTTCTGGGTCTGGAGCAGGGTCACCTGAGCCCGCCCGACCTGTACCTCGGCCTGGCCGACGTCGATGGGGGTTACCTGGCCGACCTCCAGCTGGCCCTGCGCGAGGCGGAGGTTCAGCTCGGCGTTCTCGAGCTGTTGTTCCGCGATGCGCACGGCGTCGACCTGGCGGAGCATGTCCACGTAGAGGCTCGTGACCTGGGAGATCAGCGTCGCCTCGGCGACCCCGATGCCGTCCAGGGTGGCGAAGCGCTGGGCCTTGGCCTGCCGGGGAGCCAGGAGCGTGGCCCAGTTCAGGGAGTAGTTGACGCCGATCGTGTATCGAGACGAGTAGTAGGACGGCTGATCGGCGAGCCCGAGGTCACCGATGGTCACGCCCCCGACGAGCGGAACGTCACCGGAGCCCTGCCACGACAGGCCTCCCGACGCCGACGCGGTGGGGAGCAGCTGACCGTACGCCTCCTTCACGTCCCAGTCGGCGAGCGCCTCGTCGTTGCGGGTCTGCAGGAAGCCCGGGTTCGTCGTCCGTGCGATGTCGATGGCCTCGGCGAGAGAGAGTCGCTCGGGCACGGGCTCCTGCGCCGCGCCGGGAACGGCGAGTCGCGCGAGGGTGACCAACACAGTCAGGGTTCGCAGCTTCATCCTCGGAAGGCCTCTTGGCTCGGTGCTGCAGGCGTTCCAGGGGGGGGGTCGCCCATCCCCGCGGGTCGCCGCCGCTCCGGTTCTCGTTCGCCGCCGGGGCGGCATTGGATCAATCACTGAGGTACGACCGCTCCCGGCGCAGAGTTTCAGCGGATCCGGCGGGGGCGCGTGCCGCCCAAAGCTAATGCCCCGCCGACGTGCTCCAAGTGATCCGGCGCGGTGACCCTCAGCCGACGAGGTCGAGCCGTTCGGCGACGTAGCGCCGGGCGGGAATCTCGACCCGAAGTACGCGACCCTGGCGGTCGAACCACACGACCCGCGTGTCGCCATCTTCCATCGTGAAGACGACCCTCCGCGCCGACACGACGTTCGGCCCCAGGCGGAGGTCTTCGGTGACCGCCGGGCTCGCCGCGATGTTCAGCTGCTCGCGGGTGCGCGGCACGAGCACGTGGCCTTGGCGGCCCTCCCGCAGGGACCGGAGAAAGTAGTAGTGGTGCGCGACGTCGAGCTCGAGCACGTACGTCGCCGGGAGCGCCTGGAACTCCCTGTCCTCATCACCAGCGGAGGTGCGGATCGTGGCCACGTACCGCCGGCCGGACCGGACCAGGCGAATCTCGGCGGGCTCGTGCCCGGACACCGAGACCTGATAGCTCTCTGCCGTGCCCTCCAGCGGGGTCGCGCGGAGCAGGGGGCGCACCTCCTGCGTGCCCGTGCCGACCCTCCGCGTGACGACCCCGCTCGCGAAGATGGCGTCCCCGCTGCCGAGGCCGGCACGGCGGATCACGAACTCCTCTTCACCCACTTCCCGTTCCGCGACGCGCACCACGAAGCGTCCCTGGTCGACCACGACGCCCTGTGCGGCCGACGAGCCGAATCCGAGTGCCACGAACCAGAGTGCGAAGAGGAGGGAACGCTTCATGAAGGAATGCTACCCACGGGCGGCGCCGCGGTTCGTCCCGTCGTCCTCGGCCCCCGTGCCACCGGCCACGGCGCGTGAGATCGCTTCGACCCAGCGCTCGAAGATGAGGGCGCCCTTCTCCGGCGTGGCCAGCGTCGGGCAGCCGAGGACACCTTGCGATTCGAGCGGGGGTGTCGGGGTCCGGCGCCGCGTGTACTTTCGGAGCGCAGAGCCCTGCGGCCTGAAGTCGCGGGCCTCGATCACACGGACCAGTTCCGGCTGGAGGTGCAGCATGAGCGACGTTTCCAGCTCACCGGCGTGTTCGAACTCCGGGTCCGACTCCAGGATGTCGGACACGTCGATCTGGAACAGGTCGTAAACGGTGTTGGTCGCCGCCACGGCGGGCGCGAGGAGGAGCGCCTCGAGATGGGGCTCGAAGCGATGCGCGGTGATAATGATGAACTCCTCGACACCGTCGTCGTCCCAGCGGCCGAGGAGCTCGTTCACCGCCCGGTGAAAGGTCTTCCGCCGCAGGCCCGACCGGCCCTCGAAGGGACCTCCTCCGACGGTCACGCCGTACGAGAAGACGGGTGCGTGGAGTACGCCGGTTCGGCGTGCCACTTCCGAGGCGATACGCTCGGCGATGATGATGTTGGTGCCGAAGGGCAGGTGCGGTCCATGCTGCTCGAGCGCACCCACGGGGAAGATCAGCCGCGGTCGGGCCCGCAGTCGGCGGGCGACCTCGGTCCAGGGGAGTTCTTCGATCGCGTATGACACTCACATCTCCTTCCATGGAGCAGCGACCTGCGGTCGCGGGCCGGCTCTGCCGGTTCGTGCCCTGGCTCGCCGTGGTGTCGCTGTGGGCGTGGTCCGGAGGCGTCCCGGTCTGGCCGCTCCTCGCTGCCGCGGTCCTCGTCGTCTTCGGCGCCCTCCTGCGGCCGGGCCCCGGGCAGCGGGTGCGGGCCTGGGCGCTCGCACTCGTCACCGTTGGCATCCTCGTGGGATTCCACGCCGAGCGCCAGATCGCGTTCGTGGCCAGCGACTGGGACCGGTACTGGTCCGAGCGAGTCGACCGAGTCGGCGACCTCCTGAGCGCGGAGCTCGATCGCCGACAGCTGGCCGGCGGCGGCGCGGCCGACGCGCTGATCGCTCTGGCGTCGGAGTCCGGTCGCCCGCTCGATCCGTCCTCCGTCGCGGAGATCCGGGCCCGATTCGGCGCGTCGGCGTTGGCCCTGTACGACAGCGAGGGACGTCTCGTCGCGTGGGACGGCACCCACCGTGGAAAGGTCCCCGAGAGCGTGCAGCAAGGCCAGCGGCGGGAGTCGTATCGGGATCTCCCTCTCTTCGGCTACCTGTACGTGACGTCCGTGGGACCGGACGGGAGCGTGGCTGCGGCGGCCTACCTGCTTCGGGCCTCGCTGCCCGAGGGGCTGGGTGCGGACATGAGCGACCTGGCCACGAACTTCTTCCGCGGGACTGGAGAGCGGATCCGCATCACCGAGGAGGACCCCGGCTTCGCTGAAGCGGTGTGGGACCTCGACCTCGACGACGACCGCCTCCTGTCCGTGGTGCTGGATCAGCCGGAGCGGGTCGAGCGGATCGCGACCGTACGCGAACGGTGGGCTGCGGTCGTCTTCGCCCTGGCCGCAGCCGCGTGGCTGCTTCTGGCGCTCGGCGGTGCGGAGGGCCGCCGCGAGGCCGCGGCGGCGGCGGTGACGCTCGTCGTCGGGGCCATGTGCGTTCCGATCCCTTCGACCGGCGCGCTCTCGTCCCTCCTGGACCCCGGGCTCTTCTCCGTGGGGGGGCGCCCGGTTCCGGTCGGCCGCGCGGCCCTGGCGGTGATCGCCGCGCACGTCCTGCTGCCCTCGCTGCCCCGTCCCGGCTTCCGTCTGCACCCCGGGGTGGCCGGCCTGGTCACCGCCGCGGTCTACCCCGTCGCGCTTCTCTCTCTGGACCGGGGGCTCGCGCCCGACCTGCTGACCGGCCGACGTCCCGAGTGGATCGCGTACGAGATCGTCGCCGCGGGCATCCTCGCGGCCCTCGCCGGGCTCCTTCTCTCGATCAGTCGCACGGCGTCGCCCCGCCGGGCGGCGCCGTGGGCCGCGGTGCTCCTGGCCGTGGCGCTTTCCGCCATGGTCGGGGGAGTCGCGGCCTGGTCCGGCCACGTCACGGTCTGGTGGGCCCTGGCGTGGGGGGTGCCGCTGGCCGTGGGCGCGTACGGCGTCGACGCGTGGAGCGGATGGCAGCGCCCCGCGGGCGCGTGGGCGCTCGCGATCGTCCTCGGCAGCACGGCGGCGATCCCCATCGTGTGGGGGCAGGGCATCGAGGCGCGCATCCTGCGGGGCGAGGCCCGTCTCGACCAGGTGCGGGCGAAGACGGACCCGGAGGTCGACGTGCGTCTCCGGGCTTTCGCCGCCGTCGCCGATTCGCTCGATGCTCTCGCGGCGGAAGACGTCACGATTCTTTACGAGGCGTGGCGGATGAGCGGCCTTTCGGCCCAGGGCTACCCCGTCCGCCTCCAGATGGAGGCGCGGGACGGATCTCCCGGCGCGGGGCTCCGCGTCGCGGCAGGCGAGAGCGAACCCCAGCCCTACCAGGAGGTGGTCGCCGAGGGGCGCAGGCTCGGCGGGACGCGCGTCGTCGAGCTCGACATCGACGACGCCCGGTATATCGCCACCGTCGCCCTTCGCGAGGGACGCATGCTCGTGGCCGTCGTACCGCCCTTCCCGGAGCGCTCCGGCCGGGCCGGGGTGGGACCGCTCGTGCGCGGCGCGGGCGTCGAGGAATTCGAGGCCCTCACGGTCCTTCCCGTGCCCGCCGGTCAGACCGCTCCCGACAGCGTCGCGCGCACGCGCACCGCGGAAGGATGGCGCGTCGACGCGGGCCTCTCCTTTTCAAACGGGGCGCGGTACCACGCCCTCTACGCGGTGGATCTGCCGGGAATTCCCCTGCGTGTGGCGAGAGCGAGTCTGCTCGCCGCGCTCAACCTGGTGCTGCTGCTCGCGGCGCTCCTCGGTGGGCGTCTGGTCCGGGGCGATCCGGGCCGGGATACGTTCCGCATCCGCGCGATCCCGATCTCCTTCCGGGCCCGGGTGACGCTCGCCCTCTTCGGCTTTTTCGCGCTCGCCAACGCCGTCTTCGGAACGCTGGCCTTCCGTGCGCTCGACCAGGCGTCCAGGCGCTCGGCGCAGGTCATCGCGGAGCGCGTCGTCGAGGACGCGGTGGGGTGGTACCGCGCGTTCGGCGGCCAGATGGCGCGGCTCGCCGACCAGGTGGGTGCCGAGCTCCTGGAGTACCGGGAGGGTGCCCTGCGCGATGGATCGGTCGTCGAGCTGGTCGATCTGGGGCTGTACGAGGGGTGGACGCCGTATGAGGTGCACCGCAGCCTGGACGGCTACTCCACGGTTCGCGAATTCCGTCAGACGTCTCTGGGCCGCTGGGAGTACGGCACGGCCTACCGGCGCCTGCCGGACGGCGACCTTCTCGCGGCCCAGATCCCGCTTCAGGCCGGAACGAGCGCGCTGCAGACCACCGAACTGCTGGAGCTGCTGGCCTTCGTGGTTCTTCTCGGTGCCGGGCTTTCCCTCGGTCTCGCGATGATCGCCGGGCGCGCCCTGACCCGTCCCATCCAGGCGCTCCAGATCGCGTCGGAGAGGGTCGGCGCGGGCGATCTCGCGCTCCGGCTTCCGGCGAACCGACAGGACGAATTCGGTGCGGTGTTCCGCGCATTCAACCGCATGGTGGGCCGCGTACGACGCGCGCGTCGTCAGCTCGTGCGCACGTCCCGGCGCACCCAACTGATTATGGACGAGGCGGCGGTGGGCATGGTCGCCCTCGATCCGACCGGGCGCGTGATGCTTGTGAACCCGCGGGCCGAGGAGCTCCTGGGCACCGAGGTCGCCATCGGGGCGGTGCTCCCGCCCTCCGACGAGCTCGGCGACGCTCTCACGAGGTGGCTCGGGGAGCACCTCGCCGGGAACGCCGACGACGCGAGCTCGGACATCCAGATCGGCGAACGCCGGGTCCGTGTTCGGGCCCGCAGGCTTGGTACTTTCGGAACGCGCCGAGGCGTCGTCGTGGCGCTGGACGACGTCACCGACGAACTGCGCGCGGAGCGGGTCCTGGCATGGGGCGAGATGGCCCGTCAGGTGGCACACGAGGTGAAGAACCCGCTCACGCCCATCAAGCTGAGCGCGCAGCACGTGCGACGCGCGTGGGACGACGGCCACCCGCGTTTCGGCGAGATCCTCGTGAAGAACGTCGACGCGATGCTGCTGGAGATCGACCGCCTCGCGGAGATCGCCCAGTCGTTCTCCCGTTTCGGAGCTCCGGGTGATCAGGCGGCGCCGCTCGCACCCGTGTTGCTCGGCGACGTCGTGGGTGACGTGATGGCGCTCTACGGCAGCTCGGCGGCCCGGGTCCGGTTCGATCAGGACCTGGAGCGAGGGCTCCCGCCGGTGGTCGCGCGCAACGCCGAACTCAAGGAGGTTCTGGTGAACCTTCTCGAGAATGCGCGGATGGCGGGAGACACCGGAACGCGCATCGTCATCCGAGGGCACCTCGCCGACGAGGGGTGGGTCGAGCTGGCGGTCGTGGACAACGGTTCCGGTATCCCGCCCGACGTGCTTCCCCGCATCTTCGAGCCGCAGTTCAGCACGCGTTCGAAGGGTACGGGGCTCGGCCTCGCCATCGTCCAGCGGGTCGTGCGCGCGTGGGGCGGTACGGTCTCGGTTGAGAGTGAAGTGGGGAAGGGCACCACGGTCACCGTCCGGCTCCGGGCGTGGCCGGAGGGTGGACAGGCCGCCGAGCCGGACGAGTAGCTCTCGGACAAAGCCCGGGATACGTTGCGGCCGCCATTACGCGAAACATGTACATTCCGATCGCTCACAGAGCCGCTCTCCCCGAACGCATGAGGCCCGTCCATCCGACTCCCCGCAAGCGCCGCGGCACGATGATGAGGTTCGATCGTCAGCGCGGCCCGCGCGAGCTCGCGACCTGGCTCGAGGGGCTCGTACCTTCGCTCACGGAGCGCTGGACGGAGGAGATCCGGCGTCGGGGACACGTGGGCGAACGCCGCCTCACGCCGGTCCTGGAACGGTTCACCGAACTGCTCGTGCGGCTTCTGCCCCTCATGGTGGGTCCGCACCGCGCGCTGGTGGCACCCTTCTGGATCCGGACGTCGGAGCTCTACGGCGCCATCGCGGCCAAGCGCGGTCTTGCCGCTGGCGAGGCCATCGAGGAGCTTCAGCTGCTGCGCGAGCTCGTGATCCGGGACCTCTACCGCAGTCCGCCCGCCGGGGGCACCGTCCGCCTCTCCCTGAGGGAGATCCTGCGGATGAATCGGGCCCTCGATCTTGCCGTCACGCACGGGAGCGTGGGTCACACGGATTCGCTCTTCTTCGAGTTTTTCGAAGGAGACCAGACGACGGCGCTCCTGCGCGGGGGCGACGTCGCGGCCGAAGCGGAACAGCAGCTCCGTCAGATCGAGGCGGAGCTCCGGGAGAACCTGCAGCACCGAGTCGAGTTCGGGGAGGCGAGCCGGTGACGAGCCCCCGCACCGGTGACATGCCGCCCGGGGAGTTGCGGCGTCATGCCCACGACGTCTCCGACTGGATCGCCGACTACCTGGCGGGGGTCGGTGATATGCCCGTCTTCCCCTCGGTCCGCCCGGGCGATCTCACCGCGGCCCTTCCCGCCGAGCCTCCTGCCCGGGGGGAGCCGATGGAGCGCGTACTCGACGACTTCCGCCGACTGGTGGTGCCGGGGATCACCCACTGGAACCACCCTGCCTTCTTCGGCTATTTCTCCGTCAGCGCCTCGGGCCCCGGTATCCTCGGCGAGATGCTCGCCGCGGCCCTCAACGTCAACGCGATGGTCTGGCGCAGCTCGCCGGCGGCGACCGAGCTCGAGGACGTCACGACGGCGTGGCTGCGCGTGCTGCTCGGTCTGCCTGCGACGTTCGAGGGGGTCATCAACGACACGGCGTCGTCTTCCTCGCTCTACGCGCTCGCGGCCGCGCGCGAGGTGGCGTACCCCGAGTCGCACCGAGCGGGCATGTTCGGGCTTCGACCCGGGAGGATCTACGCCTCCGAGCACGCGCATTCCTCGGTGGAAAAGGCCGCGCTCACCCTGGGGTTCGGCCAGGATGGGTTCCGGAAGATCCCGACGGATCCATACTTCCGGATGGACGTGGAGGAGCTCGCGCGAGCCCTGCGCGAGGACGTGGACGCCGGCCTGCAGCCCGTCGCCGTGGTGCCGACGCTCGGTACGACGTCGACCGCGTCGGTGGACCCGGTGGCCGACGTGGTCGCGCTGGCCCGCGAGCACGGGGCCTGGGTCCACGTCGACGCCGCCTACGGCGGGCCCGCCGCCATCGTGCCCGAGCTGAGACCGCTCTTCGAGGGATGGGAAGGTGCCGACTCGATCGTGGTGAACCCGCACAAGTGGCTCTTCACCCCCATCGACTGCTCCGTGCTCTACTGCCGCCGTCCGCAGGCGCTCGTGCGGGCGTTCTCGATCGTGCCCGAGTACCTGACTTCGAGCGAACTGGCCGCCTCGCGCAGCCTGATGGACTACGGCGTGTCGCTCGGGCGGCGCTTCCGATCGCTCAAGCTGTGGTTCGTTCTGCGCTATTTCGGGCGGGAGGGCCTCGAGGATCGGATCCGGGAGCACGTCGACCTGGCGAAGGCGCTGGCCGGATGGATCGAGGACACGCCGGGGTGGACCGTGGTGGCGCCCGTGGACCTCGGGCTCGTCGCGTTCCGTTTCGCCCCGGACGAGGTCGGGGGCGAGGAGGCGGACCGCCTCAATCACCGGATCATGGAGCGGGTCAACGCGAGCGGCGAGGCATTTTTGACGCACACCGCGCTCGGCGGGCGGACCACGTTGCGGATCGCGGTCGGGAACGTGAAAACGACCCAGGCGCACGTCGCGCGCACGTGGACGTTGCTCCGGAACGCCGCCGAGGCGGCCCGGGGATAGACCGGGCCGCCTCGGGGGGGGGCGCTTTGGCTAGGCCAGCTCCCGGACGGCGCGCACGAGGTCGCTCATCGAGCCCTTCGCGTCGCCGAAGAACATCAGGGTGTGGTCGAAGTAGAAGAGGTCGTTATCGATGCCTGCGAATCCGGGCGACAGGCTCCGCTTCATCACGATCACGCGCCGGGCCTTGTCGACATCGAGGATGGGCATGCCGGCGATCACGCTGCCGGGATCCCGGGCCGCCGGATTGCACACGTCGTTCGCGCCCACGATCAGCACCGCGTCCGTGTTCGAGAAATCGTCGTTGATCTCGTCGAGGTCGAAGAGCTTGTCGTAGCTCACGTCCGCCTCGGCCAGCAGGACGTTCATGTGGCCGGGCATCCGACCCGCCACCGGGTGGATCGCGTAGCGGACGGTCACGCCGCGCTCCTGGAGCAGGTCGCCGACCTTGCGGAGCTCGTGCTGCGCCTGGGCCACGGCGAGGCCGTACCCCGGCACGATCACCACGGAGTTCACGTAGCCGAGCTCCGCTGCGACCGCCTCGGCATCGGCCCGCTTCACGGGCCGCTTGCCGATGAGCGACCGGTCCACGCCGGCGGCGGCCGTGCCACCGAAGCCACCGAAGGCGACGTTGGCGAGGGAACGGTTCATCCCCTTGCACATGAGCATGGTGAGGATGAGGCCGGCCGCACCCACCAGCGCCCCGGAGATGATCAGCACCATGTTGCCGATCACGAAGCCGGCGGCGCTGGCCGCGAGGCCTGAATACGAATTCAGGAGCGAGATGACCACCGGCATGTCGGCACCCCCGATCGGGATCACGATCAGGATTCCGAGGATCAGGCCGCCTGCGAGGAAGGCCCAGAACAGCGTCTGCGTCGACACCGCGAGGCCCCCGACGCCGAGCGCGGCCGCTCCGAGGAGGAGCACCCCGATGAAGATCACCGCGTTGAAGGCGTTCTGACCGGGGAAGGTGATCGGGTTGCCCGTCATCAGCTCCTGGAGCTTCGCGAACGCGATGAAGGATCCCGTGAAGGTCACCGCGCCGATCAGCGTGCCGAGCATCATCGTGATGCCCGCCGAGCTCGCCCCGACGGCCGGGTTGCTTACGAACTCCGTGATCGCCACCAGCGCCGACGCGCCACCGCCGAAGCCGTTGAAGATGCCCACGAGCTGCGGCATGTCGGTCATGGCGACGCGCGTGGCCGCCACGGCGCCCACCAGGCTCCCGATCACCATGCCGATGAGGATGCCGCTCCAGGACAGGATCTCGGCGTCCACCACGGTGGCGATGATGGCCAGGAGCATCGCCACCGCCGCCAGGGCGTTTCCTGCGCGGGCCGTCGCGGGAGACTGCAGCCGCTTGAGGCCCACGACGAAAAGGATCGCGGAAAGGAGATAGACGATTTCGATGATCGAGTGATCGAGGTTCATGGTCGTCTCCTACTTCTTCCGGAACATGCCGAGCATGCGGTCGGTGACCAAGAACCCGCCCACCACGTTGATCATGGCCATCGCGATGGCCGCGATTCCGAGCCCCGTCTGGAGCGCGCCTTCCGCGCGGCCCGCCACCACCAGGGCGCCGACGATGGCGATCCCGGAGATGGCGTTCGCACCGGACATGAGCGGCGTGTGGAGGGTAGGGGGCACCTTGGTGATGATCTCGCGGCCGGTCAGGGTCGCGAGCACGAAGACGTAGAGTCCGATCATCAACTCGCCCATCAGACCTCCTCGGAGGGGCGGAACGTGATTGTGAACTTCGGAGTGCCGGGGCGTCGGGGACGCATCATGCGCCCGCTCCGTCGACGGCAGCGCGGACCCGCTCGTGGCGGATCTCTCCGTCGTGGGTGACGGTGGCGGGGCCGACGACATCGTTGTCGAAGTCGAGCTTCAGCTGGCCTCCTTCGTCCACGAACTCCTCGACGAGCGTCACGATGTTCTTCGAATACATCTGGCTGGCGTGGACCGGGATCGAAGCGGACAGGTTCACCGGACCGAGCACCGTCACGCCGTGCGCGACGACGGTCTCGCCACGCCGGGTGGCCGAGCAGTTCCCTCCGCTTTCGGACGCGAGATCCACGATGACGGAGCCGGGCTTCATGGTGGCCAGCATCTCGTCCGTGACCAGCAGGGGCGCCGGGCGGCCGGGGATCTGGGCCGTCGTGATCACGATGTCGGCCCCGGAGATGGAACCCGCGATCAGCTCGAGCTCCTTCCTGTGCTGGTCCTCGGAGAGCTCCCTGGCGTATCCACCTTCCCCTTCCGCGGTGACGGTCTCGGCCGCCTCGAGGAACTTGGCGCCGAGACTCTCCACCTGTTCCTTGACCGCCGGCCGGACGTCGAAAGCCTCCACGACGGCGCCGAGCCGGCGCGCCGTGGCAATGGCCTGGAGCCCGGCCACGCCGGCCCCGAGCACCAGCGCCTTGGCCGGGCGGATGGTGCCCGCGGCAGTGGTGAACATGGGGAGGAAGCGCGGAAGGTGATCGGCCGCCATCAGCACCGCCTTGTAGCCGGCCACGGTGGCCTGCGACGACAGCGCGTCCATCGACTGGGCGCGCGTGATGCGTGGCACCATCTCCATGGAGACACCGGTGATCCTTCCGGCCGCGAGACCCTTCATCAGTGCCGCGTCCCCCAGCGGATTGAGGAAGGAGACGAGGACGGTTCCGGGCTTCAGCCCGCCGACGAGCTCGGCATCGGGCGAGTTCACGTGGAGCACGAGCCCGGCGTCGGCGAGCGCGGCCGACCTCGAGTCGGCGACGGTCGCTCCCGCGCTGCGGTACTCGTCGTCGGCAACGCCGGCCGTCAGGCCAGCGCCGGGCTCGACACACACCTCGAGGCCCTTCTTCAGGAGCTGCTTCACCCCCTGAGGGACCAGGGCGACCCTCGTCTCCCCGGACCGGGTTTCCTTCACCACGGCGACCTTCATGCACGCCCTCCGTCGGCGATACGGGCTGGAAAAGCGTCGTGATCCTACCGGGAGCCCAGGGAGCGCACAAGCGCACCCGGGCCGATTCCCGTATTTGCGCGCCCCGCGGCCCGCACGACCGTGGAGCATGCTTGCACGGGTACGGACCGGTTCCGTCCACGGGGTGGACGCGATCATCGTGGACGTCGAGGTCGCCCTGGCCCCGGCGCTCCCGGCCTTCCATGTGGTTGGGCTCGCCGAGGGGTCGGTGCGGGAAGGTCGCGAGCGGGTGGCGGCGGCGCTGCGCAGCAGCGGCTTCGGCCTGCCCAGTCGGCGGATCACGGTCAACCTCGCGCCCGCTGGCGTCCGGAAGGAGGGCACGTCCTTCGATCTCCCGATCGCCGTGGGCATCCTGGCCGCCACCGGCCGCGTCCCCGCCGAGGCCGTCGCGGGCTCCGCCTTCATGGGCGAGCTCGGACTCGGAGGTGGCCTCCGCCCCGTCCGGGGTGTGCTGCCCGTGACGCTGCGGGCGCGTGACGCCGGGATGTCGGCGATCGTGGTGCCTTGGGCGAACCGTGGAGAGGCGGCCATGGTGGAGGGAATCGACGTCGTCCCCGCTGCAGCCCTGGTCGACGTCGTCGCCCACCTGCGCGGCGAGGGCGGGGGCGGTGCGCCGCCGTGTACCGCCGCCGGGCGCGCACTCGACCCGTCGGTCGCCCTCGGCCTCCTGGATGCGCGCCCCGACCTTCGCGACGTTCGCGGGCAGCATGCCGCGAAGCGTGCCCTGGAAATCGCGGCTGCGGGTGGACACAACCTGCTGATGGTGGGTCCCCCCGGGGCCGGGAAGACCATGCTGGCACGGCGTCTTTCCGGCATTCTCCCCGGGCTCACCGTCGAGGAGTCGATCGAGGTCGCGCGAATCCAGTCCGTCGCGGGCCTCCTGACCGACACGGCTCCCTCGTCCGCGCGTCCGTTCCGTGCGCCCCACCATTCGGTGAGCTACGCCGGGCTCGTCGGGGGTGGTGCCCCGGTCAGGCCTGGGGAGATCAGTCTCGCACACCTGGGCGTCCTCTTTCTCGACGAACTCCCGGAATACCGCAGGAACGTCATCGAGGTGCTGAGACAGCCGCTCGAGGAGGGATGCGTCACACTGGCCCGGGCGACCGGCGTCGTCGTCTTTCCGGCTCGCTTCCAGCTCGTCGCGGCGATGAATCCCTGTCCGTGCGGGTATCATGGCGTGTCCGACGACCGGTGCCTGTGCGATCCGTCGGTCGTGGCCCGCTATCGCACCCGCGTCTCGGGGCCCCTTCTGGACCGGATCGACATCGTCGTCAACGTGCCGCCGGTCCGGCCCGCCGACCTGCTCGGGCGGGGTGACGAGCCGCCCGCATTCTCGCGGTTCATGCCCGAGTCCACCCGCGACGTCGCGCTTCGCGTGGCCCGCGTCCGGGAGAGGCGGCGGGCCGGGCGGGATTGTCCCGGGGCGGGCGCCGTCGGCACCGCCGACGAGCGGGCGATGCGTCTGCTCGCTCGCGCCCTGGACATGGGCGCCCTGAGCGCGCGTGGACACGACCGGGTGCAGCGCGTGGCGCGGACGATCGCCGACCTGGCGGAGAGCGACACGGTGAGGGAGGACCACGTTGCCGAGGCGCTGCAGTACCGCGGAGACACGCGCTGAGCCTCCCTTGGACGCGCGCGGTTGCGCCGCGAAGTTTGCCGTCATGACCCCGAGCTCCGGTCGCGCCGACGCGGCCCCGACGCTGACCGCACGGTCCCCATCGCCGTCGTCGTCACCGGGGGAAGCGGAGCCTTCGATCGTTCAGATCTTGCTCGCCTTCGCCGCGATCTACCTGATCTGGGGCTCCACGTACCTCGCCATCCGCTTCGCGATCGAGACGATGCCGCCGCTGGGCATGGCCTCCGTCCGGTTCCTCATCGCCGGGACGATGATGTACGCCTGGGCGCGCCGGCTGGGCGCCCGACCTCCCACGCCTCGGCAGTGGCGGGACGGTGCGATCTCGGGCACGCTCCTCCTCGCGGGCGGCAACGGCGCGGTCGTCGTCGCCGAACAGTGGGTGCCCTCGGGGCTCGTTGCGCTCCTGGTGGCCGCCGTCCCCATCTGGCTCGTCCTGCTCGACACCTTATTCGGCTCGCGGCGACGTCCCTCGGGACGTGCACTGGCCGGAATCCTCCTCGGCTTCGCCGGGGTCGGCCTGCTGGCGGGATCGCCGGGCGTGGGTCAGGGGGGGGCGCGCGAGCTCCTGGGCGCGACGATCGTGATGGCCGGGTCGTTCTCCTGGGCCGCCGGCTCGCTTTACTCGCGTCAGCGCGGTTCCTCGCTGCGTCCGCGCATGCTCGTCGCCAGTCAGATGCTGTGTGGAGGCGTCGTGCTGGGAGTTCTGGCGCTGGCGGCCGGCGAAGCTTCGGGCTTCTCGCTCGCGGATGTGTCGGTCCGCTCGTGGATGGCCTTCGTCTACCTCATCGTCGCGGGCGCCATAATCGGGTATGGAGCCTACATCTGGCTGCTCACGGTGGTGGAGCCGGCCCGCGTCGGGACGTACGCCTACGTGAATCCGGTGGTCGCCATGGTCCTGGGATGGGCCTTCGCCGGAGAGCCCGTGTCGGGGCGCGCGCTCCTCGCGGCAGCGGTGATTCTCGGCTCGGTCGTGGTGATCACCTCGGAGCCCACGGGCGCGCGCCGCGGGGGCAGAGCGGCGCCCACGCCGGTCCCCACCGGGGACGTCGCCGCGCCCACGGGGTCGAGAGGCTCGGTGTAGCGAACGCTCCGGCGGAGTCGCTACGTTGCGCGGGGGTGTCGCCCGACGGCGACCCCGCCACTGCGGCATTCTGCCGTTTCGCGAGGATCCATGCGCCTCTTCGTCGGCATCAATATCCCCAAGAAGCAGCGGACCCGGATCCACCGTGCGGTACGGGATCTCCGGGACGAGCCGCTTCCCGTGCGATGGATCGATCCGGACCACTTCCACGTCACGCTGAAGTTCCTGGGTGAGGTGCGAAAGGAACGGGTCCCCGCCATCGAGGAGGCGCTTGCCTACACCGCCCGGGAAACCCGTGCGTTCGTCACTCGATTCCGGGGTTTCGGGGCCTTCCCGACCGTACGCAGGCCCCGTGTCATCTGGCTCGGCGTCGAGGCGACACCGGAGTTCCGGTGCATGAAGCAGGATCTGGAGTGGGCGCTGGGACAGGCTGGGTTCGAGGCCGAGACCCGGGCGTTCCATCCCCATGTCACGCTCGGGCGGGCCGAAGTGGGAGAGGGAGTGGGCGTGTTCCGGGACCTTGACCGGATGCTGGCCGAGCTCTCGCTGGACGACGAGCTCAGAGTCCACTCGCTGGATATCATGCGAAGCCACCTCTCCCGGGACGGAGCGCACTACAGCGTGATCTCCTCCGTGCGGCTGGGGTCTCCGTGAGCGAACGCCCCTTCCGCCCCACCCGGAGCGCGATGTGGTTCCTGGGGGCCTCGGCGCTCGTGGGCGGAGTCGCCCTCGTGGCTCACGCCCCGTCGTCCGGATCCGGGCCGTTGTCCCGGTCCGCCGCGCACGCGGAGGACGCGCCCGCGTTCGATGCCGGTCCGACCGCCGCCGGGACGATGGTCGACCGGCTGCAGCGATTCCGGAGCGGGAACGGGAGCGGCCGGATCGAGATCGACGGCCCACACCTGACCTCTCTGGTCCGGCACGCCATGCCGGCACTGATTCCCGACGGGGTCACCGAGCCGTCGGTGTACGTCGAGGACGGAATCGTGCGGGTGCACGTGCACGTGTCACCGGGCGTGCTCCCCGGAGGCCGTCATCTCGTCGACGCTCTGGAGACGCTGCCCGAATCCGTCGAGGTCGAGCTGCGAGGCCGGGTCGTCAACGACGGGGTCGCGTGGCTGGCATACCGGGTGGAGGAGGTGCGGGTCGAGGGAGTGGAACTGCCCGGTCCCGTCGTCGCCCTGGTCCTCGGCGCGATCCAGAGCCTGAAGCAGGCTCCCGGTGCGGTGGGGTCGGACGACGGCGCCTCTGACGCCGGATCGGTCGGAAGCCCTCCTGGAGCGCCGGTCCTGCGCGTGCGCTGGGCGGCCGAACTCGGCACCGTGCGGGTGCTTTCGGACCGGATCGTGCTCGAGCGAGTCGAACCATTGCCCGCACGGGCGGTAGACGGGAGTGGTGGCGCGTAGTCGGGCGCCGCCCTTCGAACGCCACCGAAGAGGTCCTCACTGATGGCTCGCCTGCTGGTTGTCGACGACGAAAGCGGAATTCGCTCAGCCCTGGTCCAGGTCTTCGAGTACGAAGGCCACGAGGTCCGCGGCGCGAAGGACGGGGTAAGCGGAGTCGAGGCCGCGGTCGAGTTCCGGCCCGACGTCGTGTTTCTCGACGTGAAGATGCCGGGGCTCGACGGCCTCGATGTGCTTGCGCGGCTTCGTGAGCAGGATCCGAGCATCCCGGTCATCATGATCTCGGGCCACGGAACCATCGACACGGCGGTGGAAGCGACGCGCAAGGGCGCCTACGACTTCCTGCAGAAGCCGCTCGACACCGACCGTCTCCTCGTGACACTGCGCCGGGCGCTCGAGCTGCGGGGGCTGACCCGGAGCATGGCCGACTTGCGGAGCCAGGTCGAGAGCCGATACGAGATCGTGGGCACGTCCTACCCGATCCGGCAGGTACTCGAGCGCATCGAGAAGGTGGCGCCGACAGAGGCCAGGGTGCTCGTCAGCGGTGAGAACGGGACGGGCAAGGAGCTGGTCGCTCGGGCCATCCACCGGCTTTCGTCACGGGCGGACGCGCCGTTCGTCGAGGTGAACTGTGCCGCGATCCCATCCGAGCTGATCGAGTCGGCGCTCTTCGGTCACATGAAGGGTTCGTTCACGGGCGCCGTGGCCGACCACGCCGGCAAGTTCGAACAGGCCGATGGCGGGACCCTCTTTCTCGACGAGATCGGCGACATGTCGCCGGACGCCCAGGCCAAGGTGCTGCGTGCCCTGGAGCAGGGCGTGGTCACGCGCGTGGGCGGCAAGGGGGCCATCGAGGTGGACGTGCGCGTCGTGGCCGCCACGAACAAGGATCTGGAGCGCCTCATCGACGAGGGTGAGTTCCGCGAGGACCTCTTCTACCGACTCAACGTGGTGCCGATCCACATGCCGCCCCTGCGCGAGCGCCGTGATGACATTCCCATGCTGGTACAGCACTTCACGGACATCATGACGCGTCGGGAGGGGATGTCGCCGCGAAGTTTCGAGACGGCGGCCGTCGACCGCCTCCGCGCCCTGGCATGGCCGGGCAACGTCCGCGAGCTGCGAAACACGGTGGAGCGGCTGCTGATCCTGGCCGGTGGCGACGCGGTTCGTGCCGCCGACGTGGACATGCTCGCGACCGGGCGCTCCTCGTCGGGGGGGCTCGGCGGCGAGCTGCTGTCTACCGACAGCTTCACCGAGTTCAAGGACGGGGCGGAGCGGGTCTACATTCTGCAGAAGCTTCGGGAGAACGACTGGAACGTCGCGGAGACGGCGCGCCGTATCGACATGCCCCGCTCGAATCTGTACAAGAAGATCGAGAAGTACGGACTCGTCCGAGAGGGGTAGACGCGCGACGCCCCCCCTCGACGGTCGCGGTGTATTGACTTCGCTTCCGTCGCGGGTACAGGGTGAATCATGCGGCCGGCCGGCCGCATGACTGGACGACGAAGGAGCGAGGACCGAGTGCGAGACTCCGAGCACGGGCAGCCACGCGCGGACGAACCGATCGAGCGTGCCGAGCGGCCTCGCGGCTCGCGCTCGCGCCACGTGGAAGGTGCACTCGACTGGTTGCGCTCGCTCGCGGTCGCCTTCGTCCTCTTCCTCGTGATCCGCGCGACGCTCGTCGAAGCCTTCAAGATCCCGACGTCGTCGATGGAGGGCACACTCCTGGTGGGCGACTTCCTGCTGGTCAACAAGGCGGTCTACGGGGCGCGTGTACCGGGGACCGAACGATTCCTTCCGGCGATCGAGGAGCCCGCGCGGGGCGACGTGATCGTATTCCACCCGCCGCACGAGCCCCGAAGGAACTACGTGAAGCGCGTGGTCGGTGCCCCGGCGGACACGCTCGAGATGCGGGACAAGAGGCTCTACCTCAATGGCGAGGAGGTGTCCGAGCCTTACGTGCGCTACCTCGACGCTCGCGGCGATGCCGCGCACCCGGACATGGAGTGGCAGTCGAACCACCTGATCGCTGCCCCCAGCCCCGGGTACCATCCCACCCGGGACAACTGGGGTCCGCTGGTCGTCCCCCCGGGCAGCTACTTCGTCCTCGGCGACAACCGTGACAACAGCGAGGACTCCCGCTACTGGGGCTTCGTCGCTCGCGATCAGATCCGGGGTCGGCCGTGGTTCGTGTACTACTCCTTCGACCGGCTTGAGGGCGACGAGAGGTCCCGGTGGGGAGGAGTTCGCTGGGGTCGCGTGGGTACGCTCATCCGCTGATCGGTCCCGACCGGCGTCTCCGGCGTCGCCCCGGGGACGGGGCATTGCGCGACGGCGTGATCGTTGAGATCCTAAGCGGGCGTCGAGCTGGCACGAGTCGGCTCTGCCCGCACCGCACCTCCGGACCCGCGCGCCGAGATGACCTTCTCCTCCCGCAGAGCACCCTCCCAGGAAGGCTCGCTGGATCAGTACCTGAAGGAAATCAGCCAGTATCCGCTCATCGACCGGGAGGAGGAGGCGAGGCTCGCGAGGCTCATTCGCGTCGGGGACGAGGAGGCACTCGACAAGCTGGTTCGCTCGAACCTGCGCTTCGTCGTCTCCGTGGCGAAGAAGTACCAGAACCAGGGCGTGCCGCTGTCTGATCTCATCAACGAGGGCAACCTCGGTCTCATCCGGGCCGCGCACAAGTTCGATGAGACGAAGGGCATCAAGTTCATCAGCTACGCCGTCTGGTGGATCCGGCAGGCCATCCTGCAGGCCCTCGCCGAACAGAGCCGGATCGTTCGCGTTCCGCTGAACCGAGCCGGCGCGCTGTACCGCATCGGCCGGCGCAGCTCCTCGCTCCTGCAGGAGCTGGGTCGCGAGCCCACCGTCGACGAAATCGCCGAGGATCTCGACGTCTCGAAGGACGAGATCGAGCGCACCCTGGCGATCTCGCATTCGCACCTGTCGCTCGACGCGCCGATGACCCCGGGTGAGGACAACCGCCTGCTCGACTACCTGCCGGATCAGTATTCTCCCGGGCCGGAAGAGGAGACGTTCGAGCATGCGCTGAAGTCCACGATCGAGGACGCTCTCTCGACGCTGAAGGAGCGCGAGGCGAAGATCCTGCGGCTCTATTTCGGTCTGGACGAACAGGAGCCCATGACGCTCGAAGAGATCGGCGAGATCCTGGGGATCACGCGGGAGCGCGTGCGTCAGATCAAGGAAAAGGCCCTGGTCCGCCTGCGGCACGCTTCGCGGGCACGCTTTCTCGAGACGTACCGCTGACCCGCTCGCCCGCTCCGGGCGAGCCCGTGGAAAGCCGCTTGTCTCAAGGCGTTCCGGCCCGTTGACGCCTATTTGCTTCGCCGGTAACTTTGCAAGCTCTTTTGAGGATCCGCCTCAGCACACAACGCGGGCATGAGAACGTATACTCCCAAAGCCGACGAAATCCATCATGCGTGGTGGGTTGTCGACGCTACAGACAAGCCGCTCGGGCGTCTGGCTTCCGAAGTCGCGCGCGTCATCCGCGGCAAGCACAAGCCGTCGTACACGCCGCACCTCGACACCGGCGACAACGTGGTGATCATCAATGCCGAGAAGGTGCGTCTGACCGGGAACAAGGCCGATCAGAAGACGTACTTCCGCTACTCCGGCTACATGGGTGGCGAGCGGCACATTCCCTACCGTCGCATGCTCGAGACGCACCCCGATCGGGTCATCGAGCTCGCGGTGCGGGGCATGCTGCCCAAGAACGCGCTGGGGCGTGTTCTTCGGAAGAAGCTCAAGGTCTACGCCGGCACCGACCACCCCCACCAGGGCCAGCAGCCGCAGCCCCTGGACATCTGACGACGGACAGAAGCGATACCATGGCAGGTCAAGTGACGAATCAGATCCAGACGGTGGGCCGGCGGAAGTGTTCCGTGGCCCGGGTGCTCCTTCGCCCCGGCACGGGGCAGTGGACCGTGAACGGCCGCCCGCTCGCCGACTACTTCCCGCGTCCCACGCACCAGATCCGCGTCGAGGAGCCCCTGAAGATCGCCGGCCTCGCGGACGACTTCGACGTGGCGATCCGCGTGCGCGGCGGAGGCCTCACCGGTCAGTCCGACGCGGTACGCATGGGCCTGTCGCGTGCACTGGTTCAGCACGACGAGGAGCTGCGGGCGGCGCTGCGGGACAAGGGCATGCTCACGCGTGACGCACGGGAGGTCGAGCGTAAGAAGCCCGGCCGCCCCAAGGCACGCAAGCGGTTCCAGTTCTCGAAGCGTTGATCGCTTCCACCCGTTGAGTTCCGAAGGTCCGGGCCTGGCCCGGACCACATCCTGACCGGGGCGTACATCGGCCCCGACGAGAGAAATCGAAAACATGTCCGACGTTCGTCTCGATCAGCTTCTTGAGGCCGGAGTACACTTCGGTCACCAGACCCGGCGCTGGAACCCGAAGATGAAGCCCTTCATCTTCACGGAGCGCAACGGGATCCACATCATCGACCTCCGCAAGACGCTCGACCGGCTGGTGGCGGCGCAGCAGGCCGTCCGCGAGGTCGTACTGCGCGGAGAGCGCGTTCTCTTCGTCTGCACCAAGAAGCAGCTGCGGGGTGTGGTGGAGCAGGAGGCCCAGCGAAGCGGCTCGTACTGGGTGACCGAGCGCTGGCTCGGCGGCATGCTCACGAACTTCCAGACGATCCGCCAGCAGATCCGGAGGCTCAAGGAGCTCGAGCGCGGAGCCGAAGAGAACGCCTTCGAGTTCTACACCAAGAAAGAGCGTCTGATGCTCGAGCGCGAGCGGATCAAGCTCGACAAGTACCTGGGCGGGGTGAAGGACATGGGCCGCCTCCCGGGTGCGATCTTCGTGGTCGACGCCCGGCGGGAGTCGATCGCCGTGAAGGAGGCCGTGAAGCTCGGCATTCCGGTCATCGCGATCACGGACACGAACGCGGATCCGGAGCCCATCGACTTCCCGATTCCCGGAAACGACGACGCGATCCGCTCGGTGACGCTGATCGCGAGCGCCATCGCCGGTACGATCGCGACCGCGCGCAAGGAAGTGCCGGAGGACGAGCGGCGCCGAATCGACGAGCTCGAGGCGACGACCTACTCGACCGAGACCGGTGAGACGACCGAGGAGGCGCCGAAGCGCCGCCGTCCGCGTCGGAAGCGCCGCCCGCGTCCCGAGGTGATCGCGGCGCACCGCAAGGACGACGGCGGGGAGGGTGTCGACTCTTCGGAAGGGGCTGAGGCATCCGACTCCTTCGCGGACGAGTCGGAGGATGACGCCGACGAGTAGTACGGGGCTTCGTACCCTTGTCCGCGCGGGGATGGCGGGCACCGAGGTCCTGGCTGCGGTCCGGACTTCCGAAAGAGGCGGCGCGGTCCGACGGTCCGGCCGCCTCTTGTCACGACCCGGCGCAAGCCGGAGTACCAGAACAATCGACCGAGCAGCAGAACGATGAGTGAAGCGACGATGATCAGTGCAGCAGACGTCAAGAAGCTCCGCGACATGACGGGCGCGGGGATGATGGATTGCAAGAAGGCGCTCACAGAGACCGCGGGGGATCTCGAGAAGGCGATCGACCTCCTGCGCGCGAAGGGAGCGGCCAATGCGGCAAAGCGCGCCGAGAAGTCGGCGAACGAAGGCGTGATCGGCAGCTACATTCATTTCGACAACAAGACGGCGGTCATCGTCGAGCTGAACTGCGAGACCGACTTCGTCGCGAATACCGACGACTTCAAGTCGCTGGCACGTGACATCGCCATGCACATCGCGTCCGCGGCGCCGCTCTCGATCTCGCCCGACCAGATCGCTCCCGAGGTCGTGGAGCGCGAGCGAGGGGTCTACGTGGAGCAGGCTCGTGAAGAGGGCAAGCCCGACAACATCGCCGCGAAGATCGTCGAGGGCCGGCTGCAGAAGTTCTTCAAGGAAAGCACGCTGCTCGCGCAGCCCTTCGTGAAGGACCCGGACATCACCATCGAGGAGCTCATCACCCGGGTCTCTTCCAAGACCGGTGAGAAGATCGAAATTGCTCGATTCGCCCGGATGAAGGTCGGAGAGCGCTGATTCCCGCGCGGGCGGGGCGAAACGAAGCAGAGAGCGACGCTGACCTGGAGAGAGACGCGATGGTCGAGGGTACGGGCCTCCGGTACAAGACGGTGCTGCTGAAGCTCTCCGGCGAGGCACTCGCCGGAGAGCACGGCTTCGGCATCGAGCCCTCGATGGTCGATCACATCACCGACGAGATCAAGGCGATCGTCGAGATGGGCGTGTCACTCGGGATCGTCATCGGGGGCGGGAACATCGTCCGCGGAGCCCTGGCATCGAAGGGCGGCATGGACCGCGTGCAGGGCGACTACATGGGTATGCTCGCCACGGTCATCAATGCTCTGGCGGTCCAGGACCTCCTCGAGACGAAAGAGGTCGATACCCGCGTGATGACGGCGATCCGCATGGAGCAGATCGCCGAGCCGTACATCCGCCGGCGGGCGATGCGCCACATCGACAAGGGCAGGGTCGTGCTGTTCGCCGGTGGAACCGGCAACCCGTACTTCTCCACGGATACGGCCGCGGTGCTCAGGGCCATCGAGATCGGTGCCGACGTCGTGATCAAGGCGACGAAGGTGCGCGGAGTCTACTCGGCCGATCCCGTGAAGGACCCCGATGCAGTGTTCATTCCCACGATTTCCTTCCAGGAGGTCGTCGCCAGGGAGCTCGCCGTGATGGACACGGCAGCCGTGGCGCTGTGCAAGGAGAACAACCTGCCGATCATCGTGCTCAACCTCAGCGATCGCGGGGCCGTCGCCAGCGCGATTCGTGGGGAGCGCGTGGGAACGCTAGTATCGTAAGAGAACCCGACGAACGCGGAGAACGTCATGCCGACCGTTGAAGACGCGAAGAAACGCATGGACGAAGCGCTCGAGGCACTCGGCCGCGAGTTCGCCACGGTGCGTACCGGCAAGGCCACGCCGGCCCTGCTCGACAGCGTACGGGTCGATGCCTACGGCTCGAAGATGCCGGTGAACCAGGTTGCCACCATCAGCACGCCCGAGTCGAGCCTCATGGTGGTCCAGCCGTTCGACAAGTCCCTGATCGGAAACATCGAGCGCGCCATCATGACTGCCGATCTCGGACTGAACCCCGCAAACGACGGCAGTGTCATCCGCGTGCCGATTCCGCCGCTGAACGAGGAGCGTCGCAAGGAGTTCGTGAAGGTCCTCCACAAATATGCCGAGGAGGGGAAGATCTCCATCCGGCACGCACGGCGGATCGTGCGGGAGGAGATCCACGCGCTTGTGAAGGCCCACGAGATCGGAGAGGACGAGGGCCGCCGGCGCGAGGACGCGCTCGAGAAGCTGACGCACGAGTGCACCGACAAGGTGGACGAGATGCTCAAGTACAAGGAAGCCGAGGTTATGGCCATCTGAGGCCACCCTCGCGTCCACGATCATGTCAGGCGAACGGCTCGAACGCATCCGCGTGAACGGCGACGTGCCCGAGCACGTCGCCGTCATCATGGACGGGAACGGCCGGTGGGCCCGCGCGCGTGGCCTGCCCCGTCACCTCGGCCACCGCGAGGGGATGAAGGCGGTTCGCGAGGTCGTCGAGGGGGCCGTCGAAGCCGGGGTACGCATCCTCACCCTCTTCGCCTTCTCCACCGAGAACTGGCGACGACCGGCCCAGGAGGTTTCCGCGCTGATGGGGCTGCTTCAGCTCTACGCCCGCAAGGAGGGTGCGGAGCTACGGAGGCAGGGCGTCGAGGTCCATGTGCTCGGCGAGCTGCAGCGAGCCGACGCGACGACGCGGGATGCGGTGAACGCCATCGTCGAGGGTACCCGGGGTGGTGGGGCCATGCGGCTGAACCTCATGATCTCCTACGGGGGACGCGAGGAGATCCTGCGTGCGGCCCGACTGCTCGTGGAGCGCGTGGAGAAGGAAGGCATGGAACCCGATGAAATCGACGAGGGGGTGTTCGCGGATGCGTTGTTCACGCGCGGGCTCCCCGATCCGGACCTTCTCATCCGAACCTCGGGCGAGTACCGGATCAGCAACTTCATGCTCTGGCAGCTCGCCTACACCGAGCTCCACATGACCGACGTGCTCTGGCCGGACTTCGACCGGGAAGACCTGTACGAGGCGATCCTCGACTACCAGGGCCGTGAGCGCCGCTTCGGGCGGGTAACAGTCGCATGAGCGAACTCGCCAAGCGTGTCGCCGTGGCCGCGGTCGGCATCCCGACGGTGCTGGCCACCGCCTGGGTGGGCGGATGGCCGCTCGGCCTGCTCCTCGGCTTCTTTTCGGCCTGGGCCGCGCACGAGTGCTTCCGCTTCGCCCACCTCAAGCAGGTCGAACCCATCTCCTGGATCGGCGTGCCGGCGGCCCCGGCGTTCGTGCTCCTTGCGGTCTGGCGTTCGTCGTTTGGGGCCTTCGCCCCCTGGGCCCTGGGGATGATCGCCGTCATGACCCTCGCCACGCTGCTCGCGGCGATGCTGCAGCGCGGGCCCGGCCGCCATCCGTTCGCGGCGGCGGCGATCACCGTGATGTCGCCCCTGTACGTCGGGCTGCCCATGGCCTTCGCGCCCCTCCTCCACGCGATGGGGGGCGAGGCGGCGGTCGACAGGGGGGTGTCCTCGGGGCTGGCCGGTCTGCTGTTCGTGGCGCTCCCCCTCGCGGCCACCTGGATCGGAGACGCGGCGGCGTTCTTCGCGGGGACGGCGTGGGGTCGAAACCGGGCGAAGCTCGCGCCCACCATCAGCCCCAACAAGAGCTGGGTCGGCTTCTGGGCTGGACTGACGGGTGGCGGGCTCGCCGGCGTGCTCTGGTACCTTCTGGTCCTGCGTGTCTTCGGTGCGGAGGGAACAGCGGGCGGGTTCGGCGCCGCCACGGTCATGGGGGTGGTGCTGGGGCTCGCGGCGGTGCTCGGCGACCTGGTCGAGTCCCTCCTCAAACGGGAAGCGGGGGTCAAGGATTCGGGAACCTTCTTTCCCGGCCACGGCGGGGTGATGGATCGCATCGACTCGCTGATCTTCACGATCCCGAGCGCGTTCGCTCTGCTCGCCCTGATGGACATCGTGCTTTGAGCTACCTGGTGGTGCCGTGATCCGGGTCGTGATCCTGGGCTCTACCGGCTCCATCGGGCGGAGCGCACTCGAGCTCGTGTCCCGCCACCCGGAACGATTCGAGATCGTCGCGCTCGTCGCGAACCGGCGTGTCGACGTGCTCGAGCAGCAGGTGGCCCGATTCCGCCCCGGCACGGCGATCCTGTGTGACGAAGCCGTGCCTCTTCCCGCCTCGGCGGGTGGGACGCGCTGGGCGTCCGGGCGGACCGCCATGCTCGACGTGGTGGCGCGCGAGGACGTGGACGTGGTCGTCAATGCACTCGTCGGCGCGGCCGGGCTCGCACCTACCGTGGCGGCGCTGGAGGCGGGGAGCCGGCTGGCGCTCGCGAACAAGGAGTCGCTCGTCGCGGGCGGTTCGATCGTGCTGGAGGCCGCCCGCCGGGGCGGCGGGGAGATCGTACCCATCGATTCCGAGCACAGCGCCATCCTGCAGTGTCTCGAGGGTCACGGTCGAGACGCCCTGCATCGCGTGGTGCTCACCGCGTCGGGTGGTCCCTTTCGAGGCCGCTCGCCCCGAGCGCTGACCCAGGTCAGTGCCGTCGACGCGCTGCGGCACCCGACCTGGGACATGGGCGCGAAGATCACCATCGACTCGGCGACGCTCGCCAACAAGGCGCTCGAGGTCATCGAGGCCCATTTCCTGTTCGGGCTGTCGTACGACCGGATCGACGCCGTGGTCCACCCCCAGTCGATCATCCACTCCTTCGTGGAGTTCGTCGACGGTTCCGTTCTGGCGCAGCTCGGCTTTCCGACGATGGAACTGCCCATCCTCTACGCGCTCAACTATCCGGTACGCGTGGCCGATGATGCGTTGCGGACGTACGACCCGGTGCGGGCGTCACCACTCACGTTCGAGGAGATCGACCACGCCGCGTTTCCGATGTTCGGCCTTGGCGTGGAGGCAGGAAGAAGGAGCGGATGTGCACCCGCCGTGTACAACGCAGGGAACGAGATCGCGGTTCAGGCGTTCCTGGAAGATCGTATACGTTTCCCGGACATCGCCGACGTCGTCGCCGAGGCGATCGAGCGTGTCGGGGTCTCCGGGATCCACCACATGGACGACGTGATCGCCGCGGACGAGGCGGCCCGGGTCGTGGCGACGGAAGTCGCGAAGCGGCTCGGCGAGAGGAAGGGAATGGCGTCATGACGGTTCTGGCCACCATCATCGTGCTGGGCGTGCTCATCTTCGTGCATGAGCTCGGCCACTTCTGGGCCGCGAAGGCAGTCGGGATCGAGGTGCAACGCTTCTCGATCGGACTCGGGCCGAAGGTCTTCGGATTCACGCGTGGCGAGACCGAATACGTCATCAGCGCGATCCCCCTCGGGGGCTACGTGAAGATGGGCGGGATGGACGACGAGGTGATGGAGCGCATCGAGGGCGGTGAAGCCGCCCTTCCGGTGCGCGAGCCCAGCGAACGCGACTTCGATCGGAAGTCGATCGGGGCGCGTACGCTCGTCATCTCCGCGGGCGTGATCATGAACATGCTCTTCGCGCTCGGCGTCTACACCTTCCTCGCGGCCCGCTACGGTGTCCAGCACATCGAGTCGACCCGTGTCGGAGCGATCGAACTCTCCGCGCTGCCGCCCGGGACCGAAGCGCTCGGCACCGTGGAGCCGGGCGCCCGGATCGTGCGGATCGGCGGGCAGCCGGTGGAGTTCTGGGATCAGATCCAGGTCGCGCTGCTCGAGAGAGCGCCGGGCCCGGTCGCGGTGGAGCTGGTGGAACCGACCCGGTCGATCGAGATCCGCGTGCCCGTCAGCGAAGAGGAGCGCGCGTTGCTCGCGGGCTCGCTGCGGCTATGGGTCGAGGCGGGCGCCGGCTACGTCGAGTCGGGGTCTCCCGCGGCGCGCGCAGACGTCAAGGAGGGTGATCGGTTTCTCGCCGTGGACGGAGAACCCACGCTGAACTGGTGGAGCTTCGTCGGCCAGATCGAGGACCGACCGGGGGAGCAGGTGACGGTCACGATCGAGCGGGAGGGCGGCGAAATCGTTCGCAACGTGACCCTCGGGTCCGAGGAGATCGACGGACCCGACGGTTCCACGCGAACGGTGGGCAGGATCGGCGTCGGTCCTCCGGCGCTCCCAATCGTGTACAGTCCGGTTTCCCTGGCTGAGGCCGTCGTGGCGGGGTGGGACGATACCGTCTTCACGACGGGGGTGATCCTGGACTTCCTGAAGCGGCTGGTCACGGTCGACATCTCACCGCGTTCGGTGGGGAGCATCGTGACCATCGGTCAGCTCTCGGGAGCCGCGGCGGAGGCGGGCGTGGACAGCTTCCTGCGCTTCATGGCGCTGTTCAGCATCAACCTGGCGGTGCTCAACCTTCTGCCGATTCCCGTGCTCGACGGGGGTCATCTTCTCTTTCTCGCCATCGAGGGAATTCGGGGCGGGCGGGCACTGTCGGTCGAACAGAGACTGCGCTGGAGCAACGTGGGGTTCCTGATCATCGTCGGGATCATGCTGTGGGCGCTGTCCAACGACTTCCTCAGGCTCCTCGGACTCTGAGCCGCTGGGCCGGCCTCGCGGGCCTCCTGGCGCTGGCGTCGCTCGCGGCGCCGGCGTCCGCGTGGGGGCGGCAGGCCGACGGACCGCCGTCGGCGGAGCGCGTCGCTTCGCCCCGGGCAGCGGAGGTACGGCTGACGTCGAAGACCGAGTACTACGACGTGTCGGGCGCCACCCTGGACGAAGTCGTCGACCGGCTGAACGGACTGCGACTCGAGGGTCCGGATGGACCTCCCTCGCAGGGCCTAACCCGTTACCACATCCTGCCCGAGTGGCGTCCGGTGGCCTCCGGGGGCGCATGCCGCGTGGAGCGTCTCAACGTAAAGGTGACCATCACCGTGACCCTTCCGCGCTGGCCCGGGGTCGCCGGTCGACCGGCCGAGGAACAGCAGCGGTGGAGCGTGATCGAGCACGCGATCCGGAGCCACGAGTTCGGGCACCGGGAGATCGTGGTCGCGGCGGCCGACGACCTGGCGGCGAGGCTCCGGGACATGGAGGCGAGGGGGTGCGGCACGCTCGGGGGCGTGGTCGAAAGCGCGCTCCACGTCGCCGATGGGCGACTCCGGGACGCTCATGCCGAATTCGACCGCCAGACACCGTCGCGGCTTTCCTCCGGCGGGCCGGGGCGCTAGCGCGCTGCGGTCCTCGACGGGGCCGCGAGGGGGAAGGGAAGCGACCTCCCTCGTCGGCGTTCGGCCTCGCGGTTCGTCAGAGGAAGGTCAGCTGGCTGGGCCCGGTCCGAAAACGCAGGTCCTCCACGTCGATGAGCGCTGTCGGTTCGTGCTGCATGGCCACCTCCAGGTGGCCGCGCCACCCCGCCCGGCCGAGCGCCTCGCCAACCACCTCCAGCGCCAGAGCCGGCTGGTTGCACTCCGCGGACAGGTGGGCGAGTACGACGCCGGCCAGCCTGGGATGGAGGAGTTCGGTTGCGAAGCGTGCCGCCGCCTGATTCGAGAGGTGTCCGTGGCTCGACGCGATGCGGCGTTTCACGGACGACGGATAGCGGCTCGCGTGGAGCAGGACCTCGTCGTGATTGGCCTCCAGCACCAGGAAGTCGCACCCCGAGAGCGCGTGTCGGATCTGCGCGGTGGGACGACCCAGGTCCGTGGCGATTCCCACGCGCAGTCCCGTGCACTCGTCAACGAGGGCGACACCGACCGGGTCTGCCGCGTCGTGGACGGTGATGAAGGGCTCGACCCGGATGTCACCGATGGTGAAGGGGCGACCGGGTCCGTACTCGACGACACGTTCCGAGCCCTTCAGGATGCGGCTACACGCCTCCCGGGTGCGTGCCGTCATGTACACCGGTGTGCCGTGGCGCCGGGCGAAGGCGCCTACTCCGCTCGTGTGATCACCGTGCTCGTGGGTAACGACGATGGCGGAGACCGTCTCGGCCGAAACCCCGAGGGAGACGAGCCGCTCGGCCATGGAGCGGGCGCTGAAGCCGGCGTCGACGAGCACGCGCGTGTTCCCCCCCTGGACGAACGTCGAGTTTCCGCCGCTGCCGCTCCCCAGGACCGATACCTTCACCGCGTCGACCCGACTACTCGGCGCGCCGTCCGGCGGTGTCGCCCCAGGCGTCGCGGAGAATCCGCTCCACGCCGGGTGTGAGCGTCTGGCCGCGGCGGCCCACCGAGACCTCGGCCGTCTCCAGGAACTGGTCCAGCCGATGATCGCGCAGGTCCATGCCAGCGCCCCAGCTGAACGGCGGAACGACGGTCGGGGGCATGACGCCCCCGTACAGGTTGCTGCCCGCGCCGACCACCGTGCCGGTATTCAGCACCGTGCCGATGCCCGTCTTCACGTGGTCACCGAGGAAGCAGCCGACCTTGAGAAGGCCGGTGTCCTTCTCTCCGTCGGGTGTCCAGACACGAACGGTACGATAGTTGTTCTTGAGGTCGGAGTTGGTCGTGAACGCCCCCAGGTTGACCCAGCGCCCGACGAGCGCGTGGCCGAGGTGCCCGTCATGCGCCTTGTTCACGAAGCCGAGGAGAACCGAGTGAGCGACCTCGCCACGTACCAGGCATACGGGCCCGATGGAGGCGGCGCCGACGGTCCCACCGAGCACGGTGGAGTCCCGTCCCACGAAGAGTGGACCCATAATGCGGGCGGGGCCCTCGACGCGGGCGCCGGGCTCGAGGCGCACCGGGCCCGAGCGCACGTCGACGTGGACGCCGGGCTCGATGAACGCACCGTCCCCGAGCGAGACGGGATGGTCCCCCACGCGCAGGATCCCTTCGGGCGCGCTCTCGTCGGGCCAGAGCTCCCTCACGTCCAGGCCGATCCGGTCGTCGTTGGCCGCGACGAGGTCCCAAGGGTGGCCAAGGAGGCGCCCCTGCAGGATCAGGCTCTGGCCCCCCACCGGGGCGGTCGCGGGGTTCCGCAGCCAAAGCTCTGACGGGGCGGGCGCCCCGTCGGGCAGGACCCATCCCGCCGGCGCGCCGTCGACGAAGATCGTCGCCGGACCGTCGGGAAGCTGCACGTCCTGGAAGTCGAGCACGGCACGGCTCGAGAGCAGCACGCGGGCGCCGCGGGTGCCCAGCTCGTCGAGCGCCAGCACCCGGGCCGCGCTCGGCTCGTCGAAACCGATGAGGGCAGATCGGCTGAGGTGGCCGGCGCAGGGCACGCCGAGCACCCGTTCCGCGCGCTCGCGAAGTGTGAGACAACCGTGCAGCAGCTCGCCCGCGGGCCGGGTGAGCGTAAACGGCGCCCAGCGTCGGGCGTGTCGGTCGTCGAACAGGAAGAGCCGGACGTCGGGCATGTTCATTCCCCCGTGAGCCGGGCGAGGAGTTCCTTCATCTCCCCCGCACGCGCGCGGGGGAGCACCATGGTCGTTCCGCCGGAGTGGACGACGACGAGGTCCTCGCCGCCCAGCACCACGACGCGACTCCCTTCCTCCGCGTACACGACGTTGCGGGCTCCGTCGGCGATTCGGGCGTCACCGACCACCACGTTGCCGTCGCCGTCCGATCCGCGCGTCCTGGCGAGCGCCTCCCAGCTCCCGACGTCGTCCCAGGTGAAGCGCGCGATGACGGTACCGACGCGGTCGCTCCGCTCCATCACGGCCCGGTCGATGACGCTCACGGGTACCGCGTCGAAGAACGCGGCGTCCCCGGACTCGTCGATCAGGGGCAGCAGCTCGGCGACCTCGGGAGCGTGACGGGCCAGTTCCTCGAGCAGCACGGAGGCCTTCCAGACGAAGATGCCCGTGTTCCAAAGGTATCCCGAGTCGACGTAGCGACGAGCGGTCCGGGCGTCGGGCTTCTCGTGGAAGGCGGCTACGCGGAGCGCGGATGCCCGACCGGCGGGCGGAAGCGGTTCGCCGGGCTCGATGTGACCGTACCCCGTCTCGATGCGGTCCGGTGACACCCCGACGCTGAGCAGGAGCTCGTCGCGCGCCGCGATCTCGACGGCGGTCGCCACGGTCTCGACGAGTCCGTCGAGCGGCTCCACGAGGTGGTCGGCGTGAAGCGAGACCATGACGGCCTCGGGATCCAGGCGCGCGAGCTTCCATGCCGCCCAGGCCAGCACCGGCGCCGTGCCGCGCGCCCTTGGCTCGATCCAGTACACCGATTCGGGAGCGTCGCGGAGCACGCTCCGGAACGGGCCCACGAGATGTTCCCCGGCGAGGATGCGGATCCGCTCGTCCGGCACGAGTGCGCGGGCGCGCTCGAAGGTGTCCACGATCAGCGGACGCTCGCTTCCCAGGGGCAGGAGCTGCTTCGGGCGCTCGGGGGTGCTGGCGGGCCAGAATCGTGACCCGATGCCGCCCGCCAGGATGGTCACCCAGGCTCGGCGATCAACTCCGGCCGAGGATTTCGTCGATTCGGGCAAGGAGCTTCTTCGGGCTGAAGGGCTTGGAGAGGAAGTCGTTGGCCCCCCCGGCGAGGGCGGTCTCCCGGTCGGTGTCCTGCCCCTTCGACGCGAGGATGATCACGGGGGTCTCCGCATGCCGGGGGGCGCTGCGGATCTTGGACAGGATCTCGAGACCGCCGGCACCCGGCATGGCGAGGTCGAGGATGACGAGGTCGAAGGAGGTTCCAGCGAGCGTGTCGATGCCCTGGATGCCGTCCACGGCCGTCGCGACCTCGTACCCCTCGCTGCTCAGGACGGCGCCGAGCAGGCGCCGGATGTGGGGTTCGCCGTCCACGACCAGGATGCGCCCGTTTCCATGCGTCGACGAAACCTCTGGCACCGCGTGACCTCGAGGAGAGGGGCTTGGGACGCTGTGGCCCGGGGGGATCGGTGAGGGTCGCGGAACCTACCCGCCGGGTGGGGTAAAGTCAAGCAATTACGGGCATTTCCGGGGTTGACCGGGCCCCCGGCGTCCGTGAACTTCCGCCACCCGTTTCGGTACCTGTTCGAGGCCGCTCGACGACATGCATCCCGTAGAACACCCGAGTCCGCGATGGCCTCGTGCCGTGGCCCTCTGCGCCGCGCTCCTCGTCGGCGCGGCCGGCTGTGGAGACGATCCGTTCGCGTTCGACTGGAGTGACACGCCGGACACCGTCCTGCTGTATTCGATGGCCCGTCCGGAGATGAACCTCCAGTCGGCCTTCAACTTCCGTCAGAGGCGGGCCATCGAGGTCGAGGCACCGTCCTCCGCGGGGTCGTGGGATGCGGCGGTCGACACGCGTGGCGGTGAGGTCGTACTTCTGCCCCCGGGTGCCCTGGGGGTGATCGGTGCGGCCCGCATCACCACGCTTGCCGGGCTCAAGCTGGACGACGTGCGCCAGGCACCCGGCGACACGCTCGTGTACGTCGGCGATCGGCCGGTCACCGTGGCGATGGGCAACGTCTACGTGATCCGGACGAACCGTTCCCGCGGTTCCTACGGGACGTCGTGCACATACTACGCCAAGATGGCTCCGGTGGTCATCGACGCGGCCGGAGGCACGCTCACCTTCGAGTACGTCACGAATCCGGTCTGCAACAGCACCGACCTGGTCCCGCCCAAGTGACGGCGGCGTAACCTCGACCCCGACTCTTCATGCTGGACATCCGCCGGATCCGCGCCGAGCCCGACACCATCAGGGCGGCGCTCGCTCGCCGCGATCACGCGCTTCCGGCCATGATCGACCGGATCCTCGCCCTCGACGAGGAGCGTCGTGCAGGGCTGGGCGAGGTCAACGAGCTCAAGGCGGAGCGCAATGCGGCGTCAAGGACGGTGGGCGAGCTCAGGCGCGCCGGCTCGGACGCCGACGAGCTCATCGAGCGGACGCGGGCCCTGGGCGATCGCATCGTGGCGCTCGACGACCGCATCCGTGAGGCCGAGGCGGAACTCCGCGACGCGCTGCTGCGCCTGCCCAATACGCCGCACGAGGCGGTGCCGGAAGGGGGTGAGGAGAACAACCGGGTGCTGTCCAGCTGGGGCCAGCCTCGTGATTTCGGGTTCGAGCCACGCCCCCACTGGGAGATCGGAGAGGCTCTCGGTCTCCTGGATCTCCCGCGCGGCGCGAAGATCACCGGATCCGCGTTCCCCGTCATGCGTGGCCGCGGGGCACGTCTCCAGCGGGCGTTGATCAACTACTTCCTCGACGTCCACACCGGGGAACACGGGTACACCGAGGTGCGCGTGCCCTACCTGGTGAACCCGGACTCGATGACCGGCACCGGGCAGCTGCCCAAGTTCGCCGAGGAGTCGTACTACTCGGAAAGGGACGACCTCTGGCTCATTCCGACCGCCGAGGTCCCGGTCACGAACCTCCATCGGGACGAACTCCTCTCGCTCGAAGATCTGCCCGTTCGCTACACGGCGTATTCGCCCTGCTTCCGCCGGGAGGCGGGCGCCGCGGGCAAGGACACGCGCGGCCTGCTCCGGGTCCACCAGTTCGACAAGGTCGAGCTCGTCCGCTACGAGACGCCGGAACGGAGCCTCGAGGCGCTCGAGGAGCTGACGCGCGAGGCGGAGGTCCTGCTCGAGCGACTCGGGCTTCACTACCGACGCGTCCTGCTCGCGAGCGGGGATCTCGGTCAGAGCGGGGCGATGACCTACGATCTCGAGGTGTGGGCTCCAGGCGTGGGCACGTGGCTCGAGGTATCGAGCTGCACGACGTTCACCGACTACCAGGCGCGGCGCGCGAACATCCGCTTCCGGCGGGCCCAGGCGGAAAAGCCCGAGTTCGTCCATACGCTCAATGGCTCGGCCCTCGCGCTGCCCCGCGTGGTCGCCGCGCTCCTCGAGACTCATCAGCAGGAAGACGGGAGCGTCTCGCTTCCCGAGGTGCTCCACGCGTACGTTGGGGTCCCGAGCCTGATCGCTCCCTGACCTCGCCCTCGCCATGACCCGCATCAAGTGGCCCGTCGCGGTCGCGACGCTCTTCCTGATGCTGCTAGGCTGGTATCTCCTCTACACCCAGCAGGTCTTCCGACGGGCGCAGGAAAACTCCGAACTCCTCTCGCGCATCTACACCGAGGTCCAGCAGGGGCTCGTGTCCCAGGACCCGGCCTCGGAGACGCAGGCGCTTCTGCAGCTCCAGCGCATCGTGACGGAGTCGGGGGTCCCGCTCGTGGTCATGGGGCCGGGCGACACGGTGCTGAGCCACGTCAACCTGCCGTTCACGGTCGACGACGAGACGCCGGAGGGGCAGGAGCGGATCCGCGCGTACGTCCGCCGTCTCGACGAGGTCCACGAACCGATCGGCGATCCCCTCGGTGCGCAGCACATCCACTTCGGCGACTCGTCCGAGGCGCGCAGTCTGAGGTCCGTGCCCTTCCTTCAGGCCGCCGGCCTGCTTCTCACCGCGTTCATCGGATTCCTGGTCATCCGCTACCAGCGCCGCGCCGAAAGCGAGCGCGCGTGGACGGCGATGGCCCGGGAGCTGGCGCACCAGCTCGGCACGCCGCTCTCGTCGTTGGCCGGATGGCTCGAGGTGCTGCGTCTTCCGGCGGCGGATCGTCCCGGCGATCTGGACGACATGGAGATCGCCGCCTCCATCGGCGAGGACCTCGAACGGCTCGAGCGCATCAGCCATCGCTTCGAGCTCATCGGTACGGAACCCGAGCTCGAAAGCCTTTCGGTGCGTCAGGTCGTCGAGGACCTCGAGGGGTACCTCGCTGCGCGAATCCCCCGCCTCGCGCGGAAGGGCGTCGAGCTGATCGTCGATATTCCGTACGAGCTTCCCCGCGTGAAGGGCAACGAGGTGCTGCTCGTGTGGGCGCTGGAGAACGTGGTGAAGAACGCGCTGGATGCGCTCGCGGGTCGGGGCGGAAAGATCACGATCTACGCACGCGAGATCAGCGGGAACTGGGTGAGCCTCCGGATCCGGGACACCGGTCCGGGTGTCGATCCGGAGATCCGCGACAAGATCTTCGAACCCGGGATCACGTCGAAGCCCGGAGGGTGGGGTGTCGGTCTCGCCCTGTCGCGCCGGATCGTCGAGGGCGTTCACAAGGGCAAGATCGAGCTCCTCGAATCCATCGAGGGTACGACCTTCCAGATCCGGCTTCCCGTCGCCGATGCCTGACGTGCGAAGCGCGCCGCACCTGAGCGGTCTGAATCCCGAGCAGCTCGAGGCCGCGAAGCACTTCGAGGGTCCGATCCTCGTTCTGGCCGGAGCCGGCTCGGGCAAGACGCGCGTGCTCACGGCCCGCGTGTGCCACCTCATCCACGAACATGGTGTGCCGCCGGACCGCATCCTCGCCGTGACCTTCACGAACAAGGCGGCAGGCGAGATGAAGGAGCGCATCGCGAGGCTCCTTGGATCCGAACCCGCGGGCATGTGGGTCGGGACGTTCCACGCTGTGGGCGCGCGTCTGCTCCGACGTCACGCCGAGCGGCTCGGGTGGGACCGGACCTTCAGCATCTTCGACGCGGAGCAGTCCCTTCGCCTCGTGAAGTCCGTCCAGGATTCCCTCGGACTCGACCCGAAGCGGTGGAGCCCCAAGGGGATCCGCAACGAGATCAGCGGAGCCAAGAACCAGCTCGTCGACGCAGACAGTTTCGCGCGCGAGAACGAGGGATCGTTCGACCTCTTCGTGCGCACCGTGGCACGCGTCTACCCCGAGTACCAACGCGCGCTGTCGGCTCAGAACGCCTTCGATTTCGACGACCTTCTCGTAAAGCCGGTCGAGCTCCTCGAATCAAGCCCCGAGCTCCTGGAACGCTACCGTAGCCAGTTCTCGTTCGTGCTCGTGGACGAGTATCAGGACACCAACCGCGCCCAGTTTCGTTTCGTCCAGCTGATCGCCGGTGGGCACGAAAACCTCATGGTCGTCGGTGACGACGACCAGTCGATCTACGGATGGCGCGGCGCCGATATCCGGAACATCCTCGACTTCGAGGACGCGTTCTCGGCGGCCCGTACGGTGCGGCTCGAGCAGAACTACCGCTCCACGCAGCGCATTCTCGACGCGGCGAACCTCGTGATCTCGGAGAACGTCAACCGGAAGGGCAAGACGCTGCGCACCGAGCGCTCCGGCGGCGAGACGATCACGCTTCTCGAGTCGTTCGACGAGAACGACGAGGCGCGGTGGATCGTCGACGAGATCGAAACGCGCACCCGTGAAACTCCCGGGCTCGCGTACTCGGCGTTCGCGGTGCTGTATCGCACCAACGCGCAGGCGCGAGCGCTCGAAGACGCCTTCCGCCGGGAGGGTGTCCCATACCAGGTCGTGGGCAGCGTGCGCTTTTACGAGCGCCGCGAGATCCAGGACGTGCTCGCCTATCTCAGGCTGATCTCGAACCCGCGGGACGCCGGAGCCTTCGAGCGGGTGGTGAACTACCCGCGCCGCGGTATCGGGCTGACCTCGCAGGAGCACCTCGCCCGCTTCGCCGCGGACCAGGGGATTTCGCTCCTCGAGGCCTGCCAGCGGGCGGACGAGGTGCCGGCAATGCGCGCAGCCAGCGCGAACGGACTCGGTCGTTTCGCAGCGCTGATCCAGCGCTTCAGCGTGCGCGCGACCCAGGCTTCGGTAGGTACGATCCTCGAAGAGCTTGTGGAGGAGCTCGATCTCGTCCGTCACCTCTACGACGAGGGGCCTGACGGCGAAGACCGGGCACGGAACGTGGCGGAGCTCATCGCCGGCGCGGTCGATTTCGACGTATCGATGGTGCAGAGCGTGGCCGACGAGGACGTCGATACGTTCACCGAGCTCGACCTCTTCCTGCAGCAGGTCGCCCTCGTGGCGGACGTGGATCGACTGGATCCGAACGCCGACAGCGTGACCCTCATGACGCTGCACAACGCCAAGGGGCTCGAATTTCCGGCGGTGTTCATCGCGGGCCTGGAGGAGGGCCTCTTCCCCCTGGGCCGCGCGTACGACGACCCCGCGACCCTCGAGGAGGAGCGTCGACTCTTCTACGTGGGCATCACGCGGGCGGAAGACAAGCTCTCGCTCACCTGGGCACGGCAGCGTCGACGGGCGGGTGACTTCAACTACAACACGCTGTCGTCTTTCGTCGACGCGATTCCCGACGAACTGCTCGATTCGAGACGGACGCGCCGGCTCGACCTCGCCGCGACCTCGACGCCGCACCGCGGCGGGCGCCGCGGCTTCGACGACGACTTCGGCGCATACGGCTTCGGGGGAGGCCGTCGCGAAGCTTCGTCCCCGGACTACGAGCCCGAGCCCGAGTCCGATGCCGGCATGAACCAGGACACGCCGCGCTTCGTGAAGGGCGAGCGTGTGGTTCACGCGACTTTCGGATCGGGATCGGTCGTGGAGGTGTCGGGCTTCGGCCGCGACCTCAAGGTGACCGTCGATTTCGATCAGGTAGGTCGAAAGAAGCTGCTCCTGCGCTACGCGGCGCTCGAGAAGGACTGGCCGTGACCGTGGACCGGACGGAGGTGGCGCGGATCGCCGGGTTGGCCCGCCTGCGCCTCGAGGCGGACGAAGTCGATCGATTGACCGGAGACGTGAACCGGATCCTGGAGTACGTAGACCGGCTTCGGGGCGCCGCGGACGGGCGCGATCGAGCGGAGGCGGCCGAGCCACACGCCGGGGAAGGGGCGCGGCAGGACGCCCCGGGCGGGCCCGACCCGCTCACCTCGGGTCCCGGGACGTTCGCCCCCAGCTTCGAGCAGGGCTTCTTCGTCGTCCCGCCGCCTCCGGGCGTGACCGCGGAATGAACCTGGGGCGGGACCTCCTCGCCCGCCTGGCCGGGGCGGAGCGAGGCCCCGGGGGTCTGAACGCCTTCCTCTCTCTCGCCGAACGTCTTCCGCCGGCCGACACGACCGGCGGCGGAAGGCTCCATGGGGTGCCGGTCGCGGTCAAGGACAACATCGTCACGCTGGACCTGCCGACCACGTGTGCGTCCCGGGTACTCGCGGGGTACCGATCTCCGTACGAGGCCACCGTCGTCCGGCGACTCCGTTCCGCGGGTGGCTGGGTGGTGGGAAAGACCAATCTCGACGAGTTCGGGATGGGTTCCTCCACGGAAAACTCCGCCTTCGGGCCCGTGCGGAACCCGCACGACCTCGAGCGCGTCCCGGGCGGGAGTTCCGGGGGGTCGGCGGCCGCCGTCGCCGCGGGCTACGTGCCGATGGCGCTCGGGTCCGACACGGGTGGGTCGATCCGGCAACCGGCGGCGCTTTGCGGTGTCGTCGGGATCAAGCCCACGTACGGGCGCGTGAGCCGCTACGGTCTCGTCGCCTACGCGTCGTCGCTCGATCAGGTGGGCACCTTCGGCCGCTCGGTGCGCGACGCCGCGACACTCCTCGAAGTGATCTCCGGGCACGACCACCGCGACGCGACGTCCGCCGACGTGCCCGTACCGGCCTTCGGGTCCGCGGGTGACCGAGGCGTCCGAGGCCTCGTGGTGGGCGTTCCGGTCGAGTACTTCCCGGAGGCGCTGGATGCCGGCATCCGCGAGCGCGCCGAGGCGGCGCTGGCGGCGCTCGAGGCCGCGGGCGCCGTGCTTCGCCCGGTCTCGCTGCCGTCGACGGGACTCGCGATCCCGTGCTTTTACGTAATCGCACCGGCCGAGGCGTCCAGCAATCTGGCCCGCTATGACGGCGCGCGGTTCGGGCACCGTTCGACAGGCGTCGACGTGGCGGAGATGTACGAGCGGACGCGTGCCGTGCTGGGCGCGGAGGTCAAGCGACGGATCGTGCTCGGGACGTACGTGCTCTCTGCGGGATACCACGAGGAGTACTACCGGACGGCGCAACGCGTGCGGGCGCGGATCCGGGGCGAGTTCCACCGCGTCTTCTCCGACGGCGTCGACGTACTCTTCGCACCGACCACGCCGGAGCCGGCGTTCCGGCTGGGGGAGCGCACCGGCGATCCCCTTCGGATGTACCGCTCGGACGTCTTCACCGTCACCGCCAACCTGGCGGGCATCCCCGCCATTTCCGTGCCGATCGGCCGGGTCCGCGGACTGCCGGTGGGGGGTCAGGTCCTCGCTCCGTGGTGGCACGAGGAACGGATGATCGAGGTAGCGGCGGAGATCGAGCGGCGCCTGGAGCACGACCCCTGATGGGCTGGCAGGCGGTGATCGGGGTCGAGGTGCACGTTCAGCTTCGCACCGGCCGAAAGCTCTTTTGCAGGGACCGCGTCGCCTTCGGCGCGGAGCCGAACACCCTCGTCTGTCCTGTCTGCCTCGGCCTTCCGGGGGCGCTCCCGACGCTGGACCCCCGCGCCGTGGATCTCGCCGTGCGAACGGCCCTCGCGCTCGAATGCACGCTACACGACACGAGCGTCTGGGCGCGGAAAAGCTACTTCTATCCGGATCTTCCCAAGGGCTACCAGATCACTCAGTTCGACCGGCCGCTGGCCACGGGTGGCACGCTGGACTTCGACGGCCCGGCCGGCGCCGGGCGCGTGCGCATCCGTCGCGTCCACATGGAGGAGGATGCCGGCAAGTCGCTGCACGACCGGATCCCCGAGGGTACCGCCGTCGATCTCAACCGAGCCGGCACGCCCCTGGTCGAGATCGTGACCGAGCCGGATCTGCACACGCCGGAGGATGTCCGCTCTTTCCTCGGCGAACTCCGGCAGCTGCTCGAGTTCGCCGACGTCAGCGATTGCAGCATGGAGGAGGGCAGCCTCCGTGTGGACGCGAACGTTTCCGTGCGCCGTGCGGAGAGCGCCGAACTCGGTACGAAGACCGAGATCAAGAACGTGAACTCCTTCTCCGGCATCGAACGGGCGCTCCGGATGGAGATCGACCGCCAGATCGCCGTGCTGGAGGGGGGTGGCTCGGTGCGCGGTGAGACCCTCCTCTGGGACGACCACCGCGCATCGCTTCGCCCCATGCGGTCCAAGGAGGATCGCCACGACTACCGGTATCTTCCGGATCCCGACCTTCCCCCCCTCGTCCTCGGCGCGGCGGTCGTTCGATCGGTACGCGGGATGCTTCGCGAGATGCCCCGTGCCCGCCGGGCCCGCTTTCAGGCGGAGTACGGTCTGTCGTCGTACGACGCCGGCGTCGTGACGCAGTCACGCGCGGGCGCCGACTATTTCGAGACGGTCGCCGAGGGGTGTGCCGACGCGAAGCTCGCGGCGAACTGGGTCATGGGCCCGCTGCAGGCGTTGTTGAATGCCCGTGCAGCCACCTGGGACGCGCCGCCCGTGGATGCACCTCGACTGATCGAGCTCCTCGGCCTGGTCCGTGACGGCACCGTGTCGGACCGCGTCGCGAAGCAGCTTCTCGACGCGCTGGCCGACGGGCCGGAAGGGGCTGAGGAGATCGTCGCGAGCCGGGGGCTCGAACAGGTTTCCGAGCCGGCCATGCTGGAGCGGTGGGTCGACGAGGTCGTCGCCGCGTTTCCCGACGAATGCGCCCGCTACCGGGAGGGGGAGGACCGGCTCCTCGGCTTCCTGGTGGGTCAGGTGATGCAGCGATCCCGTGGCCGGGCCGATCCGCGTGGCGTGAACCTGCGGATCCGGGAGCGGCTCGGTGGGGTGGAGCAGGCCCCCGGCCGCGGAGGGCTCAGTTCGGGGCGGGGGGCAGGGTCCGACCGGCGGCGACCTTCGAGCTGATTCCCGAAGCGAAGTCCACGTCCCGAATCTGCGGCCACCAGACGAGGGGCTCGGACGGGAAGGCGAAGAAGGCGTCCGCCATCTCCACGAGCACGTCCGGGTGGTAGGTGGTGTGGTCGGACATCACCCGCCGCCGGACCTTCTTGGCGAGCTTCAGATTCAGGTCTCCAACCGGATCCATCCGGCCCGCACGCGACGCGTCACGATCGCGCAGGTACGCGATGATATGCTCGAACGCGTACTCGAAATACCGGTCCACCACGGGGTTCGGCAGGTCGAAACGCGAGTTCGCGAGCACCTGGGCGAAGACGCGCTGCCAGCGCTCGTGGCCCTGGAACCGGATCATCCCGCGGAAGATCATGCGGTTCGTCTGGAAGCTGAACACGGTCCGGCTGAGCACGTCGTCGAAGAGTTCGTCCGCTTCCGCATGGTCGTGGTCCATGACGATGTGACGGGCCAGGGACAGGAACTCCTCGCCCACGTGCATGTCCATTCGGTGCTCCCAGTACGCGTGCCCGAGGGCCTGCGTGGTGTTCGTCATGAGGAGCTGGCGGGGAACGAAGATGTTGTGGGCGATCGTGTCCGCCGCGAGGTGGGCGAGGTAGCCGTACCCGACGGACTGGAGTCGCTCGGAATCCGCCGAGGCTAGGATATCCTCTCCCACTTCCCACCGGTGGCAGTGCCGACCCTCGGGCACGTACTTCTTGGCCAGCGAGATGTCGGCGGCCACCGAGCCGTACAGGAAGTGGAGCGGGAAGCGCTCGATGATCGCACGGATGGCGGGGGGTACGAGATAGAGCGACGCCAGCACCGCTTCTCCCAGCGCGACATGGGTCGCCGGTCCCCAGGCTGCGGCGGCTTCCGGCACCAGGAATAGCCATCCCGCGGCGAGGAGCGCCGCGGCACGAAGAACGCCCGGGCGCAGCGGCGCCTCAGTCCGCGGACCTGCCGTCCTCATGCTCCGACACGGACAGTTCCGTCTCCTCTCGGCCGTCCGGAAGCGGGGCGGACCCGTCGGATCCGGTTCCTGTCCCCGGTACCCCTCGCCGATCGGGGCGATCGTGAGCACGTTCGGTGATGGTCCGCGCTCCCTGGCGTACGCCGCGCACGGTCGAGGCAGTCTCGAGGAACATCTCCTCGGCTTCGCCCTGGACCACCTCCATCAGGGCGTTGAACTCCTCGATGCGCTCCTCCATCCGCTCGGACGCGAGATGCAGGCGATCGGTCAGGGCTTCCACGGACGCGCCGAGCTTTTCGACGTCCCGCCGGAGCGCGTGGGTGATGAACTCCAGGTTGTCCGAGATCACCCTCGTCCGGTCCGCGACGGGGCCCAGGTGCATTGCGGCGGTCCGCCGTATCTCCCCGAGCAGTCGACGCACGCTCACCACCGTGAAGATGCCCAGCCCGGCCAGAACGACGACGGCGAGGGCGATCACGATCTCCGCCACGTTCGCGGCGATCACGGTCCCGCTCACGTCGGGTCCCATCTGCGCAGCCGCGGAAATCATCATGGTAGACATGGCTCAAGTCTAACAGGAACCCCTCCCGGCCCGCATCGTTCGCGGGCGCCTCGTCCTGCGGCGGATGGCAGACCGGGCGGGCCGGCGGACGCGGTCCACGGGTCGCGTGCCGCGCCGGTGCCGTCGGTTGGCAGGGGGTCGGGCGCGCGGATATGTTCCACCTCTCGCGGGCGGGCCGGCGCCTTTCGGGCCCCGCGCCCCGCCCGCGCCCTTTTCCCTGCGACTCACGGATTTCATGGGGACCTTCGTCGTCGACGGCGGACGCCGGCTCGAGGGCCGAATTCGCCCGGCTGGCAACAAGAACGCCGCGCTTCCCTGTCTGGCTGCCACCGTGCTGGCCTCCGAGCCGGTCACGCTCGAAAACGTCCCCCGCATCCGCGACGTGGAGACCTTCCTCGAGATCGTCTCTTCGCTCGGCGCCGCGGTCGAGTGGACCGGCCCGAACGAGGTGACCATCGACGCGGCGAGCGTCCGCACCGATGCGGTCGACTCCCGGCTGGCGAGCCGCATCCGCGCTTCCGTTCTGCTCGCGGGCCCGCTGCTGGCCCGATTCGGTCACGTGCGGCTCCCCCCGCCCGGCGGGGATGTCATCGGACGTCGCCGTATGGACACGCACTTCCTGGCCTTCGAGGCCCTGGGCGCCAGCGTGACCTTGGACGAGGACTTCACGGTCACGGCGGACCGGCTGCACGGCACCGACTTCTTCCTCGACGAGCCGTCGGTGACCGGGACGGAGAACGCGATCATGGCAGCCGTGCGCGCCGAAGGCTCGACGCTGCTTCGCAACGCGGCGGCGGAGCCCCACGTCCAGGACCTCTGCCACCTTCTCAACGCGATGGGCGCGCGCATCTCGGGCATCGGAACGCACCGGCTGCACATCGAGGGCGTCCGGGAGCTCCACGGGACGCGCTTCCGCGTCGGTCCGGACCACATCGAGACGGGATCCTTCATCGGCCTCGCAGCCGTGACGGGGAGCGACATCACGATCGAGGGTGCGCCGGTCGAGCACCTCGACTCGACGTTAATCGGCTTCCGGCGTCTCGGCATCGAGTGCGAGGTGGACGGCGAGGATCTGCGGGTGCACGGGTCCGGCGAGCATCGGATCCGGCAGGACGCATTCGGCGCCGTGCCCAAGATCGACGACGGGCCGTGGCCGGCCTTCCCGGCCGACCTGACCTCGATAGCGCTCGTCGCTGCCACGCAGTGCCACGGCACGGTGCTCGTGCACGAGAAGATGTTCGAGTCCCGGATGTACTTCACCGACAAGCTGGTCGGGCTGGGCGCTTCGATCATCCTGTGCGACCCGCACCGCGCCGTCGTCGTCGGGCCTAGCGCGCTCCGAGGCGGTGTGGTCGAGAGCCCCGACATCCGGGCGGGCATGGCCCTTCTGATCGCGGCGCTGGGAGCCGAGGGTCGCAGCCGGATCCACAATATCCGGCAGATCGAGCGCGGATACGAGCGCATCGACGAGCGGCTCCGCGCGCTGGGAGCGTCGATCGAGCGGGTCGACGAATGAGGCTCCCCTGGTAAGATCGGAACCCTCTGGGGTGCGCGGCCGTAAGGACCGAAGGACTTCGGTATCGAACCCAGGGGAAGCGACATGAGCGAAGAAGAGCGGCAGGGCGGGGAGGGAAACCACCGGGGCGAGGGCGCAGGACGCGGCTCCGCGCGCATCGGCGACGGCATCCGCCAGGGAATCGGGGTTCTGTCCGCGTTGAAGGACGCGCTCGACGAGACGATCCAGGAAGCGCGCGACCGCGGGGACCTTTCCGCGGAGCGCGCCAGGCAGGTCATGAAGGAGGCTCTCGAGAAGGCCCAGTCGGCGGCGGGCGAGGCTCGCGAGCGGTTGGACTTCGCCCAGCAGGGAGATCTCGAGGCGCTCTCCTCGGCGGTGGAGGCCATGGGGGCCAGGGTCGCGGCGCTCGAGGCACACGTGTTCGGTGCCCCGGGAGCCGGTGGAGATCCCCGGCCCTCGGGGGCGGCCGAACCCGGCGGAGCGGCCGTCGACGGCGTCGGGGAGGAGGGGACTTCGTCCGCCGAACCGAGGGTGGGAGACGCGTAGCGGGGCGCGCCGCACCTGTAGCGCGCCGCACCGGTGGCCTCGCCGCACCCGTGGCCCCGCCGGGGCCCGCACCTTGAGGGGGTACACCGCCTGACCTATATTGAACCGTCTGTTTCGGCCGTCCTCGGGGCGGTTCTTCGAAGTGGGGGAGCGGTTCGCCCCCGCTTTTTTGTTCGCAGTTGACCGGGGGTCCGTCGCCGCGGCGGCGTACCCCTTGTTGGTTAAATGGGAGGGATCGAATGCGGGGCTTGCCCGAGATCGAAGCCGAGCTGGAGCGCCGGGTCGAGGACCTGGGGTACGAGCTCGTCGAGATCCGGTGGGGCGGCAGTGGGCGAAGGCCGATCCTCAAGCTCCGCATCGACCGTTCGGATTCGGTACCGGGAGAGGGTGTCACCGTGGATGACTGCGCGGTGGTCAGCCGGGCGATCGAGTCGTGGCTGGATGAGCACGAGAAGATCGCCGAGCAGTACGTGCTGGAGGTGTCCTCGCCGGGGGTCGACCGGCCGCTGGTTCGGGAACGCGATTTCGATCGCTTCCGGGGCGAGCAGGTCGCGGTGAGTGGAAAGGAGGTCCTGCTCGGGCGCGCGACGCGCCTCGAGGGGGAATTGCTGGGTCTGACGGAAGTGGGTACCGAGCGCGAAGCGGTGCTTCTCCGGCTGCCCGATGGCGAAGAGGTGCACGTTCCGAGATCCGAGATCCGGAAGGCCCACCTCGTGTACACGTGGAAGTGAGGAGATAGAAGATGGCGAACGCGACCCGGATCGTAGCGGCATTTCGTGACGTTGCGGCGACGAAAAGCCTCTCCGAGGAGGAGATGACGGATCTCGTCAAGGACGGGATGCTGGCGGGGCTGGCGCGTATCTACGGCCCGACCGTGCAGGCGGAGATCGACATCGACGAGGACACGGGCGACTTCGACATGGTCGTTCTGCGTCGGGTCGTCGAGGAGGTCGAGGATCCGGCATGCGAGATCGCGCTCGAAGAGGCGCGGTGGGACGATGAGGGCTTCGAGGTCGGCGACGTCATGGAGATTCCGGTCCGGTTCGAGGACTTCGGACGCAACGCCGTCATGGCCGTGAAGCAGCGGATCGTGCAGCGCGTGAGGGAGAACGAACGAGACCGGATCCGTGACGAATTCGAGGATCAGCTCGGCGAGCTCCTCTCGGGAGAGCTGCAGCAGATCGAGCGTGGCAAGCTGGTGGTGATGCTGAACCGGGCGCGCGACGCCGAGGCGATCATCCCGTGGAAGGAGCAGAACCCGCGGGAGCGGTTCCGCCAGGGTGACCCGATCCGCGCCGTACTGAAGAAGGTCGAGGAGACGCCGAAGGGTCCACGTCTGATCCTGTCGCGGGCCGACCCCCTCTTCGTGGCGGCGCTGTTCAAGCTCGAGGTGCCGGAGGTCCACCAGGGCATCGTCGACATTCGCGAGATCTCCCGCGAGGTCGGGGGGCGGACGAAGATCGCGGTCTACAGTCGCGACGAGTCCATCGACCCCGTGGGTGCCTGCGTGGGCCTAAAGGGGTCCCGGGTCCAGGCGGTCGTCAACGAGCTCGGCGGCGAGCGCATCGACATCGTCCCGTGGCACCCCGATCCCGAGGTGTTCGCTCGTCGGGCTCTGGCTCCGGCTCGAGTCTCGAAGGTGTTCAGCGATCCGGAGCGCCAGGTGGTCACGGCGATCGTCGACGAGGACCAGCTTTCGCTTGCCATCGGACGCAACGGTCAGAACGTCCGGCTCGCGTCGCAGCTGATCGGGTGGCAGATCGATCTGTACGGCTCGCGGGAGTGGATCGAACGGGGTGCCGAGATCGGTGCCCTGATCGATCAGCCGGCGGAAGACCAGTACGAAACGGCCGATTTCCCGCTTTCCGAGCTGAACCTTCGGCCTGCCGTGCTGGCAGCCCTCTCGGACGCCGGATATGATACCTTTCTCCAGATCATCGACATGGAGCGGCGGGATTTCCTCGGAATCGAGGGACTCGGCGAGGAAGATGCCGACCGTCTCCTTCAGCTGATCGACGAGCTGACGGTGGTGGAGGGAGATTCCCCCGGGGACGACGAGGGAGACTCCGACGGTGACGAGGGAGAGCGGGACGGATAGCGTCCGCGGACTTCTCGGACTGGCTCGAAGGGCTGGAGCGATCGCGCCGGGTACCGACGCGGTTCGCCGCGCCGTGCGGGCGGGAGAGGCATACCTCGTCCTGTTCGCCGCGGACGCTTCGCGCGTCCAGCTGGACAAGATACGGACATCGATGAGAGACGGCGCGATCCCTCAGGTGACCCTGGGGGATCGCGAAACATTGGGCGCCGCAGTCGGTCTCGCCCCGCTTTCGGCGGTGGCGGTGACCGACCGGACGCTCGCTGAAAGGCTCGTCGCGGAGATCGACCGATCTCCGGGCGAGGGCGGCACGGACGCAGTGGAGGCGTAACGAGAGCATGCAGGTATTCGAACTGGCGGACGACCTGAAGGTCGGGGCCGACGACTTGATCGCACTTCTTCGTCACATGGGGATCCCCGTGGCGGACGAAGACGCGACGATCACGGACGGCCAGATGGCCAAGGTGCTCGCGAAGATGGAACGCGAGCGGCGAGCCGGGCACAAGGATCCCGCGAAGGCCATTAAGGCCGCGATGGAAGATACTGCGGGGGCCGGTGGCCGTCGCCGGCGCCGCGTGAAGGTGGAGGAGGTCGAGGAGGTCGAAGCGACCGAAGAGCCGGAGGAGCCGCAGCACGGCGATTCCGAGGGGCATGTCGAACCGGAGCCTGCAGCGGAGCCGGACGGGGAGGAAGAGTGGGAGGAGGTCGCAGCGGAGGCCGTCGCGGAGACGGCGCTCGAGGAGCCGGAACCCGCGCCACTCGACGCTGACGTCGTGCTCGAGGCCTTCGAGCCGGTGGCCGACGAGGGCGCTGCCAAGCCCGCGCGCCCCGCGCCTGCGCGGGTCGGTCAGCCCGATAGTCCGTCTCGCACGATCCGGCGGCCCGTGCCCGCGCCGGCCGCCAGCGCGGGTCCCGGTGGTCAGGTGCGGATCCAGGCCGAGGGGTACACCGCGGACGGACGGCGTCAGCGCAAGGACAAGAAGAAGGGCAAGAAGAAGGATGGGGTCGATCACGACGCCGTGCAGTCCAATGTCTCCCGGGTCATGGCCGAGCTGAAGGGCGGTGCCAAGAAGAAGCGCCGCAAGGGCCAGCGCATGAGCGCCGAGGAGCTCGAGTACCAGGAGATGCAGGAGGAGGAGGCCAAGGAGCGCGAGCGCCGGACGGTGCGCGTCAACGAATTCCTCTCCGTGGCGGAGTTGGCCGAACTCGTGGACGCGACGTCCACCGAGATCATCGGATCCGCGTTCAAGAACCTCGGTCTTCTGGTCACCATCAACCAGCGACTGGACTTCGCTCAGATCGAGCTCCTGCTCGACGCATTCAATTACACCGCGGTGCGTGAAGAGGAGTATGTCACCGAGGCCGAGGTCGTCGACGACGACGACGATCCCGAAGACCTGAAGCCCCGGCCTCCCGTCGTGACGGTCATGGGACACGTCGACCACGGCAAGACGCTTCTGCTGGACCGGATCCGCAGCACCAACGTGGTCGCGGGCGAGGCCGGCGGGATCACGCAGCACATCGGTGCCTACCACGTGGAGCTCGAGGACGGTCGGAGCATCAGCTTCCTCGACACACCGGGCCACGCCGCGTTCACGGCGATGCGTGCCCGCGGTGCGGACGTGACGGACATCGTCATCCTGCTCGTCGCCGCCGACGATGCCGTGATGCCCCAGACGGTCGAGGCCATCAGCCACGCGAAGAACGCGGGCGTGCCGATGATCGTGGCGATCAACAAGGTGGATCTGCCGGCCGCGGATCCCATGCGGGTCAAGCAGCAGCTCCTCCAGCACAACGTGAACGTCGAGGACTTCGGAGGCGACGTGCTTGCCCAGGAGATCTCGGCAAAGACCGGCCAGGGTGTCAGAGAGCTGCTGGACAAGGTCCTGCTCCAGGCCGAAATGCTCGAGCTCAAGGCCAACCCCGACCGCGATGCCATCGGTACCGTCATCGAGGCGCAGCTCGACCAGGGCAAGGGCGCGCTCGCGACCGTGCTGGTCCAGCGGGGAACGCTCCGCGTCGGCGACTCCTTCCTCTGCGGGCTCTACGACGGGCGCGTGAAGGCGCTCATCGACGAGCGTGGCCAGGCCGTTTCTGCGGTAGGTCCCGCGACGCCGGTCCAGGTGCTCGGCGCCGGTGGTGTACCCCAGGCCGGTGACACATTCCAGGTCATGGCCGCGGACCAGGCGTCCCAGATCGCAACGAGCCGCCAGCGGCTCGATCGCGAAAAGCAGCTCCGCATCCGCGAGCGTGGTATCAAGCTCGGCGACTTCGGCGCACTGGTGGCGGCGGGTCAGATGTCGACGCTTCCGCTCGTCATCAAGGGCGATGTGGACGGGTCGGTCCAGGCCCTCTCCGACGCGCTCCAGCAGCTCAGCACCAGCGAGGTGAGTGTCGACGTGATCCACCGGGGCGTCGGTGCGATCAACGAATCCGACGTGCTCCTCGCCCACACGGCGGGCGCCGTCATCCTGGGCTTCCGTGTCCGTCCCCAGACGGCGGCCCGTCACGCCGCCGAACGCGAGGACGTCGAGATCAACCTCTACGACGTCATCTATGAGGCGGTGGACGACATCCGGGCGGCTCTCGAAGGTATGCTCAAGCCGGAGCGCCGTGAGACGATCGAGGGCTCGGCGGAGGTGCGGGAGGTCTTCAAGGTCTCGAAGGTGGGCACGATCGCCGGCTGCTACGTGAGCGAGGGCCGAATCGACCGAAAGGGGCACGCGCGTCTCGTGAGGGACGGCGTGGTCGTCTACGACGGGCAGATCGGGTCGCTCAAGCGTTTCAAGGACGACGCGAAGGAAGTCCGTGAGGGCTTCGAGTGCGGTATCGGGATCGCGAACTTCAACGACGTGAAGGTCGGCGACGTGATCGAGTGCTACACGGTCGAGGAGATCGCCCGGACGCTCGCGAGCTCGACCTGATCGGATTGGGCAGACGGGACGGACCATGGTGGTCGCTTCCCAGACCTGGGAGCTGGCGCTCCCCGGTTGTGCGTCCCTCAAGGAGAAGCGCTCGGTGATTCGCTCGCTGCGCGACCGGCTCCGCACGCGACTGAACGTCTCCGTGGCCGAGACCGGACTTCAGGACGTTCACACACGGGCACAGCTCTCCATCGCGCTGGTCGCGAGCGACGGGCGCGTCGCGCAGTCCCTTCTCGATAAGGCGGACCGGCTGGTCGAGTCGCATGGGGGCGCGTCGATCGTGCGCGTCTCGCAGGAGGAGTACTAGCATGGGTCGGCGCCTCGCCCGCTTCGCCGAGCAACTCCGCCGGGAGCTGTCCGAGATGATCCGCACCCAGGTGCGGGATCCCCGCGTCGGGCTCGTGACGATCACCGGCGTGGAGGTTTCGGCGGATCTCGGCGTGGCCAGGATCTTCGTACGCTGTGTCGGTGGCTTCGAGGAGCTCGCGCGATCCCTGGAGGGGCTTGAGGCGGCGGCTCCGTTCCTGCGCACGGAGCTCGGCAAGGTGCTTCACGTCCGAAGGGTGCCCGAGCTGCGCTTCCAGGAGGACCGGTCCCACACCGGCGCCCGGCGCGTGGAGGAGATCCTGGCGGACGTCTTCCCCGAAGGCCCGAACGCCGAAGACACCGGGGCGGGCGAGGACGAGTGAGGCGGGCAGGGGGCGATTACGTCCTTCCGGTCGACAAGCCGGTCGGACCTACCTCGCACGACGTCGTGGCGATAGCCCGGCGCGTCCTCGGCAACCGCCGAATCGGCCACTCCGGCACGCTCGATCCGTTTGCGTCGGGCCTGCTCCTCCTGTGCGTGGGGCAGGCGACGCGGATCGCGGAGTTCCTCTCTGAGCTCGACAAATGCTACCTGGCCGTCGCGCGCCTCGGTGTCGAGACGGACACGCACGACCTCGACGGTCAGGTGGTGGGCGAGGCCGGGGACGTCGACGCGGTCACCGCGGAGCTCGTGAGCACCGCGCTGGAGTCGTTCCGTGGAACGATCGAGCAGGTGCCGCCCCAGTTCTCGGCCAAGAAGGTCGGGGGCGAATCGATGCACCGGCGCGCACGACGCGGTGAGCGCGTGGAGTTGGAGCCGGTGGCCGTGACGGTCCACTCCATCGAGCTCGTCGACTTCTCGCCTCCGGACGTACGGCTTTCCGTGCGCTGCTCGAGCGGGACCTACATTCGGGCGATCGCCCGTGATCTGGGACGATCGCTGGGCACCGGCGCTCACCTCACCTCGCTGCGCCGCACCGCCGTCGGCCCTTTCGGATCCGAGGAAGCGGTGCCTCTCGCTGCGATCGACGAGCCAGAAGCGTGGCAGCCGGCCGTGATCGAGCCGACCCGCGCGCTCGCCCACCTCGACTCCCTGGAGGTGGACGCGGAAGCGGTTCGCCGGATCCGGCACGGCCAGCGGATCCGTGTCTCGGATCCTATCGGTTCGGGAATCGGCGTGGAGACCTCCGCCGAGGGGGCAGGGGGCTCCCTCGTTTCGGTGACGTGCGACGGTGACCTCGTGGCGGTGGCGGAGCTCGACGGCGGCGTCCTGCGGCCCCGGAAGGTATTTCCCGCATGATGAGGGACCCGGCTCCGTGAACCCCGTGCAGTGGACTCATCCGCCCGGCCTCCCGTCCGACCGGGGCGCGGTCGCCACCGTGGGCACGTTCGACGGCGTCCATCTCGGGCACTGGGCGGTACTCCAGGAGATCCGTGCTCGCGCCGAGGCCACGGGCCGGCGCAGCGTGCTCGTGACCTTCGACCCCCATCCGCTCCGTATCGTACGCCCCGAGCACGCACCCCTGCTTCTCACCACGCCGGTCGAAAAGAAGGAGATCCTGGCCGAGAGCGGGCTCGACTGGGCCGTGTTCATTTCCTTCACGGAGGCACTCTCGCGGTACGAGCCGCGGCGCTTCGTCGAAGAGATTCTCGTGGGTCGGCTCGGCGTCGAAGAACTCGTGATCGGATACGACCACGGCTTCGGCCGGGACCGACAGGGGGATCCGTCGACGCTCCAGGCCATCGGGCGCGAGCTCGGCTTCTCCGTGGACATCGTCCCGCCCGTATCAGCGGAGGGCGAAGCCGTATCCTCGTCGCGAATCCGGACCCTCCTGCTGCAGGGAGACGTTCGAGGCGCTCGGGTCGGCCTGGGTCGGCCCTACTCGATCCGTGGCGTGGTCGTGCGGGGTGAAGGCCGCGGCCGTGGCCTCGGCTTCCCCACGGCGAACCTGCGGCTCGCCGAGCGCGACAAGCTCGTGCCCCCACAGGGGATCTATGCGGTTCGCGGCGTTCTGCGGAGCGGAACGTGGCCAGGGGCGCTTCATCTCGGGCCGCGCCCGACGTTCAAGGGGTCGCCGCCGAGCGTGGAACTCCATCTCCTCGACTTCGACGGAGACATCTACGGCGAGGAGGTGCGCGTCGACTTCGTCGAGTATCTGCGCGGGGTGGAGCCGTTCGACTCCGTCGAGGCGCTCGTGCGTCAGATCAGCCAGGACGTCGAAGCGGCGCGGCGCGCCCTCGAGGTCGACCTCGGGGAGATCACGGGAGGAGGCCTGCCGTAGACGCCCCGAGCGACTTCACGTACTTTTCAAGGCTTATATCGAAGTGGCCGATACGCGGCCGCTCATCGCTTCCCTTGCAGCAACGGACTCTCGAGGAGGCACGACGCCCATGGCGATCGTCAAAGAAGACATCATCACGAAGTACCAGCTCCACGAGAACGACCGTGGAAGCGCACCCGTCCAGATCGCGCTGCTCACCGCGCGGATCGACTACCTCCGAGCGCACTTCGACGCGCACAGGAAGGACCACCACTCCCGTCAGGGTCTCCTGAAGATGGTGGGTCGTCGCCGGCGCCTCCTCGAGTACCTGAAGAATGAGGACATCGAGCGCTACCGCGAGCTCATCAAGGATCTGGGGCTGCGCCACTAGAAGTCGCTTGGGGCTCCGGGCGCTGCGGCGCCCGGAGCCCACGCAGTTCGAAGCCGTCCGGCCCGAAAGCCAAGCCGGACGAAACGCGTGACCGAACGGAAGCGCGTGAAGGACCCGGCCGGTCGCGGGTGCGACTCGAGCCGGCATCACCGCCGAAGGCGTGCGAGCCTCGGGTGGGAGACGGCCTACAACATGGCTGCAGCAACGGGCCCACGCGCCGCGTGTCCCCGAGCGGCGGTCGCTCTCTCTTCCGGATCCCGCACCACTTCGGCATCGGATCCCTGACCGGGGAAGGACCCCGGTCGCAACGAAGTGAGAAAGAGAAAAGATGATTCAGAGGCTCGAGCGCCAGTTCGCTGGCCGCACCCTCTCGCTCGAGATCGGCCGCATGGCCAAGCTCGCGCAGGGTTCCTGTCTGGTTCAGTACGGCGACACCGTCGTCCTCTGCGCCGTTACGGTCCAGGACACCCCGACCCACCTGCCGTTCTTCCCGCTCACGGTCGAGTACCGTGAAAAGTCCTACGCCGCGGGAAAGATCCCCGGAGGCTTTTTCAAGCGCGAGGGGCGGCCCGGCGAGAAGGAAATCCTTTCCGCCCGCCAGATCGACCGGCCCATCCGGCCGCTGTTCCCGGACGGATTCATGCACGAGACGCAGATCGCGTGCTTCATCCTGTCCGCGGATCAGGAGAACGACGCTGACGTGCTCGCGCTGATCGGCGCCTCGGTGGCGCTCAACATGTCGAAGGTCCCCTTCAACACGCCGGTCGCGTCGGTTCGTGTCGGCCGCATCCAGGGCAACTGGGTCGTGAATCCGACCTTCCAGCAGCTCGAATACTCCGATCTCGACATCGTGGTCGCCGGCTCGGCCGATGCGATCACGATGGTCGAAGGCGGGGCACTCGAGGTTCCGGAGACCGAGATTCTCGACGGGCTTCAGGTTGCCCACGACGCGATCAGGGAGCTCTGTGCCATCCAGGAGGAGTTCCTGCAGGGCCACCGCGTGCCCGACATGGAGTGGAAGGCCGCCGCTCCGGCCGCCGAGCTCAAGGCGAAGGTCGAGGGTCTCGCGTCCGCGAAGGTCGCCGAGGCGCTCAACCTGCGCGACAAGCAGGAGCGTGCGCAGGCGATGGCGGCCGTGACCGAGGACGTGGTCGCGACCCTGGCCGACGACGAGGAAGACTACTCCGAGCACGAGCGGGACATCAGCGACATTCTGCGCGGCATCGAGAAGAAGACGATGCGTCGGCAGATCCTCGCCAAGGGCGAGCGCGCCGACGGCCGCGGCCTCGACGATATCCGTCCGATCACGTCGGAGGTGGGGGTGCTTCCCCGCACGCACGGGTCAGCGCTGTTCACCCGTGGACAGACGCAGGCGCTCGCCGTGGTGACCCTGGGCACGACCCGCGATGAGCAGCGCATCGACTCGATCGACTCCCGCGAGGAGATCACCAAGTCGTTCATGCTGCACTACAACTTCCCGCCCTTCTCGGTCGGCGAGGCGCGTCCGTACCGCGGAACGTCGCGCCGTGAGATCGGGCACGGGAACCTCGCGGAGCGTGCCATGCAGCCGCTCCTGCCGGCCTACGACGACTTTCCCTACACGATCCGGATCGTCTCCGACATCCTGGAGTCGAACGGCTCGTCGTCGATGGCCACCGTCTGTGGCTCGTCGCTCGCGCTCATGGACGCGGGCGTGCCTATCAAGGCGCCCTGCGCAGGTGTGGCGATGGGGCTCATCAAGGAAGGCGACGACGTCGCGGTCCTGACGGACATCCTCGGACTGGAGGATGCGCTCGGCGACATGGACTTCAAGGTCGCCGGTACGCGTGACGGCATCACGTCCATCCAGATGGACATCAAGATCGCCGGGCTGACGGTGGAAATCCTCAAGGAAGCGCTCGAGCGTGCCCGCAAGGGACGCGTGCACATCCTCGACCAGATGTCGAAGGCCCTGGAGCGCCACCGTGACGAGCTGTCGGACTACGCGCCGCGCATCGTGTCGATCCAGATCAACCCCGAGAAGATCGGTGAGGTCATCGGGCCCAAGGGCAAGACGATCCGCGCGATTCAGGAAGAGTCGGGCGCGACGATCGACATCGACGATTCCGGCATCGTGAAAATCGCGGCCGTGTCCGGTGAGGCCGGCGCGCGTGCCCGCGAGATGATCGAGGCGATCGTGAAGGATCCCGAGATCGGGCGCATCTACGAGGGGCCGGTCAAGAACACGACCACCTTCGGAGCCTTCGTCGAGATCATGCCCGGGACCGAGGGCCTCTGCCACATCTCCGAGCTGCAGGAAGCACGCACGGAGAATACGGAGGACGTGGTCAAGAAGGGGGACATCGTGCGCGTGAAGCTCCTCTCGATCGACGAGAAGGGCCGCCTGCGTCTGTCCCGGAAGGCCGCGATGGCCGAAGAGGCCGGTGTGGCCGGCGGCTCCGAGGGCTGAGGCTCCGGAGGACCGGTTGCCATGCGCCTGCGGCCGGCCGGCTCGCTGACCCGAGCTGAACGACGTGGAGGGCACGGACGCGCGTCCGTGCCCTCCACGATTTCTTCCTCCGCCGTCACCATGAGTGTCGGCGCGCCGGAGGCGATGCGAGAGACGCGCTTCGCCAACGGCGTGCACGTCCTGACCGAGCGCATCCCCGGAGTCCGGTCGACCGCGGTGGGCGTCTGGGTCCGGCAGGGCTCGGCGCACGAGTCGCACGACGACTCGGGGATCAGCCACGTGCTCGAGCACATGGTCTTCAAGGGCACGCGGCGCCGTTCCGCACTCGAGATCGCCGACGCCCTCGAGGCGCTCGGCGGCTCTCTGGATGCGTACACGAGCCGCGAGCATACGTCGTATCAGGCCCGCGTGCTCGACGAGCATCTGCCCGTCGCGCTCGACGTCCTCGCGGACCTGGTGCTGGCGCCGAGACTCGAACAGGCCGACCTCGAGCTCGAACGGGAGGTGATCCTCGAAGAAATCGCACAGGTCGAGGACACGCCGGATGATCTGGTCTTCGAACTCCATGCCGAGCAGCTCTGGCGCGGGCACCCCTACGGTCGCTCGATCCTCGGGAGCAAGGAGTCTGTATCCGACATGCGGGCGGATACACTTCGCGCGCTGCACGCGGACCGCTACGTGGCCAACAACCTCGTCGTGGCAGCGGCCGGGAGTGTGGATCACGACGACTTCGTGGAGCGCGTTGCGGCGTATTTCGGGTCGGTGCCCGCCGGGGAGCGCACGCCGCTCGTGGAGCTTCCGCCGGCGTCGGCGAGGGGCGTCGCCAACGTCACGCGCAGCGGCAGCCAGACGCACATCGTCTTCGGTACGGAAGCGCCCGGGCACGCTCACCCCGATCGCCACGCGCTCATCCTGCTGTCGGCCGCCCTCGGGGGCGGAATGAGCTCGCGTCTCTTCCAGCGCGTTCGTGAAGAACTCGGGCTCTGCTACTCCGTCTTCACGTACCAGTCGTTCTACCGGACGGCCGGACTGACCGGAGTGTACGTCGGGACGCGGCCCGCGACCGCCGACGACGCGGCCGAGGCGGTGCGGGAGGAGCTCGACCGCGCAGCGCGCGACGGTCTCTCCGCAGACGACCTGCAACGCATCAAGCAGCAGGTCAAGGGCCAGGTGATGCTTTCCCTCGAATCCACGGGTGCGAGACTCCACCGCCTGGCTTCAAGCGCCCTCCACGACGAGCCCTTTGTCGGGCTCGATGGCCTGCTCGGGCGCATCGATGCAGTGACCGAAGATGACGTGCGGCGGGTTGCCGCGCGAAGCTTCGACCCTTCCAAACACCTCGAACTCAGGCTCGGCCCCGACCACTGACGGAGCCCGCCCTGATTCTTCCCCTCATCCAACGCGAGAGAGCGAGATGCTGATTGGCGTACCGAAAGAGATCAAGCCGGACGAATACCGGGTCGCCCTGACCCCAGCGGGCGCGGAGATGCTGACCCAGGCGGGCCACGCCGTCTTCGTTCAGCAGGGAGCGGGCCTGGGCAGCGGCTTCACCGACGATTTCTACGCGAAGGCCGGGGCGACGATCCTCGCTACGGCCGACGAAGTGTGGGCCAGCGCCGAGATGATCGTGAAGGTCAAGGAGCCGATCGCCGTCGAGTGGCCGAAGATGAAGAAGGGCCAGGTGATCTTTACCTACTTCCACTTCGCCGCTTCCGAGGAACTCACCAGGGCCGTCGTGGCCTCGGGTGCCATCGCGATCGCGTACGAGACCGTCGAGCTCAAGACGGGCGAGCTTCCGCTCCTGACGCCGATGAGCGAGGTGGCGGGACGCATGGCCGTGCAGGAGGGCGCCAAGTACCTCGAGAAGCCGCAGGGCGGCCTCGGCGTGCTGCTGGGCGGTGTTCCCGGAGTGAAGCCGGGCCGGGTCGTGATCCTGGGCGGTGGCGTCGTCGGCACCAACGCGGCGAAGATGGCCGCGGGCCTGGGTGCGCACGTCGCCATCATGGACATCAACCTGGAGAGGCTCCGTTACCTGAGTGACGTGATGCCCGCGAACGTCGAGACGCTCTACTCCACGCGCTACGCGATCCGGAAGCAGCTCGAGGACGCCGATCTGGTCATCGGTGCGGTCCTCATTCCGGGGGCCAAGGCTCCGAGCCTCGTGACGAAGGAAGACCTCGGGCTCATGCGGGAGGGGTCCGTGATCGTCGACGTGGCGATCGACCAGGGCGGCTGCGTCGAGACCATGAGGCCGACGACGCACCACGATCCGGTCTACAACGTCGACGGCGTGATTCACTATGCCGTGGCCAACATGCCTGGTGGCGTGCCGCGCACCAGCACGCTCGCGCTCACCAACGCGACGCTGCCGTACGCGATCGCGCTGGCGGGCAAGGGTTGGCAGCGGGCCTGTTCGGACGACGCCGCACTGAAGCTCGGTGTCAACGTGGTGGACGGGCACGTGACCTACCAGGGTGTCGCGGATGCGTTCGGCATGGAGTGCCGCAGCGTGGACGACTTCCTGCGCGCCCCGGCACAGGCGTGACCGATCGGGTCCGTTTTCGACGGCTTCCGTCGAATCCCGATCTGCCGCTCCCGCAGCGGGCGACGGAGCACTCGGCCGGCTACGACGTCCGGTCGGCCGAGGGCTCGGTCACCCTGCTGCCGGGAGAGATCCGGCTGGTGGGGACCGGGCTCGTGATGGAGCTGCCCGTGCACCTGGAGTGCCAGGTCCGGCCGCGGTCGGGCCTGGCGCTTCGCCACGGGATCACGCTGCCCAACAGCCCGGGCACGATCGATCCCGACTACCGGGGGGAACTGCAGGTGATCATGCAGAACCTCGGCCCAAGCCCGGTCACGCTCGACCGCGGCGAGCGCATTGCGCAGCTCGTATTCGCCCGTTTTCACGCACCGGAGATCGTCGAGGTCGACGAAGTGTCCGACACGGGGCGGGGCGACGGCGGTTTCGGCAGTACCGGAACCGCCTGAGGGAAGGGGGCGCAGCTGGCGGCGTTCCCCGCCGGCGGGGCCGGAAATACTGGCACCGCGAGATTCGTAAACGTATGTTCATCGGGCTAGCCCCCTTGAACGGACCTCGGTGTCCCGATCGCCGACTGCTGCCTGGACAGCCCCGACGTTGCTCGAAGAACTCACCAACTGGCTCAACTCCGGCCGCCTGATTCCGGTCAACGACATCGCCGTTGACCTCGGGACCGCGAACACCCTCGTCTATGTGAAGGGCGAGGGAATCGTGCTCAACGAACCGTCCGTCGTGGCGGTCGAGAGGGGCACCCGGCGGATTCTCAGCATCGGCCTCGAGGCGAAGCGCATGCTCGGGCGCACGCCGGATGGCATCGAGGCCATCCGGCCCCTGAAGGACGGTGTGATCGCGGACGTCGACGTGACGGAGATGATGCTGCGTCACTTCCTCAAGCAGGTGACGTCCAAGCGGATCTTCCGTATCAAGCCCCGGGTCATCGTGGGCGTACCGTCCGGCATCACGGAGCTCGAGCGTCGGGCTGTTCGGTCGTCGGCGATGTCGGCCGGCGCGAAGGACGTGTACATGGTCGACGAGCCGATGGCGGCCGCCATCGGGGTAGGCCTGCCGGTCGAGACCCCGACCGGCAACATGGTCATCGACATCGGCGGCGGTACGACGGAGATCGCCGTCATCGCGCTCTCGGGGATCGTCTCCGACACGTCCATCCGGGTCGGCGGTGACGAGCTCGACCGTGCCATCGTGACCTTCCTGCGCAAGAACTACAACCTGCTCATCGGCGAGCCGACGGCGGAGGCGATCAAGGTCCAGATCGGTTCGGCATTCGACCACGGCCAAGAGCGGGAGATGGAGGTCAAGGGACGGGACCTGGTCTCCGGCATCCCGAAGACCGTGACCGTGCACTCGCAGGAGGTTCGCGAATGCATCCAGGAGCCCATCCAGGCGATCGTCGACGCGGTGCGGCGCGCCCTCGAGATCACTCCCCCGGAGCTCTCCTCCGACATCGTGGACAAAGGCATCATGATGACCGGTGGTGGGGCGCTGATCCGAGGTCTGGACAAGCTGCTACATCACGAGACGAACCTGCCGATCCATGTCGACGAAGAGCCGCTCACCTGTGTGGTTCGCGGGGCCGGGCGCATTCTCGACGACATGACGAAATACCGCTCGGTCCTCGTGCAGTAGGGGGTCGGGTTGCCCCCGTACGGGACGGACCCCGCGTGGGGTGGTCGGAGCCGCGACGTTCTCGCCGCAGCCGTCGTCCTCATCCTCGCGCTCTCCACGCTCTTCCTCTCCGTCGACAATCAGCGGCGCATCGCCTCGGGCCTCCAGCAGTCGGCGCTCCGCCCGTTCATCGGGGTCCAGCGGCGTCTCGGGGATGCCCGTGTTCGCGCGGCTCAGGTCGATTCGATGCTCGCTGTGGTCGATTCGCTCTCGGCCATGCTTTCCACGCATGCGGCGCTCGTGGAGGAAAACAGCACGCTGCGCGGCCTGCTGGACCTCTCGGAGCGCACGGTGCCCACGTACCTGCCCGCGACGCTGCTGCGGCCCGGCACGCCAGGAGCCGAGAGCATGTTCATTGTCGACGTCGGGTCCGACGACGGTGTCACGGCAGGGTCACCGGTGGTGGGGCCGTTCGGCCTGGTGGGGGTGGTGCGGGAAGTCCGTGACCGGGAGGCGGTGGGGATCGACTGGACCCACCCCGACTTCCGGGCCAGCGCGATGGTTACCGACGGATCGGCGTTCGGGCTGATCGAAAACCGCCCCGGCCGCTTCCGGGAGGAGGATCGCCTGGTCCTGAATGGCATTCCCTTCAATTCGAAGATCGACCCCGAGGCCGTCGTGGTCACGAGCGGGCTCGGCGGCGTCTTCCCGCGGGGGATTCCGGTGGGGCGTATCGACGGGCTCGCCGACTCGCAGGGGGAGTGGCGGAAGAGTTACTGGCTCGATCCGATGGTCTTCCCCGCATCGGCGACGCACGTTCTAGTGATCACCGGCGAAGCCAGCGAAGCCGCCCCGGGGGCATGGCCCGTAGGACCGGCCGACTCGACGCGTGCGTCCGACGGTGACGCGGCCGGTGTCGAAGGAGGTTCTCGTGGCTGAGGGACGGGTCGTGCGCGTCGGGGTGACGGTGGGCTTGCTCGCTGCCACGCACTTCTTGCTCCACGTCGGCTTCTCGTGGGGCCGTGGTGCCCCGGACCTCCTCACGCTTGCCGTCCTGCTCGCCGCGCGGGAGGTCCGTGCCGGGCCGGCTGCCGCGGTCGGGCTCGCGATGGGGCTTCTCGAAGACGCCCTGAGCGTGCTGTCGTTCGGTGCCAACACCGTGGCGATGACCATCGTGGGGATCGCCGGAGCGCTATCCCGGGACCTCTTCGTCGGGGACTCGCGCTTCTTCCTCGGGGCGTACCTGTTCCTGGGCAAGGTGGCGCGCGACCTCGTCCGCTGGGCCAGCGTCGGCGATGAGCTTCGGCAGTCGTTCGTCGACCAGGTCCTCATCGATGGAGCGGTCTCGGGCCTCTACGTCGCTGCCATCGGATGGCTGGTCGCGGCGCTCACGGGGGTCGCCTCGGCCGGTAGGGATCCGTGAGCATCCATCTCCCGCACGAGGTCCGTTCCCGCGCCGACGGCCTCCACCTCGTACTCGGGATTCTGGTGTGCATCCTTCTCGTCGGATTCTTCCGGATCCAGGTCCTCCTCGGTGACGAGCATCGTCTCAGGGCCGCTTCGAACCGGGTGCGGACGCTCCCGGTGCCTGCGCCCCGGGGCACGATCTACGACCGGAACGGCCTGATCGTCGCGGACAACGTGCCGGGCTACCAGGTCACAGTGCTGCCGGGGCCCGTCGACTCGGTGAGGGCGACGCTGCGGCGGATGCAGCTCCACATGCATCTTTCCGATGCCCGCATCGAGCGCGTGATCCAGACCCTGCGTGCCTATGGACGCGAGGTCGTGGTGGACAGCGACGCCGACTTCGAGAGGATCTCGGCGCTGGAAGAGCGACGATCCGAGTTTCCCGGCGTCTACGTGGAGATGCGGCCGCGGCGGCGCTACCAGCTGGGCGCGGCGGCGGGACACCTTACGGGCTACGTGGGTGAGATCACGGCCGAGGAACTCGACTCCGATCTCTTTCCAGATTCGCTTTACGAAGGCGGCATGGTCGTCGGAAAGGTCGGAATCGAACGACAGTATGAATCCACCCTGCAGGGTCGGCCCGGCATCCGCCACGTCGAGTTCGACGCGCGCGGACGGATCGTGGGGGACTTCCGGGGGGCCGAGGCGCTGGCGCCGGTCGCCGGCCGGGATCTGCACCTCAACCTGGACCTCGAGTTGCAGCGCTGGATCCAGACGATCTTCCCCGACACTCTGTCGGGCGCCGTGGTCGCCCTGGACCCGGCCGACGGCGGCGTGCTTGCCCTCTATTCTGCGCCGGGTTACGACCCGAATCTCTTCGTGGGCGGGATCGACGACGCCACCTGGGCGGCGCTCAACGCCGACGAGCGCAAGCCCCTTTTCGATCGCGCGGTGCTCGGTCTGTACGCGCCGGCCTCGACGTGGAAGCTCGCGACCGCGGGCATCGGGCTCGAGCTCGGCGTGGTGCGCCCCGACGAGGTGATGCCGCAGCCTTGTACCGGGTCGATGTACTGGGGCAACCGCTCCTGGGGATGCTGGGACCGGGCCGGACACGGGTACAACAACCTCGCCCAGGCCATCGGCAACTCGTGCGACGTCTATTTCTACCAGCTGGGTCTCCGGATCGGCCTCGGACGCCTGCTCGACCGGGCGACCGCGATCGGGTTCAGCCGCCAGTGCGGACTCGACCTCCCCCAGGAGAGTCGCGGTATCTTCCCCGACCGCCCGCAGTGGTATCGCGACACGTTCGGTGACGTGTACCTGTACGGTCCGACCGAGGCCGAGGCGCTGAACCTGGCCATCGGTCAGGGTCCCAACTCGCAGACTCCTCTGAAGATGGCGCAGTTCTACGTGGCGCTCGCGCGCGACGGTTCCGCGCCCGCCCCGTCGATCGCACGCGACGCGCCGCTCGCGGAAGGGTGGGAGCTCTCGCTCCAGCCCGAGCACATCGCCTCGCTCCGGGAAGGGCTGCGGCTCGTCACGGCGCCCGGCGGCACGGCGCACTTCGGCACGGCACTCGAATACTGGGACGTCTTCGGCAAGACCGGTACCGGGCAGAACCCCCTATCGGTCCGGGGGCTGGCCGAGGATCATGCCTGGTTTGCGGGCATGGCCGGTCCGCCCGGCGGCCCGCCGGAGATCGTGGTCGTGGCTCTCGTCGAGTACGGCGTCAGCGGCGGGCAGGTGGCGGCCCCCATCGTCGCCAAGACGGCCGATTTCTATCTGCGCCGCAAGTACGGGATTCCCACGGACACGATCCAGACGTATCGCGAGCACATCATGCGCGGCCCCATGCCCTCCTGGTATCGGGAACGCTTCCCACAGGCGTTCCGGCCGGCGGCAACCGGCGGGGGTGGCGGATGATGCGTCTCTTCGAGCGATGGGCCCTGGACGTACAGCTCGTGCTCGGCATTGTGACGGTGAGCCTCTTCGGAATCGCCATGATCTACTCCGCGGGCCAGGTGCACGTGCCCAACGTGGTGACCGAGGGTGCGTGGATCCGACAGGCTCGCTGGTTCGTGCTGGCCCTGCTGGCGTTCACCGCCGTGTCTCGCATTCCCCTCCGCTGGATCGAGTGGGCCGCGGTCCCATCGTACGTGGTGAGCGTCGTACTCCTCGCCGCCACGCTGGTTGTCGGGGAGGGGCGAGGGACGGCGGCTGGGGTGAAGAGCTGGATCGACCTCGGACCCCTCAGCTTCCAGCCGGCCGAGGTCGCCAAGCTCGCCACGATCCTCGCCCTCGCGGTCTATCTTGCCCCGCGGGAGACGGGACTGACCTCGCTGCGGGAACTCGTGCCCCCGGGCATGATGGTGGCGGTGCCCCTCGGCCTCGTGATGCTTCAGCCCGACCTGGGGACTGCCATGGCCTTCGTGGGCATCCTGTTTGCCATGCTGTACTGGGCCGCGACGCCGGTCTGGCTCCTCCTGCTCGTGGCCAGCCCGGTGGTCGGGCTCTTCCTGGCCTACGACACGCGACTCTGGTCGGGCTATATCCTGCTCGTCATCGGCTTCCTCATCGTCAAGTCACGGCAGGTGTACCTCGTGGAGTCGGTCGCCGTGGTGCTGGCCAACTTCGCCACAGCCACGATCGCGCGCCCGCTGTGGAACTCGCTGGCCGATTACCAGCGCAACCGGATCCTGGTCTTCCTCGATCCGGAGGTGGACCCCCGTGGCGCGGGCTATCAGATCATCCAGTCCCGGGTCGCCATCGGCAGCGGCGGGTTCGGCGGACAGGGCTTCACGCTCGGCCCGCAAAAGCGACTCGACTTTCTTCCCGAGCAGCATACCGACTTCATTTTCGCCGTCGTGGGAGAGGAACTGGGCTTTGTCGGCACGGCGCTGGCCGTCTTGGCCTTGGCCTTCGTGCTCTCTAGGCTCGTGCGCATGGCCTCCCACCTCGGCGAGGCGCAGGCCTTTGCCGGCTTCGTTCTGCTCGGTATCTTCGGCGCCTGGCTGGTCCACGTATTCGTCAACATCGGCATGACCATCGGGCTGGTGCCGATCACGGGAATCCCGCTGCCGTTCGTGAGCTACGGTGGCACCTTCCTCCTGATGTCGTGGGTAGCCGTGGCGATCGCGGTCCGGGTGGCCCACGAGCGTCCCTGACGCAGGAGTTCCATGGCCTGGTTCCGGAAGGACAAGAAGCCGCTCAAGGCTGAGGACAGACGGGACGTCCCGACGGACGTCTTCGACAAGTGCAAGGGGTGCGGTGAGATCCTCTACCGCGAGCGCCTCGCTCAGAACCTCAACGTGTGTCCGACGTGCGGGTACCACCTGCGCATCGGGGCGGAGGGGTACGTCGGGCTTCTGATCGACGACGGCACCTTCGAGCCGATGGACGAGGATCTCCGGGCGGCGGACCCGCTCGGCTTCGTCGACTCGAGGCCGTACCCGTCTCGAATCGCAGCCGCGGAGGCGAAGGGCAGGAAGGAGGCCGTGCTCTCCGGCACGGGCAGGCTCGATGGCATCCAGGTGGCCCTGGCCGTGATGGACTTCGATTACATCGGCGGGTCCATGGGCTCGGTGGTGGGCGAGAAGATCACGCGGGCAGGCAAGCGCGCGCTGGAGCGCCGGTGTCCGTTCCTGATCGTCAGCGCTTCGGGCGGTGCGCGCATGCAGGAAGGGATCTACTCGCTCATGCAGATGGCGAAGACGTCGACCGTGCTGGCCCGCCTGCACGACGAGGGGCTGCCGTTCGTCTCCATCCTGACCCACCCGACCACGGGCGGTGTGACGGCCTCCTACGCGATGCTGGGCGACGTGAACCTCGCCGAGCCGGCCGCGCTGATCGGCTTCGCCGGACCGCGCGTGATCGAGGAGACGATCAAGCAGGAGCTTCCGAGCGGCTTCCAGCGGGCGGAATTCCTGAGGGAGCACGGGATGGTGGATCGGGTCGTCGACCGACGTGCGCTGAAGGAGACCATCGCGATGATCCTCCGACACCAGTTCGCGGGTTGGTCGGACTGAGCGATCGACCGTTCCGCTCGCCGGACCGGATGGATCTCCCGTTCTCCGATCCGCTGGCGGGGCGCCTCTTTCCCCCGCTCGCGACGGGCGTCGAATGGGGGCTCGAACGGATGCGGCGGGCTCTCGCCTCGCTCGGCGATCCCCATCTCGCGTGCGAGACCGTTCACGTCGGGGGCACGAACGGGAAGGGATCCGTGACGGCGACCGTAGGCTCGGTGCTGCGCGCGGATGGCCGCAGGGTCGGGTGGTACACCTCGCCCCATTTGTGCTCGTTCCGGGAGCGCATGCTCGTGGACGGCGCGCCGCTGAGCGAACAGGCTCTGGAGGCCTACGCCGCCGACATTCGCGAGACGGTTTCGGTCGAGAGACTGACCTTCTTCGAGGCGGTCACCCTGCTGGCCATGCACGCTTTCGCGCGGGAAGGCGTGGAAGTGGCGGTCCTGGAGGTCGGGCTCGGTGGACGGCTCGACGCCACCAATGTGGTGGAACCGAGGGTCACGACCGTCACGAACGTGGCCATGGACCATGCCGAGTACCTCGGCGACACGATCGAGTTGATCGCCCGGGAGAAGGCCGGCATCATGAAGGCGGGCGTCCCCTTCGTGACCGCCGACGAATCTCCCGAGGTGCTCGCGCTCTTCCGGAGGCTGGCGAGGGAGGTCGGTTCTCCGGTCACGGTGGTCGATCCGGCGTCTCTGCGCGACGTCGAGGTAACGTCCGACCATACGGCCTTCACCCTCAGCACGGGTCGCTGGGGGGAGCTTCGAGTGCGCACCCCGCTCGTCGGTCGACACCAGGCAGCCAACGCCGCCGTCGCGATCGCGGTGCTGGAGCACCTCGGTGAGGACCTCCTCCCCTCCCGTGCCTCGGTGCTCGACGGGATCGCGTCCGTCGTGCATCACGGGCGGGACGAGATCACGCGGCGCGACGGACGGACCTGGCTCTTCGACGTCGCGCACAACGTCGCCGGCATCCAGTCGCTGGTGGACACCATCGATCGCCTCGAGCTGCCCCGGCCGCTCGTGGCCCTGCTCGGCGTTCAGGGAGACAAGGACTGGCGCGCGATGCTGCCGGCACTCCTCTCCCGGACCGACCTGGCAATCCTCACGACGCCGCCCTCCGTGCCCCCGGAGCGCCGCTGGGATCCCTCCGCCGCCGCGGACCATGTGGACGGGCTCACGGTGGTCAGGGTCGAGCCGGATTTCGTGCGCGCGGTCCGAATGGCGGAGGAGCGGGCGGGGGAGGGGACGGTCGTCGTGACGGGTTCCGTACACACCGTCGGCTCGACCATGAAGATGCTGGGGCTGGACCCGCTCGGTCGCTGACGTAGATTCCGCGCCACGATGGCTACCTCGGAATTCGCGAGGCTTCCCGGCTTTCGGGACTTCCCGCCGGAAGACTTCGCACTTCGCTCTCATGTTCAGGAATCGTGGCGCCGGGTCTCCCGGCGCTACGGCTTTCTGGAGTACGACGGCCCCCCGCTGGAGCCGCTCGAGCTCTACGTCGAGAAGAGCGGAGAGGAGATCGTCGGGCAGCTCTACAACTTCGTGGACAAGGGTGACCGCGCGATCGCCATGCGTCCCGAGATGACGCCCTCGCTCGCCCGAATCCTGGGCGATCGTTCGCGGGGCATGAGCAAGCCCATCCGCTGGTTCTCCATGCCGCAGCTCTTCCGATACGAGCGGCAGCAGCGTGGGCGCCTCCGCGAGCACTTCCAGTGGAACGTGGACATCGTCGGGGAGGACGGGGTCGCGGCGGATGCCGAGGTGCTCGCCGTGGCCATTGATGGACTCCGTGAGCTCGGTCTGAGTGCCGCCGACTTCGCCGCCCGAGTCTCGGACCGGCGTCTGCTGAGCGCGCTCCTGCGCGTCGTGGGCGTGACCGAGGATCGGCTCCCGGCGGCCTTTGCGGTGATCGACAAGATCGAGCGCCTCCCGGGGGAGAAGGCTGCGGAGCTTCTCCGCTCCGAGGCCCGCTTGGACCCGGAGCAGATCGCGACACTTCACGACATGCTGGACACCCGCGGCCTCGACGACCTCGCCGCCCGCTTCGGGGACCACGCGGAGGTGGCGCCGGAGCTCCAGCGCATGCGGGAATACGTGGAGACGCTCGAGGCGATGGGGCTCGGGCCGTACGTGACCGTCGACCTGCGGATCGTTCGAGGACTGGCCTACTACACGGGCATCGTCTTCGAGCTCTTCGATCGCAAGGGTGAGCTTCGCGCCATCTGCGGGGGCGGTCGCTACGACCGGCTGCTCGAGCTCGTGGGTGGGGAGCCGCTGCCCGCCGTCGGTTTCGGGATGGGCGACGTGGTTCTCGGCGAGCTCCTCGCCGACCGCGGTCTCGTGCCGCAGTACGAGCGCTCCGTGGACTACTTCATCGTGCCCGTCACGCCCGAGCAGCGCCCCGAGGCGCTTCGCATCGCCCACGTGCTCCGCGATCGTGGGCACGGCGTTGTCTACGCCCTGAGAGACCAGGCCGTCGGCCGGCAAATGAAGGCTGCCGCGAAGGAAGGAGCTCAGACGGTCCTCCTGCTCGGTCCGGACGACGTTGCGCGCGGCTGCGTGGTGGCGCGCGACATGAGCACCGGGGAGGAGCGCGACATCCCGCTGTCGGAGCTGGCGTGAGCACCGGGCCCCGCGCCTCGGAGCGAGAAGACGCGCGCCGCGTCTCGGAAGTCGCCAGGCGTGCCATACGGCGTCTCGACCTTCTGGAGTACGTCATCTTTGCCGCCGGCGCCGTCCTCGCGCTTCTCGGAGGGGCTGCGATCGCGTGGGTGTTCGCGGGAATGGGGCTCTGGGACTTCCGTTCCGCGTGGATCGGTGCGTCCTTGGTGCTCTTCGTGGTGCCCGGCGCGATCACCGTGATCAGAATCAGACTCGAGGAGCGCGCCGAAGCGCGGCGCCCCGTTTCGAACCAGGAAGACGACGATGGCTGACGAGAAGAAGCTTACGCCGCGCGGAGAAGACTTCGCCACCTGGTACAACGAGGTCGTGCTGCGGTCCGAGCTCGCGGATTACTCCCCGGTCAGGGGAAGCATGGTCATTCGTCCCTGGGGGTACGGGATCTGGGAGAACATGCAGCGCGCCCTTGACCAGATGTTCAAGGAGACGGGGCACGAGAACGCCTACTTCCCGCTGCTCATTCCGATGAGCTTCATCGAGCGGGAGAAGGAGCACGTCGAGGGCTTCGCGCCGGAGCTCGCCGTGGTCACCCAGGCGGGCGGTAAGGAGCTCGAGGAGCCGTACGTCATCCGGCCCACCTCCGAGACCATCATCTACTCGATGTACGCGAAGTGGGTGCAGAGCTACCGGGATCTCCCGGTTCTCATGAACCAGTGGGCCAACGTCATGAGGTGGGAGATGCGCACGCGCCTCTTCCTACGCACCAGTGAATTTCTCTGGCAGGAGGGCCACACGGCGCACGCGACGCCGGAAGAGGCGGAGGAGGAGACGCTCCTCATTCTCGGCATCTACCGCAAGTTCATGGAGGAGTGGATCGGCATGCCCCCGATCACCGGCCTCAAGTCCGACTCCGAGAAGTTCGCCGGCGCGGTGCGCAGCTACTCGTGCGAGGCGCTCATGCAGGACAACCGGGCGCTGCAGGCCGGTACGTCGCACTTCCTCGGTCAGAACTTCGCCCGGCAGTTCGATCTCAAGTTCCAGTCCGAGGCGGGTCAGGAGGAGTACGCCTGGAATACCTCGTGGGGCGTTTCGACGCGCCTGGTCGGCGGAATGGTCATGACGCACGGAGACGACGACGGGCTCATCGTTCCGCCGCGGCTGGCCCCGGTACAGGCGGTCATCGTTCCGATCCTGCGCGGCGACGACGCTCCGGTCATGGCGAAGGCCGCGGAGGTCCAGGCGCGGCTCCGGGAGCTCGGCGTGCGCACGAAGATCGACGCGCGCGAGAACCTGTCTCCCGGTGCGAAGTACTACGAGTGGGAGCGAAAAGGCGTCCCGTTCCGTGTCGAGATCGGACCCAAGGACCTGGAGAAGGGACAGCTGGCGCTCGCGCGGCGCGTGGTGCCGGAAGGGGAGAAGCGCAAGGAGTTCCTCCCTGAGGCCGATGCGATCGCCGGGATGCCTTCCAGGCTCGAGGCGTTCCAGAGCGAGCTTCGTGATCGCGCGCTCGCCCGTCGCGAAGCGAACACCGTCCGCGGGGTGAAGTCGCTCGACGAGCTGCACGAGGCGATCGAGGGGGGCGCCGGATTCGTGTCCACCGGGTGGAACGGGGACCCGGCGGTGGAGGAGGCGGTCAAGGAGCGCACGAAGGCCACGATTCGCTGCCTGCCCCAAGAGGAGTTTCGCTCCCCGGAGGCCCCGACGAAGTGCGTGTCCGGGGAGGGAGCGTCCGTCGCGGAGGTTTTTTGGGCCAGGGCGTACTGACCGGCCCCTTCCCGCGCGTGGGCGGGACCGTTCACTGCGGCGAGGTTTCGGCCGAGGATCTCGCCGAGCGTTTCGGCACGCCCCTGTACGTCTACGACCTCGCGTGGATCCGTGGACGGGTGGCGCTCTTCCACGCGGCGTTCGCCGGCGTGGATCACCTGCTCGCCTACTCGGTAAAGGCGAACGGGAACCTCTCCATCCTGCGTGAACTCCATGCTCTGGGCTGCGGAGCTGACATCACGAGCGGCGGGGAGCTCTTCCGCGCGATCCGGGCGGGCATGTCCCCGGACCGGATCGTCTTCGCGGGGGTCGGAAAGACCTGGGAGGAGATCGAGGCGGCGCTCGACCACGGCATCCTCGCGTTCAACGTCGAGAGCCGTGCGGAGCTGGAGCGCATCGCCGAGGTGGCCCGGGGCCTGGGCGTCCGGGCCCGTTTCGGAGTGCGGGTGAATCCCGACGTGCTGGCACCCACCCCGCACCGCTACACCGCCACCGGGCATGCCGCAACGAAGTTCGGGGTGCCGTGGACGGAGACGCGCGAACTCTACGCGTGGGCGCTCGAGCAGGAGCATCTCGCCCCGGTGGGCATCGACGTCCACATCGGGTCTCAGATCGTCGATCCGGACCCGTACGTGCGCGCCCTGGATCGCGTCCTCGAGCTCGCGGGCGAGCTCCGCCAGATGGGCGTCGGCCTGGAATACCTCGACATAGGCGGGGGATTCGGCATCAGCTACGACGACGGGCCGGGTCTCGACATCGCGCTGCTGGCTTCCCGCGTCGTACCCCGAGTGGCCGAGGCCGGGCTCCGGCTGCTGCTGGAGCCCGGCCGTTCGCTCGTCGGTGATGCCGGGGTCCTGCTGACCCGCGTACAGTATCTGAAGCGCAGCGAGGAAAAGACGTTCGTGATCGTGGATGGCGGGATGAGCGAGCTGATCCGGCCGAGCCATTACGGGGGCTATCACGAGATCCAGCTGGTCACCTCGCCCGAGGGGCGAAAGGCCCAGACCGTCGACGTGGTGGGTCCGATCTGCGAGACCGGAGACTTTCTCGCCCTCGACCGTACCATGGAGATGCCCGCCGCAGGCGACCTGCTCGCCGTGCGGACGTCGGGCGCCTACGGCTTCGCAATGGCGTCCAATTACAACGGCCGTCGCAGGCCCGCGGAGGTGCTCGTCGACGGGCGCGACGTGCGGCTGGCGCGACGGCGCGAGACCTACGACGACCTGATCCGCGGGGAAGCATGAGTCACGAGCACGATCGCGTCCTGATTCTCGACTTCGGCTCTCAGTTCACGCAGCTCATCGCGCGCCGCATCCGCGAAGAGAGTGTTTACTGCGAGATCCATCCTCCGACGCGGTCGCTGGCGTGGATCCGCGACTGGAACCCGGCGGCGATCATCCTGTCCGGGGGGCCGAGTTCGGTCTACGACGAGGATGTTCCGCGCACGGACCCGGCGCTTCTCGAGACGGGCATCCCGATCCTCGGCATCTGTTACGGGATGCAGCTCATCGCCCACATGGAGGGTGGGAACGTGAAGCACGGCCACCGTGAGTACGGTCGGGCCGAGCTGACCGTCGGCGAAGGTTCCGGTCTTTTCGCCGGCTTCGAGGCCGGGTCGCGGACGACGGTCTGGTGCTCGCACGGTGACCATGTCGACGACCCCCCGGCAGGATACGAACGCATCGGTTCTACCGATTCGCTCCCGACCGCAGCCTTCCGCTCGGAGAACGGGAAGATCTGGGGCGTGCAGTTCCACCCCGAGGTCGCACACACGCAGCGCGGCGACGACATCATCTCGAATTTCCTGTTCGAGGTGGCCGGGTGCCGACCCACGTGGACCCCGGGCGCGTTCGTCGAGGACACCATCGAGAAGATCCGGCAGCAGATCGGCGACGGCACGGCGGTGTGCGGCCTCTCGGGCGGCGTGGACTCCTCGGTCGCGGCGCTGCTGGTGCACCGCGCGATCGGCGACCGGCTCACGTGCATCTTCGTCGACCACGGGCTGCTGCGGAAGGACGAGCGTCAGCAGGTGGAGACGATGTTCCGCTCGCATTACGACATGAAGCTCGTGGTGGAAGACGCCTCGGAGCTCTTCCTCGCGGACCTCGAGGGGGTCGTCGATCCCGAGGCGAAGCGAAAGGCGATCGGACGACGATTCATCGAGGTCTTCGACGCTACCGCCTCCCGGGAGGGAACCGGCGCCAGCTTCCTGGTTCAGGGCACGCTCTACCCCGACGTCATCGAGTCCGTGAGCGCGGGCGGACCTTCGGTCACCATCAAGTCGCACCACAACGTGGGCGGGCTCCCCGAGGACCTCCCGTTCGACCTGGTGGAGCCACTGCGCGAGCTCTTCAAGGACGAGGTGCGCGCCGTCGGGCGCGAGCTCGGGCTTCCGCATCACTTCGTGGGCCGTCATCCCTTCCCGGGGCCGGGGCTCGCGATCCGGGTGCTCGGTGAGATCACGCGCGAGCGCCTCGAGATCCTGCGTGAAGCGGATGCGATCTACCTCGAAGAGATCCGTTCCGCGGAGCTCTACGACTCGATCTGGCAGGCGTTTGCGGTGCTCCTGCCCGTCCAGTCCGTCGGCGTCATGGGCGACGCGCGGACGTACGAGAACGTTCTGGCGCTGCGCGCCGTGACGTCGCGCGACGGGATGACCGCCGATTGGTTCCCCTTCCCGCACGACGTGCTCGGCCGGATCTCGACCCGGATCATCAACGAAGTGAGAGGGGTGAACCGCGTGACGTACGACGTAAGCTCGAAGCCACCGGCGACGATCGAGTGGGAGTGAGCCTTAGCCGGTGACGACCGCGTCGGCTTCGATCTCGATGAGCATGTCGGGGTGGATGAGCCGGCGGACCTCGACCATCGTCGTCGTGGGCGGGTGAGCACCGAAGACTTCGCGGTGCGCGCGCCCGTACTCCTCCCACCGTTCGATGTCCGTCACAAACATGCGGGTCCGCGTCACGTGCTCGAAGCCGGCTCCGACGCCCTCGAGCGCCTGGCGCATGATGTCGAAGCAGCGCCGGGTCTGTGCGTATGCGTCCTGGGGAGCGTGCACCGTGCCGTCCGGACTGACGGACGCCGTACCGGTCACGAAGACTCGATCGCCCGCGCGCAGCGCCCTGCAGTATCCGACGTGCTCCTCCCAGCTCGCTCCGCTGAACACGCGCTGGAACGTCATCGCGTCACGCCCCGCCGCCGGTCCGGTCCATGCGGAGCTCCACGTCGTTCCACACATCCCGCATGAAGTCGAGTTCGACCGCGTGGGCGTCGGCGAAGTCCAGAAGATCCTGCTCGGTCACGCCGTGCCGGGCAAGGATCTCCGCGCGGTCCGTCTCCGACAGCTTCGCGCTGTCGGCGTCGAGAGCGGCGATCCGCAGAGCGACGTAGGTGTCGACGAAGACTTCGCGGTCGATCGTGTCGGGCACGCCGCCTTCGCAGGCGGCCAGGCCGCATACGAGGACGCCGGCCGTCACGAGGTGCGTGCGGCGTCGCACGGCGATACGCAGGCGTTCGAGCACGTCGATCGGATCCACGGTGGAGGGGACGAGCGGTAACGATCTTCGTATCCCGCAGCGAACGCCAGGGTCCCCGCTTCCCGGGCCGCTTGGGGGGGCGCTACCGTTAGGGGTCTGGTTGAAGTCAGCCGGGAGGGGGAATCGATGTCGAGGCCGAGAAGAAGGACCGTCGCCGCGTGGACCCTGCTGGTCGTGATTGCAGCGTGTGCGGTGAACCCGGCCACCGGTCGGCGCGAGCTGATGCTCGTGAGTGAGTCGCAGGAGGTCCAGCTGGGTCGCGACGCGGACCCGTCGATCACCGCGTCGTATGGTCTCGTCGACAGGCCGGAGCTGCAGGAGTACGTGGCGGGGCTGGGCACGGCCCTCGCCGTGGACTCCGAGCGCCCCGACCTCCCCTGGTCGTTCAAGGTGGTCGACGACCCGATCGTGAACGCCTTCGCGCTCCCGGGAGGCTTCATCTACGTCACGAGAGGCATCCTTGCGCACTTCGACTCGGAGGCCGAGCTGGCGGGCGTGCTCGGTCACGAGATCGGACATGTCACCGCTCGTCACAGCGCCAGCCAGATCAGCCGTCAGCAGCTGCAGCAGATCGGCCTGGTCGCGGGCATGGTCGTATCGGAGCGCTTCCGTCAGTACGGCGGGCTCGCCACGCAGGCCGTCCAGCTCCTCAACCTCTCGTACTCTCGTGGCGACGAGTCGCAGGCCGACCGGCTCGGGCTGCGCTACATCGCCCGCGAGGGATACGACGCCGATGCGATGATCGGGGTGTTCGAGATGCTCGGCGCGGTGTCGGGTGGTGGTGGCGGGCGCCTCCCGGAGTGGCAGATGACGCACCCGCTTCCCGAAAACCGCGAGGCGGCCATCCGACAGGAGATCGCCGCGACCGCTGTCTCCCGCGAGGGCAAGGTCAACCGCGACGCCTACCTCGACATGATCGACGGGCTCGTCTGGGGCGAGAATCCTCGCGAGGGGTACTTCGAGGGTGCGCGCTTCCTGCATCCGGAGCTGGCGTTCGAGGTCACGTTCCCCGAGGGATGGCAGACCGTGAACCAGCGGACTCTGGTGGCCGGGATCGCGCCCACCGAGGACGCGGTGCTCATGCTCGGGGCCGAGCCGGAGGGCGGCGACCCGTCCGTGGCCCTGCAGGCCTTCCTCTCTGCCGAGGGAGTGTCGGGTGGCCCGGCGTCCACCGTGGCGGTCAACGGCCTTCCGGCGGCCCGGGCACGCTTCCGGCTCAGCACGGAGGAAGGGACTCTCGCCGGCGAGGTCATGTTCCTCCGGTACGGGGATCTGACGTACCGGCTGCTCGGGTATGCGACACCCGACCGGTGGGCGACCGTCGCGGGGGTCACCGATGCCATGTTCCGCAGCTTCGCGGAGGTCACCGACCCCGGCGTCCTCGGCGTGCAGCCCCTGCGGCTCGACATCGTGACGCTCCGGCAGGCGACGTCGCTGAACAGTTGGGTTCGGGCCAACCCGCAGCCGGTCGAGGTCGAGACGCTCGAGCGTCTGAACCGGGTCTCGGCTGGCGAGGTGCTCGGCGCGGGGACGCGCATCAAGACGGTCGCGGGCACCCCGGTCGGGTGACCGCCCTGGTGGGGTAGCCCGTCCCGGCGTGACCGCCGGCGTGGCCCGAAACTTGTCCGTATAGGGGGGCAGAAGGCGCGTCCCCTGCCTGAATGGCAGGGCGCGACCCGTGGGACCCCGACACACGGACAGAACCATGCTCAGTGCTGACAGACTCACCGTCAAAGCGGCGGAAGCGCTCCAGGGTGCCGCCTCGGAGGCACGCCGTCGCGGAAACGCCGAGATCCACGGCGTCCACCTCCTCCACGCCCTCCTGAACCAGGAGGAAGGGATCGTCGTCCCGATCCTGCAAAAACTCGAGGTACCGGTCGCGCTCGCGCGCGCGCGGGCCGTCGAGGCGCTGGAGGCCATGGCGCGCGTGGAGGGCGGCGCGGACGCCCTCTTCTCGCGCGACCTCCGAAAGGCACTCGACTACGCCACGGACTCGGCGCAGGAGCTGAACGACGACTTCATCTCGACCGAGCACCTCCTCCTGGGTCTGACCGGCGAGAGGGACGACGCGGGGCGTATCCTGCGCGACATGGGAGCCACGCTCTCTGCGGTGCGTGAGGCGCTCGAGTCGGTGCGAGGGTCGCACCGGGTCACGGACCAGAACCCCGAAGACAGCTACCGGGCGCTGGAGCGCTACTCGCGCGACCTCACCGCGCTCGCGCGGAAGGGTAAGCTCGACCCCGTGATCGGCCGGGACGAAGAGATCCGTCGGGTCATCAAGGTCCTCGCCCGTCGGACCAAGAACAATCCGGTGCTCATCGGCGAGCCCGGTGTCGGGAAGACCGCCATCGTCGAAGGACTCGCGCAGCGCATGGTCGAGGGTGACGTCCCGACGTCGCTTGCCGACAAGAAGCTGCTCGAGCTCGACATCGGGGCCATGCTGGCCGGCGCCAAGTACCGCGGCGAGTTCGAGGAGCGCATGAAGGCCGTGCTCAAGGAGATCACGGAGGCCGAGGGCCGCTACGTGATCTTCATCGACGAGATGCATACGATCGTCGGGGCCGGCGCCGCCGAGGGTGCCGTCGACGCCGGCAACATGCTCAAGCCCGCGCTCGCGCGGGGAGAGCTGCGCGTGGTCGGCGCGACCACCCTCGACGAGTACCGCAAGCACATCGAGAAGGACCCCGCGCTGGAGCGGCGTTTTCAGCCCGTTTACGTGGCGCCTCCCTCCGTGGAGGATGCCATCGCGATCCTTCGCGGCCTCAAGGAGCGTTACGAGGTACACCACGGGGTGCGCATCACGGACGATGCGGTGATCGCGGCCGCCAAGCTGTCGGACCGTTACATCGGCGGCCGATTCCTGCCGGACAAGGCCATCGACCTCATTGACGAGGCATCCAGCCGGCTTCGCATCGAGATCGACTCGCTTCCGCAGGAGATCGACGAGGTGGAGCGTCGCATCGTGCAGCTCGAGATCGAACGGCAGGCCCTCCAGAAGGAGGCGGACGGTCCCGCCGCCGAGCGTCGCCGGGTCATCGAGTCCGAGCTCGCCGAGCTTCGCGAAAAGAGCCAGGGCATGAAGGCCGGCTGGCAGGCGGAGAAGGACGTCATTCAGGAGATCCAGGGCCTCAAGGCGCGCGTCGACGAGCTCCGCGTCGAGGCGGACCGCGCCACCCGCCAGGGTGAGCTCAACCGCGCCGCCGAGATCAGCTACGGAGAAATTCCCAAGGCGGAGGGCGCGATCGGGGCGGCAACCACCCGCCTGGAGGAGCTTCAGCTGGAACATCGCTACCTGAAGGAAGAGGTCGAGCCCGACGACATCGCGGCCGTGGTCGGCGAGTGGACCGGGATTCCGGTCACGCGCCTGATGGAGTCCGAGCGGCACCGGCTCACCCAGCTCGAGACCCACCTCGGGGAGCGGGTGGTCGGGCAGGCCGAGGCGGTCGAGGCCGTGTCGAACGCGGTGCGGCGTGCCCGGGCCGGGCTCCAGGACCCGAATCGCCCGGTCGGATCGTTCATCTTCCTCGGACCCACCGGCGTGGGGAAGACGGAGACGGCCAAGGCGCTCGCGGAATTCATCTTCGACGACGAGCGGGCGCTCGTGCGCATCGACATGTCGGAGTACATGGAGAAGCACGCGGTCGCGCGCCTGATCGGCGCTCCTCCCGGCTACATCGGCTACGACGAGGGCGGCCAGCTCACCGAGGCGGTCCGCCGCAGACCCCACGCCGTCGTGCTGTTCGACGAGATCGAGAAGGCGCACCCGGAGGTCTTCAACCTCCTTCTCCAGATCCTCGACGACGGGCGGCTGACGGACGCGCAGGGCCGCACGGTGGACTTCCGCAACGTCGTGATCCTCATGACGTCGAACATCGGAAGCCAGGACATCCTGGAGGCCGGCGCGAGCCCGGAGTGGCAGGCGGTCGAGGAGAAGGTCCGTCGGCAGCTGCACCACCACTTCCGGCCGGAGTTCCTGAACCGAGTGGACGATATCGTGGTCTTCCGACCGCTCGGGCAGCATGAGATCGGCAGGATCGTCGGTCTCCAGCTGGACCGCGTGGCGAAGCTCGCCGCCGAGCTGGGGGTCACCCTCGACGTCACGCCACCGTCCAGGGCGTTCCTTGCCGAGGCCGGGTACGATCCGGTGTTCGGGGCCAGGCCGCTCAAGCGGGCCATCCAGCGTTACCTGCAGGACCCGCTCGCGCTGCTCCTCCTCGACGAGGAGGTGGCGGAAGGCACGACGATCCGCGTGCACGTCGACGCGGAGGGCTCCAGGCTCACCTTCGAGGTGATGGGACCTGTAAGCCTGAACCCGCAGCAGTCCGCTGCGGCGGGCGCCACGTGAGCCCGGCCGCTGCGGTCTCGCGGCCGCGCGACGGGAGCACCGAATGGGCCTTTATCGCGCGGGCGCTTTTGTCCAGATTCGGGAGAAGCCGACCCGGATTCGAGGAATGCCGATGACTGCCCGCCGCCTTTCAGGCCCGTTCGCGCTCCTGCTTGCGGTGGCGTCGACGGCGTGCACGACGGTCGTGCAGGCTCCACCGGCTACCGCGTCCCTTGGTGCGCAGCTCTCGGTGGAGCGCTTCCTTCAGGCGGCGAACGAACACGACGTGGTGTCCATGGGGCACCTCTTCGGAACCTCCGACCGTGCGGCGATGGACACCGGCAGCACCTTCGGTTGCATGTTCAAGAAGATCGGATCGTGGTTCGGCGGCAGGGCGTGTCAGAGCAAGCAGGAGGTCGAAATCCGCATGGATGCGATCGCCTCGATCCTCGAGCATCGGGACTACCGCGTGACGGGCGAGTCCCGTGTGGCGGGTCGCACGGCACCGACGACGCGCATTCTCGTCGACATGACCATGCGTGACGGGTCCGCGGTGCAGGGCCTACCGTTCGTGGTCGTCCAAACCGGGCGGGGGCACTGGCTCATCGAGCAGGTCGACCTCGAGCGGGTCATGGCGGCACGCTGAAGGGATCAGGCTTCGTGCTGGACCAGCTCGACGAGGATCCCGCCGGTGCCCGAAGGATGTAGAAAAGCGACACGGTGACCGCCGGCGCCCGGACGGGGCACGCGGTCGATGAGTCGAAGGCCTGAGGCCTCGAGGCGGGCGAGTTCCGCCACGATGTCCCCAGTGCGGTAGGCGACGTGGTGCAGGCCCTGGCCGCGTCGTTCGAGGAAGCGGCCCACGGTGGTATCGGGGCCGAGAGGCTCGAGGAGTTCGACGGCGCCAACGAAGGCGACCCGGACCCCCTGTGCCTCGAGCGTCTCGGGCGTGGAGGCTTTTTCGCCGGTGACGAGCTCGAAGAGAGGCATGCTCTCTTCGAGGGAGTGAACGGCGACCGCGACGTGATCCAGCGGGCGGCTCGTCGAATCGAGAGAGATCATGAACGACCTGGGCCGGATTGGCCGGTGCGGGTCAGCGGGTACGAAACCGACGATGACACGGTTCGCCCGCGGACGCTACAAGGAGAAGCAGATGGCAAGTGACATGATTACCGAAGTCACCGACTCGAATTTCGCCGAGGAGGTCGAGAAGGGCGACGGTCTCTACATGGTGGACTTTTGGGCGGAATGGTGCGGACCCTGCCGCATGATCGCGCCCACGGTGGACGCGCTGGCGAGCGACTACGGGGAAAAGGGGCTCAAGGTCGGCAAGCTCAACGTCGACCACAATCCGCAGACGTCGGTCCGCTTCGCGGTCCGGTCGATTCCGGCGGTCCTCTTCTTCAAGGACGGGAAGCTGGTCGACCAGGTGGTGGGCGCGGGTCCCCGCAAGATGTACGAGGACAAGGTCCTGCAGCACCTGTAGGATCGCGACGCGAGCGTCTCGGAGCTCCGCGTTCCGAGCGCTGTGGGGCCGGTCGGCACCGCCGACCGGCCCTTTCGTGTGTGTCCTCCGCCCGGTCCGGCTATCTTCCCGAGTGTCCACGCTCTATCTGGTCAGCACGCCCATCGGCAACCTCGGCGACCTCTCGCCTCGCGCGGCAGAGACGCTGCGGGGTGTCGCGCGCATCCTGTGCGAGGATACCCGCAGGACCCGCGTGCTCGCCGACCACGCGGAGGCGCGTGCGACCCTGGTCTCCGTGCACGCGCACAACGAGCGCGAGCGTATCGAGGCGATTCTCGGCTGGCTCGCCGCGGGTGAGGACCTGGCCATGGTTTCCGATGCCGGGACGCCGCTCGTGTCCGACCCCGGCGCACGGGTCGTTGATGCGGTTTCGGCGGCCGGACACGCCGTCGTCCCGATTCCGGGAGCGAGCGCGGCGCTCGCGGCGCTGGTCGCCTCGGGGCTCCCGTCCGACCGTTTCACCTTCCTCGGCTTCCCCGCGCGCAGGGGCAGGGCGCGTGCCGCAGACCTCGCGCGCGTCGTCGTCTCGGCGGAGACGACCGTGCTGTTCGAGTCACCCCACCGGCTCGTCGCCCTCCTCGACGACCTCGCGGAGCTCTGCGGGCCCGACCGTCGCGTGGCCGTGTCGCGCGAGCTCACCAAGCTCCATGAAGAGACCGTGCGCGGAACCCTCGCTGAGGTGGCCGGCTACTACCGGGAGCGGACGCCCCGAGGCGAGGTCACGGTGGTGGTCGAGCCGGCGGTGGCACGAGAGGCCGCCGATACGGCCAGGGAAGAGGCCGAGCGGCTCGCCGAAGCGCTGCTGGGCGAGGGAATGAAGCCTTCCGCGGTGTCGCGCGAGCTCGCGGATCGTCTCGACCTGGCGCGAAACGAAGCGTACCGTATCGTGCACGGCCTCAGGGACGCCGAGAACGACTCCACGCACGCGACGGGGAACGCGGTCACCGACGAATGAAGCTGATTCTGCTGGCGATGCTGGCGGCCGGCACGACCGGTCCTGCGCCTGCGCCTGGGACCGATTCGATCACGGTGGCCCGTCTTCGTTACGAGGGCGGCGGCGACTGGTACGCCAATCCCTCTTCGTTGCCCAACCTGCTGTCTGCCGTCCGTGAGCGGACCGGGATCCCCGTCGCGCGCCGGGAAGCGGAGGTCATGCCTCTGGACCCCGCGCTGCGGGACTATCCGTACCTGTACATGACGGGGCACGGTAACGTCGCGTTCACGCCCGCGGAGCGAGCGGCGCTTCGGGCGTACCTGACGGGGGGCGGGTTCCTCCACGCAGACGACAACTACGGGCTGGACGAGTCGTTTCGCGCGGAGATGGCCCAGATCTTCCCCGACGCGGAGCTCACCGAGATCCCGGCGGAGCACCCGGTTTTCCACACGTTCTACGACTTTCCGGACGGCTTGCCCAAGATCCACGAGCACGACGGCCATCCCCCGCAGGCCTTCGGGATCTTCGTCGACGGTCGCATGGTGGTCTTCTACTCGTACGAGTCCGACCTGGGCGACGGATGGGAGGACGCGGCTGTTCACGAGGATCCCGCGGGGACGCGGGAGCAGGCGCTGCGCATGGGGGTCAACCTCTTCCTCTGGGTGCTGGGGCAGGCGGTCTCGTGAACCCGGTCGCACGTGAGTTGGTGGGTCGGGTCGGCGAGGTCCGGGAGCACCTGGTCAGGCGCGCCGCGGCCGGCGCGGTGCTGTGGGGCGGTGCGGTGCTGGCCCTGCTCGTGGTCGTCGCGTGGGTGTTCGTGCCGGCGGGGGGCTTCCGCCAGGGGAGCAACACGCCGGCCCTGCTCGACCTCGCCTTCCTCGTCCTCGTGGGCTCCGGGATCGGCTGGTTTCGGGCCATGGCCCGCCGGCGCTTCGACGAGGTACCCCTGGCGTCCGCGATGGAACGGGCGTCCGGCATGCGGACCGGAGTGCTCCGGGGCGCGCTCGAACTCTCCCGTGCCACGCCGCAGGGCGTGTCGACCTCGCTGGTCGGGCGCGCCGTGTCCGCGGTTCTGGACGACCTGGAGGGTCGCCAGACCGACGCACTTGCCGGCACCCTTGGGGAGGGAGTGGATCTCTGGATCCGCCGTGGCCGCGCCGCCGCCATCGGGCTGACGGTGCTCGTGGTAATCCTTTCGGTCGCCGCACCGGGACGCGCCCGCGCCGCGCTGGCGGGTCTGGGCTCTCCACTCTCCACGGCTGCCGATCCCGTGCTTCCACCGCTGGTGGTCCAGCCCGGAGACATCGAGGTGATGCGCGGGTCCGACGTGGTGCTGGAGATTTCCGCGGCTGGTCGGCTCCGGGTGGAACTCGCGTATCAGGCGGCGGGTGACGTGGCCCGGACGGAAGGACTCACCGTCGAGCAGGGCCGTGCGACGCACACGTTCCGCACGGTGGCGGCGAACATCGAATACCGCGTTCGGGACGAGGACGGACGGTCGACCGCCACATACGAGATCGTTCCGGTCGACCCGCTCTTCGTGAGCGACCTCGTGGTGTCGGTCACGTACCCGCCCCACACGGGGCTCCCCGCGGACGAGTATCGGGGCGATCCGCCGCCGCTTCGCATCCCCGCGGGGTCGACGGTCTTCTTCGAGGGAAGCACGAGTCGTCCGCTGTCGTCCGTCGCACTGCTCGACTCCGTGGGCACGCGCGCGCTCGAGTTCGGCGTGGCGGGCAGTACCTTCGAGGCGCGCTGGACTCCGGGGGCCGACGGCGTGTTCGCCTGGGATTTTCGGGACGTCCGTGGCGGAGCCGCGGAGATCGAGCCGGACCCGTTGGAGGTCACGGTCGTGCCGGACCAGCTCCCCGCCATCGGGATTCCGGTTCCCGGCCGCGACACGATCATGCCGCTCAACCTTCGGCAGCCTCTCGTTCTGGAGGCCGCGGACGACTACGGGCTCATGCGCGTGGAGCTGGTCGCGTACCGCGTCACGTCGTTCGGCGAACGGATGGCGCCGGTGTCGCAGGGCTTCCAGGTCGGAGGGCAGCGCGGCATCATCGCGCGCCCGCTCCTGAACCTGTCGTCGTGGGGACTCCTGCCCGGCGATACCGTGCGGTACTTCGCCCGTGCCATCGACAACAGCCCCGCGGGCCAGGTGTCGACCTCCCCCGAATACGTCCTGCGCATGCCGGAGGCGGCCGAGCTTCGTCGTGAGGCCGAGGAGCGGTTCGAGAGCACGGCGGAACGGCTCGAGGAACTCGCTGCAGAGGCTGCGCGCCAGGCGGAGGAGAACCGGGAGGCGGCGCTCGAGTCGGCCGCCCAGCGGGAGCAGGCGGACGAGGCGATGACCGAGTCCGCGGAATTCGAGCAGCTGGAGGAGCTCCGGCGGGCGCTCGAGGAGCAGCAGGCCATGTCGGAGCAGGTCGACTCGCTGCGCGCGGAGATGGAGGCCATGGAACGGCTCTTGGAAGAGGCCGGCCAGGCCGACCCGGAGTTGCGTCGGCAGATGGAGGAGCTCCAGGAGCTTCTCGCTCAGATGACGGGCGATGAGCTGGAGCAGCGCATGGACGAGCTGTCCGAGGCGCTGGAGCGGGAGAACGTCGATCAGGCGAACCAGTCGCTCGACGAGATGGCCGCGCAGCAGGAGGAGTTCCGCGAGCGGCTGGAGGAGGCGCTGGAGCGCTTCCGGCGTGCGGCCCTGGAGCAGGACTTCCGCGCGACCACGAGCGAGGTGGAGGAGCTGGCGCGCCAGGAGAAGGCCGTGGCTGACGCACTCACCGAAGACGACCAGCCCGAGTTGCGCGCCCAGCAGCAGGAGGAGCTGGCGCGTCAGGCGGAGCAGCTCGAGGAGCGGATGGAGAGCCTCGAGGAGCGGCTCGCGGAGCTGGGCGAGCAGGAGGCGTCGGAGGGTGTTCGCGAGGCCCGTGAGCGCGCGCGCGAGGCGCGCGAGCAGATACAGCAGTCGAGCGAGCGCGCCGAGCGTGGCGAGACGCAGGAGGCCGGCGAGCAGGCGCAGGAGGCGGCCGAACAGATGCAGGAGGCCGCGCAGGAGATGCAGGAGGCCATGCAGCAGATGGCCCAGCAGCAGATGCAGGCGCAGCAGGACGCGCTCATGCGTACCGCCGACGACGCGCTCGCGCTCGCGCGACGCCAGGGCGAACTGCAGGAGAGGATGCAGGTGGCCAGCCAGGATCAGCTGGTCGCGATGCGCGCCGAACAGCAGTCCTTGCTGCAGGGGGTGCAGAACGTCGCGGAGAATCTGCAGGTGGCGTCCGAGGGGGCGATGGGGGCCAACCGCGAGCTTTCGGCGCAGATGGGGCTCGCGATGGAATCCCTGCAGAACACCATCGAGGCGATGGAGGGGCGCCGCGGCTCCGCGCCGACTCCCGCGGCCATGGCGGACCAGGCGATCGGCGACCTCAATCAGCTCGCGCTGATGGCGATCGCCGGCGCCGAGCAGATGGGGCAGCAGGGCGAAGGGGAGGGGAGCGAGCAGCAGATGGCCGAGCAGCTCGAGCAGCTCGCGCAGCAGCAGGGCGAGCTGATGAACCAGAGCACTCAGCTCATGCCCATGCAGCTCGGACAGCAGACGATGCAGCAGCAGCTCGAGCAGATGCAGCAGGGTCAGGAGTCCGTGGCGAGCGAGCTGGGCGACCTCGCCGACGAGCCGGGGTCCGAGGAGTCGCTCGGCGATCTCGAAGAGCTGGCGCGCGAAGCCATGGCCATCGCGCAGGAGCTCGCTCAGGGGCGCCTGGAGCCGGAGACGATCGAGCGGCAGGAGCGCCTCTTCCACCGGCTCCTCGACGCCGGGCGTTCGCTCGAGCGCGAGGAATTCTCGGAGGAGCGCGAGTCGGAGGAGCCCGGTGACTTCGAGCGCGGCCAGGTGCTGTCCCTCACCGCCGAGCAGATGGGCGTGATGACCTTCGAGGTCACCGATTCCGAGCGGCTCCAGCGGCTCAGTCCGGGGGTGCGGGCACTCGTGCTCGAGTACTTCGAGAGGCTGAACCGCGCCCGGCCGCCGGGAGGTGGCTCGTGAGCGCGCGGGTCGGGCGGTGCCGTGCCGCGCTCCTCTTCCTCTCGGTTGCGGGGATGATGTCCGTGCCCGGGGCCGACGCGCAGGTGCGCACGCGTGGCTCCGAGACGGCACTCCTGCGCGAGGCCGCCGCGCTCGAGTCGCGCGGTGAGTTCGGGCGGGCGGCCGACGTGCTGCGGACGCTGCTCGAGGAGAATCCTTCGTCTTCGGGTGGCCTCTTCGCACTGGAGCGGGTCCTGCGGGCCCAGGGCGACGTCGTCTCGATCCTGCCCGCCGTGAGCGCATTCCTCGCCGAGCAGCCTCGCTCGTCGGGGGTGCGATCGCTCGAGCTCCGGGTGCTCGCGGAGGTCGACTCCGTGGACGCTGTGCGCCGCCGCGCGACCGAGTGGCTCGACGTCGACCCGGGGGAGGAAGTGCCGTACCGCGAGGTGGCCCGCGTCTACGAGCGCGCCTTCGGTGCCCGGGAGGCGCTCGATCTCCTCTACCGCGGCCGGGCGGACATCGACCGGGACGACGCGCTCGCGCTCGAGATCGGCGATCTGCTGGCGGGCTCCGGAGACTTTGAGGCGGCCGCCGACGAATGGGCGCTCGCGGTGCGCCGCGACGCGGCGCAGGTCGCGACAATCACGCGCCGCGTCACGGCCCTGGACAGCGACGAGGCCGTGCGACGCGCGGGGCGCAGGCTGGTTCAGCGTCTCGGCGCGGCCGACGACGTCGAACTTCGGCGCGCCGGTGCCCGCATCGCCCTCGACATCGGCCTCGAGGAAGAGGCGATGTGGCTTTCGCGGGAGGTGGCGCGCGACCTCGACGGCCGTGCCCGCACCACCTTCCTCACCGATGTCGCGCGCCGGGCGCGCGACCGGGAGCTGGTGGAGGTCGCCGCCTGGGCCTACGACGAGCTGGGAGGAGACGCGTCGAGCCCGGCCGAGCGGAGGCAGTTCGATCTCCGCATCGTGGACGTTTCGCTCGCCGCGGGAGACACGGCCGCCGCGCTCGACGCCCAGCGCCGCGTCGCCGGGTCCTTTTCCCCGGGTTCCGTGGACCGGCGCAGGGCGACGGCGCAGGTGATCCGGCTCGAGGCGGTGCGATCGGATCCCGACGAGCTTCGTGACATGGTCCAGTCGTTCCGGGAGGAGTTTCCGAACGCGCCCGAGCTCGACGATCTCGCGGCCGGCGTGTCACGAAGCCTGCAGGCGCGTGGCGACGCTGCCGGGGCCTCGGCGGTGCTCCAGGGCGTCGACGGGCCTCGGAGCTCCGTCGAACGGGCGTACCTTCTGCTGGACGAAGGTGCGGTGGCGGAGGGCCGGGCGGCGTTACTGCTCGCGCTGACCGGGCTGCCCGCGGCGGAGGCGACCGCCGTCATCCAGTTCGCGGGCCTGCTCGGGCGCGCCTCGCCCGAGGGTCAGGAGGCCCTCGCCGCCGCGGGGGTCGCGGCGCACCGGGGCCGCGCCGCGGAGGCCGCCACGGGGCTGGCCGACCGGGTCGGAACGCTGCCGGACGAGGAACGGGCCCGCACGCTTGCCGAGGCCGCGAGGATCGCCGCCGACGGGGGCGACGCGCGGATCGCTGCCGAGATCCGCGAAGTCATCGTGGCCGATCATGCCGATGCCCCGGAATTCGCCGGGGCGGCGCTCGCGCTCGCGCGCTACCACGCCCGGACCCCGCGCGGCCACGCGGAGGCCATCCGGCTACTGGAAGAGCTCATTGCCGCACGTCCCAACGCGGCGGTCGTGCCGGATGCACGGGTGGAACTCGAACGCCTGCGGGCGCGGGGACGCTGATGCGATCTCACACGACCCTTCGCCACGGCCGGATCCCTGCGCGCCTCGCGCTCCTCGTCGCCGTCCTGCTGGGCGGGACCGCGCCCGGGCGCGCCTCCGGCCAGTGGCTCCTCGTGCCCATGGACCGGGCTCAGCAGAATCATCTGCGGGCGTATGGCCTCACCTACTGGGCGCTGGAGCAGCAGGAGCACGCCGAGTGGCTGCTCAACTTCCGGGGCGGCTCGTTCCTTCTCCCCGACCAGCCGTCGCTCCGGCGAGAGGCGGCACTCCGTGGCGTCTCGGTCGAGCCGATGAACGCCTCGGCAGAGGCGCGCATGCGGGCGACGATCCAGGGATCGAACATGGAGGCGGTGCCGCTCGAGCGCGCCCCGAAGGTCGCCATCTACACGCCTCCGAACTCGACGCCGTGGGACGACGCGGTGACCATGGCCCTCGAGTACGCCGGCATCGGCTACGAGACGATCTGGGACGATCAGGTGCTGGAGGGGGACCTCTCGGACTACGAGTGGATCCATCTGCATCACGAGGACTTCACCGGCCAGTATTCGAAGTTCTTCCTGACGTACTCCGGCGCCCCCTGGCTCCAGGAGGAGGTCGCCCGGAACCAGGAGGTGGCCCGCGCCGGGGGGTTCGCGCACGTGCCCGCTCTGAAGAAGCACGTGGCCCAGACCATCCGGCAGTACATCGAGGACGGGGGCTTCCTCTTCGCCATGTGCTCGGCCACGGAGACGCTCGAACTCGCGTTGGCGGCTCAGAACGTCGATATCGCCGCGGCGTACTCCGATGGAACGCCGCCCGACGCCGATGCGTCGGCCAAGATGAACTGGGACATGGCACTCGCCTTCACGGGGGCCCAGGTGCAGATCGCACCGTCGGTGAACTCCTTCTCGGACATCGACGGTCACCAGGTCAATACGCCGTGGCGCCGTGAGCTCTCCGTGTTCTCGCTCTTCGACTTCTCGGCGAAGTTCGATCCGGTGCCGGCGATGCTGACGCAGAACCACGAGTCGGTCCTTCCCGACTTCTACGGACTCACCACGTCGTTCCGGGAAGACCGGCTCAAGTCGGGGGCCATCGTCCTGGCCCGTGAGGACGGGCTCGCGAAGTACGTGCACGGGAACCTCGGTGAGGGAACCTGGACGTACTTCGGCGGTCACGACCCGGAGGATCCCGAGCACCAGATCGGCGACCCGCAGACGGATCTCGCCCTGCACCCGAACTCGCCCGGGTACCGCCTGATCCTCAACAACGTCCTCTTCCCGGCGGCGAAGAAGCAGAAGCTCAAGACTTGAGCCGGGAGATCCCGGAGGGTTTCCCCATCACCCTCCCGAAGGTCGCCCTCGCGGGCCTCGACGGACTGGAGCCTGACGACGCCGAAGCGGGCGCCGGGGTGTCCGGTGATGCGGGGCGCGCGAAGAGTCCTGCACCCCCGCTCAGGCTCTCGGCCGAGACGCGGGACCGCCTCCGCCACGAGATCTCCAGGGCCGGAGGCCGGGAGGTCTGCTTCCTGGCCACGGTCGACGCGGAGCGCGTCGTGCACGACGCACGGGCGGTGGCCCGGGGTAACTTCGAGGCCGTCCTCGTCGCGGCCCGGGACGCGGAGGTGGGCGGCGTGATGCTGCACAACCACCCGAGCGGCGTCCTGGAGCCTTCGGACGCCGACATGAACGTGGCCGCGCAGCTGTACGACCAGGGGATCGGCACGGCGATCATCGACAACGACGCCGAGCGGCTCTATGTCGTGGTGGAGCCTCCGCGGCCCCGGCCGCGGGTGGCTCTCGACCCTGCAGAGCTCGACGCGGTGCTCGCCCCCGGGGGCGAGCTCTCCACGCGATATCCGGGATACGAGGACCGTCCGGGCCAGCGTGCCATGCTCTCGTCGGTGGTCGAGCGCTTCAACGGGGGCGGGATCGCGATCGTCGAGGCGGGCACCGGCACGGGAAAGTCGCTCGCGTACCTCCTGCCGGCCGTACGGTGGGCGCAGGAGAACGCGGAGCGCACCGTGGTGTCGACGAACACGATCAACCTCCAGGAGCAGCTCGCGTTCAAGGACCTTCCTCTGGTGCAGGAGCTGGTCGGTGATGTGAAATGGGCGCTCGTGAAGGGGCGAGGCAACTACGTCTCGATCCGCAGGGCGCTCCTGGCCCAGCAGACGCAGGGATCGCTCTTCGAGGACGACCGGTCGGGAGAGGTGCGCTCCCTCCTCGACTGGATCGAGACCACGGAGGACGGCTCGCTTTCCGACCTGACGTTCTCCCCGTCCGACGACGTCTGGGAGGAGGTGCGCAGCGATCCGGACATCTGTCTGCGCTCCCGCTGCCCCCACTTCCAGGAGTGCTTCTACCAGCGCTCTCGTCGCAGGGCCGCGGCCGCGGAAGTCCTCATCGTGAACCATCACCTCCTCTTCACTGACCTCGCGGTCCGCCAGGCCACGCAGAACTGGACCCAGTCGGCTGTGCTCCCGGCATACAAGCGCGTGGTCCTCGACGAGGCGCACAACGTGGAGGACGCCGCGACTTCGCACCTGGGCGTCGAGGTGACCCGGCGGGGCGTCTTCCGCACCCTCTCCCGGCTGGACAGGAAGGGGCGGGGGATCCTGACCGCCATTCACGAGGCGGTCGGTGGCTCGGACGAGGGTGCCGAGATTCGGGAACGGGTCGAGAACCGCGTCCGGCCGGCACTCTCGCGTGCGCGGGCAGAGGTCGAAGGCCTCGTCGAGCGCCTCGAGCCCCTCGCCCCGCCCGGGGAGGGCGCGATCCGCCTCGGGGAGCAGGGCCGGGGCGAGCCTGCCACTTCCGAGGAGGTAGGTGAGCGGCTGCGGGCCACGCTCGCGACCCTGGGACGTCTGGAGCGGGAGCTGGGGGAACTGCGCGCCCGGCTGGATCTGTCGGAGGCGCTGGCCGATGCCCTGGAAGGACGCGTCCTCGACCTGCGCTCGGTGGAGCGCCGCGTCGGGTCGATCGTGCACGGACTCCGCCTTGTGCTCGCACCCGGCGAGGATGCCGGTGCCTTCGTGCGCTGGATGGAGTCGCGCGGGCGCCCGAGCCGCGCCAACCTGGTCCTCGCGGCCGCCCCGATCGAGATCGGCGCGACGCTGCGGGACTCGCTCTTCACCCGGGCCGAGACCACGGTCCTGACTTCGGCCACGCTCACGACGCGGCGGCGCTTCGACTTCCTCCGCAGCCGGCTGGGCATCGGCGCCGAGGATCTCGCCGAAGTGGATGCAGAAGTGGAGGTGGAAGAGGGTATCGTACTGTCTCCCTTCGATTTCGAGAGTCAGTCACTGCTCGCGATTCCGACGGATCTCCCGCCGGCCGGGCCGGGCCAGCACGGGTTCGACGAGGCGACCGTCGACGTCGTCGCTTCGTTCGCCGACATCACGGACGGCGGGATCTTCGCCCTCTTCACCTCGCACGGGGCGCTGCGCCGCGTCGCGCAGGGACTCCGCGACGCGGGGCTCGACGCGCGCTGGCCCCTCTTCGTGCAGGGGGAGGGGGACCGCAGCCGGATTCTCGAGCACTTCGTCGAGAGCGGGCGCGGGGTTCTGCTGGGCACCGCCTCGTTCTGGGAGGGCGTGGACGTCCCCGGAGACCCCCTTCGGGGGCTCGTCATCCAGAAGCTTCCGTTCCGGGTGCCCTCGGAGCCCATCACCGCCGCGCGCATGGAGGCGCTCCAGCGCAAGGGCGTCGACCCGTTCCAGGGCTTCATGCTTCCCCACGCGGCCCTTCGCCTCAAGCAGGGATTCGGCCGGCTGATCCGCTCCCGGGCGGATCGGGGGGCGGTGCTGATGCTCGACGACCGGATCCTCCGGAAGCGTTACGGACGCTACCTGCGCGACTCGCTGCCGGGCGCGCCGGTGGTGAAGGGACCCTGGGTCGAGGTGGAGCGGCGCGTGCGGTCGTTCTACGGCACGCCCGTCGGAGTCTGAAGCGCCCCTTGGATGGGCGCGCCGCGGGCTCTAGATTCCGCGGCGGTCGGCCCCTGGGGCCCGTGAGTCATCACGCAACGGTGGAAGAATCGATGAAGCGGATCATCGGCATGGGTATCGGCGTTCTCTACTTCGGTCTCGCCTTCGGGGCGCTCACCCGTGCGAACGGGGGCTGGGCCACGGGATACGCGGACGTCGGCTTCTGGTGGACCGTGATCGCCGTGATCCTCGCGATCGCCGCCACCGGGGCGCTCGTCGGGACCTGGATCCACACGCAGCCGAAGAACGGCTAGCGGCGCGGCCCGGCGGCCGCTCCGCGCCACGAAGTGAATCGAGGGGCCGCCCGAAGCGATGTCGGGCGGCCTCTTTCCATACCGGGACCATCTTTCTGTTCGCACTTCCCTCGCACCGAGGAACACCCCATGGCTCCGATCCGACCCTCGAAGATCGTCTGTGTTGGCAAGAACTACGCGAAGCACGCGGCCGAGATGGGGGGTGAGGTCCCGGCCGAGCCCCTCGTCTTCCTGAAGCCGCCGTCGGCGCTGGTGGGGGACGGGGACGACATCGTCATGCCGCGCCGCTCCAGCCGCGTCGACTACGAGGGCGAGATCGGCGTGATCATCGGAACGCGTGCGCGGCGCGTGAGCCGGGACGAGGCCTGGTCGTACGTGCAGGCCCTCGTGCCGGTGAACGACGTGACGGCCCGCGACCTGCAGAAGTCGGACAACCAGTGGACCCGGGCGAAGGGCTTCGACTCCTTCTGCCCCGTGGGTACGCCGGTGCCCGTGTCCGAAGTCGATCTGACCGCCCTCGCGGTGACCACGACCGTGAACGGCGAGGTGCGCCAGCACGGACTCGTGTCGGAGATGGCGTACGACATCCCGGCGATCATCGAGTTCGTGTCCGGCATCATGACGCTCGAAGCCGGAGACCTGATCGCCACCGGGACCCCGGACGGCATCGGGCCACTGGCGGAGGGAGACGAGGTCGTCGTCGACGTGGCCGGCGTGGGCTCCGTCCGCAACCGGGTCGTGAAGGAAGCCTGATGCCCCGCACCAACACCCGGTTCGGCGCTCTGCCCCCGTATCCGCTGGCGGAGATGAAGGCGGTCCGCCGCCGCATCGAGGCCGAGGGGCGCGACGTGATCGATCTCGGGGCGGGGGACGCCACGCTCGATCCACCCCCCGCCGTGATCGAGAAGCTTTGTGAGGTCGCAGGAGACAACTCCTACTCCCGCTATGCGTTCCAGCTCGGCCTGCCGGCCTTTCGCGAGGCCGTAGCGCGCTTCATGCACCGGCGTTTCGGCGTCACGGTCGACCCCTACACCGAGGTCCTTCCGCTCATCGGATCGAAGGACGGGATCGCTCACCTCCCGTTCGCGTACGTCGAGCCGGGGGACGCGGCGATCATTCCGGACCCGGGATACCAGGCGTACCTCGGACCGCTCATGCTTTCGGGGGGCGATCCGCACCTCGTCGCGCTCCGACCGGAGAACGACTTCCTCGTGCCCCTCGGAGACATTCCGGCTTCCGTCACCAAGCGGGCCAGGATTCTCTACCTGAACTACCCGAACAATCCGACGACGGCCATCGCCCCGGACGCCTACGTCGAGGCTGCCATCGAGTACTGCGCCCGAAACGACATCCTGCTCGCCTACGACAACGCCTATTCGGAGTTCGGCTTCGACGGGTACCGCCCGCGCAGCGTCCTGGAGTTCGACGGCGCGCGGGACGTCTCTCTCGAGTTCCACTCGCTCTCCAAGACGTACAACATGACCGGGTGGCGGCTCGGGTGGGCCGTCGGTGGCGCCCCCATGATCGCAGCGCTGTCGAAGGTGAAGACGTTCGTCGACACGGGGCAGTATCTCGGCATCCAGGCCGCCGGCGTCGCGGCGCTCGACAGCTGGACGTCGTGGGTGCCCGGCAACATCGAGACGTTCGCCGGGCGCCGGAATGCCGCGGTGGAGGCGTTCCGGGCCGCCGGCTTCGACGTCACGCCACCCCGCTCGACCATGTACCTGTGGATTCCGGTGCCGGGCGGGGAACCTTCGGAAGCCTTCGGGCTGCGCGCGCTCGAATCGGAGGGTGTCATCGTGCTCCCGGGTGCATCGCTTGGCGCCGGAGGGGAGGGCTTCTTCCGGATCGCGCTGACGGTGGACGGGGATCGACTCGCGGAGGCGGCTCGGCGGCTCGGCAGGGTCGTCGGCTGAGTACGCAGGCGGGTCCGGGGCTGGCCCGGGCTGGCGTGCCCGTCCTCCCCGATCCGAGGAACCGCGCCTTCGCGGGGGGTTAGCAACGCAGATGAGCGCACGGCTGACCGGCACGGGATCCGAGCGGGACCGGGCCTGGCAGGACAGCCGGGGCCTCGGGTCCCGGCGCCTGCGCGCCACGGCGTTCGGGATCTCGATCGCGCTCCACGTCGTGGCGATCGTCCTCTACGCGTCGGGCCGTGCCATCCTGTCGCCCGACGGTCTGGTCCTTCCGATCTCTTCGGACCAGCAGTCGGACCAGGGCGTCGACCTCATGCAGCTCATTGAGCTCGACGCCGGCGACCCGGATCGTCCGGAAAACCCGGACGAAATCGAGGAAGTGCGGGCCGCCGAAGCCGACGTCCGGCTCCCGTACATCCCCGGCCCGCTCGTGGGCGAGCTCCTGCCCCCCGGGCCCTCGGCGGCCGAGCGTCTTCGCGCCAACCTCCTCGATCCTCGCCTCTGGGCTGCACCTCCGCCCGAGTTCTACGAGCTGACGCTCGAGGAGCGGGAGGAACTGCTTCTTTCCCGGCGCATCGTGGAGTGGTACGACTCCGTGGCCATCGCGCGGGCCGCCGAGGATCGCCTGACCGACTGGACGTTCCGCGACGGGCAGGGCGGTCGCTGGGGGGTGGCGGACGGTCGGATCTACCTGGGCGACATTGCGCTTCCGCTTCCCTTCGAATTCGGCGTGCCCGTCGGCAAGCGCGACGAGTACGCGCGCCGCATCTGGGAGTTCGACGAGATCGCGCGGCAGAGTCAGCAGTACCTGATCGACCAGAACTGGAAGGAGCGCGCGGAGGCGATCCGACAGCGCCGCGATCGGGAACGAGCCGCCGCGGCCGCGCGGGACACGCTCCGCATCCGCTGAGCGCGAAGCCGGGTCCCGCCCCGGCGTCGGCCCCTGGGCTCTCAGCACGGCCCAGGCCGGTTCCGTGGTGCGAGCCCCGGCCCCATCTTACGGCTTCGCCGGGTGCTCCCATTCTGGGCCCCGGCCCCCGTCCGCACCGCACCCGAGGAAGTGCCCGTGTCACAGGAGTTGCCCCCGCGCCTCGATCCCCGTTCGATCGAACCCGCACGCTATCGCGCGTGGCAGGACGGAGGGTACTTCCACGTCCCGGCTACGGCGGTCCTGGAGGACGGGCGCGATCCGTACGTGATCGTAATCCCGCCGCCGAACGTGACGGCGGCGCTGCACATGGGGCACGGATTGAACAACACCGTCCAGGACGTGCTCATCCGCTGGCGTCGCATGCAGGGGAGGGCGTCCCTGTGGGTGCCCGGTACCGACCATGCTGGGATCGCGACTCAGAACGTCGTCGAGCGCCAGCTCGCCGCCGAGGGGCTTCACCGCGACGATCTCGGCCGCGAGAGGTTCGTCGAGCGGGTGTGGGAGTTCGTGACGGAGACGGGCGGGACGATCCTCGAACAGCTCAAGGCCATCGGGGCTTCGTGCGACTGGGAGCGGACGCGCTTCACGCTCGACGAAGACCTCCAGCGCGCCGTGCGCGAGGTCTTCGTGTCGCTGTACGAAAAGGACCTGATCTACCGCGGCGAGTACATCATCAACTGGTGTCCACGCTGTCTCACCGCGCTGTCGAACGAAGAGGCGGAGGGCGAGGAGACGCAGGGAAGCCTCTGGCACCTGCGCTACCCGCTCCCGCTCGACGCGACCGAAGCGGCGGCCGCGGCGCGCGCTGCCGGCGCCGCATCGGTCGGGCAGCTCCCGGACGGGCGCTGGTACCTGACCGTGTCCACGACCCGGCCCGAGACGATGCTCGGTGACACCGGCGTGGCCGTGCACCCGGGCGACGAGCGCTACGCCGGCCTGGTGGGCGCGCACGTCGAGCTCCCGCTCACCGGCCGCACGATTCCGGTGGTCGCCGACCGCCACGTGGACCCGGAATTCGGCTCCGGCATGGTGAAGGTGACACCGGCGCACGACAAGAACGACTTCGAGATCGCGGGCCGGACCGGCCTCGCGCTCCTCGACGTGATGACGTCGGACGCACGCATGGGGGACAACGCCCCGGAGGCGTTCCGCGGGCTGGATCGGTTCGAGGCCCGCAAGGCGGTCCTGGCTCAGCTCGAAGCGGTTGGTCTCCTGGCGGGTTCGGACGCGCACACGCACGCTGTCCCCCACTGCTACCGGTGCAACACCGTGGTCGAGCCACGGCTCTCCGAGCAGTGGTTCGTGCGGATGAAGCCCCTCGCCGAGCCCGCGCTGGCCGCCTCGCAGGACGGCACCATCACCTTCACGCCACCCCACTGGCAGCGGGTGTACGAGCACTGGATGGAGAACATCCAGGACTGGTGCATCTCCCGGCAGCTCTGGTGGGGCCATCGGATCCCCGTCTGGTACTGCCCGTGCGGCGAGGTCATGGTCTCGCGGGAGGATCCCGCGGCGTGCCCGAAGTGCGGGAGCGGCGCGCTCGAACAGGACCCCGACGTGCTCGACACCTGGTTCAGCTCGCAGCTGTGGCCGTTCTCGGTGTTCGGCTGGCCCAGGGAAACGGACGACCTGAAGGCGTTCTATCCGGGGCACACCATGGTGACGGCCCCGGAGATCCTCTTTTTCTGGGTCGCCCGAATGATCATGATGGGGTTCGAATTTCAGGGTGAGGCGCCCTTCACGCAGGTCTACCTCCACGGGACCGTGCGCGACATCAAGGGTCGCAAGATGTCCAAGTCGCTCGGCAACGGCATCGACCCCCTGCGCGTGGTGGAGGAGTTCGGCGCCGACGCCATGCGCTACACGATCGTGAGCCAGTGCGCCGTGGGCACGGACATCAGCCTCGACCACGAAGACGTCGAGGCGGCCTTCGCCAACGGGCGCAACTTCGCGAACAAGATCTGGAACGCGGGCCGCTTCGCGCTCATGAGTGTCGGCGACGGCCCGGTGCGGCCGCTTGCCGACGTCGAGGCCGACCTCACCGTGGACGACCGCTGGATCCTCTCGCGCGTCGCGCGGGCTTCGTCCGAGGCCACGCGCCAGCTCGAACGTTTCCGCCTCCACGAGTACGCGGAAGGACTCTACCACTTCTTCTGGGGCGAGATCTGCGACTGGTACCTGGAGCTCGTGAAGAGCCGGCTGCAGCAGGGGGGTGACGCGGCGTCACGCGAGGCCGCGCGCTCGACGCTCGTGGCCGTGCTCGATCACGCGTTGCGTCTGCTCCACCCCGTGGTGCCGTTCGTGACCGCGGAGCTGTGGGCCCGGCTGCCGTGGCCCGAGGATGAGGCGCGCCCAGCCGACCTGATCGTGGCGCCGTGGCCGTCGGAGGCGGCGCGGTGGCGTGACGAGGCGGTGGAGGCGCGCTTCGCGGACTTCCAGAGCCTAGTCGTCGAGGCGAGGCGGCTTCGCAAGGAGTACGGCATCGGCGAAGGTCAGCGCGTCGCGATCCACGTGGCCGGCGGACCCGAGGGTTTCGCGGCCGCGCTGACGGGGCGGGCGGGCGCGCTCGAGCAACTCGCGCGGGTGGACCGGATCGAGACCACGCCTGCGACGGGCGCGGGCGCGAGTGCGGTGCTCGCCAACGGCGCCGAGGTGTTCCTGCCCCTGGAGGGCGTGATCGACCTCGCGCGGGAACGGAAGCGCATGGGAGAGGAGGTCGCGCGGGTCGAAGGCCAGCTCAGTGGTCTGCGCACGCGGCTCGCGAACGACAAGTTCGTCTCCAACGCGCCGGCGGAGGTCGTGCAGAAGGAGCGGGAGCGGGCGGCCCAGCTCGAGGAACAGTCCTCCAAGCTTCGCGAGAAGCTTCGGGCTCTGGGCGCGTGATCCGACGGGGCTCGCTCATCGCGGCGCTGGCGGCGGCGTTCGGGAGTGCCTGCGCGCAGCAGGAGGCTCCACCGGGGGGACCGGAGGACCGTCGGCCCCCGGTCGTCGTTCGCACGACGCCCGAGGCGTTCACGACGGTGACCGACCTCGATCTGGAGATCCGCTTCGACTTCGACGAGCGGATCAGCGAGCGCGTCCCGGGTGGAACGCTGGACGACGCCATCACGGTGTCTCCGCGGCGGGGCGATGTGCGCGTCAGGCACGAACGGGCCTCGCTCACCGTAGAGGTCCGGGGCGGCCTGGAGCCGGATCAGGTCTATCGGGTGACGCTGCAGCCCGTCGTATCCGATCTCTTCAGCAACAGAATGACCGACGCCTTCGAGCTGGTCTTCTCGACCGGGGCCGAGCCGGTGCCGACGACGGTCGCGGGTGAGGTGTGGGGGCGTGTGGACGGGGCCCCCCTGCGCGACGGGTACGTCCAGGCCGTGGGCGAAGACAGCCTCGTCCACCAGGCGCGCACCGGGGAAGACGGGATCTTCGCGCTCCGGTACTTGCCGGCGGGGCGCTTCACGCTCACCGCGTTCGAGGATGTGAACCGGAATCGCGAGCTCGATTCAATGGAGGTCCAGGGCTCCACCTCGGTCGACGTGGCCGCCGGGGACACGCTCCTCGTGGATGTCCCGGTCCTAGCCCCGGACAGCACCGCCGCACTGCTGCTCAGGGCCGCCGCGCTCGACTCCGTCGTGATCACGCTCGAGTTCGACGACTTCCTCGAGCCGAACGCGCCCTCCGGCGCCGTCTCCGTCAGTATCCGGCTTCCGGAGGGTGAAGCCCCCGCCGTCGAGCGCGTGCTTCACGAGCATGAATACGCTGAATGGGTCGAGGAGGTCACGGACTCTCTCGCCCGCCTCGACTCCATGGACGCCGAGGCCGCCGCGGAGCGGAGGGCGGAAGCGAGCAGGAGTGCCGCAAGCGACACCGCAGGAGTCGGTGACACCGCGACAGCGTTCGACACGACGGGCGTCGGGATCGACACGGTGGTGGCCGAGCCTGCGATGCCCCCCGAGCCGCCGGACACGGTTTTCGTCGCGTCGCCTGCGAGAGCCCGGGTCGGCGCGCCCATGGGTGCTTCCCCCGGACCGCAGGCGGCCGGGGCTCCGGCGCGGCGGAAGACTCCACCGGCGCTGGACGTCCTGAGCGGTACGAGCCCTGGCCCGACGCCGGACGGGCGGCGTCTCCTGCCCGGACGGCGGATCGTCGTGATCCTCGCCACGCCCCTGGACTTCGACGTCGGATACGAGGTCGAGGCGTCGGGGGTCGTGAACGTCAACGGGATGCCGGGCGGCGGGGGTGTCGACACGCTGCTCGTGGCGTCCCCGCCACCGGACACCCTCCCCGCTGACTCCGCGGCCGCCGTCGATACAGGTTTGGTGCCGGTTCCGCGGGCCGCACCCCGGCCGCGGGACGCAGGGAGTCCGCGGTGAGCGATCCGCGAAGTCTCATCCCCTCGGTCGACTCGATCGTGGCCGCCGAGGCGGCGGCGGACGTCGTCGCACGCTTCGGCCGGGCTCGCGTGGTCCACGCGGTGCGCGCCGCGGTCGACGCGGTGCGCGCCGGCCTTTCGGGGAGCGGCGGCGGCCCGGAGCCGCATGAGGACATGACCGATCCGGCCATCTACCTGGACCGCGCGCGGCGCGCACTCGAGCACGCCGAAGTTCCGAGCCTGCGCCACGTGATCAACGCGACCGGCGTGGTCCTGCACACGAATCTCGGCCGCGCGCCGTTGGCCGAGGACGCCGTCCGTGCCATGCGCGACGTGGCCGGCCGGTACACGAACCTCGAATTCGATCTGGATTCGGGCGTGCGCGGGTCGCGCTACGTGCACTGCGTCTCGCTGCTCACCGACCTCACGGGCGCGGAGGACGCTCTGGTGGTCAACAATGCGGCCGCGGCGCTCGTGCTCGCGCTCAACACCTTCGGTCAGGGGCGTGGGGTCGCGGTCTCTCGCGGGGAGCTGGTCGAGATCGGCGGCGGATTCCGCATTCCCGAGATGCTCGAGCGAGCGGGGGCCCGACTCGTCGAGGTGGGGAGCACGAACCGCACGCGCGTGGGCGATTACGTGGAAGTGGTGGAAGCCGGAGAGGTCGCCGCCGTCCTGAAGGTGCACCGCTCCAACTTCCGCATCACCGGGTTCACCGAAGAGGCGTCGGTCGGCGAGCTGTCGGCTCTGTGCCGGACGCACGGCCTGCCGCTCGTGCACGACCTGGGCTCGGGCCTCCTGATCGACGCGGGTGCCCTCGGGCTTCCGGAGGAGCCACGCGCCGTCGATTCGCTTCGGGCGGGCTCGGACATCGTGGTCGTGTCGGGCGACAAGCTGATGGGCGCCACCCAGGCGGGGGTGATCCTCGGGCGGGGTGCGCACGTGGCTCGCATGCGGAAGAACCCGCTCTGCAGGGCCCTCCGCGTGGACAAGGTCACGCTGGCGGGGCTCGAGGCGACGCTCCGGCTCTATGGAGACCCGGCCCGGGTCGTACGGACGGTACCGACGCTTGCCATGCTCTCGGCCGACAAGGAGGCGCTGGAGTCGCGGGCCCGCGCGCTGGCGGAGGCCCTGGAGCACGCGGGCATCCGCGCCGAGGTCGTCGCGACCGCTGGCGCGGTCGGGGGCGGTACCTACCCGGGCGTCGAGCTCGCGTCCTGGGGCGTCGAGATGCGCCACTCCGCGGGAGCGGACGCACTCGCCGCAGCGCTCCGACAGGGAGATCTGCCCGTGATCGGCCGCATCGTCGACGACGGACTCCGCCTGGATGTGAGAACCGTTCTGCCCGGTCAGGACGAGGCGCTGGTGCAGTGCGTGCTCGAGGCCTGGCGGCGGGCCGGATGACGCGCGGTCACACGGTCCGGGCTCGAGTCGTTGACCCCTTTTCGGGGGTCGGATAGCTTTTCGCCTCGCCACACGAACAGGTCCCGAACCCCGGGCCCCTCTTCGGTGTAGGGGAAGGCAGGATCGGGTTCCCCGTTTTGGGGATACGGCCGAATTCGCACGCTTCAGGAGGTGTCGGCGTCATGGTCACGTTGACGAGCACAGCGACCGAGAAGGTTCAGGATTTCATTCACGAGCACGGCGTCGAGTCCGGGGCGGGGCTCCGTGTCGCGGTGCTTCCGGGCGGCTGCTCAGGCTTTCAGTACGGCCTCAACATCGAGGACGGGCCGGAGGCTGACGATGAGGTGCTCGAGCTCGGCTCCATCAAGATCTTCGTCGATCCCTTCAGCGCGCAGTATCTTGAAGGGGTCGAGATCGACTACGTGAGCTCGATGATGGGACAGGGCTTCACCTTCCGGAACCCGAACGCGTCCGGCGGCTGCGGCTGCGGGAGCTCGTTCACGGTTTGACGCTTTCCCGCCCCCGGGGCTGACGCGGTGGAGATCCGGACCTTCACAGGAGCGGGGTTCGGAGAGAACGCCTACCTGGCGGTCTGTACCGAGACGAAGGCGTGTGTGGCGATCGACCCGGGTGCTGGGGCGCGCGTCCTCGTGCGCTACGTCGAGTCGCAGAGCCTCTTCCTCGAAGCCGTCTGGCTGACGCATGCGCACCTCGACCACATCGAGGGCGTGCACGAGGTACGGGCGTACGCCCCCGAGGTCCCCATCTGGCTCCACCCCGACGACCTCGGCCTGTACCGCGGAGTGCAGCGCCAGGCGGCGATGTTCGGTCTGCGCACCGAGGCCCAGCCCGAACCCACGCACGAGATCGTCCCCGGTTCCCAAATGTCGTTCGGGGCTTGCGGTTTCGAGGTCCGCTTCACGCCCGGGCATGCCCCCGGCCACGTGGTCTTCGTCTCGCCCGAGCATAGTCTCGCGATCGTCGGCGACGTGGTCTTCCAGGGCTCCATCGGCCGGACCGACCTCCCGGGTGGCGACTTCCACACCCTTATGAAGTCGATCCGCGGCGAGATCCTGACGCTCCCCGACGACACCGTGCTGTACCCCGGCCACGGGCCCGAGACCACCGTCGGCATGGAGCGCCTGGGCAACCCGTTCCTCGCGCCGCACTACGGGGGTGAGCTGGCGTGACCCGCGACCCCTACAACGTGGCGGTCTTCGCATCCGGTGGCGGGACGAACTTCCAGGCACTCCTCGACCACCGGGTCGCCCAGCCGCTCTGGCGGGTTGCCGTGCTCGTGATGAACCGCGAAGCCGGAGCGGCCGAGCGGGCCAAGACGGCCGGCGTACCGGTGCGGATCGTCGCGACGAAGGACGTACCTGCGGATGTCGTGGCGGCGCGGACGCTCGAGGTGCTCGACGCGTTCGGGATCGACGTCATCCTCCTGTCGGGCTACCTCCGGCTGCTCCCCGCCGAGGTCGTGCGCCGGTACCGGGGCAGGATCCTGAACATCCACCCGGCGCTCCTGCCCGCGTTCGGGGGCAAGGGCATGTACGGGATGAACGTGCACCGGGCCGTGGTCGAGGCCGGTGCGCGGGAGAGTGGCGCGACCGTGCATTTCGTGACCGAGGCGTACGACGACGGCGACGTGCTGGCTCAGGCCCGGGTCCCCGTCCTCCCGCACGACACCCCCGAAGACCTCGCCGCCCGGGTGCTGGGGGTGGAACACCGTCTTTACCCCCGAGCCGTCGACCACCTGTGCACGGCCCTCGCCGAGGGCTTCACGCCGGACCGCATGGCGGACCTGGTCGACGGCGACGCGGGCGCCCCATGATTCGAAACAAAACGATCATCCAGAACCGCCGAGGCAAGGCATGAAGCGCGCGCTCCTGAGCGTGTCGGACAAGAACGGAATCGTCGAACTGGCCGTGGCCCTCTCCCAGCGAGGGTGGCAGCTGCTCTCCACGGGAGGGACTGCGCGTACACTGCGGGACGCCGGCCTCGAGGTGACGAGCGTCTCCGACGTCACGAGGCACCCCGAGATGATGGAGGGCAGGGTCAAGACGCTGCACCCGGCGATCCATGCCGGCCTGCTCGCCCGGCGCGACCGCGCCGACGACATGGCCGCGCTCGAAGAGCAGGGATACGGCGCCATCGACCTCGTGGCGGTGAACCTCTATCCGTTTCGCGAGACGGTCGCCGCGGGCGACGTTCCCGTGGAGCAGGCGATGGACAAAGTGGACATCGGTGGCCCGACGATGATTCGGGCTGCGGCCAAGAGCCACAGGGACGTGTGGGTCGTCGTCGATCCGACCGATTACGCAGCCGTGCTCACGGCGATCGACGGGGACGACGATCCCCTCCTTCGCCGCCGGCTGGCCGCGAAGGTGTTCCAGCACGTCAGCGCGTATGACGCGGCGGTCGGCAACTACCTAGCCGAGCAGGGCGGGGATGGGGCGACCGTCCTCGGAGAGCGGCTCGAGACCTCGCTCGGTCGCATGCAGACCCTGCGCTACGGTGAGAACCCGGACCAGGAAGCGGCGTTCTACGCCGGGGCGAAGCCGGCGGGGATCGCGGCGCTCGAGCAGCACCACGGGAGGGAACTGTCGTACAACAACATTCTCGACCTGGACGGGGCGCTGCTGAGTCTCGCTCCCTTCGCGTACTCCCCTCGGCCCGCCGTGGTCATCGTCAAGCACACCACCCCGTGTGGCTTCGGCATCGGCGATACGCTCGCCGCGGCGTACGATCGTGCACTGGCGACCGATCCGGTGAGTGCGTTCGGCTCGGTGATCGCCGTGAACCGTCCGGTCGACGCGGCGGCCGCCGATGCCATGTCCCAGCTCTTCATCGAGTGCCTCGTCGCACCGTCGTACTCGGACGAGGCGATGGTGAAGCTTACGGAGAAAAAGAACATCCGCATCCTGACCTACCCGGCCGGCGCCTCGGACGAGGCGGGCACCGCTGCATTCCTCGCGATGCACGGGCGGGTGCCCGAACCGGTCGTGGTGCGGTCCGTGTACGGCGGGATGCTCGCCCAGACGCCGCCGCTGCCGCCGTTCTACGGCCGGGACGACGTCTCGTGGAGCGTCGCGACGCAGCGAGCGCCGACCGACGCCGAATGGGACGACCTTCGATTCGCGTGGGCGGCGATCTTCGGGGTGAAGTCCAATGCGATCCTCCTGGCGAAGGACGGTGGCGTGCTGGGGATCGGCGCCGGTCAGATGAGCCGCGTCGACTCGTCCAGGATCGCGGTCCGGAAGGCGGGCGACGGCGGCCACGAGCTGGCCGGATCCGTGCTCGCGTCCGATGCGTTCTTCCCCTTCCGCGACGGGGTCGACGCGGCGGCAGCGGCCGGCGTGAAGGCGATCGTCCAGCCCGGTGGCTCGGTGCGTGACGAGGAGGTCATCGCCGCGGCCGACGAGCACGGGATCGCCATGGTCTTCACCGGTCGGAGGCTCTTCCGGCACTAGGCGAACGCGGGGTTGGCGCCTTTGTCACGGTTCCCCCGGGCGCTCCAGCAGCCGGCTCACCGCCGCGCGCATGGCCGGAGGGGCGAAGTATCCGACCACGCGGTGGTGCACGATTCCGTCACGGTCGATGACGAAGGTAGTGGGGATCCCCCGGATCCCTCCGAACGCCTGTCGGTGGGCGTTCGTGGCTCGTCCGACCGGATACGTAATGCTGCGCGCGTTGAGGAAGTCGCGGATCGTGTCATCCCCGCCGACGTCGGTCGACAGGCCGAGCACCACAACCCCGTCCATCGCCCGCTCCTCGTGCAGCGACTGCAGCGACGGCATCTCGAGCTTGCAGGGGCCGCACCAGGTGGCCCAGAAGTTCAGGACGACGACGTTGCCTCGCAGATCCTCGGAGCGGACCTCGGTGCCGTCGAGCGCGGTGAAGGTGTATTCCGGGGAGCGCCCGAGGTCGGGCCCGACGCCTGTCAGCGCGCCGAGCTGCGGGCCGAGGCGGTACACCACGAACACCACCATGGCCGCGGTGAAGAGCCGTTCCAGCCATACGCCTGCAGCCCGCCAGCGGGAGGGCGGGGGTGTGTCGCCGGGCCGGCCTCGGTCTTCGTCGTCGTGTCGCTCCGATTCCATGCCACTTCAACCCGTCAGTGCGTCCACAGGTTTCCGATCGAGGACACTGGACACGGAGACTGCGAGGGTGCAGCGTGGCATCCAGGACGATGCGTGAGTTCGGAGCCACCAACGCCTCGTACCGCTGCCTTTTCCATGGAGGTCGACGGTGACGGTCCTCGAGCGCGCGACCCGGTTTGCCCGTTGGGGGGCAGTGCTCGGTCTCGCCTGCGGTGTTCTCTACGCGTTCGGCGGAATGGTGATCGATCTTCTCACGGTCGGACTCAACGGGGGCACGGCGCTCGCCTTCCTCGCGCTCGTGGGCATGCCCGCGCTCTTTGGTGCGGCGGCGTTCGCCGCGGGCGGGCTGGCTGGCGTCCTGGTCAAACTGCTCGGCGGCGCACGGAAAGAGAGCGGCCCGTCGTCGTAGCGTTCCGGACGTAGCCGCGGAAGTGGCGCCAGGCCGCGGCCCCCCCCCAGGCGTCGTACGCGCGTGGGATCACGCCGGCACGAAGCGGAACCCGGCACGGCTGTACCAGACCCCGGGGGTGACGCCCGTGTCCACCCATCTAAGACACTTTGCTGGCATGTCTTACATCGAGCGGAGGGGGTGGGATTCGAACCCACGAGGGCTTTCGCCCGCCGGTTTTCAAGACCGGTGCATTGAACCGCTCTGCCACCCCTCCAAAACTTCACGGAGGGCGTAAACTCGGTGTAGTCTGCCATCATTTCAACGTATGGGGGCCGGGGCGTGCATCTCGACGCCCTCGGTCAGCACGCCTAGCGTTGGGCGTCACGCGCGCACGAACGAGGCCCGGTGTCGCGTGGGCGGTCGAGACATCTCCGGGAGCGAGGTCGATATGAGGGACACCACGAGAGTCGTATTGCCCAGTGCAGGCGGGGTCCTTGCCGCCTTGGGCTCCGCCGTTTGTTGCGGCGGGCCCACGGTGGCGGTGACGCTCGGCGTGTCCAGCGCGGGGCTTTCGGCCTTCGAGCCGTTGCGACCGTATCTGCTCGGAGCCACGGCCGTCTTCCTGGTGTCGGGGTTCGTGATCCTGGACCGGGAAGAGAGAGCCGCTTGTGCGCCGGGCAAGCCGTGTGCCGACCCTCGGACCCGGCGGCGGATGCAGATCGTCCTCTGGGTCGGCACGGTGCTCGCCGTGTCATTGGCTACCTTTCCACGCTGGCAGACACTCCTCTTCTGACCGGAAGGGTTCAAGATGGGTTGGAAACAGTGGGCGGCCGTCGTGGTGCTCATCGGGGGAGGGGTCCTGCTCCAGATCCCTGGGCACGATGACGAGGCGTCTTCGAAGCATGCCGACTCGAAGCACGCCGCGATGTCCGCAGGGCAGGCCGAGCCGCAAGGGCCGTATGCCACGATCGCGCTCGAAGTGACGGGCATGACCTGAGACGCATGTGCCACGGCGGCCCGGGTGGCCGTAGAGCGGATCGACGGCGTGACCGGTGCGACCTTCTCGTACGGCCGTGCCGAGGGGTTCGTCACCTTCGACACCACGCGCACGTCCGTTGAGGAGATCATAGCGGAGTTGGAGAGGCTGACGGAGTTCTCGGCGACCCCACGGGTTGAAAGTCCGTCCCGATGAGAGCCCCTCGGATCGATCTCGTGTACTTCGAGGGGTGTCCCCACGCCATCCTCGCCAGAGAGAACCTCAGGACGGCCGTCGAGGCGCTGGGTTTCGGATGGACGTGGTCCGAGTGGGACCTGATGTCCGAGTCGACGCCGCAACAGTTCCGCCGGCACGGATCTCCTACCGTCCTGGTGGAGGGTCGCGACGTCACCGGTGAAGGTCACGGGGCCGTGGCCATGGCCTGCCGGGCCGACGGAGCACCCTCGGTGGAGGTGATCACGGCGGCCCTGGCATAGCGGAGCCCGCGATCGCTTCCGTGGGAGCATCGCTGCCCGGGAGGGGCGAGCGGAACCGTCCCCGCCTCCCGGGGTGCTTGCCTGCATGCCTGCCGTCCGTGTCCGATCGTTCGCCGTCGTCCTCGCCGCCCTCGGTTTGGCGGCGTGCGGCACGACGGAGCCCGTGCTCGATTCCGTCGAGCCCGACGGCATCTGGGAGGCGACCACGCCGGGTGCCTTCGAGACGACGCTGGAGTTGAATGCAGACGGATCGGCGGTCGTGGTCGAGGCCGACCTCGCTGCCCGTTCGTGCTCGGCCGCCACGGGCACGTGGGGAGCGGAGGGCACGACGCTGAGCCTCGCGCTCACTCCCCCCGGGGGTCCGCCGAACGCGGACCGCCGCAGCTACGCGTACGAGGCCTACGCCGACAGCCTGGTCCTGACCAGCGCGGTCGGACGCGTGGTCTTCCGCCCTCGGTCGACAGGTCGCTCCTGCGCAGGCTACGGGTGGGGCGCCTGGGAGGGGACGCTGTCGGCGCTGGTCGACGGCGCGCCCCGGAGCTTCGGCGGGGTGCGCGTCGAAATGGTCGTCGCCTCGGGGCGGCTCGAGATCACGAGCTTCACGGTCCCCTGCGACACCTGTGCCCTCGGCCCCGCCGAGCTCGTGTTACGTGTCGACGGCTCCCCGGACCCACTCGCGCCCGGCACGTTCGCCGTGAACAACGTGCCTGGGGCGCGGAACACCTTCTACGGCTTCCATCACACGCACCCGGGCGACGCCGGCTTTCTGGGGTTCAACACCGATCGGTTGTCTCCGACCGGTACGTTCACGCTGCAGGCGATCGGGGTCGATCGGGTACGGGCCACGTTCTCGTTCCGCGGCAACCCGATCGTGGAAGGGCAGAAGGCTCCCGACGGCCGAACGACCGTACTGGTGACGGAGGGCGTGGTCGATCTGACCTACCGGTAGCCTCGGTCCGATTGACAGGACGCGGCGGGACGCGTCGAATGTGCGAACGATCGCCGTGCCTCCGCACGGCGCGCCCCCGTCTTCCACCACGCGCCCCGTGATTCGATCCGCACTTCTGACGGCTCTCCTCGTCTCGGTTCCGGCGCTCGCGCTCGTCGCGCAGGACGCGCCTCCGGCGGCCGCCCCCGCCGAATGGGGTCCGACCGCCATCGATTACAGCAACGTCGACTATCCCTTTCCGGTGCAGTACCTCGAGGTGAGGCTGTACGGGCAGGATCACCGGATGGCGTACATGGACGTCGCGCCACGCGGCGCGGCCAACGGGCGCACGGTCGTGATCCTTCACGGGATGAACTTCTTCGCGGCGGCGTACGAGCCGACCATCGAGGCCCTCGCCGACGCCGGATTCCGCGTGCTCGCAGTCGACAGGCTAGGCTACGGGCGGTCTTCGAAGCCGGACGTGCACTACAACCTCCACATGCCGGCGCGCCACACCAAGGCGCTGCTCGATCACCTCGGGATCGAACGGGCGGCGATCGTGGGGCATTCGATGGGCGGGATGGTGGCGACCCGCTTCGCATTCACGTATCCCGAGGCCTCTTCGCACGTGGTCATGGTCAACCAGATCGGACTCACCGATCCACGGCCGGGCCGGGGGTGGGATGATCCCGAAGAGTCATACCGCAGCGCCCTGGCCACGACCTATGCGTCGGTGCTCGCGGGGCACGTTCGCTACTACCCCCGCGGATGGAAGCCCGAGTACCTGAAGTGGGTCGAGGTCCAGTATGGGCTGACGCTGGGTGGGGACTGGCCCCGCATGGCGCGGGTGCGGGCGGCGCAGCGTCGCATCCTCTACGAGGACCCGGTGGTGTACGAGTGGCGCCACATCGCCACCAAGGCACTGGTCATCGGCGGTGCGGATGACCGGCTCGTCGATGACTACCCGGCCCTCGCGCGCCACGTGGCCGAGGAGCTCCAGAACGCAGAACTCGTGCTGTTTCCGGACGTCGGCCATGCCCCTCATTTCGATAATCCCGAAGAATACCACGAGGAGCTCATCCGCTTCCTGCGGTCGGATCCGGAGGTCCCGGCGGACCAGGCGTGGAGGACGTCGAGCTCGGAGCGCTGACTCCACCGCCGGATCGGGCGGGTGAAAACGAAAAGCGGCAGGGGCGGGTGCCCCTGCCGCTTCGGCGCTTCCGGCGGGAGGATCCGCCCGATTACTCTGTGACGCTCGGCGCTCCGCAGGCTGGGTGCCGGATGGTCCGCTCTGCCTCGAACCAGATTCCGCACGGCTCGCCCTGTTCGAGCACGCCCTTGAGGTCCACCGAGCCGTCTTCCCGGTAGCGCTCGTACAGGCCATGAAGGACGCCGTCCTGGTACGTGACCTCCTCGATCATTCGGCCGTCCTTGTACCAGCGACGGGGGCCGTCGAAGTCCCCGTTGCGGTAGGTGCCCTCTTCGTACAGGTCACCCGTGTCCCAGTAGGCGCGGTACGGACCCTCGCGAAGGCCGTTTTCGAACGTGCCCTCCTCGAAGAGCTCGCCGTCCTCGAAGTACCAGCGGTACGCACCGTGGCGGACGCCGTTCTCGTAGTACTCGCGGGCGATGAGCTTGCGGTTGTCGAAGTACGCCTCGAAGGGGCCATGGTACGCGCCGTCGCGCAGGCTCAGGCGCTGGGCCACCACGCTGGGCTGGTCGTTGAACGTCGCGAACGCGAGGCCGGAGTAGGGACGCATGGTTTCGGGCTCGAGGTAGCGGCCATCGTCGAGCACAAGCTCGTCGACGGAGCGCCCTTCGCGGCCCGTGCACGCTGCCAGGGCCAACAGGACCGCGGTCGCCGCGAACGTGCCGACCGTTCGGACAGCGCCGAGCGGGCGGGGTGTGACGGAGATTGGGGCTGATTTGGACATGGCTCGTCGATGCCAGAGGAAATTGGGCGAAAAATACACGCGGGCTGATGGTAAACAAATGTTTTTTTTCTGGGAGACGGGGGTTTGTCGCCTCGGGGGCCGGTCCGTGCCGGGTCCTTGGTGCAGCGGTTCCCGGCGGATCGCGCGGCGGAGCCTGGGTCCGGAAAACCCATACCAGCGGAGGAATAGGGGCCGATGCCCGGCGATTCGACGGTGCCCTCCGCACGGTCGAATGGGCACGGTACGGCTCTGCCGTCGTGCGACCCCCCCCGCAGGGATCGGGATCCGTAATTCCGAATCCCAGAGGGTGATTGCGCGCCGATAACGCACCGCTGCTGGGAAGGGGGTCACCGGGGCGGGAGGCTCCGCCGCAGTCGGACGACCGGGCTCCCGCGCGCGCTCGGTTGGTGGCGCGCCGCCGCTCGGGTAGATTCGAGCGTCCCGCTGGCCTCGGATGGCGAACGACGCGCCGGGGGCGGGGTACCCGGTGCATCCGTGCCCAATCCCCGAGGTTTCTCTTGATCCCGGTCGAGCGCAGAAGGGCCGTCGCGGTGGACGTCGACGGCGTGAGGATCGGTGGCGACGCCCCGGTCGTCGTCCAGTCCATGACCAACACCGACACCGCGGACGTGCAGGCGACCTTCGATCAGGTCCGTCTGCTGGCCGACGCCGGCAGCGAGCTCGTGCGGGTCACGGTCAACAACGACGATGCGGCCCAGGCGGTCCCGGAGATCGTGTCGCGCCTCCGTGCGGCCGGGTATCGGACCCCTGTGGTCGGCGACTTCCACTACAACGGGCACCTTCTCCTGACCCGGTACCCGGAGACGGCGCGGGCGCTGGCCAAGCTGCGCATCAACCCGGGCAACGTGGGCACGAAGCACCGCGACGCGAACTTCACGCAGATCGTCGAAGTGGCGATCGAATACGCCAAGCCGGTGCGCATCGGTGTCAACTGGGGCTCGCTGGACCAGCGTCTGCTCACCGAGCTGATGGACGAAAACGCGGCACGCCCTCAGCCGAAGGATGCACAGGAGGTCCTGCTGGAGGCACTCGTCGAGAGCGCCCTGCGTTCTGCGGCGCTGGCCGAGGAGATCGGCCTGGGCCACGACCGCATCGTGATCTCGACCAAGGTCTCCTCGGTCCGCGAGCTGATCGCCGTGTACAGGATGCTGGCTGGCCGGTGCGACTATCCCCTCCACCTTGGCCTCACGGAGGCGGGGCTCGGCGCCAAGGGCGTCGTGGCGACCACGGCCGGCCTCGCGCCCCTTCTCCTCGACGGGATCGGGGACACCATCCGCGTTTCCCTGACGCCCAGGCCGGGCGGCGACCGCGCCGAGGAGGTGCGGGTGGCGCAGCAGGTACTGCAGTCGCTCGGCATCCGGCACTTCGAGCCGCAGGTCACGTCGTGCCCCGGGTGCGGTCGTACCACCAGCACCTTCTTCCAGGAGATGGCCGAGGACATCACGGGCTACCTCAGGGAGATGATGCCGCAGTGGCGTCTCGAGTACCCTGGGGTCGAGGAGATGGATGTCGCCGTGATGGGGTGCGTCGTGAACGGGCCTGGCGAGTCGAAGCATGCCAATATCGGCATCTCGCTGCCGGGCACATTCGAGGAGCCGAAGGCCCCCGTGTACGTGGACGGACAGCATACCGTCACGCTGAAGGGGGAAGGGCTGGTCGACGACTTCAAGGAGATCCTGCGCGAGTACGTGGTGCGCACGTACGGCGGCGCGCGGGAGAAGGTGGAGGCGGGTTAATGGTGACGTGTCTCCGTCCGTGGACACGTCCGTCCTCGGGGGGGGATACTCCAGTTATCTCGATGCGAAGGAACCGGGTCGTGCCGCGCCCATGCGTCGTCCGTCCGGGTGGCATGGTGCTTGCGATTATGAAGAGTAAGACCGGGCGACGGACGTCCGGCGCGAGGACGGGGGGGACATGAACCGAGTGACGGGACGGGCGGCTCTGCGCGCGACCGTGTTCGCGGCCGGACTCGTCGTGGCCGCCTGCGGCGGACTGGCCGCCCAGGGCGGCGACGGCTACCGGTTCGGCTCGCCCGCCGTGACGCTGAAGTTCGAGGCCGGGTACGGGCGCCAGCGGGCCGGAAGCGAGATCTTCGACTGGGTGGTCCAGGAACACACGGTCTCCCGTCGGGCCTTCGACGCCCCGTACGTGGGCGGCGAGCTCGCCGTCGCGGTCCACGAGCACGCCGACATCGCGCTCTCCCTGGGCTTTCAGTCGAGTACCGTGCAGTCGGAGTACCGCGACTGGGTGGACTCGGACGACCGCCCGATCCTGCAGACCACGAGTCTGCAGCGGATCCCGTTCACCGCGAGTGTCAGGGTCTACCCGCTTCCCCGGGGCCGGCAGATCGGACGGTTCGCGTGGATTCCGCGCACGGTCACGCCCTTCTTCGGGGCGGGTCTGGGTCTCGTCTCGTGGGACTTCGCGCAGGAGGGCGACTTCATCGACTACGACACGCTGGACATCTATCGTGATCAGGTGCTGAGCGAGTCGAGCGCCTTCCTCGCCCGGGCGTTCGCCGGTCTCGAGGTTGCGATCGGCAACAACCTCGTCCTGACGGCCGAAGGTCGCTACAGCTGGGCCGACGACCCCATGGAGGGTGGGTTCGTGGGTTTCGACAACATCGATCTCGACGGTCTTGCGCTGACCGGTGGGATTGCCATCCGCTTTTAGGAGGCAGATGATGCATGCCATGACGAACCGACTGAGGTGTATACGGAATGCGCTGGCGGGTGCGGCCTTCCTCTGCGTCGCCACGTCCTCCCAGCCGCTGGCCGGGCAGGTCGCCGAGGGAGTCGACGCGCGTTGGCTCCCGTTCGTCGGCTGCTGGGAAGCGGTTGGCGGCGAGGACGACGCCGGTCTGCTTTGCTTCCGGCTCGACGGGCAGGGAGCGGGACTCACCAACTACATCGACGGAGTCGTGGCCTCGGTGGAGCATCTGGTAGCCGACGGAAGCCGGCAGCAGGTGAGCGTCGAGGGGTGCGCGGGCTGGGAGAGCGTGGACTTCTCCGAAGACGGGCGCCGCGCTTTCACGACCACGGAGTTCAACTGCGGCTCGGACGAGCCGAGAGCGGGCTCCGGCGTGATGACGTTCGTGGCGGACGACACGTGGGTGGACATTCGCACGGTGCACGCGGGCGACGAGCCGTTCGCCTGGGTCCAGGAGTACCGCCTCGCCGGCGCGGGACCCATCGCCGACCAGGGTGTCGTCGATCCGGCCGAGGGTCTCGGCATGGCCATCCGCTCGGCGCGCGCGGCAGCGGCTGCCACGCTCGACCTCGACGACGTCATCGAGGCTTCGCAGCGCATGGACGCCAAGGCTGTCGAGACGTGGCTCGTGGCGAAGCGCGACAACTTCCGGCCCACCGGTCGCGAACTCGTCGCGCTCGCCGACGCGGGTGTGCCCGAAGAGGTCATTGACGCTGTGGTCGCCGTATCGCATCCAGAACGCTTCGTGGTCGAGACCGCCGGGCCGGTGGAGCGGCCGGAGGGACTGCCGCGGCCCGCGCACTACCGGGGCTACATGGCGTTCAACCCGTTCTGGGGATCGGTCTGGGACGAGCCTTATGGCTACTACGGCTATGCGCCGTACCGCTACCGCTACGGCTACGGAAGCTACGGTTACGGGAGCTACGGCTATCCGGGCTACGGCTACTGGGGCTATTCCCCAGGGTATGTGATCGTGGCCCCGCGGTCCGGTTCGGGTGGTCGCGTCTACAATGGCACGGGGTACAGGGGGCGCACCTCTTCCGACGGGGGCCGAGCGGCCCGGCCGCGCGGCGGTGCCCCGGTGCCGAGCTACTCGGTCGGTGGCTCTCGGGAGGCCGCCGGCAGCGCTCGTCCCTCTTCGGGCGGTGCGCGACCCCGTTCCGGGGGCGGTTCTACCCCGTCGGCGGTCCGTCGCCCCTCCGGCGGCGGTTCGACGCCGTCGGCTGCGAGACGCCCCTCCGGTGGCGGTTCTACCCCGTCGGCGGTCCGTCGCCCCTCAGGCGGCGGTTCGACCCCGTCGGCCGCGAGACGCCCCGGCGGACAAGGCTGATCCGGGGCGCAATCGTCGGTCACGGGCTCCAGCCCGGGGACGTCGGAGTCGGAGTCGTGGCCGCGAGCTGCGGCTCCGATCTGCGTTCCGGGCGCAGGGT